>JAEELL010000005.1 GCA_016282745.1 Lachnospiraceae bacterium
GGTTACTCACCTTATACTTTGAATCAACTCCAACATAACCGGATATCAGTGCATAGCAGTTGACAGCAACAAATGCCATACCCTCCAAATACCACACAAACCAGTATTTGTATGATAATGATGTATACAATAGTCCTCCATTCCCTAATACATGTAACATGACAACCATTATCATTGATACAATTCGAAGTAAATCTATTCCGTAATTTCTTTGGAGATTATTATTATTATTATTATTTAATTCTAATTCATTCTTCTTCATTTTTTTCATTTGCTCTCTCACTTTTATTTTGTCTTTTCTTTACAAATCTCACTACAAATCCAACAGTTCATATATTTCCTTTAATCTGTCAACTTCAGCCTGTTCAACCTTCATAATACTCTTCGCTTCATTTGCATGCTGCGAAAATTTATCTCTGGTAATAAACAATCTGTGAAGCCAGGCAACAGGAATCAACCAATGCCTTCCCTGAAGATAAGTGTATCTGCTCTCAATCGTAGCTGCAGACGGAAACAGTCGTCTTATTACTATATGCAATCTGGAATTACTTGTCTTACCGGATGATACTCTGGTATCACGTCCCTCCTGTTTCAAAGTAATCACTCCTGAATCTCTTCCAACTTTTCCAAATACGCCACCTTCGAGAGTATACTCCATATACTTTTCAAAAGTTTGTGCCGAAATATCCTCTTTACAGAATGGAACATCAATCTCAAAATACTTTCTTACCACAGCAAATACAAAAGAAGCAAAATTGTAAAGACTGATGGTTTCTAATTCATTCTTCAAATAATCCATTCTTAGTTTTCCCTCAAAATGTTTGAGAAATACTGCGATATCCAAATACAACCTAATACCCGCTCCGGAACCGTTGATGTGCTTTGCAATGTGAGTGAGCAGATAAATTAGGTGATCTTCCGGCAGAAGTTCGTAGGTATGAGTTGTGGTTGTAAAACCTTTTTTCTTTACGGCACGATCCCATGTCTTTCCAAAGTACGATACATAATCTGCCTTTGGTGACACATCTACCTCCATCACCTCAGTATGAATCTCATAATACTCAATCTCTTTTTTGTAACTGTAAACAGGCTCCCAGTTATTCTTCCTTTGAAAGCCGTTTGCAATCATCAAATCATCACTCTTCTTCCTATCTTCTTTTCTGATTAGAAAGTCAATATCACCAAAAGTCCTAAGCTCCGGGACCGGATAATAATCCTTGACAACAAATCCCTTGAAAATAAGATGATCCAAACCGGCCTCATTCATCTTAGAAATCAGCACCTTCATCTTCTCCTCGGCATTAGAAAAATAACCATAATACTTGAGGCTGTTTTTCCTAAACTTAGCCTGCATATGTGCATTAGAATCATCCGGATTATTAATCATCATGTATCCAAGAATTCCCATAAGAAAATGCTTGTTCGTGATTTCTATAAGTTTATCCCAGTCACCCTCAAAAGGCCCCGGATTCTGACCGTGGATAAAACATTTTAAAGTTGTAAGCAGATATTGTTCTTCGTAAGTCATAGGGACTCCTTTTTCTTTTTTTACTATTTATCATTACTTTTCAGGTTTTATATCCACCACTACTATCTCCGGTGGATTATTGATTCTTGGTATATAACGATGTTCATTTCCCAAGCCCGACGATAAAATTATAGTGGCATATTCACCTTTATACACTCCTTTTACAAAGGGCGGATTAAATCCAATATAAGGGGCATACACTCCACCTATAAATTGAAGGTTCCACTGTCCTCCATGATAATGTCCCGAAAACACCAAATCTACGGGATAATTATTATGATTCCAGTCAATCCAACTTTCTTACTTATTTTTATCCTTTATACATCAAATTTAAATAGATAATTGTTTTCTCAAACTAGCTTCTATATTTTGTATTTTTTCCTTCATCATTATTTTTTCAAAAATGATAATAGCCATGTAAAAGAACTAAATAACCAATACATAAATAAGAACAACTTTATTCTATGTTTATCAAGCTTTGTAAAAAAGCCATATTTTCGTATGTATGCACCTATCATATACAAAATCAAAAGCCACCATGGCGAGAACCCTTGTTCTAAATCAATAAAACCAACCGAAAATATTAGTTCAATCAATTGACTCATTGAAGTAATTGCAACTATTGTAATGAGTAGAAATCTAATTTTGTTTTTTGATATTTTTTTATTCCCCCATTAATAAATGGAATAAACAGGAATAACACTGCATATGCAGAAAAGTACCAATATCTTTCTGTTAGAATTGGAAAAAATGAAAACAGAATTTTTCTCTTTTTCATTTTTATTATTCTTCATATTTTTCATTTTTATAATCCGCCTTTCTGCGAAATGTTTCAATTTATCATAAAATAAAATTGTCAAGTTCCATATTTTCTTTTCAACTTATGTTAACTTATATTACTTTTTCTATATTAGACTTACGCACTACAGAACATACGAAAATTAGTGGTGAAAATGTATCACGATTTTCTCACATATTTATATGTTATCCGTTATAGTATCAATTAATTACAATTATTCTATTGTCTATTTCCACACAATGATGTTTTAGCTAAAAATCCTTCGCCTACTTTTATTAGCGTTCGAAATATAGCACCCGCAAAGAAAGCAAAACTCAATATTATAGGTATCAAAATCCAAAATGTTATATTGGTTGATATTCCTTTTTCATCACATATTTTAATCATTAATTTTGCAAAAGGCCAAGCAAAAAAAGTGTGTAAAAGAAAAATATAATATGAATTTTTCCCAAAGTTCTCCAACACAATAGATATCCATATTTTTCTTTTTTCACTTTCATTCGAAATCATATAATATAGTGCAAGATATGCAAATAGTGCCGTCATCCATGCCGATAAAATATTTGAAAAAGGAAGCCTACTAAAAAATAACGCTATTGCAGTAGTCAAGACAAAAAAACTCAAAATGCGACATTTTTTAATTTCTGCCTCTGTAAATATATGGCTTGAAAAGTCATAAAATAACAGTATGCCGAGTAGATACTCTGGATAATGAACTAGAAACAAACAATATCCAAATCCGTTTATATCAAACCTTTCACGAAAAAGGAAAAAAAGTATGAACCACAATGACATCCCTAACAATGAAGAAAATGCAAAAAATACTCTTCTTTTATTTATTATTTGTAACATAACAACAATTATCGGTGTTAAGAAATACAGTATTGATAATGTTCCAATATACCACCCTCCAGGCATGACATTATTATTGCAAAATGGAAGTAATCCATTAACAAACAATAAATTACAAATAATTGATGTTTTTCCTCTATTTGTTCCAAAAGGGAGCATTACTCCTGTAGACTTCAAAAGTAATGTATTAATTACAAATATCAAAACAAATGTGATATACCAGCCTGGGGCCAATGCGATAAACCTTGAAAAATAATATTGTTTTATATTATTTTTACTCATATAACCACTATATCTATTATATACTAAACACATCATACCAAATCCAGATGTCACAAAAAAAATAGGACATCCCATTTGTAGATAATTAAATAATTTAGATATCGGAAGTTGATAATTCTGTCCGTAATGAACAAGAATTACCATTATCATAGCTATTCCTTTAATAACATCAACTGAACGGTAGCGTTTTACTTTTTTGTTTTCCTCAAAACTTTCACTAACTGTTATCATACTTCTTACCTTTGTAAACATTTTTTATCCATGATATTTATATAGTACTGCATTTTAATAACATCTATCTCTTAACATACAAAACAGATTCATTATATTCAAATTTTGTATATTCACTGACATCAAACCATCTATGCATATCATCCATATTATTACAGAAAATAACGTTTGGAATTTTATTAGGATTCAACTTGTAATACTCTGAATACCGTTTTTCTAACATTTTATCAGTGTACTCATAATTCCATGATGAAAAAGTTCCATAATACATACTTGCATCTAAGTATATAACTGGAGGCAACGAAAAACTTACAAATTTCACTTTATCTGTAATGTTAGCTTTATGTAATAGTTCTGTCAAATTTCTATACATATTTTCATAATTATTTTTATTCATCTCTGTTGTCTTTAGTCCTTTAGCTGCACCACAAGAAATATCTTTCTGTTAATATTGGAAAAAATGAAAAAAGAATTTTACTTTCCTGTGTAAATTCCGGAAATATCAATTTGCAGATTAATGTAAGTGAAACTGAATAGAACAACACCCTGCACCATAACATTGCAAGGTTACTCA
>JAEELL010000101.1 GCA_016282745.1 Lachnospiraceae bacterium
CCGGTCAGCGTTTGCCTGATCTCATTGAAGCTATCTTTCCACCGATCATCGTGCGGCACAAGAAAGATGGGAAACAATGCCCATAACTCTTCCAATGTCATTTTAGATAAATCTTTTCCCATGCCAAAGGCCTCCATAAATTCGAATTTATCGGCATACTTCTTCAAGTATATCTGACCAATAAGGTAAATAAAGCATATGACCTTCTTAAGTGTTATTCTATTTTGAGGAAAATATAATCCCCATCCTCTTTGTTATATACATGTTTGCCAATCAATGTAAGAACATTTCGTATATCCTCAATACTACAGCTGGCAAATTCTACATATGAATTTTCTTTATCCATTTCATTTTCTTTTTCATAAAAATCCTCACAATAGACATAATACTTGTCTAATATATCCTCCAACGGATACTGTGAAACAAATGCATCTGCCGGCTCGTTTTCTCCCAATTCAGGTTCCGGCTCAAACACAATTGATGTGACATAGATTGGATCAGGTTCTTTCTCTATATAAATGATATCTTTATCTGTACCTATGTATTCTGTTGTACGATAATATCTTTTTCCTTGATGCGTCATAATCATATAGCGCGCAAGGCCTTTACCTGTTCCCTGCTCCCATTCATTACTCTCCAAAAGTTTGGTAACCAGCGCTTCATCACTACATCCTTTAAACGAATAATTGCCATCGCCTTGATTTATCTTCTCCATCGTTTTATATATCATGCTTTCAACTTTTTCATATTCCGAAGTTTTATATTTTTCGGTTTCATAAAATCTAATATTTTTCATATGTTTATTGTCTCCTCTACAAATTTGAATTTATGTACATAATTATAATCTGCATGCAAGTTCTATAGCAACCACAAGAATCCTCTCTCTTAAATCACTTGGCATGCTCCCAAGTATTCGCTTATCCCAACTACTATCGTCTAAACAATCTGCCGCATATAAAAATTGATAAACTTCTTTTTTTCGAAACTGGCCGACTGACATGATAGAAGCACATTCCATTTCAACAACGCCACAGCCTTCGTTCTTTCTCATTTTTAAGTTATTTTCAGTTTCTCTATAAAATGCATCCGTTGTCCATGTTTTTGTAGTATTGTATGGTATATGAATCTCTTCTAGTATTTCAATTAATCTTTGAGCTGTTTCTATCACTAAATAATCTGTAGGCTTTGCATAATGATAGCTAACTCCTTCATCTCTGTACGCTTCTACTGGAACTATCAAATGTCCTTCAGCTATTTTTCTATCTAAAGCTCCACAGGAACCGAAATATAAGATTTTTTCTGCTCCTAATGCTATTAATTCTTCTAATAAAGCTGCCGCACCTGCTCCCCCTATGATTGAATTAAAAAATCCAATTTTTTTACCTTCACAATCAAATTCATAAATAGGATGTTCTTGTCCGCCTCCATATAAACATCCAATTTTGCTCACATTATAGTTGTTTAAAAGAATATTACAAAACTTTGTTGAAAACGCAACTAGAATTGTTTTAGGAAAATTGTCAATCTTATGCACATTATTTTCCGCTTTAATAATCTCTGCTCCTTCACCATCAAATGTATTTATTATACTCATAATAGTACCTCCTCATTATCTTTATAACGACACTATAATTGTTTCCCCTAGGTAAGGGTCGATACCTTTTTAGAAAATATCAATTTAATTCAATATAAGCAAATTGATTTTTAATTAAAGAACTCTACAACTTCAAATTTATCTTCGTTAACCTTTTGAAACAAAATGTTTTATAGGTTCGCTCAAATTATATATTTCTTTTTTCAAAAACTCAGGATATATGATTATCTTTTTGAGTTCTTCAATAGGCATCCATCCAATAACTATATCACAATTATCTTTTTGGGAAACAAACTCTCCTCTATCGGGAATTTTTTGATTTTCACACAATTCTACCAAATAGTAAAATACAATCTGATGTGCTTGTTTTCCGTTCCATTTAAAAAAACATTCTTCGCTCCATAACAAACGATTGCATTTAATATCCACACCCATTTCTTCCTTTGTCTCACGAATCAAACCATCTTCTAATGTTTCGCCTATTTTTATATGACCACCTGGCAATGCATATTCATTTCCATTTTCTTTTTAGTGTATACCAAACATCTATTTCATCTTTAGAAGGTACTTTCCACATAGACAATAATTTTCCCATGAGACCTTCATCTAGATAATATTCCGAAGTGCCTTCGCCATTTAACACCCTACAGTTTCGCTCTTCAATATTTTTATTCCATGTTTGGTCATCAACATCAATATAGTGCCATTCACAATGAACATTATGAGAACGACAAAACTCGGTTAAGCTTCTTCTTTTATTTGATTGGCGTAATAAGTTTTCCCGCAACATATTTTTCCACAGATTGCTATTATCTTAGCCATAAGTATTTCTCCTTTAGTTATTTAAACTTCCGATTTGTGCCTTAGCTCGTTTAATTCAAATTCAAAACTCTTACTTCAATATCTCACAAAATTCTTCTATCTGCTTATCTTTTTCTTCTGTGTGTTTAGATTTAGGATCTAAAAATACAGCCGTTTTCTCAAAACCATCCACACCTATGCCCTCCGCCAACTTTGCAAATGCTTTTTCAGCACCATTGCCGCTCTGGCAGGCATAAGCAATAAGATTCTTGTTGACTAATTTGCTCTTGTTTTCCTCAATAAACATTCTGAGTGGCGGTGTGATTCTGGCTGCCCATACCGGAAAACCTAGAATTACTCTCTCGTACTCATCTAAACATACTTCATATGGTTCCAATTCACGAGTTTCCCCAATAACTGAACTGCCACCTCCAAAAAAGAACTTACCAAATCCCTTATTGGGATAAGCCTTTTGTGGAACTAATTTAAGTACATCGGCACCAGTCTTCTCTTTTATTTTATTTGCAACGTATTCGGTGTTACCTTCCAATGAATAATAAACTACCAGTGTTTTCATTCTTTCCTCCTTAATAACTATAATTGACCGATATGCCCATCTTCTTGCATCCCTCGCTCTAAAGTTCTCGGTCAATCCCGATTTGTCATACTCATTTATATTGCGATATTATTTTATTGTTTATTATCTTCAAGCCAACGTGAATACATTTTTTCATCATACATATCCGAATTGTATTCACTTAAATCCACAACTTTAGTTATATTCTTTATAAGTTCAAGATATTGCGAATAATTCTTTGTAATGAATAGCGTGGAACTACTATCCCATGCTACTATTTCTACTTTTGCTAAAGGATGTTGGATAGAAAGATCAGTTTTCCAAAACCCAGGATAACCATCCGCATAGGGAAAAGGATATTTTAAAATCTCATCTATTTTCATGCTTTTATCGAAGCCAGATAAAACCGCCCAAATCCATTGATAATCATGTTCATACACAATATCTGAAAGTTCTTGTCCCGTAAGCCACAAATAATTATGCTCTCTATAAAATGACTCATATCGTTCATCATTTGCCGGGTATCCGTCAATATCTGTAATCAGTCAGTTGTAATCTTTCTGAAAATCACCCATTGCTTCAAATATTTCTTTAAAGAAAGTATAGTATTTGCAAGCATCTCCGGCGCGAATCACTCCCCAAACTTTTTCATCTCTCATTTCTAACCTCCAATTTATCTTACTCATTTAAATTGCGAGATAAAAGACTATGCTCTCATCACGACAAACTGGATGTTACCGATTCCATACCATTACAAATTCTTTTTCCCCTGTATTGTTGTCTATATTTTCAAATTGAATGCAAAATTCTTCTCGAAGATAAAATTGAATTGCTTTCTTATTCTGCTGATAAACGCTTAATCTTAGTGTGGACTTGACTTTCTTCGCATGATCCAACAGTTGTTTACCGATTCCTTTTGATTGAGCAGCTTCTTTCACGAAAACACCTTCAATGTAGTTACCGTTCAATCCAATAAATCCGTCTATCTGCTTTGAACAGTCATCTTCATGTACATATATTTCTGCGTGAGGCAACATTTCTTTCACCACATCAAAGTTGCTTCGCCAGTAATCCGTAGATATAAAATTATGTGCCTGAATATTTGTATTCAGCCATATTTGCATCACTGTATCTATATCACAATTAGCGTATTGCCTAATCATTTCATCATCTCCGCAAATCCCGATTTGTCTGTAAATCTATTCTTGCCCAGCTCTTATAAATGGTTCTGAAATTGTAGCATCCAATAATCCTTTATATGCGCTTACTTTTCTGAATGTATTTCCCATCATCTCTGAGCTTCTATATTCTCTTATTGCATCCATATCAAAATCTGCATAATACAACCCTTCTGTCACATCGTCAGCGAGCACAATTGTATTATCAACGCAAATACCGTTTTCATCCCAACAAATAGGACTATATGCACAGGAACACCCTGCATTTTGTCCATTCGCGTTGGCCATTGCTATTCCAACCATATTCTCATATGCTCTGGTAGACAAAGCTTGAATGCGCGGTCTCATCGAACCACAGTCATTAGGCACAAGAATAATCTCTGCACCTTTTAGCATAAGCATTCTCGCGCTCTCAGGATATTCCCTATCATAGCAAATCATTATGCCAATTTTTATTCCATCAAAGTCACAAAACTTAAACTCGGTTCCTGCCTCAACATCTTTTTCATCTGCAAAATCACAAGTATGTACCTTTGAATATTTCATCAGTATTTCACCAGACTTATTAATTACAAATGCTGTATTTTGAGGTTGTTCTTTGCCTTTTGTAAATGATGTCAGTACAACACCTATACAATGCTTTTTTGCAACCTCGCATATTTTCACGATAACTTCGTCTTCACAGGATATACTTTTTTCATATGTCATAGGAAGTTCATAACCTGTTATAAAGCACTCCGGAAGCAGCAAAATGTCTGCGCCATTTTTTGATGCTTCCTTCATAGAACAGATTATGGTATCAATATTTCTCTTTATATTCGAATTCTCTGCACGAGACTGTAAAATCGCCACTTTAAAAATCATGTTTTCCTCCGCAACTTGGAATTTAGCGCAGTGTCCATTCGCATTTTGCTGCACTACAATACACCTAATAACATTTCTTTCGCCCACTGATACTGACCTTTGTCTTCATATTCACGATAGAATACTTCTATCATCATGGTCAAATACAAAATAATATCGTACCAACGAAGTCTGCGTAATTCATTTTCAGAAAAATCAACTATTCCAAATCCTTTTAAGAAATTCTCATTTCTATTGTGTTTTCTAAATCGATCGTC
>JAEELL010000102.1 GCA_016282745.1 Lachnospiraceae bacterium
GAGCGTTACAGAGAATACTCGTGTATCTTACCCAATCAATCACATTGAGAACATTGTTCGTCCTGTATCTTCAGCACCAGCTGCAAAGAATGTAATCTTCTTATCAGCAGATGCATTCGGAGTATTACCTCCAGTATCAATCCTTACACCAGAGCAGACACAGTACTACTTCCTTTCAGGATTTACTGCTAAGCTTGCAGGTACAGAGAGAGGAATTACAGAGCCAACACCTACATTCTCAGCATGTTTCGGTCAGGCATTCTTAGAGCTTCACCCAACAAAATACGCTGAAGAATTAGTTAAGAAGATGGAGAAGAGTGGAGCTAAGGCTTACTTAGTTAACACAGGATGGAACGGAACAGGAAAGAGAATCTCAATCAAAGATACTCGTGGAATCATCGACGCTATCTTAAACGGAGATATCAACAATGCTCCAACAAAGAAGATTCCTATGTTTGACTTCGAAGTTCCAACAGAACTTCCGGGAGTAGATCCTGCAATCCTTGACCCACGTGATACATACGCAGATGCTTCAGAGTGGGAAGCTAAGGCAGAAGATTTAGCATCAAGATTCATCAAGAACTTTGCTAAGTACGAAGGAAATGAAGCTGGTAAGGCATTAGTAGCTGCAGGTCCTAAGAAATAATAATAGAAGATAAAGTTTTCTAATATATATTATTGGGTGTGATATTAGTTGGTGAGATATAAGCAATTGATATGTAAGCAGTTAAGATATTGGCAATTGATATGTAAGCAATTAAGATATTGGCAATTGAGATATCAGTTAGTAAAATAATATCCAATAAATAAAAGAAGTGATATCAGGTTTCTGTATTGTGGAAATTTGGTATCACTTTTTTGAATTGCAGGAATTTGGTATCACTTTTTGGAAAAAATCTGCTTTGGATGTATGCTTTTTCATCATAAATTCTTTAGCCTCGCATCCTGTTTGGGAAAAAGCTGCTTTGGGATGTATGTGTTTTCATTTCTTTTTGTTTCTACTGGCAACCCTTTTGGAAAAAACTTCATATGGGATGCCGGCTAAACAATTATGCCGGAAAATGATGGCATATTTTTTGAAAAATATTTCTTTTGAGTCAGATGAAATTTTTTATCTACACCGTTTGAAGGGGAAACGTTACCGTTTGAGGGGGAAGTGGTTGAAATGTAAACGGTTCCATTGTATATTGTAGTTACAAGACAAGAATATATTTTTTAAATATCAATTTAAAAAATAATATTTCAGTTTTCCGTTTTTTCTCATTTTTCCTTTGTATATGATTTATATCATATAGCGTAAGACCGCTCGAGAGAGCGGTCTTTTCGCGTTATCCGGGATGAGCCAAACGAAAATCTGTGCTATCTCGATTATCAAATATCTAATTCCTCAATTCCCAAGCACCTGATCCACCGGATTTTTCAACGTAACTATTCAGCCTTTCAGCAATGCCAGCTCGAATCCGCAAAGCTGCTAAGCTTTCGTGATTTTCATCCTTCGGATATCAAATCACTTTCGCTCGCGACAAAAAAGTTTTGTCGCGTATCTCGCTGATTTGGGTTCCCAAAATACATAAAAGAATAGTTACTTTTCAAAATCTGGTTTGCCCGATATTGTAGACATATCAATAGGGGTAAATTATAATGATAGTGTGTCACAAATATCAGAAGTGAGAGGACTCTCACTTCGAGGGGACATGTGCAAAGTGATGGTAGTATAATAAGAAAGAATAGAATTTATGAAAAGACAAGTTGATTTATTAGATATATCAGATGGAAAGTTATACGATAATAATGATATGGTGAGAGCAGACTGTTTCGGGTGTGAAGGTTGCTATAAATGCTGCACGGGAATGGGTGAGTCTATAGTGCTTGATCCCTATGATGTATTCAATCTTATGGTAGGAACAGATAAGACTTTTGAACAGTTGCTTGAAACTGAAGTTGAGATGAATGTGGTGGATGGCATAACTCTTCCAAATATCTGTATGAAAAGCGGAAAATGTGGCTTTCTAAAGGATGGAAGATGTGAGGTCCATCAATTCAGACCGGGAATTTGCAGAATGTTTCCTTTGGGAAGGTATTATAATGAAGAAGGATTCAAATATTTCCTGCAGGTTCATGAGTGCCCTGTAAATAATAAAGGAAAAATCAAGGTAAAGAAATGGATAGGTTTCCCTGATATTTACGGATATGAATCTTATATAAGATGTTGGCACAAGTTCATGGTAGACCTTCAGGAGAATCTTGCAGACCTTTCAGAAAATAATGTCAGAGTTCTTAATTTACTTGTGGTTAAGACTTTTTATCAGACACCTTATGGTGATGATTTCTTTGAGGAATTCTATGACAGAATGAAAAAGGTAAATGAAATGTTGGGTCTGTGATTTGAAAAGACAAATTTAAAATTGATTTAATGAACTGAATCGTTGAATTGGAAATTAATTAATTAACTGAATCGTTGAATTGATAACTATAAAAACGAAATTTGTGAAATAAACATTTGGCCGTAATAGGAGTAAAAAATATGGGAGAAATTAGAAGAATTGCATTGCTTGCCAGCGGAGGAGATGCTCCGGGGATGAATTCAGCACTTCGCGCAGTTGTGTTTAGCGCGACCAAAGCAGGAATTGAAGTGGTGGGTGTGTATAGAGGATACGATGGTCTTATTGACTGGGAGACTAAAGTTCTTTCAATTGATGATGTGAGAAACGTCAACAATCAGGGAGGAACATTTCTATTTACAAGTAGGAGTGAAAGGTTTCTTGACAAGATTTACAGAGAAAAGGCTGCTTCAAATCTAAGGGAGAATGGCATTGATGCGGTTGTTGTAATTGGAGGTGATGGGACGCTTAGAGGTGCTATTGAATTTTGCAGGGAAGGCATTAATATCATATGTATTCCGGGAACAATCGACAGAGATGTATCCTGCACGGAATATACGCTGGGATTTGATACAGCTGCCAATACAGCAATGGAAGCAATCGACAGAATCAGGGATTCTTCCGTTTCTCACGGAAGATGCAGCGTTGTGGAAGTCATGGGGCGAAAGAGAGGGTACATTGCTCTGTGGGCAGGAATGGCTACATCGGCAGATGCTATTTTGCTTCCGGAGAAGTGGGATGGAAATTATGATAGTGTTACGGATGCCATAACCAGACGTCATGCAGACGGGAGAAACAGTTATCTTGTTGTGGTGGCAGAGGGAGTTACCGATGCACAGGCCCTTGCAGATAGGATTCGCGATAAGACGGGGTTTGAATCGAGAGTATCAGTTCTTGGATATCTTCAAAGAGGCGGTCAGCCAAGTGCCAAGGACAGAATGTACGCCTCACTCATGGGGGCTTATTCCATTGAGATTTTGTTACAGGGAAGACAAAACAGAATTGTGGCAATTAAGAACGACAGACTGATAGACTATGATATTGCAGAGGCGATAAAAATAAATAACAATGAGTTGGATTCATTCCAGTACGAGCTAAGCCTGATGTTACAGGAATAAAAAACTTAAATAAATAAAAAAGCACAGTGATGTTAGAAAATAAAAAAGCACATTTGTGAAAAAGAATAATTAAAAAAACAAAAATGAAAGGGGATTATAAGAAACATGGAGAGATTATTAAAAAGAACATTGAAAGTATCATTAAAAAAATCATTAAAAAAGGGAATGGCAGTTGTACTGGCAGCAACAATGACACTTTCAGTTGGAACAGTCGCAAATGCAAAGACAGTTAAACTGTCTAAAAAAAGCGTAACAGTAGCAGTTGGTGAGACAAAGACAGTTATAGTTAAGAACCTGAATGCTAAAAATATTAAGAGTATCAAAGTTACAACAGGTAATAAAAAAGTTGCCAAAGTCAAAAAGAATGGAAAAACCAAAATAAAGGTCAGCGGTGTTAAAGAAGGAAACACCAAAGTAAAAATTACATTAAAAATAAAAAAAGGAAAAAAGGTACAGAATAAGAAATTGACTTTAAAAGTCACAGTTACAAAAAAGAGTGACAATGCAAACAAAGAAGCAAATAAAAAAGTTGAAGAAACAACAAAAGAGGAGGAAACGACTATGGCAGATACTTCTATTTTAGATGGAAAGACTATTGTATGGCTTGGCTCGTCGGTTACAAGAGGATACGGTTCGAACGGATATACCATGGCAGATGGAATTGCTGCAAAGCACAACGGAACAGTCTGTGAAAAATATGCGGTGGATGGAACGACACTTGTAAATGAGAGCAGTACGTCTTATGTGGCAAGAATGATGAATGAGATTGATGCAAATAAGAAGATTGATATTTTTGTTCTTCAGTTATCTACAAATGATGCAACAAATAAGAAAACTATCGGCGAAGTATCAACAAGTACTGATATCAAGGATTTTAATGACAAGACGGTAGTTGGTGCAATGGAAACAATTATTGCATATGTTAAGAATACATGGAATTGTCCTATTGTCATTTACACAAGTCCTAAGTATGCTAACACTCATTATGAGCAGATGGTTCAAAAAACTTACGATGTTGTGAAAAAATGGAATATAGGACTTATTGATTTGTGGACAGATCCTGATATGACACCTGCAAAAGCGGGATACATGAAGGACGCAATTCATCCGACAAGACTTGGATATGATAATTTGTGGACACCTAAGTTTGAGGCATATCTTGCAGAATATCTCAAGAAGTAGCAGGGTGAAATATCCTTCGTGTTATCTAAAGTAATAGCATAGTGAATTAAATTGGGGGGAAGAACGCCGGGAGCGTTATTGAATGAATTACACAGTAGAAAGAGGAAAAAGAATGACAAAGATGATGGGAAGATATCTGGTCAAATTATTTATCAGGCTGGGGATATTTGGAATTATTTTATCTATTTATATATATGATAAGGAGCATTTGAGAGAACTGGTAGTACAACCGATATCCATGGGAATTTGCTTTATGCATGTTGTGTGGCTCATGTTTATGGTTATGATGCTAAGACATCTATTCCCGGGGGAAGTTGTCACCATGGCATTAAAAAAATTAAAAGCCCAGCCAAAGCCTGCTCAGGAAGTTGGCAAGGAACTGGAAATGTACAGATTCATTCAGGATCAGAACAAAAGAGCATGGATGGTTATGCTTGTGTGGCTGATTTTTAACGGTCTCTGGGGACTGCTGTATCTGTTTCATATAATCGACGAGACAGATCTTGTTATGCTGTCGGTATTTTATTTTGTATGTGATTATATATGCATTCTGTTTTTCTGCCCGTTTCAAACATTTATTATGAAAAATAAATGCTGCGTCAACTGCAGAATATTTGACTGGGGACATTTTATGATGTTTACACCAATGCTTTTTATAAGAAATTTTTACAGTTGGAGTCTGTTCTTTACATCCGCTGTAGTTTTAATTCATTGGGAGATAAAGTACATAAAATATCCTGAAAAGTTCTGGGAAGGAACAAATGAAAATCTCAGATGCGTGAACTGCAAGGATAAGACTTGCAAAATGAAGAAGAAGATAACCAAGGCAATCATAAAAGACTAATAAATTAAAAAAACAAAAAAATGAAATGCATAAAAATAAAAAAAGTAAAAGCAAAAAATAAAAAATTTCGGAGGGGATATGTTACAGATTATTAATTTGACAAAAGAGTATGGGGATAAAGTTGCAGTTAAGGATTTGTCGCTTCATATCAAGCCCGGTGAGCTATATGGTTTTATCGGACACAACGGTGCCGGAAAGACCACGACTATCAAGTCATGTTGCGGCATAATTGATTTTAATGAAGGTGAGATAAAGATTGATGGGATTTCCGTTAAGGATAATCCCATCGAATGTAAGAAAAAGATAGCGTATATTCCGGATAACCCTGATTTGTATGAGTATATGACAGGAATTCAGTTCTTAAATTTTATTGCTGATATTTTTGGGGTTGAAAATCAGACGAGAAGTGAGAGAATAGTTAAGTATGCGGACATGTTTGGAATAACAGACAGTCTGTCCGAACTGTTGTCGGGATACTCTCATGGCATGAAGCAGAAGCTTGCCATAATTTCTGCCTGGGTTCACGAGCCGAAACTAATAATTATGGATGAACCCTTTGTGGGGCTTGATCCAAAAGCGGCATTTACATTAAAAGAGATGATGAGAGAACATTGCAATAACGGTGGTTCGATTTTCTTTTCAACTCATGTGCTTGACGTGGCGGAAAAATTGTGTGATAAGGTGGCAATAATTATAAAGGGAAATCTCGTAAAGTGCGGAACCGTTGAAGAAGTAAAAGGTGATTCTTCTCTTGAGAGTGTTTTCCTTGAAATGGAGGGCAGCAATGACTAGAATTCTTATTAAGTCGCAGTTACTTCAATTTATCAGTTCTTCGTTTATAAATAAAAAATCAGGTAAAAGAAAATCTCAGATTAGTGGGATAATAATAAATATTTTGACGGTTGCTATAGGCGTACTTGTAATAAATTTAGGTATGTTAAAGATTTCTAAAGAATTGATTTTACCACTCCATGAATATCATCTGGAGTGGCTTTATTTGCTCATGATTAGTTTTCTGGCAATTCTTGTGGGGACCATGATATCGATTTTTAACACACATGAAGTAGTGTTTGCACCAAAGGATAATGATTTGTTGTTGGCGCTGCCTGTTCCGGTGAGAAGTATTATTGCAAGCAGATTGAGTTATATTTACATAATTGGCGGAACAATCAGTGCACTGATAATGATACCGGGGATTGTAACCTATTATCATAATGTTCAAATGAGTGCCGGAAGTATTGTGGCATCTGTATCTTTGGTGATTATTGTTTCAATAGTGGTATTGATGCTTTCAACAATTGGCGGATGGGCATGTGTGGCATTTATGAGCAGGAACTCAAATAAAAGTAAAAAGAGGGCAAATGCATTAATGACAGTTGGGGCATTGGCCATTTACTATTTTTTGTTTGTTAAGATAACAGGGATTTTCGAAGAGGTCACGGACAATGTGGGAAAACTTGGCGAAAAGGTTCAAAGTAGCAATCATTTGATATATCTGATTGGGCAGGCGTTTTCCGGAAACATTGGTCTGCTAATGATAGTTTGGATAGTCGTAATTGCATGTGCATTGCTTCTGTTTTTTGTTTTTGAAAAGAAGTATCTTGGATATATTACAAAGCAAAACGCCAGGGTGGTAAAGGCTTTTGATGCCGGTCAGATAAAAACAAAAAGTCAGGCAAATACTTTGGTATATAAGGATATTAAAAGATACTTGTCCTGCGCAACTTACATTCTTAATTGTTCATTCGGAACAGTGTTTATGATGGTGTTATCCGTGCTTATGTTATTTAAGGGAAATGATATTTTTAAACTTATAGAAATGATGATTGATTCTAATATAAATTTTGTGCCGATACTCAATATTTCGCTTATATGCATTATGATATCGCTAAATACAATAACAGCCCCTTCAATTTCCTTGGAGGGAAAGAATTTGTGGATATTAAAATCTCTTCCGGTAAGAGAGTGGACAATCATCAAAACTAAGATAAAACTGCACTATTTTATAACGATAGTACCCGTGTTAATATTTGATGCTGAACTGCTTGTGATTGCAAGGCAGAATTTGTTTGTGAGTGCAATGACACTTCTTATAACAATGCTGTATCCTTTGTTTACGGCAGGGCTTGGATTATTCATCAATCTTATGAAGCCAAAATTGAATTGGACCAGTGAATCCACAGTGACAAGATTAAATGTGGGGAGCATTACAACCATGGTAATTGGTGGGGGGATTCCGCTAATAATTATGATTGAATCAATTAAAATGATGGATTTATACAGGGTTGAAAATTCAACCAAACCGTTGATGGTAAGTTATTTTATTATTGAGGTTCTTGCTGTTGCGGGAATGATGTTACTGTTAAAAACAGTTGGGGTAAAGAAGCTGAGGAAAATATATTAAACGAAAGTAGATTGAAATACAGAAAAATGTATTAATTGCAAATAAAATACAGATATTTATATTAAAGGCAAGTAATACAGATATTTATATTAAAGGCAAGTAATACAGATATTATATTAATACAATTTGGAGATGACATTATGATTATTGGAGCAATTATTTTGATATTGTTGGTGGCATATTTATTTTTGCTTAAGCCAAACTCCGGAAGAAGAGAGCAACTGAAACCTTTTGAGGATACATATATAGCTCACAGGGGGTTTTTCGATTATGAGAATGCACCGGAAAATTCCATGCCGGCATTTGTCAGGGCTGTGGAAAAGGGATACGGTATCGAATTGGACGTGCAGGCCACGACAGACGGCGAACTTGTGGTTTTTCATGATGCTTCTTTGGAGAGAATGTGTGGCGTTGACAGAAAACTGACAGATTGCACTTATGAGGAACTTATGTTTTTTAGGCTTGGTGATACCGAGGAAAAGATACCTAAATACACTGATGTGTTATCAATGATATCAGGTAAAGTACCACTGTTAATAGAAATAAAACCTGAAGGCGACTACATTGGCACCATTGAAAAAGTTACTGATGTGATGAAGAGTTATGACGGAGTGTATTGTGTCCAGTCCTTTGAGCCGAGAGTGCTTGGATGGCTAAAAAATAACAGACCGGAGATTTTGAGAGGACAGCTTTCCATGAATTTCTGGTTCAGCAACAGTGATTTGTCTCCTTTAAAGAAAATATTAATGTCAAATCTGTTACTTAATTTTTATGCAAAACCGGACTTTATTTCCTACAAGCAAAAACACGCTGCGCAGTTTTCATATGTTATTTGCAGAAAGTTATTCAACGTGGCAAACGCTGGGTGGACCATCAGATCGCAGAAGCAGCTTAAAAGAGCAAAGAAGAATTTTCAGATAATGATATTCGACAGTTTTGAACCGAAGTGATAAAAATCATAAGTGTCAGAATGGATGATAATCGGGTTGAAACCGGAAGTATCAGTATGATTGATAACTAAGAAGAAGATGCCCCCTCTAAACAAAGTGAAGGTGGGGGTAAGAAGATAAGAAAGAAGATAACAAAATGATAGATCAGTTTTCAAGAACAAAACTCCTCATTGGAGAAGAAGGCGTAGATAAATTGGCAAATGCCAGAGTTGCAGTGTTTGGAATCGGAGGGGTTGGCGGATATGTGTGTGAGGCTCTTGCAAGAAGCGGGGTTGGCCACTTCGATTTGATTGACAATGACACTGTAAGTCTTACCAATATCAACAGACAGATAATAGCTCTTCACAGTACAGTCGGAAAATACAAAACAGAAGTTATGCGAGACAGAATGAAAGATATAAATCCTGAGGTTGAGGTAGAGATACACAACTGTTTCTTCCTTCCGGAAAATGCAGATGAATTTGATTTCTCGAAGTATGATTATGTGGTTGATGCAGTTGATACTGTGGCGGCAAAATTGTCTGTTATTGTAAAAGCAAAAGAAGAAGGCGTACCGGTTATAAGCAGCATGGGAGCAGGAAATAAACTTGATCCGACGCAGTTTAAGGTTGCGGATATTTACAAGACAAAAGTATGTCCTCTTGCCAAAGTTATGAGAAGAGAATTAAAGAGCAGAGGAATAAAGAAATTAAAGGTAGTTTACTCGGAAGAACTGCCTGTAAAGCAGGATGAAAAAACTGTAAAAGCCTACAACGAAAATGATTTTGAAAATCCTGAAATTGAGAAGAAATCAAACAAGAGAAGTACTCCGGGAAGCACTGCATTTGTGCCTTCGGTTGCAGGGCTGATTATAGCAGGAGAAGTAATAAAAGATATTGTAAATATGGATTGAAAAAGAATAAAAACAAATGAAATCTGCATATTTTAATTTGTTGAAACGGTCTCTCCAAAATGGTATTATAGAAGTATGTAACAAAGCTTATTAGGGCTTTGATTTGTACGGACAGAAACGGGATAATATTCCATATAGAAATGAACATATGAAGGTGTCATATAAGCAAATACATATGAAGGTGTCACATAAGCAAATACATATGAAGATGCCTTATAAACATAGCATATTTGTGTATAAATGCCGGGTCACTCCTAAAATTATTATCTAATTGCAGTGAACGGCAGGCGCGGAAGGGAGGCAGTATGAAGCATGTAGATATTACTGAAACTAACCTCAAAGAAATCTGCAGATTTGAGAGAAACCTTGATGATATCATGGGTGAATCCATCAGGGCTAATTTTGTCTGCAAATCACATTACAGAATTACTGCTGAAGATGTGCGTGCGGCATTGGAGAGAGTAAAAAGAGAAAAGATTACATTTGAACAGTTCTATGCAGAATGGTATGAACTTATTTCGGATACTTTCAAGGATGCAGTTGAGTTTTACAAGAGTATGGGAGCACATCCTATCATTGTTAGGGATGCAGAGGAGATATCCTATACAGAATATCCTGAGTATACACTGACAAAGAATGAGAAGTTTGTGCTTGCATATGTTTTTGAAAAGATTGAAGAGATGTGTCACACCGCCGATATGGAAGATTGCGTGTGCGATGTCATGGACCTTGATACGTGTATAGACTGCATTACATTCTATCTTGAGGATAAGGAAAAGCCGGTCTGGTCTCGCAGATATGTGGATGAGATTAAGACAAAGTATATAGTGGAGAGAGAGAACTGCTATGACAAGATGTCCGGAGCAGAACTTAGTGCTTACAAGAGATTTGTTGAGCAGCTGTGCAAGAAGAATAATGTTGAGGCTCTAAGAATTAAAGGCTATGCAACTTACGGTGGAAATGAACTCTATCCTTGTGACTGGAAGAAATCAAGGGATTGTCTTTTAAAACTTGTTGAGTTGACAGATGATCCTTATCCGGCTAATACCCTTGGATATATTTACTATTATGGCAGATGCAGTGACGGTGTCCCTGATTATGAACTGGCTTATAAGTATTTTTCAATGGGAGCTATGGGCGGAATATATGAGTCGATTTATAAGATAGCAGACATGTATATTAACGGCTATTATGTTCATCAGAGTCTGGACAGGGCAGAGAATCTATGTGCATTTGTTTACGAGGAGAACCTCAAACTCATAGAGAAGGGAAGATTTGATTCCAAATTTGCCGATGCTGCTTTTCGTATGGGCAATCTTGCAAGATTAAAGGGAGACAATATTTACGCTGTTCAGGAAGCGTATTTTTATTACATGCAGGCTGAGTATGCCATTGCAATGAGAAAGAACGTGGTGAATTATTATGGTGATTCCACCGTTGAGGCAAAAATAATCGAGGCTCGAAAGAATGTTGAAGATATTCTGGATGAAGCTGGAATTGCAATCAGGCTAAAGAGATTTGCAATGGACTATCCGTGGTTTTTCACAAATATGTGTTCAGAGGGAACAAGGTGTCTGCTGACATATAAGAAGCAGAAGGATAACAGATACGAATTGACTGTTGAGCGAGTTCCGAGAATGGACACTGACAAATCAAAATCCATTCTGATGACAGTGTGCTGCGTCGGTTTTTGTAAATTAGTAGACAAGGTATCTGTTATTCTTGATGATCCTGAGACTATTTGGACTGTTAACAATGAGAAGAGTGTGTTGTTTGACGCGATAAGAATGAGTCAGGATCAGGATGGTGACGGGGTTGTCGTATTCTATTTTGACGATCAGGTAGTTGCAACAATAAAAGATGGCGTGTACATTTTCAAGAGGCCAAAAGATGATTTGTCAAATGAAATTGTAAGGATGGCGAGAGTGACCTTCGGACGTACAGACAGAACCTACGATTATATTTGTGATTTAGAGGATGTAAAAGAAGGGGACACTGTTGTAGTTCCGGGATATGATGGTGAAACAAAGGCAACAGTTGTTGACGTTTTTGAAAAAGATACAAATCTGTTACCGTACCCAATTGAGAGGTACAAAAAAGTAATCCGCAAGGCATGAGAGTAACATAGTTAGAAAATTTTTTTGGAAAAGAGATGGATTAGGATAACTGAAAGAACTCTGGAAAAGAGATGGATTAGGATAACTGAAAGTACTTTGACTAAGAACTGAAGTGATATGATAAAAATAAAATAATACAACAATTAGAAAATAGAGATTTAGGACAAAGAAATGAGCAAAAAAATAAGAAATTATATTGAACAAAATGAAAAGAGTAACCTGACAATGGCTTTAAAAGGACTGATTGACGGAGGACTTTCAAAGGGGTTGAAGAATTTTGATATCAGGGAAGATTTGAATAATGACAGACTTCTCCTCAATCTGGTTGAACTTGAGACGAGAAAGGGTGAGGGAAAATATGAACTGATAAAGCCTTTTCTAACAATAATCAGATTATATAAAGATAAACTGGAAATTTTTTCCACAGAAATAGAAATGTATGACGAAGCAGCTGTTATAAAGTACTATCAGAACAATAGACAGGATGTGTATGAAACAGTAGCTTTGGAGCAGTTTGACGATATGAAGGACATGATAAAGTTTATTAGAGAGCTCGTTGCACAAAAGAGCAGACCTAGAAAAGAATTAACTTACTATCCTTATTCCATAAAAGATAGAAGAAACGCTGTTGCAGTGAAGAATATAATTATAATGATATCTGTCATGCTAATTGGCGTGGCATTGACACTTAATTTTTATAAAACGTACATTGGTATAGGGGTAGCTGTTTCTGTGGTGGCATCTATTTTGATTGGATACATGCTAGTAGCATGCCCATATGGAAGAGTTAAACGGAGGATAGTAAAGCAACAATAGCAAAGCAGCAGGTTTGATTTTGTAAAGTTAAAGTGGGGGAGTGCATCCGGACAGAATTAGTTTTGGATACTCAAAACGGAGGTGCTTATGGAAGATGAAAAGACTGTTAGAAAAAAGATAATTTCAGAAGCAAAGAACAGATTCATAGAGTGTGGTGCAGACTTTTCCGTAGACACAATTGCAAAAAACACAAAGACCAGTAAGAAGACAATCTATCGTATTTTTGGAAATAAGAATATGTTGCTGGTTGAAATGGTGGATTCTATTTTCGAAAGCATATTTGAGCGCGTAGATCAGGTTTTTGAGGACGAAAGTTTGGAAGCGGTTGATATTCTGAGAGAATTGCTGTTTATAATATCAGAGAGTTTTTGGGAATATAATATAAGGGCGATGCTGGAACTCAAAGAAACCAAAGAGAGTGGTGAAGCAGTGATTCGCGAAATGGATATGATGTTAGATTCACTTTGGAACCGGGTTGGAAAAGTTGTGGATTTTGGAGTGTCAGAAGGCGATTTGCGAAATGTTTCCATAGAGAATATCAGATTCATAGTTGAATCAATCATGATAAGTCTAACAGATAAGATAAAAAGCAGATCCATTAAAAGAGAAGAGCTGGAAACTATTATTGATGAGTTGGTGTGTATTTTGACTGACGGAGTTAGGAATATTTTTTAGCTGATGTGCCGATGATGCTTTGTGATTGATGAGTTTAGGACAACTTTTTAGCTGATGAGGTTAGAAATGATTTTGGTACTCAGAATCGATAATAAGAATATGAGGCATAAAAAAAGGTGGAAAGAAAAATGTTCTTTTCACCTTTTTTTTCTGTGTGTTATTTAATGAATTTAATGTTACTCAATATCTACATGCTTCTGTCTCATGACACCGCCACAATTCTCACAGAGGAGAAAATCACCCTCAAGAGTGGCTCCACAGTCCGGACAATAGGAAATAAGTTTCTTTTTGAGATAGTAAGGAATCTCAACCTGACCAACGTTTATGTCATCAGCATATTCCTTAGCTGTACCTGAATTGCTCTTTTTACGCGCAAGATATTGGCTAGGAGAAGATACGCTCTCTCTGATTCGTCTGATTGCTTTTGCAGCTTCACTGTCAGATGACTCAACAAGATCCTCAGTAGTCCGTGAAGGTGTAATGCCTGTCGAATCATTTTCTGAAGCGTATTCATAACCGGTGTCGGAAGAGTTTACATAAGCTTCAGCATTTACATCGGAAGAGCTTGCATAGTCTTCAGTATTAACATCATAATCATCAAACAAATTACCGATTGCTTCATCAACATCTACATCATCGTTGTTAATTGCAGCTTCGATAGAAGAGTTCATCTCTGCTAATTCTTCCTGATGTGAAGAATAATCAACTGTGTTTGCAGCGTCAGCAGTATCTGCATATTCATAGGAAGCATCATCTGTCATGGAATCATCGTCGTACAACGAACCATTATCTGTTATGGAATCATCGTCGTACAATGAACCATTATCTGTTATGGAATCATCATCATCATACAATGAATCCTGTGATTTGTTGTTAGATTCATTAGCATGGCTTCTTGAATTTGTATTTCTGCCCGTTCTTGCTCTTCTGGCAGAACTTTGAGTTGTTCTTGAACTGCGTGAAGATTTGGCAGGTGCCTTCGCAAAACTATAATTTCCAAAAAGAATAAATCTTATTGCGCAAACAATTAAAATTCCTACGATAATAATTGCAAATGCAACCCAATGGTGATTCTTAGAAACAGAAATCATTGCAGGCATATTCTTGAGTAGTGCAACAATCAATATCAAAGCACCGAATGTTGCGAGAATGTAATAATTGATACTCGCTAAATAATTAAAAAAATCAGCAACTCTGTTATCGGGCTTTGATGCATACTGCTTAGTTCCCCAAATTAGAATCAGATAATACATACCCAACAAAATAAGTAGTATAGGTAAAATAATATCTATTTTGATGAGCAATAATCCACCTATGATGCACACTGCACCAAATACATTAGATAGAATGAACTCATCTTTTTGATAAAAATTTTTCATGATAAAAACCTCGTTCAAAAGTAATTCAAAGCATATTATAGCATTAAATTGTAAATAATGCGAAATTTTTTATGTGAAAAAATGATTTTTTACAAATTATAAAAAATTAATGTGGAAAAAAGATGATTCATAAGTTGCAATTAATAGAGGAAAGGCGGCTGATTATAAGAGTTGTTGAAACAGGATTAATCATGATAAGTTGAAAAAATGTGATGTATGAAGTAAAATTTAAGGTGGATTATGACGTTTTTTAGTCACAGAAAGGAATTAAGAACAATGGAATATTGGGATATTTATGATGAAAATAAACAAAAAACAGGAAGGACAATGCAGAGAAATGATTGGTGCCTGAAAGATGGAGAGTATCATCTCACTGTCTTAGGAGTAATTGGACGACCTGACGGAACATATCTCATCACAAAGAGAGTAATGACAAAAGCATGGGCGCCGGGCTGGTGGGAAGTATCAGGCGGAGCATGCATGGCAGGTGAAGAGTCAGAAGAAGCTGTCAGAAGAGAACTAATGGAAGAAACGGGAATTGATGTCGCAAATTTAGACGGAGGATATGTTTTCTCATACAAGAGAGAGAATCCGGGCGAGGGCGACAATTATTTTGTTGACATTTACAAGTATATCGGAGATATTGATGACTCTGATGTTAAAGTGCAGGAAGCAGAAGCAGACGGATATATGTTTGCAACTCATGATCAGATAAAGGAATTTGCGGATCAGGGAATATTCCTTCACTACGACAGTATCAAGAGAGTGTTCGAAGACTAGAGGAAGAAGGTGTAATATGCAATATAGAAAAGATAAATACGGACGCGATATTTCCATGTTGGGATATGGCTGTATGAGATTCTCAAGAAAAGGGACCGGGATTGATATTGATAAAACAGAGAAAGAGATTATGTATGCGATTGAGAATGGGGTAAACTATCTTGACACTGCATATATTTACCCGGGGAGCGAAGCCGCGGTTGGAGAAATTCTTGAGAGAAACAATTGTCGTGACAAAGTGTATATTGCAACAAAACTTCCACAGTATCTTATTAAGTCTGAGGCAGCCCTTGACAAATATTTTAATGAGCAGCTTAGCAGACTCAGAACAGATCATATAGATTACTATCTCATGCATATGCTCACAGACGTGGCTGCGTGGGAGAAACTCAAGGCATTGGGAATTGAGCAGTGGATCGAAAAGAAAAAAGCCGAGGGGAAGATTATTAATCTTGGTTTTTCTTATCATGGAAATACAGATATGTTCCTTAAGATATTAAATGATTATGACTGGGATTTCTGTCAGATTCAGTATAATTATTTGGATGAGCACAGTCAGGCAGGAAGAAAAGGCTTGATGGCTGCAGCTGAGAAGAACATTCCTGTAATAATAATGGAGCCACTTAGAGGCGGAAAATTAGTAGGTCTTATGCCTGACAGCGGGAAGAAACTTATCGCAGAACATCCAAAGAAATGGACTGCAGCAGAGTGGGCATTCAGGTGGCTGTTCAATCAGCCTCAGGTTACTTGTGTTCTGTCAGGAATGAATTCCCCTGAGATGGTTGAGGAAAATGTCAGAATTGCAGACTCAGCAAAGGCAGGAGAATTTACTGAGGAGGATTTTACTTTTATTGAAAAGGTAAAGGCTGAGATAAATAAAAAAACAAAGGTTGGATGTACAGGTTGCGGATATTGCATGCCATGCCCAAAAGGTATTGACATCCCAACTGCTTTTAAGTGTTACAACCAGATGTATACGGAGAACAAGATGTCCGGCAGAAGCGAATACATCCAGATAGTAGCACTCCAAAAAGAAATGAGTGATATTGCAAACTGTGTAGAGTGTGGAAAGTGCGAAAGCCACTGCCCGCAGCATTTGCCGATTCGTGAGAAATTAAAGGAAGCAAGAAAGAATCTCACACCATGGCACTACAGAGTTGCAATTAAAGTGATAAGAAAATTCAAATTCTGGTAAAGTTCGAACGAGTCTTGGACGCCATGGTAGGGGACTACATACGAAAAAGAAGAAAATTGCAAAATCGTCTGAGTAAGAGATCTAGGGACTACATACGAAAGAGGAGAAAATTACAAAATCGTCTGAGTGAGAGATCTAAGTGCTACATACGAAAGAGAAGAAAATAACAAAATCGTCTGAGTGAGAGATCTAAGTGCTACATACGAAAGAGAAGAAAATAACAAAATCGTCTGAGTGAGAGATCTAAGTGCTACATACGAAAGAGGAGAAAATTGCAAAATCGTCTGAGTAAGAAATCTAGGGCTTACATACGAAAAAGAAGAAAATTGCAAAATCGTCTGAGTGAGAGATCTAAGTGCTACATACGAAAAAGAAGAAAATTGCAAAATCGTCTGTAAAGATATCAAGAACGTTAGAGATGAGAAGTAAAAGAAGAAAAGCAACAGAAATAGAAGAAAAACAACAGTAAGAACATAACAAGAACGACTGTTGAAAACAGGAAAAACAAAAAACAACAGTAACATAGAAAGGAAGAGTATGAATTCGGAGAAAAATATTTTTTACAGGCAGATTTTTAAGCTGATTCTCCCCATCGTTATACAAAATCTTCTGAGTGCAGCAGTCCATTCAGTGGACGTTGTAATGCTGACAAAAGTTGGGCAGTCGTCATTGGCAGCGGTCTCACTTGCGGCACAGTATGCGAACATTTTGTTCATGGTTTATTTTGGAGTTGGAACCGGTGTGACGCTGCTTGGCGCACAGTATTGGGGAAAGAAGGACATAAAGGCCATCGAACTTGTGGAGGGGATAGCACTCAGATTTTCAGTTTGCGTGGGAATAGTGATGTTTTTATTAACACTGACTATTCCTGAATTGATGATGAAATTATTTACCAGTGATCCGGAATTGATAACAATAGGTGGAACTTACCTCAAATATGTGGGATTTTCGTATTTTTGCTGGTCCATAACAGAGGTTTATATGGCGACACTCAGAAGTGTTGAGAGAGTATCCATAGTAACAGTATTGTCATCAGCTGCAATTGTTTGGAACATAATATTAAATGCAGTATTGATTTTCGGATTGTTTGGATTTCCAAAGATGGGAGCGGCAGGTGCTGCTCTTGCAACAAGTATTTCAAGAGGAATTCAGCTGATATTGTGCTTTGGAGTTTCTTTTGCTTCAAAGAATGTCAAAATTAGGTTGTCTTATATTTTTAAGAGAAATAAGATTTTATTCAAAGATTTCCTCACAATGGTTGTTCCCGCAATGGTAAATGATATGGCTTGGGGAACTGCATTTTCCATGTATTCAGTGATTCTTGGTCATATAAGTACAGATATAGTTGCCGCAAATTCGGTTGTGGGAGTTGTGAGAAATTTTGCAATGGTATTGTGTTTTGCAATAGCCAGCGCAACTACTATATGGCTTGGAAAATATATTGGAATGGGAGATTTGAAAAAAGCGGAAAAAGACGGCGCAAGACTGTTGAATATGACGGTGGTTGCAGGTGCCATAGGAGGAGTTCTGATTCTGATTTCCACATATCCGGTTGTTCAGTATTACAAACTTCATTCCGACATGACAGAACAAGCCATAAAATATCTTACCTGCATGCTTCTGATAAATGTTATATATATTATGGGTGGAGCAGTTAACACGACTCTGATTGCAGGAATTTTCAGAGCAGGTGGAGATACAAAGTTTGGACTTATATGTGATACCATAGACATGTGGGGCTATGCGGTACCGCTTGGGTTTATCGCAGCGTTTGTTTTGAAACTTCCACCGCTTGTGGTTTATCTTCTTCTCTGCACGGACGAATTTGTGAAGTGGCCGTGGGTATTTAAGAGGTATAGAAGTAAGAAGTGGGTAAATAATATCACAAAAGATTATGAAGCCTAGTATAACGATTTTTAAATAACACCACCATTGAAATCTTCTAAGAGTGCTTGTATAAAGTACATGGCTACAACCGAAAGGTATAGTTAATTAAAAACACTTATACTAGATGACAAAAATAAACAAATTATTTAACAGCAAACAGATTATTTATGAAAGCAAAAATAACTAAATGCATAAAAGAAAATAAAAGAAAATTATAAGGAAAGGCATCCGAAAAGACGGGAAATGTAAAACTGAATAAATCAAGGATGAAATTTTGAAAAGCGTGAAAACAATGATAATAAAGTCAAAGATGTCAGAAACAAGGATAATAAAATCAAATACAATAAAAAGAATTATCTCCCTGGTATTGGCAGTTGTATTGATGGTTCCGGTTCAACTTATGAATGTCAGCGTAGTTGATGCAAATACGATAAGTCAAGCTGAAGCTGAAGATAAATACTGGATAATTTCCGAACTGATTGATAAAGGAGGGGAATTTGGTGAAAATCAGTATCGAATGGCACGATGGATTGACACAGTCATTAATAATATGTCAGAAATTGACGGATATACATCAACTTCGTTCCTTCTTGATTTTTGTGAAACAATAAAGCCTAGATATAATAAGTCGGGGACGGCAATTAATAGTAGTGTTGTGACACGTCATCGTAATATCATTACAGGTATGTTGATGGGGCTTCAAGATATCACGTATCTTGAAAGTGAACATGGTGAGATTCCCAACCTGATGATAAGGGATTTGTATGACGCGTATGCAGATGGTCATTCTTCTGATTTTGAGAGCGGCGACTGCGTAACTTTCCGTTGTGCAGTAAGCGACTTGGAGGTATTATGCGATTACGAAAAAAGAACTACCAGAATTCGCTATGAGAGAGAGAACATCAGATGTCTGAAATCACTGTATGAAGCCATACTTAGAAGACCGGAGCAACCGAACTCGTGGAATTTTACAGCGATTTATGGCTTTTTAAGATACTTTGCATTTGGTCCGGAAAGATTAGAGTTCATGGAAAATATAGAAGAAGAATGGTACTATGATTTTTTGAATCATGTTGAAAACGGGTTCTATGTTTGGGAGGTCCCTGTAAACGAAGATACCTACTTTTGGATAGCTAAAGCAATACATTCATCACATCGCTTTAAGCTGGATTATTTGGGCTCGAGGTTGAGAGAGGATTATATTAATTGGGTATTGAATGGAAATTCTGATAGTTCCGGATTACAATGGGATACAGATTATCTGTTTGCACAGAATGAAATGATACCGGAAGATGCTATAATTTACTGTAATCTTATAAATGAGGGGCAGGAGCTGTTATATGGAGATACAACGTCAGATGAGGCACATGATTGGATTAATGATGTAAAACATGCAATAGATGCAATAGATAATTATAGTGATAGTGATTATCCACTATATAATGTTGTAAATAAGTTATGGACTAGAGCAGCTATATATGAAGATGATGTTAACAAGGATAATGCTATAAATGTTATCTGTGGAATATTATTATCGTGGTGTGCTAAATTGTCAGGATATGAACCAATTGGAATAGATGTATTATATGATTCCGGAGAAAATATGTTGGAGGATAATAACTTCGGGGCTAAAGCTTATTATTGGATTGCGGAAGTGATTAAAAGTTTGAACAACTCAGATACAGAATATCCTGAGGCAATTACAGATAAGTTTGTTGGCATGTGTGAGAATTGGTGCCTTGGAAATATTGATGCCAGTGACGCAAATATCAAGAGAAGATTATTGGGATATGTCAATGGACTGGTTGAATACGAAAATCATGGCGAGATATCTTTAGCAGAGATAATAGCTGATTATTTAGTTCAGGATGGTGAAAATATAACAAATGGACACAATTCATATGACAGTTCTTTTGCAAAAGACTGGATTGATAATCTGAACTATTATCTGCAGAATACCGATAATACGGATTGCTATGATTATTTTAGCAAAGCTTACGAGAGTTATTCTGAAAAGAATAAGGTTGATGACTCAATTATCAAAGTTGTGTCAATGCTTAGAGTGTACATATTAGAGGATATTTATATTGAGGGAAATATCGGATCTTATCTTAGGAATGAATATGAAAATAATACTATGAGCCGAGATGATTATTATAGGTGTGTGTATCTTTACAGAATGAGAAGACAGCTGGAAATGCATGAAAGCCAATATGATTATTATGTAGTTTATTATGAGTTGTTGAATAGTATTGATCTTGCATTAGCAGATGCCGAATACAGTCTGCAACTAAGTGATACATATAGCTTAGATGACTTTGAAGATGATGAGAAAAATGAGGAGAAAATGCTTCTTTCTTCGTCTTTGCGTTATTATGATTCAATGTTTTGGGAAAATGATACGCTTAAAGAAAAGTTCTGCCACGGTTTTGGAATAAAGGCAAAAGAAGTATTACAGGAAAACAGTGACAAAATCCCATTTGACGAATATATAATCGACAAGTGTGAAGAACTTATTAATAGTAACGGCAATATTAGTTATAGCGATATGCCCTACAGATATACTGTTTGTAAGGTAGGGGCAATGCTCCGACACCTTATAGGGGAGGAAGATGAGTATGGACCGAATGATGCGAAGGAGATTTATCAGATAATCGAATTTGTAAGAGACCGTAAGGCAAATTTATTTGATAACAGTGAACTGCAGGACACAATTATAAAGGATGAGTGGTATTCAGCATTAATTAAAGCTTATTTATTCTGTCACAGTTTGGGTGAAACATACGAGATAACTAGACTAATGGCACTTATCAGGGCAGAATTTGAAAGAGATGACTACTCAAATATGGAGGAGGCATCGAACATTGACAGAATATCGGAATTATTTTGTCAAGTAGCTTATTGTAATGGTGTATCCGTTAAGGTTGATGGATATCAGATTAGTACATCATACGGTGGACACAGAGTAATATATTCAGTGAACGACCAAAATAATAAAGTTATTGAGGCAGGTCTTATATATGGGCTTGCAGACAGTACAAGCGTTGATGACATGAATATGGAAACTGAGAATAATAATGTTTATTCTTTCAAAGCGACTGAGAGAGGAAAAATAAACAGCGTTAATAACACAGCAACCAATCAGGTCTATGCGATGACAATGAAATTTATAGAAAATGTCAATTATTTTAAAGCGCCAATCAGAGTAAGAGCTTATGCAAAGGTTGAAAGCGGACAGTATGCTTATAGCGATGTGTTCGCGGTTTCGGTATTTGACATCGCATCAGTTTTGTATGACTATTCAATGATGAACAGTAAAGAAGGTCATGAATATTTGTACAATAACATTTTGAATAAATGTCAACCGGGATATAAGCTTGTAGAATATTAAATGGTAACTATTCAGCCATGCACATAAAAGAATAAATATTATGAAAGACTGCTTGCAGGATTTCAAATATTTATTCTTTTATGTATTTGGGGAACCCAAATCAGCGAGACACGCGACAAAGTATTTTTTGTCGCGAGCGAAAGTGATTTGATATCCGAAGGATGAAAATCACGAAAGCTAAGCAGATCTGCGGATTCGAGCTGGCATTGCTGCACCTACTTCTTTGGAAGCAAATCCTTCGGGCTGGTTTTTGCTGTGCCAAGGATTGCAAGACCAATTGAAAAAACCGCAATAGTAGTAGTTGCAAGAACGCTGGTCATAACCTTCAAAAACTCCTTATTCTCAGAATCTTTTCTGTCAGCTGCCTGCAACATTCTGGACAGCTTGTTGAGAATGATTTCCTTTTCCTGAGCGGAGAGATCATCTCTCTTGAGCTGTTCGTTGAGATTGTCGATGGTCTGATTGTACATATCGAGAACCTGTTTGTTGCTGCTGCTGTTCTCCTTGAGAGCAGTGTCTACAGTATTCTGTACACTCTGAAGAGCTTCCTTTGCATTTGCGGAAAAATCAGGAAGGTTGTCCATGATTTCCTGAGCAGACTCAGGGCTGATGTTTGGAAGCATGGAACCAATCTGGAGAAGCTGCTTCTGAGTTATTTCTTCCCAGTCAGTAATCTGAAGTTCGTTCTTTACTTCGTTAATATCATCAATGGTCTTATCGCTAATATCGTGAATTGACTTTTCGTATATATCATCGACAGATGTATTGTTGATATCATCAACAATGTTTTCGTTTGTTTCGTTATTGGCCATATGCATACCTCCGTACAAAATTGTAATTATAACTCATAACTATTTGAAATTCTGCAAGCAGTCTTCTCAGTGGAAGTACAATATCCGACTGAGAATAAAGCCTTCGGCGGACTGCAGAAATGCGAAAGATTAAATGTTCGAATACTGCATCGCATACAGTTCCGCAATCTGTTGAACCAGAATAGTAGTTTCAATGAGAAGGTCAGTCTGTTCCCGGTCGGTCAAATGGTTATTCAAATCACTGTGTAACTTGAAGTCATTGTAGAATGACATAGCCTCTCTGTAATAGTCTTCCAATAATTCAAGCATGGCGTCTCCAAGCTGCGTCTGAATAGTTCCGTGAAGCATATCGTTCACTGAAAACTTGACAGAGTCAACGTTGAAACGCACATAGCCAATCTTTGATTCGAAAGACTTTGCAAACAGATAACCCAGCATGTTCTTGACTGAAACGGCAAAATCCTGTTCTGCGTAATTGAGAATGGACTTGACCATATGGTTGGCAATGCTGAGATAGTGATCTCTGTTCTTGCTGGTAGAAATATATTCATAATTAGAATCTTCATCTTCAAGGAAACCAAGAAGATTACTTCTTGAAATGATAGATTCTGTAAGTTCATAAAGTACAGTGTCAAAGGATTTGACTTTTTCGCCTTCTGAAGCGTCTCCGGCTAATTGGGAATTGTCAGAATGCTTAGAAGTGTCAGAAGTCTCCTTTAATACTTCAGGTTTTTCGTTTGTACCGTCAGGTGAAGAAGCGTCTTCGTGAATCTCATTTGGAATCAAAAAGTCGTAATCACAACCTGAACGTCCTGTTATGAGAATCTTTGAAATCTTCTTCCTGTTATCATCTTTTCGAGTGTCAATAAATAATATTGATTTGACTGATTTGACTCCGTTAACTGACAGTGCGAGTCCTGTCTTTCCCTCTCTGTAAGGAAAATTCGAATCACATTCAAATGTGTCGGAGATAGTAATAAATCTGGTTGAAAATGTGTTGCTGGAATTGGTGTACACGCTTTTGAGGTAATCCATAATCGCCTGTTTTCCAACAACCTTACTTCCGGAATCTTCAGAAACAAGTGCACACTCATCAGAAAGAACTGAGGCAAGTCTCTCAAAATCTCCGTTTGCAAATACAGAACGAAGAAGCATGAGATGATGCTTCTCATCAAAAATACGACCTTCCTGATAGTCAAATATGGCAACGTCACCTGACAGAAGTAAATCAGCAGAGACAATAGCACCTTCTTTTATATTGTGGCGCTCTGCCCTATCAACCTGATTCATGGTATGAGCAATCTCCAATTCGCCAAAATTTGTGTCAACAATGCAGCGAATAAAAGACTCCATTTCTTCACCTTTTGTATTAACAACACCCTGGTATACTTCTTTGACTACGGCGTGAAGTGTCATTGTGTCTTCACCTTCCCCTAGTCTGTATTCGGTTCCGGGTGCAGTATTTCCGTACTTTTTCAAAAAGTTGAGAGGTGCAATATGGTTGAGTGCAACCCCCTGATAGCATCCAAGATCATTTGCCTCCAATGTATCGAAAAACTGATAATCGTTCTCGTAGTAATGAATCGACGATGGATACCCAACCAGCTGAAGGGAAAGCAAATCGTCAGGAAGATAACTTGGAAGAATATCACTGTTCATAACATGAATGATAGCACAGCCAATTCCGGTATCTGCATTCTTAACCATACAAATCTTTCTGGAAGGCAATTGGTCTTCCATGGAAATGTTTCCTACATGGTTGAGCTTTACGTTCCAGACACAGTCAGTCATGCCGTGAGTGTCACAGTCAAGAAAATCCAAATTACCTGTAGAAGGATTCTCCCTGGTGTGAACGATAAGCTCCATATCACCAAAATCTTTGCATATGTAGTTGTATCCGCCATAGCCTTTGAAACTATTGCCATTTTTGATTGCGGACTGGATAAGAGAAGTCAGTTCCTGTTCATCATTATCTAAATAGTCCAGACCGTAATTGCTAAAAAAATTGGCCATATTCTTCCTCCATTTTCACGAATAACACAGATAAGTTAATTATAACATAAAAAAGCGATTCTTGACATAAAAATGAATAAATAGTTACAAAATTGAAAACAAGAAAATGCATAAACATGAAAAAAATATTAGTGGGAATGAAATAAAGAGAAATGAAAAATGAAATGAAAAAAATGAGATGAAAAAATGAAATGAAATGAAAAAATGAAATAAAAAAATGAAAAAAATATATATAAAAAAGAATATATAAAAAAGAATATATAAAAAAGAATATATATAAAGAAGCATATATTCAGTGACTTTTATTAAGTAATGAACATATGCTTCTTAAGTACTCTTTAATTTCTTTATTATTTCTGAATACTCTTTAATTTCTTTATTATTTCTGAATACTCTTTAAGTGCCAGGACTCCGGCTTTTGAAATCGAGTATGTCCCTCTGCCTTCTTTGTTGAACCATCCGTAATAGTTGGCATACAGGATAGAAGTAGAATTATTGATTTTTGAAATCTCACGAATGTCTTTGGTTGAAGAAGTGCCACCAAGAGAACTTAGTGCAGACAGAACCAGCAACGCATCTTCACGGTAACCGGTAATAATCTTTGCGTGAGTAACGCCTCCGGTGTTGTTTTTAACTTTGCGCCGCTGAAACTCCTCCGACAGTGATATTTTCTTTTTTGTGTTATTCTTTCTAAATACAGAAAGGTCAGATACTATAGGTTCGCTTACAATCTCAACAGTATGAGTCCTTTTTGAGACAACGATAAGACCGATTCCAAGTCTCTTTAGAAGATATATCTTGTCCTTGAAGTCACGACTGTTAAGATTGCGTGGGCGGAATATTCCGATAAAAACAGTGTCCACCATTTTCTGTCGAAGAGCAGCCTGACGAACCGACTTAAAGTCCAGTGTCACCTTTAATTCAACAGCCACACCGGACCCATCTTTTTCCATATATAAATCAATATCATTAACTTCTCCGTCACAGACATATCCATAACTTTCGAAGTAGGATTTGATTGGATCAAATAAATCTTTTTCCATAATAGAAAATCATTCTCCACGACTAGTTGTGATCATTGTCATCATCGAAATCGTCGTGGTCATCACCATCAAAATCATCGTGGTCATCTTGATAAGACATATACTCTCTTGATGAAACTCTCTTCTTTACACGTTCAGATTCAACTGCCTCAGATAATAATTCTTTTACAACTTTTGGGTTTTTGATATTGATTAGTTCAAGCTTTGGAGAGGACTTGTCACTTGTGTCGCAAATGATGCTTCCAAGGTTGAATAACTTCTGGGAAAACTTGCGTTCCATGGAAATATCCATTACACGGTAAAGTCTTACCTCATCCTGTTTTGAGGTGAATAATCCGGAATCAACTAATATCTTGTCTTCCAGTAGTGTGTAGGTAGTAAAAGTCCAAGGTAATCCAAAAAATCTGAGACGCTTGCGGTCTTTCCATAATTGTTTCATGTGTTCGTTTTCTCCTTTCAAAACTTTCCTGTAAATTATTAAAAAATGACACTTTTTGATGTGAAAAAAGGGCAAAAATAATCTGTGTAATACAGGGAAAGCGAATGTAAATTAATATGTTCATTATATAATAAAATCAGGGAGAAAAAAAGACGAAAAAAATTGATTTTTCTTGATATTAGAATTGGAATGAATTATAATAAAAGAACATAGCGAAGAGCGGGAAAACTACAAACAACTGATTAACATAATATTAAATTTACTGTTTAATAGTTTGGAGGTATATATGAAGGAGATAATTAAAGCACTTTTGTTGACATTGACATTAACTCTTCTTTGTGGAGTAGCTGTTTTGGCGGAAGAACAGCAGTACAAAGTAGACCCGATTGGCGTTTCGTTTGAGGTACCTGATGGTACTCTGGGATATACGAGAGATTCAGGAATTAGTCCTGACCTTATGAAGGTTTTATATGGTAATGAAGATTCGGAAAGTCATGAGCAGAAACTTCTTGATGAGATGAAGGACAACGGCGAGTACTATGTTGGATATGATGCAAACAACAATTACCGTATTTCCTTACGATCAAAATATACAAACACTGCCACCCTCAATTCAAAGAGCGATGAAGAAATTCTGGAACTCGTGGATGCAGGATTTGAAGGTGAGTTTAATCAGTATGGTATGACTATAGATTCAAAGTCAGTATTTACTGAAGACGAAAGAAAGTTTGCTGAAGTTTGCCTTCATGACGAAACAGGATACTGTTGTGTATATGCTACAGTGGAAGATCATCAGGGTTACTTCTATTATATCAAAGTAAAAACTACTTCGAATGGAGTATCAGATACATACAAATCATTAATCAAGCAGATTGCAGGGAGCAGTGAGTTCTTCCCGCCTGTTGAGGATTCACCAAAGAAATCAGGTGATAACAGTTCTACTTCAACATCGGCTAAAGAAGGCGCAGATATCTTTACCATAGTAATAAGAGTATTGATGGTAGTCGGCGGTGTTGTAGTCATTGGATTGATACTTGTATTTTTAGTTGGAATGCTTACCGGTAACAAAGGTAGTGGACACGGCGAAATCAGTTATGGAACAAGACGAGATTCTAATTACATGAACCGACTCAGCAGAGTTATGCAGGATGATGAACAGGCGAAGAGAGAACAGGAGCAGGCAGAAGAAGCAGCAAAGAAGCGTGCGTTGATTTCAGAACTCATGTTAGAGGGAATGGATGAAGAGCAGGCAACTATGGAGGCTGAACAGTTATTGGCAAAGAACAGAGAGAATACTCATTCGTTGCCACATGGAGAATTTTCACACAGTTCTGACAGTCAGAATGATTCCGTAGATACTGCAGAGGATAGAATGCCGGTAGATGATAAACCTGCAGATTCAGCACCTGCACCAAAGAGACACAGTTTTCTTGCAGAGGATGATGATATGTTATCTTAGAATAGGGATGATTTTCTTGCCAGGGATGAAAGGCATGGAAAGAATGCAAATAATAATTGATAGTTATATAAAAAGAAGGAATGATGGAAGAGTTATGTGTTGGTAAGACACATAACTCTTTGCATGTGTATAAGAATAATATATTATGATCAATGGGATTGATATTGATCATAATAACAGCGGATTAATGATTGAAATTAATAACAGTATAAATGAATCGGTAATAATAAATGAATCAGGAATAATAAAAGGTTGAAGGATGATGGAAAAAACAAATTTGCAGTGGTTTAAGGAAGGAATGAAAAATGGAATACCAATAGGACTGGGATATTTTGCTGTTGCATTCACTCTTGGGATTGTCGCAAAAAAAGCTGGCGTAACCGTATTTCAGGCAGGCCTTACAAGCTTTGCGCTTCACGCTTCAGCGGGACAGTATATAGCTTTTACTCTGATAGCCGGGCATGCCACTATTCTAGAGATGATGATAATGGAAGCAATTGCAAATGCCAGATATATGCTGATGTCCTGCGCAATGAGTCAAAAACTGGACAGCGATGTTCCTACATGGAAGCGATTGATTATGGGATATTTTATCACTGACGAAATATTCGGAGTTGCGGTTACAGTTCCTGAAAAACTGAATCCGTTCTACTGTTTTGGTATGGCAGCAGTAGCATCACCCGGTTGGGTAAGCGGAACAATGCTTGGAGTGGTTCTTGGAAATGTATTGCCTCTTAGAGTTGTCAGTGCTTTGAGTGTGGGATTATACGGAATGTTTATTGCGATTTTTATTCCTCCTGCGCGAAAAAACAAAATAATAGCAGGCATAGTGGCAATTAGTTTTGCACTAAGTTTTTTGTTTAATCAATTGCCTTTATTTGCAGGAATTTCATCCGGAATTAAGATAATTATCTTAACAGTTGTTATCTCATTGGGAGCAGCAATTATGTTTCCGGTTAAAGAGAAATAAATTCCGTCCATATATAATTAGCAGAACAAAGACAGATAAGTCTCGATTGAATAGAAAAGAAAATTCCAACTGGAATAGAAAAGAAAATTCCAACTGGAATAGAAAAGAAAATTCCAACTGAAAAAATTGATAGTAAGAAATGAATAATAATAGAATTGTAATGGAGTTTGATAGATGATTTATGTATATATTTTGGCAATGGCATTAGTTACATATCTAATCAGAGTATTGCCCCTTACATTAATTAGAAAAGAAATAACAAATACTTTAGTTAAGTCGTTTTTATATTATGTACCTTATGTTACACTGGCAGTAATGACATTTCCTGCTATTATATTTGCGACATCAAGTATTTGGTCCGGTATGGCAGCACTGATAGTGGCAATGGTTCTTGCGTGGTTTGATAGAAGCCTGTTTCAGGTGGCAATGATAAGTTGTATGGTTGTATTTATTTTGGAAATATTGATTGTATAGATAAGAATATGGTATATACTTTTTTACTAAAAATGTATATAACTTTTTGAGGAGCCTCACTTTACATGCATTTGGAAATATATCGATTTGATATGTAACAATTTTTCACTTGCTATTCTGTTAGTGCACAACCCATTTAGAAAAAACTTCCTGAGGGATGCCGGCTCTAACTATTTCCACAGAAAAGCCTTACAACCCATTTAGAAAAAACTTCCTGAGGGATGCCAGTCCTAACTATTTCCACAGAAAAGCCTTACAACCCATTTAGAAAAAACTTCTTGAGGGATGCCGGCTCTAACTATTTCCACAGAAAAGCCTTACAACCCATTTAGAAAAAACTTCTTGAGGGATGCCGGCTCTAATTTTTCCGCAGAAATTCCTTAAATAAACAATGAAATAATTTCGTCCTGAGACGCTTTGACGATGCCTTTCCCAACAAGTTTAAGAATTATGTACAGCACTTTTCAAAATTTTTCCGACCCTTTTAAAAATTCCGCTACCCAATATCTGAAAATATGAAAAAAAGCCTTGAAAAAATGTGCAAATTATATAATAGTTATAGATAGTGGACTATGAGTACGGATAACTTCATACCAGTTTTACATTGAATTAGAGACGAGGAAATAATACAAAGTAAAGGAGCTAATATGAAACGAATTTTGAGAAGGGCGGAGGCGTTAGTTTGCGCTTTGGTTATTGTATTGTCTTCAATGCAGTTTACGGGAAAAGTGCATGCTGCAACAGGTGTAACTATTGAGATTGTAGGATATCAGATCAGCACGGGTTACGAGGGATTCAGGACTATTTATGCTGAGACAGACAGTGAAGGAGTTGTAAGAGAAAGGGGACTTTTATATGCTCTTTCAAGTGAGGTGACATCGAGTCAGATGAAACTTGCAGGCAGTGATAAAGTATATAATTTCAAGGCTACATCAACAGGTTATTCATCGCATAACTATTCGAATAATGATGATGCTGACCATTATATTATGACGATGAAGTTTATAAAGAATCCGGCATTTTATAATGCATCACTTTTTATCAGACCATATGCAAGATTGGCTGACGGAAGTGTTGTATACGGAACGGTTGAAAAGGGAAGTGTATATCAGATAGCTTCCGCTTTGTACAGCAGAAGTCAGATGCCTACAAAGGCAGGACATGATTATCTGTATAATGAGATACTAAAAACTGTAAATCCATACTATTCTGAGGTTAATTATAATCATATTGAAGAGGAGTCAACAACAGAGGAACCAACAACGGAGGAACCAACAACAGAGGAACCAACAACAGAGGAACCAACAACGGAAGAACCAACAACAGAGGAACCGACAGAAGAACAGTGGGATCTTACAGTTCCAAATGGAAATAAAGCAAGCGGTGCTCCGGGTAAGCCGATTTTGAACCATGATAACTGGAGCAAAAATATGGATTACACCCTTACTGTAAATATGTGGTATGGAAATAACGGAACCAGATATATCATTTATGAAAAGAAGGGGCCGGCAGGAACCTATAAAATCTTTAAAACGGCAACACTGTCAGACAATTCACCTGATGCACAGACTACATCTGTGTCTGTTTCAAAGACTAAGGCCGGAACTTACTTCTACAAAGTAGAGCTGCTTAATCAGTACGGTTCATCAGTAAGTGATGAAATCAGTATTGCTGTTGGAACAGTGCAGACTGCTAATATTGAAGTGGCAGTTGTTGATGAAGATGACATTGCAAAACAACATGTTATGTCACAGGGAACTCAGACTTATGATTTGACATGTGACAGTGCAACAAATCCTTCATACTCAGTTATATCAAGTAACAGAACTGTTGTTGAGGCAAGTATTGTAAATGGAACAAAATTAAGACTTCAGGCAAAGAAGGCCGGAAGAAGCGGAATAAAGATTATTGAAAATTCAACAGGAAAGACAAGATATTTTGGTGTCAAAGTTAAGAACTCAAACGGAACAATGCCCGGAATGCCATCATATGTTGCAATCGGACAGGTTACTGAGGATTCGACAGCTGATTTGTCATTCCTCAGAGCAACAGCAAATGATGATACAAATAAGAGACTTGACGTGAGATATATTTATATAAATGGTGGAGCTATCGGTGGATGGCAGTCATGGAATCCGGCAGATCCGGGAAGCCGTGTGAAGAGTTATATCACAGAGAGTCTGAAACTGGGAATAGTGCCTTACTTTGTGTATTACAATATTCCGGACGGTTCAGAGAGCTACGATGTAGATAAGAACCATATCAATGATGTGACATATATGGAAGCATATTACAAGGATTTACTTTTCTTCATTCAGACTTGTGACGAGTATGATGAGGGAGAGGATGTAGGAATTATTCTCGAGCCCGACTTCCTTGGATATATGATGCAAAATGACAATGCAGATCCGACAAAGATTACCGCAAACGGTGTTCAGGGTGCGTACACTTCGGGAGTACTTAAAAGAGGTGTGGATCCTGATTTCCCAAATACATTAGAGGGAATTGTCAAATCGATAAATTATGTAATCAACAAGTATTACAGTTCTGCAACTTTTGGATGGCAGTTCAACACATGGAGTTACAGCGTGGGAGTTCCGGGACAGGGACTTATGCATTCAACAGAGATAATGGGACAGAGTGCGGGACTTTCATTTATAAAGAATGCTGCAACAATAACTGCAAATTATTATAAGAGTGCAGGAATATTATCTTATGGCGCAGACTTTATCTCTATAGACAAATACGGACTTGACGGGGCATATGAGCCGGGGGCTGCAACAAATCCTGCATCTTCAAGATGGCTTTGGAATTCAGATCTTTGGAATAATTATCTCTACTATACAAAGACACTTCACGAGGTTACAGGCAAACCGGTGACATTGTGGCAGATTCCTGTTGGACATTTGAATTCTTCGACAGCTTCAAATCCATACAACGGTGGCGGAAGCTTTGCAGAACTTGCAAATACAGAACAGCATTATGAGGATTCTGCGGGAACATATTTCTTTGGAGATACATTTGTGACATCGGGGGCAAGACTTTCATACTTTGGAACAAATGCATGGAATGATAGCAAAGTAAGTGTTTCAGGAAACAGAATCACATACGGACCTCATATTGATGAGGCAGCAGCAGCCGGAGTTAACTGCATACTCTTTGGTGCAGGAGTTGGTAACAGTACGGATGCAGTGGGAGCACCGCCGACAGATGATTATTGGTGGATAACAAAAGCACAGAGATATTATAATTCGCTTAATTAGAAAGAATCATGAAATTAAAATAATGCATGAAATATAATTCACAAATAATTCGTATAAAAACGATTTATAATTTTGACATTAAATAAAAAATAGTCGATAATAAACATAAGGGGTATTACAAGTCGGGTGATTTGTGATGCCCCATTTGCAAATTTACAATTGACGTATAGCAAAGTGAAGGTATATTATTAGAATTAGTGTGATTATAGACTGGAGGAATTATTGTGGATAAAAAATATATTGATATTACAAGTTATGACGGTGAAGGATATGAGCCATTGGTTCATTTTGAAAGCTGGCGCTGTGCAGTGCTTAGATACATTGATGAGCTTGAGCTTGAGAATCTTACAGATATGCAGAAACATAATGAGACAGATGAGTTATTCATATTGTTAGAAGGTGAGTGCGTTCTGTTCACAGGTGGACAGGGTGATGACCTTAATGATTTTGATGCTATCAAAATGGAACCACTCAAGGTGTACAATGTTAAGAAAGGTACATTCCACACACATACACTTAAGAAGGGCACAACAGTTCTGATTGTGGAGAATGACAATACATACGACTATAACTCACCAAGAATCTGGTTCGACGCAGAGCAGAAAGCAAAAGTAGTAGAACTTGGAAAGAAACTTGGATTCTAAGAACAAACTATAATATTTCAAGATTAACTAAGATTAATTGAAAGATTATCAGAAAAAAAAATTGAAAGATTAATTGAAGAATTGATATGGGGAAAACATCAATTGAACAATTTTTATTGGTTTTTTATTAAAAATTGTTCAATAGTTAAATTAATAACAAATTAAAAGCTGAGAAAAGAGAGCGAAATGACTAATAAAGAGTCGTTGCTCTCTTTTTTTATATGCATATATTGTGCAAATTGCATATAAAATGCCTATAAAAACACTTTTATTTGTTGAAATATTGCAAAAATCTGTTTTAAATCATAGACTTAAGACAAGAGTGAAAAGTACGGTAATGTTACGAGTTTTATATCGACATATTCTTAAATAGACATAATTATAAATAGACTAAATTGCAATAACAATCTTTCATAAAGGGGTATTTGAAGGTTGTGACATTTCTTCTTAATAAACTGGGGGGGATTCTTTTTATAATCCCATGAAATAACTTATATACAACAATTATGGCTGGTTTTAACAGGGACGGGTTTTGTTTTCGTGCGTTTAAAAATAGTGCACTAAACAATTAAAAATATAGTGAAACTAATTTGAACTCTTTAACAGGTGATTTCAAGCGTCGGAGTCGCCAATAAAAATAAATAAGGGAGGTTATTTATGATGATTAAGACAAGGAAAAGGAGAACCTTGGCATCAAAAACCATGTCAGGAGTACTGGCAGCAACAATGGTAGTCGGCATGATGCCGACATTTAGCGGGAACGTGGACAATGTAAATGCAGCAGCAAACGATCCATATGCCGTATCAGTAGGAAGAATGGTGTATGCAAGTTCATCAGTGGGAAACAGTGATCCTGCATATGCTGTAGACGGATCAACCTCAACAAGATGGGAAAGTGCTTGGGACAACGCTACAGAATGGATGTATGTTGACCTTGGAAAGGTAACACAGATTACAGGTGTTAATCTTTATTGGGAAGGCGCATTTGCAAAAGCCTACAACATCCAGGTTTCAAATGATGAGAACAATTGGTCACAGGTTTATAACACAACAACAAGCAATGGTGGAAACCAGAAACTTAACATTAATACTTCTGCAAGATATGTTCGTATCAATATGACAGAAAAGCAGTTGCCGGCTTACGGATATTCTCTTTACGAATTTGAAGTAATGGGACTTGACGGTATTACAAAAAGACCTGTAGATTACGGAACAAATATCGCGCAGGGCAAGAATGTATCTGCATCATCACTCAGAGATATCTGGTGGATGTATGATGACAACGGAGTTATCGATCAGACTTCAGTACTTGCACAGAACGCAATTGATGGAAAAGATAACACTCACTGGACATCAGGACAGGAAGACAAGCAGTGGATTACAGTTGACCTTGGAAGAAACTACACAATCGGAAGAGTAGTGCTTGATTGGGAATCAGATGCAGGAAAAATCTATGACATCCAGGTTTCAACAGACGGAAATAATTTTACTACATTATATAGACAGACAAGAGGACATGCTTTCGAGACAGCAGATATTCCGCTCTATGCAACAGCAAGATATGTAAGAATGTACGGATATACAAGAGTTGAGAGCGGAAGCGGATTCTCACTCAAAGAATTCAAAGTGTACGAGTACAAAAATGGAGATGCAAGACCAACATACAGCATTCCTGCACTTCCACAGTCTCATATGAAATATTACAAAAAAGGAAATCTTATCAGCAATGATATGTACTTAGAGCAGGCAAAACTTCCTGTATACATTGATGGTAATTTGAGCGCACCAATAGACAGTAACGATTGGTGGCAGTCATCACTTATTAACAAGTTTGGAAATCCTATGAGCACATTGCCATTCAAGACAAAGTTCTCTACAAAGGGACTTTCAGTTACAACAACAACTGAAGGATGGCTTCCAACAATGGGACCAACAGATGTAAACGTATCAGTTGTAACAGAAAATGAAGTTGATTTCTCTATTATGCCGGAGAACCTTGATACAGCAACAGCTTGTGACAAGGTAGTTGCATATAGTGATTATGCTGTAACACTTGGCCTTTATGATGATACACATCAGGCTATGAAAGCTACATTTGTAAAAGGTTCACCATATATCTTTACAGAGTATGGAGACACAAGAACAGTATATCTTTCAGCACCTGCACTTGCAGAAATCTACAACGGCGCAGGAAACACAATTCTCACAAACAATCTCGATGCTGTAACTGCAGACCACATCGGAATTAAGATTGTAGATTCTGACAACAAGAACAGAACAAAGACAAGTGAGACAAACTATTGTTTGACAGTACCTGAAGGAACAGTATTTAAAAAGATTGGTAATTATATCAAGATTACATTCCCGGGTGCAAACGGATACATGTCAATCGCAACAATGACAAATAAGAATCAGATTGGAACATTCTTTGCACATGGATATGCATTCCCAACTGATACTAATGTTACATACGACTATGATGAGAATCAGTCAGTAGTAAAATCATACTACACAGTTACAACAAATCTTAAACGTGGTGGATTCTCAAATGAGACAATTCAGTGTATGCTTCCTCATCAGTGGAAACACTCAACAGATGACAATGGTTCATTTGCAACATTCACATCTGTAAGAGGAGATATGAAGGCAGTAGTTAAGAATCAGTTCCAGACATCTGCAACATTTGCAGGATTACTTCCAACATTTGCAACACCATCAAACAATGACTTTGACAGCCAAGCATTACTTGCTTATCTTTCACAGTTAGATGATGCTACAAAGAATTTGAACCCTGCAGGAGATGCATATTGGGAAGGAAAGAACCTCCATCCACTTGGAATGGGAGTTCTCATGGCAGATCAGATTGGAGAGACAGAGCTTAGAGATGCTTTCTTAAAGAGAATTAAAAAGATACTTGTAAACTGGTTTACATATGATGGACCTGATGATGTAAGTTATTTCATCTACAATGAAAACTGGGGAACATTATTCTACAAAAACAGCGAGTTTGGCGCAAATTCAGCTATCTGTGATCACCACTTCACATACGGATACTTCATGTTTGCGGCAACAGTTCTCGCAACATATGACCAAGAATTCTACAATGATTACAAAGATATGATTGAACTTCTTATCAGAGATTATGCAAATCCATCTGATACAGACAATGAGTACTGCAGATTCAGAGCATATGATTTATACGAAGGTCACTCATGGGCAGGCGGATACGCTGACAATGATTCAGGAAACAATCAGGAATCAGCATCAGAATCATTATTCAGCTGGGTAAGTATGTACCTTTGGGGAGTTCTTACACAGAATGATGCATACAGAGATGCAGGTGTATTTGGATTCTCAAATGAGATGGAAGCAGTTGAACAGTACTGGTTCGATTATGACAAAGATAACTGGATCAACGATTGGCCATACGAAGTAGTTGGACAGGTATACGGTTCAATCAACTTCTACGGAACATTCTTTGGTGGACAGCCACTTTACGTATATGGAATTCAGTGGTTACCAATCTCTGAGTACCTTACATATTACGGAATGAATCAGTCAAGATGTGCTGAAATCTATGCAGGACTCGAGAGAGATACAGACGTTGCTATGGCAAAAGCAGAGACAGTTGCAAGAAATGAAGGAAAGAGCCAGGCAGAAATCGACAAGATGATCAGAGAATATCCACATCAGGATACAGGTTGGCAGCATATTACATGGCCGTTCCTTTCACAGACAAATCCGGATCGTGCACTTAACTTGTTTAATACACATGCAAGTGAAGTACAAAGAACTGATACAGCAAACACATACTGGTTCATCAATGCAATGAAGGAACTTGGTGTTAAGACAACAGATATTGTTGCAACAGGCGATTGCTCAGCAGCAGTATACAACAAGAACGGTAAATATACAGCAGTGGTTTGGAACCCAACAAACGAGACAAAGGTTGTTAATTTCAAATCAAACGGTAACTATGTAGGAAAAGCTACAGTAGGAGCAAAAGCTCTTGTAAGCTTCGAAGTATTTAAAAACAGAAACTTTGATATTGTTCAGGCACAGACACCTGTAATCTCAGTTCCAACAGGAACATATGATGATACAAAATATGTTGAGATTTCATCAGGAGCAGGAACAACTATCTACTACACAACAGATGGAACAAGACCAACAAGAAACAGCAAAGTATACACAGGTGTGTTTGCAGTTTCAACCACAGCTACAGTAAAAGCAATTGCAGTAAAAGATGGAAACATTGATTCACCAATGGCATCTAGCACAATTACAGTAAATGGTACTGCAGTATCAGGAAATGTTAACCTTGCTCAGGGCAAGAACGCAGTAGCTTCATCTGCTGAAAATGCATCAGTAGGTGCAGACAAGGCATTTGACAATGACAAGAGCACACGTTGGTCATCAGGCTTCAACGATAATGAGTCAATCTATGTTGATCTTGGAAGCAACAAGACAATCAACAAAGTAGTACTTGATTGGGAAGCTTCATATGCATCAGCATACAAGATTCAGGTATCATCAAATGCAAACAACTGGCAGACAGTCTATGAGACATCTAACGGTAAGGGCGGAAAAGAAGAAATCGTATTCGATGCAATAACATGCAGATACGTTAGAATGCAGGGCGTTAAGAGAGCACTTGCATATGGATATTCACTCTGGGAGATGGGAGTATATGAGGCTGCAAAAGTAAGCAACGTGGCATTCAGCCTTCCATCAGGAGCATACCAGGGTAACCAGACAATCAATATTAACTGTGCAACAAAGGGTGTTGAAATCAGATACACAACAGATGGTTCTACACCAAACGCAAATTCAAAACTCTACATTCCTGGAATCAAGATTAACCAGACAACAACAATCAAAGCAATCGCATACAGAAAAGGAATGATAGAATCAGGAGTTGTAACAGCAACATACACAATCAACGGTGGTTCAGAACTTCCAACAGAGCCTCCAACAGAAACTCCAACACAGCCGGGAACAAATCCTGGTGATGGTGTTAATATTGCACAGGGCAAACAGGTAATAGCATCAGGAACAGAGAATGATGCAATGGCAGCTGCAAACGCAGTTGACGGAAATGATGGAACAAGATGGTCATCAAATTTCGCAGACAATGCATGGATTACAGTTGATCTTGGAGCAACATATTCAGTAAACAAAGTTGCAATCAAATGGGAAGCAGCTTATGGAAAGAACTACAGAATCCAGACATCAACAAATGGAACAAACTTCACAACAGTTAAGACTATAAATGGTTCAGACGGTGGAGATGACGAAATAACATTTGACGCAACAAATGCAAGATACGTTAGAATGCAGGGTGTTGAGAGAGCGCTTCCATACGGATATTCAATTTGGGAAATGAAAGTATACGCAAGCGGTTCACAGACAGGCGGCTCAGGCGAACCTGAGACAACAACACAGGCTAATAACGGAAATTACAGAAAACTCGCAGTTTCAAATGCTACAGCATCAGGCGTAGAAAATGCAGCAATGGCAGCAGCAAATGCAGTTGATGGAAACACAGGAACAAGATGGTCATCAAACTTTGCAGACAATGCATGGATTACATTTGACCTTGGAGCAACATATTCAGTAGACAAACTCGTCCTTAACTGGGAAGGAGCTTACGGTGAAAGTTATGACATCTATGTTTCAACAGACGGAAATAACTTCACAAAAGTTAAGAGCCTTACAGGAATGAAAGGTGGAGTAGACACAGTAACATTTAACGCAACAAATGCAAGATATGTAAAACTTCAGGGTGTTCACAGAGGACTTCCATACGGATACTCACTCTGGGAAGCAGAAGTTTGGGGCAGATAATTAAAATGTGGAAATTATAAGTTATTACAAAACGTAGATAATTATAGGTTATTATAAAGCGTAGATAATTATATGTTGTTATAAAGCATAGTGAGTTATATGGAAGCATAGAAAGGAGATTGTGTAAGAAAAATAATAACTGAATAAAAATGATAATTGAAGAAAAATGAATCTGAGTTCCAAGGAAGTTCCATGGAGTGAAGTCATAAAATCAAAGGCGGGAGTCTTTACACTACGATGATATGAAAATATCTTACCGTGAGGTCTGAAAAAGGGGTAGTAGTGTAAAGACTTCTGTTGTTGTGTGCGAAAGAATTGCAGAATTGTTTTTAAGAATTAGCTTTTTTGAAAGAAAACAGAAGAAATTTGAAAGTTAATTTGATATAATAAATAGTAATTAGTAGTGGTCGGAATAATTGAATACAATGTAGTTGCAAGCAAAATCTGGCGTTCATTTAAAGATATACGTTTGTAAAAGTAAAGGCTAGTTTGAAAGAATAGTTGTAGAGAAAAACATGCAATTAAAAATATATTTTCCGTGTTTTTTGTATATTATAACACAATATATGTACTTATTTTGGGACATATATTGTGTTATGATAATAATGAAATATGAAATAGACTTAAAATGAAAAAAGTGATCAAAAGCTGTTAATTAAAAGAAAATGAACGGAGGCAAAAAAGTATGAAGAAAATTGATTGTTTTACAAATTGTTATAGCTTAAGTAAGACTTTAAGATTTAAATTGATTCCTGTAGGAAAGACTCAAGAAAAAATTGATGAGAAAAGACTGATTGCGGAAGATGAGAAAAGAGCAGAAGACTATAAAAGAGCAAAAAAAATAATAGATAGATATCATATTTATTTTATCAATAAAGTGCTAAAAAATGTTAGAATACAGCAATTATTGAGGTATGAAGAATTATTTGCAATTAATAATAAGGATGACGGGGTAAAAAATGAATTACTTAAATTAGAAATGGAGATGAGAAAAAGTATTTCGAATGCATTCAAAAAGGATGATGAATACAAATTTTTATTTAAGAAGGAAATTATAGAAAAGATATTACCGGAATTTTTGGTAAACGAAGAAGAAAAACAAATAATCAATTCGTTTAAAGGTTTTTCTACTGCATTTAGAGGATATCAAGAAAATAGAGCAAATTTATATACAGACGAGGAAATTTCTTCAAGTATTGCATATAGATTGATTAATGAAAATTTACCTAAGTTTATTTCGAATAAACAAATCTTTAATTCGATTTCGTCAATAATTACAGAGGAAGAAATTGAAAAGATAAATCAGGAGATACTTGGTAATAATTATAGTGTTGATGATTTCTTTACTCTGGATTTTTTTGATTTTGTTTTGACGCAGGATGGTATAGATACATATAATGCAATTATTGGTGGAATCACGAAAGAGGATGGAACGAAAGTAAAAGGTTTAAATGAATATATCAATTTATTTAATCAGAAAAATAAACAGAGAAATCCTAAATTGAAGTTTTTGTATAAACAGGTTTTAACTGAATCGATGAGCAAGTCGTTTATAATAGATAGTTTTTCAAATGATGATGAAGTCCTAGACGCACTAAGGATATATTTTGATAAAACTAGTGATATTATGCAAGCAATTAGTTTATTAAAAAAAATCTGTAGTAATCATAAGGATTATCATAAAGATGGAATTTATATAAAAAGTGGATTGGCAATTACAACATTATCGAATGATGCTTTTGATTCGTGGAGCGTTATTAGAGATAAATGGAATGAAAAATATGATCTGATTAACATGAAAAACACTATAAAAAATTTGGAAAAATATAATGCAAAAAGAGATTCAGAATATAAAAAGATAGATAGTTTTTCAATAGAAGATATAGAAGATATTGTTGGATGTGATGTAGATTTAATTACTGTTATCACAGGTAAAATAGATGCATTAATAAATATATATGATAATAATTATAGTGAAGCAGTAAATATACTGGAAGATGAATTCCATCAAACTATGAAATTGCAGAAAGATGAAAAAACAATAGAAATAATCAAAAAATTGTTAGATTCGGTGAAAGATATTGAAAAGTACATTAAGCCTCTTGTTGGTACAGGAAAAGAAGGAAACAGAGATGAGTTCTTTTACTCAGAATTTGAAAGTGCGCTACATAAAATAGAGAGTATTGATAATCTATACAACAAAGTTAGAAACTATGTTACCAAAGATGCGTTTTCTAAAGAAAAATTCAAATTGTATTTTCAAAATCCGCAGTTTATGGGTGGTTGGGACAAAAATAAAGAGTCTGATTATAGAACGGCAATTCTTCGAAAGAACAATAATTATTATTTGGCAGTTATGGATAAATCAAATTCAAAATGCTTACAAAATATTAGTGCTTCAAATAGCGACCTTGAGAAGATGAATTATATATTAATATCAGGTGCAAGTAAGAGTTTACCTCATGTATTCTTTTCAAAAAAATATTTGGATAATAATAATGTTGACGGTGAAATATTGCGAATCTATCAGAATAAGACATTTATCAAAGGAGATTCGTTTAACCTAAGCGACTGTCATAAGATAATTGATTATTATAAAGCGGCAATTAGTAAACATTCATGGGGACAGGATTTTGATTTCCATTTTAGTGAAACTGAGAAATATGAAGATATTAGTGGATTTTTTTCTGAAGTAGATGATATGGGATATAAATTGTCATTTGAAAAAGTATCAGAAGAAGAAATAGATATATTAATAGAGGCAGGAATACTGTATTTGTTCCAAATTTATAATAAGGACTTTTCTGAAAGGAGCCATGGAATGCCGAATTTGCATACGATGTATTTTAAGGCACTTTTTGACTCGCATAATAATGGAAAGATACGATTATGTGGTGGCGCGGAAATGTTTTTAAGAAGAGCTAGTGTAAACAAAGAAGAATTGGTAAAACATCCGGCAAACAAGGAAATGAAAAATAAGAATCCTGATAACCCAAAGAAAACTACAATTTTACCATATGATATCTATAAGGATAAACGTTACTCAGAAGACCAATATGAAATACATATTCCTATAAGTATTAATAAAATACCAGATAATAACATAAGAATAAACACTCAGGTGAGAAAACTGTTAAGAAATGATTCTAACCCATATGTTATAGGGATAGACAGAGGTGAGAGAAATTTACTGTATATTGTTGTGGTTGATGGTGAGGGAAATATTATTGAACAAATATCATTAAACGAAATTGTTAATGAAACTAATGGTATAAAAATAACAACAGATTATCATAAAAAATTAGACACAAAAGAAAAGGAACGGTTAGCAGCTAGACAGAGTTGGAAGACGATTGAAAATATCAAAGAGTTAAAGGAGGGATATATTAGTCAGGTCATTCATAAAATATGCGAATTGGTATATAAATACGATGCAGTTATTGCATTGGAAGATTTAAATTCCGGATTTAAAAATAGCCGAATAAAAGTTGAAAAGCAGGTATACCAAAAATTTGAAAAGAAATTGATTGACAAACTTAATTATATGGTTGATAAAAAATACGAATATACTGCGAATGGTGGAGTAATTAATGGTTATCAGTTGACTAATAAATTTGAGAGCTTTAAAAAAATGGGAACTCAAAATGGAATAATGTTTTATATTCCAGCGTGGTTGACTAGTAAAATAGATCCTTCAACAGGATTTGTAAATCTCCTTAAAACAAAGTATGTCAGCATTAATGAAAGTAAAAAGTTTATCGAAAAAATAACTGGTATAAGATATGACACGAATGAAAAAATGTTTGTCTTTTCTGTTGATTATGATAATTTTGAAAGAACTGCGGCTGATTATAAAAAGAAGTGGGAGATATATAGTTATGGCGACAGAGTAAGAATGTTTAGAAATAAAGATAAAAATAATGAGTTCGATTACGAAATAATAAATGTTACAGAGAAATTTATCAAATTATTTGAGGAATATGAAATAGATTTTTTTTCTGGAAAAGATATAAAGGAACAACTTTTAGCAATTGATGAAAAAGTATTTTTTGAAACATTTTTAGGGAATGTGACATTAATGTTGCAAATGAGAAATAGTATATCAGGAAGAACGGATGTGGATTATTTGATTTCACCTGTTAAAAATGATAGAGGCGATTTTTACGATTCAAGAGATTTTCAGAAAATAGAAAGTGCCTATCTGCCTAAAGATGCAGACGCTAATGGAGCATATAATATTGCGAGAAAGGTATTGTGGGCAATTGAGCAGTTTAAAAATGGACAAGAGGATGAATTGGATAAAGTAAAAATAGCTATATCCAATAAAGAATGGTTAGAATATGCACAAACGCATTTCAGATAGGGAGTGCATATGGATGATGCAATATTAATTACAGAATTGAATGATTTTATATTTTGTCCTATTTCCATATATTTTCATAAGATGTATGGGAATATGGATAAAATGATGTATCAAACCTCAGATCAGCTTAACGGAACATCGGCACATGAAAGTATAGATGAACATAATTATTCTTCAAGAAAAGATACTATTTCCTCACTAGATGTTTTTTGTGAAAAATATAATTTGATTGGAAAAATAGATATATACATTGGAAATAAAAAATTATTAGTAGAGAGAAAAAAAATAATAAGACAAGTATATGACGGATATGTTTTTCAACTATATGCACAGTACTTTTCCATGATTGAGATGGGATATGAAGTGAAAAAGATTAAATTGCATAGTATAGATGACAATAAATCTTATGATATAAAACTTCCGGAAGAAGATCCGATTATGTTTGAAAAGTTTGAACAAACGATAGAGAAAATTAGAATGTTTGATATTGATAGCTTTATTCAAACAAATAGTGAAAAATGTAAGCGATGTATTTATGAACCAGCATGTGACAGAACATTACTAACAAATTGAGAGAGGAGGGATTATTTGTTAGATATCAATGATTTTGTTATGAAACAGATTATTGTTTTCCAACCTATGTCTGGAGATAAATTGTCATTCAAAAATCAAAATTTAATAATAAAAGACAAAAATGGAAAAACAAAGTATCAACATACATGCTATAGAATATTTATGCTTTTAATTATTGGTGATTGTAGTGTTACATCTGGGATAATTAGATTATCAAAAAAATATGGATTTTCAATTTGTTTTATGACGTATTCTTTTAGATTTTACTCAATATTGAGTTGCGGTTTGGAAGGGAATAATTATCTTCATAGAAAACAGTATTTTTATGAAGGAACAGAACTAGGGCGAATTATTATTTTGAATAAAATATGTAATCAGAGAGCGACGTTAAATAGGATAAGAAAGAAGAATGCTTATATATCAGAGGGGATAGATATTCTTGATACATATATAGATTATTTGAAAACAAACAAGCAATTAGAGCTTAAGACTATATTAGGATATGAGGGAAATGCTTCAAAAGTATATTTTCCAAGGATATTTAGCAATGTATCGTGGAAAAAACGTAAACCTCGTATTAAATTTGATTACATAAATAGTACATTAGACATTGGGTATACAATACTCTTCAATTTTATTGAATGTGTATTGAAAGTATATGATTTTGATGTTTATCAAGGAGTATTACATACTAATTTTTATATGAGAAAATCATTGGTGTGTGATTTGATGGAACCATTTCGACCAATAATTGATTATAGAGTTAGAAAGGGTATTAATTTAGGGCAGTTCAAGGAAGATGATTTCACTGTTATTAATAATCAGTGGTGCTTAAAGTATAAGTTGTCTAATATATATGCAGGGATATTTATGGAGGATTTGTTAGAAAACAAAGAGAGTATTTTTTTGTATGTCAGAGGGTACTATAGAGCTTTTATGAAAAGTAAAGGAGCAGAGGAGTTTCCATTTTTTAATATTGATGATAAGAAAATTACAATATGGAAATTGGAAGAAGAGGAAAGCGTATGATAATAGTAAGTTATGACATTTCAAATGATAAATTGAGAAATCATTTTTCTAAATTTTTGTGTAAATTTGGTAGAAGATTGCAGTATTCAGTATTTGAAATTGAAAATAGTGAAAAGATATTAAATAATATAATATCTGAAATTGATAATAATTATAAAAAAAGATTTACGCAGGAAGACAGCGTGATTATATTTAAATTGTCTACCTCGTGTAAAATAATACGATATGGATATGCAAAGAATGAAGAAAGTGGTTTGGTGATTATCAGGTGAAAAATAAAATCAAGCACGAGTTCTTATGCAAGTGAAAGTGCAAATCTGAGTGTTAATTTAAAGATATAGGTATCTGACTAGTGAAAAAGAATTTTTATTTATATAATTTTAATAAATTTAATAGGTTGTTTAACAGTATCTTTTGTGGAAAATAACTGTGTACGAGTTAGATACCTATATTAATTTCTACTAAGTGTAGATCCATCATAACCAAACACTTTAACACCTGTTAGATACCTATATTAATTTCTACTAAGTGTAGATATTAGAAAAACTTGCATACATGGAAAGTTAGATACCTATATTAATTTCTACTAAGTGTAGATAAATAGCGGACAAGACCAAATTGCAAGTTAGATACCTATATTAATTTCTACTAAGTGTAGATGGCTATGCCAATTTCAAGCGCAATGAGTTAGATACCTATATTAATTTCTACTAAGTGTAGATAACACGGCGTTTCATATTTTCTCCATAGTTAGATACCTATATTAATTTCTACTAAGTGTAGATCAATAATTGGCTGTGAATCATTTGTGGTTAGATACCTATATTAATTTCTACTAAGTGTAGATTGTTCTGGTCTGTCTTGTAAATACATTTGTTAGATACCTATATTAATTTCTACTAAGTGTAGATAATTGTGTTAGTTGTTGTCTTTGTTTGTTAGATACCTATATTAATTTCTACTAAGTGTAGATGATTGTGTCCCCGACTTTAAAAAATGGTTAGATACCTATATTAATTTCTACTAAGTGTAGATCAATCCAAGGCTTTATGATAGCATCATGTTAGATACCTATATTAATTTCTACTAAGTGTAGATAAATA
>JAEELL010000103.1 GCA_016282745.1 Lachnospiraceae bacterium
AATAAATAAGAAAAAGCCCGATTGCGAGCTAGCTCGCATCGGACTTTTCTTATTTATTCGTGCATGGCTCATTGCCATCGCGAAAATTACTCGATAATTGTAGCAACCTTACCGGAACCTACTGTTCTACCACCTTCACGGTTCAATTTGTTTCGAGCCGTAACATTTTTGTTTCTGATAATTATTCTTGAATCCACTTATTTCACAAAGTATTCTTTGTTTATCTTTTTTCTTCGGCGAAAGTGTATCAAATGTGTATCAGTGGGATACGTTTGATTGTTCACCTGGGGATATTATAGGATAGGGTGGATGGTTTGTAAATGAGATAATATAGAATATTCTAGTTTACGTCAAATTTCTTCTCTCTTTTTTTGAGTAATCAAAAAAGTAGAAATTCCAACAACACACGAAATAAAACAACCTATTCCAATTCCAATCTCTGCACTATTAACACTCTCTCGATATGTAGATAAAAACCAAGTAAATATAACAACAAAAATTGAAATTATACTACTAACAATCGCCCATTTTATTCCTATTTTTTCCAAATAATTCTTTCCCCATATCTCAATGTCTTTTTTTATTTTATTCTTATTATTTAAAAGATAACTATACGGAAAATGATTTCCGAAAATATAGGCAAAAATTATAAATAAGGAAATATACCTTTCTTCTATTGTATCAGAAACAATAAACAGCATAGTAATTCCTACAGAAATTTCATTCAAAAAAAACATCCAAATTTTTTCTTCTTGCTCAATCTCAGATTCACCAAACCATGCTTTAAACAAAATTCCACTTATTAAATAGAAAAAAAGTTGTATAATTGGAAAACACAATGCCACATTTATAGATATCAAAGATACGTGAAATAACTCTATTGTTCCAAACACTATCACATACATTACAACTTGTACAACACTCTTCTTAATTGTAAGCTTCGTATCTGGTTTTACCTTATCAATTCTCTCGATTATCTTGTCTAAAAATACTATGAACAATCCAAATAAAATAATTGTTCCTAACATTGATAATATTATTATTTCTATTTTCATCTATTTCACCTTTGTACATATCAATAAACATTTTTATCAATTATCTTTCTGTATCTTCTATTCCTGTTTCCACGTAATGCCTCAACTTTTTTTTCACTTATCAACTTTTTCAAAATTTCTTTTGTTCTCGTCGCTTTTAGCCCTAGTACTTCACAAATTTCAGTCAGTGCATACTCCGTCTCGTAATCCATATATTCCAAGACTTTTTGCATATTTTCCTGAGTTTTTATCGTCGTTTTTTTATCGTCGCTTTTTATCGTCGTTTTTTTATCGTCGCTTTTTATCGTCGCTTTGTTTTTATGCCCAACTACGTTTTTTCCATCCCCACTAGCCACTTTTCTAAACATTGTCACCCGGAATCCATCACCAAATTCCTCAAAAATCGGTTCTTTCAATCCATACTCTTTACACCGATTGATAATTCTAGGTATTCCGGTTCCCCACGCCTCAATGATATGCATATAGTGAAACGCTTCAGCGATAGCAAAATTTCTACATCTGGACTTGCCTTGTTTTGCTGTTTCGATATCCAATCCACCGTAAAGCATTCCCGGAGAAGATACTTCTATTCTGTCATCATAAATGCTGACCTGTGTACAAGACTCGTCCAAATAACTTCTGTGTGCAATTGCATTTGAAACCATTTCTCTCAGAGCCTTGATAGGAAGTTCATATACATCATTACGGTAAACACCTTCAATATCAGCTCCCATATCAATGTGTCTTAATATAAACTGATATGCCTCATCCACCTGTTCATAAATCGGTCCGTCAAATTCTTTCCGATCAATAAATATATCCCTTGTCGTTCCCTTAAACAAAGCACATTGAACTTTTGCATATCTATTTTTGTTATCCGTTAGCAAATCAAACGCATGCGTGGGATGAAAATGTTTACCATTTCCAATAAGAATACCAAAATCTTCCAATTTTTCTATCGTCATATCCTTCACTTCAGATTTTTCTTCTTCAGTATTGCAGGCATCTATCGCAATCTGCTTCATCATATTACACAGCTCCAATGCCTTCTGTTCATCATATTCTTTTCCAATATCCTGCATGGAATCATAAGAAAGATTTTGTCCCTCTAATTCCAGTTCTTTTAATTTTGTTGCATCAGCCGGTCTGCTTGTCCCATTGATTCTGATATATGTTGTAGTTTCTTTTCCTTTGCTCTTAATATAATACGGTCTGAACTTTCCCGGAACTACATCAATGATCAGAATAGTCTTTCCCTCTACAGTATGCATGGAAATGTCCGGATCAATCTGCGGTGTACATGCATCAGAAATCATATTGGAAATAGAATCTGACAATTTAAAAGGATTCACATCTCCGATACCATAGACAATATTTGTTTCATCTTCAATTCCAAGAATCACCTTTCCACCAGAACCATTGGAAAACGCAATAATATCCTTGTAAAATTTTTCGTGATTGCTTGGAATCTCCCTTTTAAATTCAATTTTCTTTCCCTCGCCAAAATATTCTTTATTGACCATGTGCCACCTGTCCTTGATAAATTATTCTGATTTTATTATATCCTAATTTTAATTATAAATGAATTCTCAAAATCTATCTCTTATAAACATAATAGTGAAAATACTGTCTTAATGTCTCTGCACTATTTTACCATCGTTATCGTTCTTCTTTAGTACCTCCAGCAAAAGCTGACCATATTCCTCTAGTTCTTCTGAAATCATATTGTATTCCACATCTGTCAAGAGCCCCCTCTCCTCTTTAAGCCTTATTACTTTTCCGGTACATTGTCTATCGCCTATTTCTGTTGTAGAAATAATTAATTGCGAATTTTCTGGTTGCGAATTAATAACATAATCCCATATCATATCCATTTTCTCTTTGGAGTTCATTTAACAATTTTATAATTAAATCTACTGGCATTTTCACTGCCTCCTAATTCACTAAAAGAAATCTTACATAATATTATAACATCTATGTCGATAGGCGTCATTATATGCAAGAAATGTTAATTTCATTCCAATTTACACCATTCCCCATCCATGATGATTTTTATTGCATTTTCAAATTCGTCAATCTCAGAAGCAATCTTATCCGCTGATACCAGCAAACACCCTAAACGTGTATCAAAAGTGTATCAATTCTCATTTCACAAATGCATTTCAAGTTCACACCCAATTATAGTTCGACCATATTTTCAAGCATAAAAAAACCGCAACCCCTTTGTTTTAAGGGATTGCGGAATATTGTTTGATACTAATATTGATTATTCAATAATTGTAGCAACCTTACCAGAACCTACTGTTCTACCACCTTCACGGATAGCGAATCCAAGACCCTGCTCCATAGCGATTGGGTGGATAAGTTCTACTGTCATTTCTACGTTATCACCAGGCATACACATTTCTACACCTGCTGGTAAGTTACAAACACCAGTTACGTCAGTTGTTCTGAAGTAGAACTGTGGTCTGTAGTTGTTGAAGAATGGAGTATGACGTCCACCTTCGTCTTTTGTTAATACGTAAACCTGTGCAGTAAATTTCTTATGGCATGTTACTGAACCTGGTTTAGCAAGAACCTGACCTCTTTCGATCTGGTCTCTGTTGATACCTCTAAGAAGAGCACCGATGTTATCACCAGCCTGAGCTTCATCAAGAAGCTTTCTGAACATTTCGATACCAG
>JAEELL010000104.1 GCA_016282745.1 Lachnospiraceae bacterium
AATTATATGAATGGATTTCGAAATAACAATTGAGACAAGCTTAGAAGGATTCTGATAAAAGAAGAATGATTCGAAGTTACGCTCGCTTTCGTGATTGTAAACAATCACTTTCGCTTATAACTCTCTTTGAGAGTTATATATCTGAGTGAGTTTTCATCAAGAAAACTCACGAATTTGTGCGAACGAGAATCATGCTTATTTTGAAGATAATCCTTCAAGCATTGTCGAACTGTTTTGAGAAAACATTCATATAATGCGAAACTGTTATTTTGAAAGCAGCGTATATTGTACGTTTCAAAAAGTATAGTTTTATAAATATCTTAATTATGGTATAATGTACTTCGCAGTTAATTAAAATTGGATTAGAGGTCGAAAAATGCCATTACCGGATATATTAAAAAATAAAAAAGTGAAGAATGCAATTGTTACAATTATAGAGATTGCAATTGTTGCAGCCATAATTATGAGCGGTCTTATGTTTGTGAGAAGCAAGCTCACAGGGCAGTCTTTTGGAGTTGGAAATGTTGAACAAAAGAAGGCTTCGGATAATAAGAAAGCTGAAGAGCAAAAGAAGCAGGAGATATATGATAAGTATCTGATTCAGGTAAATATCAAAAAATCTGCTGTAATTGTATATCAGCAGAATAAGAAAAAAACAGACAAGAAGGCTATCAGAGTAATGAAAGCTTCTATTGGTTCTAAGGTGAAAAAAGGCAAATACAAGCTTTTTGAATCTTATGAATGGAGAAACACAAATGTTTCTGACAATATTTGGAATAAATATAATTTCAGATACAGCGATAATGCATGGTTTCAATCTGCTGACTATAATGATAAATACAGCTGGTGCCTTAAAGCATCAAGTTACAAAAAAATCGGAAAATCACAGAAGAATAATAAGAATATTCAATTGTATGCAGGTGATGCAGCCTGGATTTTTAACAATTGTGGTGCAGGAACCGTTGTTGAGATAGTAAAAGGTAAAAAAGAAGACAAGCTTCCGCTGGAAATTAGTCAAAGTAAGAGCCTATATGACAAATGTGGCTGGGATCCAACTGATGCTTCAAAGGGGAATCCGTACAAAAAGGCTGCAAATGGAACAGTTTCATATTATGGAAAATATGTATATGTTGAAAAAGGAGATAATGCGGATTATTATTCCAATATAATAGCACTCAGTGCAAGTGGAAAAGTAATTACAGATAATCTTTCACATGATAGCCTTGATACTTCATCAGTGGGAAAAAAGGAACTGAATTACTATTATAAGGCTAAAAGCGGAACTGAATTTAAGGCAACAATAAAATACAAGATAATTGATACTACGCCACCTGTAATTAAGGTTCCTGACAAGGAAATTGAGTATGAGATGAAAGATGTATCTGATGAAAAGATAAAAAAAGAAAAAGTAAAAAATGAAATTGAAAAACTTGTAGAAGATGAATGTTCTTCCAATGAAGGGAAAATAGTTGTAACAGCATTCCCTAAGGAAGAATTAAAAAAAGGAATTAATTATGTGAATGTTGTAGCAACTGATGATTCGGGAAATATAGGTTCTGCTCAGGTTGCTGTTAAAATAGTTAAACAGAAAAAAGAAAAAGATGAAAAGAAAGACAAAAACAAAAAAGAAAAAACAACAAAAAAATCTAAAGATAAGAATAATAGCAAAGACAATAAAAGCAATAAAAATACTGATAATAAGAAGTCGGATAAAGTAAAAGAAAAGGCAACAACAAAAAAGCAAAAAGAAACAACAGCGAATGTAAAAGAAACAACAAAAGTACAGAATATTAATCAAAATGAAACAAAAGTTGAAGAAACGCCTTCTGTTGCCGATGATTCAGTAGTGGAAGAAATTCAGTAAATTGATTTTGTTTGTTATTTCAATAAAAAGATTTTGAAACTTTTATATATGCCTGATATTTAATAATAATTTCATATCTAATAATAGTTTTAGTGTGAATTTAACATTATTTAAAGAAATGTATGAAAAGGAGGAACTATGATTCAATGTAAGAATTGTGGAGGAAATGTCAAATTTGACATCAAATCCCAAAAGATGTTCTGCAGTTTCTGTAATACTTATTATGATCCTTATGAATTTGAGGAAGATGAAGCGGATGCTGAAGAACATGTAGTAAATGACCCAAATGCGTTTTTGATTGATGACACCGTAAATCAAGGCTCGTATATGACAACTATATATACTTGTCCTGAGTGTGCGGGGGAGATTATCAGTGATGAAAATGAGGCAGCAACATTTTGTTCTTTCTGCGGAGCGTCAACGGTACTTGCGAGCAGAATTTGTAAGAGTAAAAGACCTTCATCTATTATTCCTTTCAAAATTACAAAGGATGAATGTAAGGAATTATACAGAAAGAGGATGAAAAAGGCCATATATGCTCCTTCTGAATATAAAGATGAGAAGTACCTGGACAGTTTCAGAGGAATATATATGCCATACTGGGTATATGATTCATCGCAGCATAATTTTGTAAATCTTACAGGAAAAAAGACATATAGAAGAGGAGATTATAAGTACGAGGAAACATATGATATAGGTTTTAGTCTTGATGCTGATTATAAAGGTATTTCCTATGATGCATCATCATCCTTTGCCGATTCAATAAGTAGTGCTATTGCACCTTATGATCATTCTAAAGCTGTTAAGTTTACACCTGCTTTTTTCAGTGGATTCTATGCAGATACAACTGATGTTGAAGCAGATGTTTATGCGGCTGACGTGGAAAATATCGTAAATACTTCAACAACTAATGAAATTAATAAACAGCCGGAGGTCAAATCAATAAGTATTAAGTATCCGGCAACAGGTAAGAGTGCAGTATTTAACACAAATGTTAGATGTAAAGAAGAATCAATGTATCCTGTATGGTTTGTGTCACATAGATTTGGTGACAGAGTAACATATGCAACTGTAAACGGATATACAGGAAAGATTGCTGCAGATATTCCTATTGATCCTAAAAAATATATACTTGGTTCATTACTTGTTGCTATTCCAATATTTATTCTTTTATCATTTTTGCCTTTGCTTATACCTAGAGTTGCGTTGTATATTGCAACAATTGTATCTGTATTTGGTTTTGTTACAGTTTTAGTTGAAAGCAGAAACGTAAAGAAAAAGGATAATAATGTTGACGATAAGGGAATGAAAGATAAAGTCGTCAATAATGATGATGATAATCCAAAGAATTATAATTTATATGCAATAATACTATATGTTGTATCTATTGCTATTGGAGTTATTGTTGTTGTTACCAAACCTGTTTTTGATGCATATTATTATGGAGCGGTTATTTTAGAACTGATTGCATCAATATTATGTTTCCTTGTTGTAATTTATAATTATAATTTATTATCTACAAGAAAACTTCCACAGTTTAAGAGAACAGGGGGTGATGACCGTGCGTAAATATAATATTATTTTATTGTTCATATTTTTGTTTGCATTATCTTTAGGTATAAACACCAGTGTAACTGCAGAAGAAGTTTACAGAAACAATAATACCGGTTATGTTGTTGATATAAATGACAAAGCAGATTTGCTAACGGATTCTGAAGAAAAATCGCTGTTAGAAATAATGACTGAAATAACAGAATACGGTCATGTTTGTTTTTTGACTGAAGATAATCCGAGTTCATATTCAGCAACTGATATTGCGAAAGATTATCTGGATAATAATTATTTTGATGAAAGTGCAACAGTTTTTCTCATTGATATGTATCATAGAGAAATAATTATTGACAGTACAAAAACTATAGGAGACAGGATAACACCTTCTTATGCCAATACGATTGCTGATAATGTATATAAGTACGCTCATGAAGGTGATTATTACAAAACTGCAAGTGAAGTATTTTCTTCAATTGGTATTTTGATGAAAGGTGGCAAAATCGCACAACCTCTTAAGATTATTTCTAATGTATTGTTAGCGATTGCAATTGGATTCATTGTTAATTTCTGTATTATTCTGTCGACATACCAGATAAAGCCGGCTTCATTCAAGGAGATTATCAATAAAACCAAGAAACGAATAGATATTACAAATTTTGGAGTTGCATTGATTAACACAAAGAAAACTTACTCCCCTCAAAGTAGCGGAAGCAGTTCAGGTGGAAGTAGAGGCGGCGGAGGCGGCGGCGGCCACAGTTCCGGAGGCCACAGCTTCTAATTATAGAAATGATTTGTATTTCGCAGGAAATAGTTTCTATTTCCTGCGATTTTTTCTTGCTATCACGGCTGCTAATTTTCTTACTGAATCAACTTTTTTCTTTTGTTCTTCATTCATATCTTTTGTTAGTACATCAAGAAGAAGTTCTGTTTCTTCATTGCTGAAATAGATTCCCTTTGATGCTGCTTTACCCGATTCCGTTAAAACATATGATATTAAGTTTTTAGAATCAATATTCTGACTTTTTTCGATTATTGAATTAAGTATTTCGAACTTTTCTTTCGATATTCCCTCAAGCACGGGATTGTTCATCCACCAATTGGTTGAATTTCCGAGGCTGTTATTGTTGTAATTTTTATTATTTTTATTATTTGTATTATTTTTATTATTTGTATTATTATTGTTGTTTTCACTATTCATTTATAACTCCTTTTTTTTACATAAACGCATTGAAATCTTTGAAATCAAAAGGAATATCTCCATTTGACATTAAATCAAATAAACTTTTGTACATCTCGATATTTTCAAGAATATCGTCATCTAAAAAATCTTTTAATTCACTAAATATATCATTACTATTTAACTCTGAATCTAATTTATCTTTCATATTAACTATTTTTATTATCTCATTGTATTTAATAAGCATTAATATAATATGCTTATTTCTTATATGTAGAAAAGGGAGAATGGTCTTAATCATTTCCAACGATGGAACCGAAATTAAACTGTCTAAATAAGTTTGTTTCACAAAGACCGCCTCCCCATATTTTACATTAGGAAAATACCTGATAATTTACTTTACAAGTTTTCCTATGAATTTAGATATAAATAATAATCTTATGAATGTTCTTCGTTGCTTTTCATAAATGAAAAAAGATTAGCATCCACATCCGCCACTTAAATTACCAAGGATGTTTCCGCCGCATCCACATCCTCCGCCACATGCAGACATAATGATTAATAACCAAATAAGATTTGAACAGTCATTTCCGCCACATCCGTTATTACATCCGCAACCATTGTTACCAAATAAAAGCAGAATAAGAATTAAAAAAAGAAAATTGTTTCCCCCGTCCTGACAGTCACATCCACATTGTGTTGCTGTTAAATCACTCATTAGAATACCTCTTAATAATGTTTACACTACAATTATATGATGGGATTCTGTTAATGTTGACTGAATTATTTTTAGAATTCTTTAATACATTTCCAAAATATAATTTTTATCTTTAATACATTCCCAGAATGAATTCCTGAATTAAAAAGAGTTATTTGATATTAATTGCTCATGACACAAAAAGTGAGCATATATTATTATATAAATTTCAGGATGAAAATATGAATAATGTAAGAAGAAAACTAAAGATTGACGGGATTTTGAGGGAAGGAATCGTTGGAAAGGATATTAGTATAGTAATAATGGATACCGGAGTTGCAAGTCATCCGGATTTAAATAAGAAAATAATATGCTTTAAAGATTTTGTTCGTGCTCCACTGGAAGGAAGTTTTGGAAGCGTTAATGATAGTATTGATAATGGTATTAATAAAATATATGATGACAATGGCCATGGAACTCATATAGCGGGAATTTGTGTGGGGAGCGGATATATGTCAGGAGGCAGGTATAGAGGTGTTGCTCCGGGAGCCCGACTTATTGTGTTAAAGGTTTTGGATAATAAAGGAATTGGAAAAGAAGAAAATATAATAAAAGCCTGTAATTGGATTCTTGAAAATAAAGAAAAATACAGTATAGACATTGTTAATATATCTTTTGGAACTACTGAAACTAACAAAAATACGCAAATAATGAATACCTGCGTTGAGAATATGTGGGATAAAGGCATAGTTGTAGTTGCGTCGGCAGGAAACAGCGGACCGGAAATTGATACTGTAACATCTCCCGGAATATGTCCTAAGATAATAACAGTAGGAGCAGTTGAAAATAATGAAGTTGTAGTTATTGACAATAAAAAAGTTACAGATTATTCAGGTCGTGGGAAAATCGGAGAGTATAAACCGGAAGTAGTTGCGCCGGCAAATAGAATAGTAAGTTGTAACAACCGTTATGATTTGAAAGGTTACACCATAAAAAGTGGCACATCCATGGCGACACCAATTGTATCCGGGTGCATTGCATTGTACAAAAGTTTATACAAAGATTATGATAATAACCGAATAAAACTTAATTTATGTAAGTCCTGCACAGATTTGTTCAGAGAAAAGAACAGACAAGGTTACGGATTAATTGATATTCGTAAATTTATTTACAAAAATTATTAATTAGAGTATAATTCAAAAGAATGTGTCTTGATAATCATATATCTAATTATTAGAACGAAAATCATAAAAGTTATAACTTTTATGGTAGTAGTCTTTGAAGATGTATGAGTAATCATAAAGATATGCAAGGAGGAAATACAAATGGACAAAATTAAAATGACCACCCCATTAGTTGAGATGGACGGAGATGAGATGACAAGAATTCTTTGGAAGATGATTAAAGATGAATTGCTTTCTCCATTCGTTGATTTAAAGACTGAATACTATGATTTAGGACTTGAATACAGAAATGAGACAAATGATCAGGTAACATTTGATTCAGCAGAGGCAACAAAGAAATACGGAGTTGCTGTTAAGTGTGCAACAATCACACCAAATGCTGCAAGAATGACAGAGTATAACCTTAAAGAAATGTGGAAGAGTCCTAACGGAACAATCAGAGCAATTCTTGACGGAACTGTTTTCAGAGCTCCAATCATTGTAAAGGGTGTTGAGCCATATGTTAAGAATTGGACTAAGCCAATCACAATTGCAAGACATGCATACGGTGATGTATATAAAGGAACAGAGATGAAGATTCCGGCTGCCGGAAAAGCAGAACTCGTTTATACAAATGAAGCAGGTGAAGAGACAAGAGAACTTATTCACAACTTTGATGCACCTGGAATCATCCAGGGTATGCACAACTTAAACGGTTCTATTGAAAGTTTTGCAAGAAGTTGTTTCAACTTTGCATTAGATACAAAACAGGATCTTTGGTTTGCAACAAAAGATACAATTTCAAAAAAATACGATCATACATTCAAAGATATTTTCGCAGAAATATTTGAAAATGAATATAAAGAAAAATTTGATGCTGCAGGAATTGAGTATTTCTACACACTTATCGATGATGCAGTAGCAAGAGTAATGCGTTCAGAAGGTGGATATATCTGGGCATGTAAGAACTATGATGGAGACGTAATGTCAGATATGGTAGCAACAGCATTTGGTTCATTATCAATGATGACTTCAGTGCTTGCATCTCCAAACGGATATTATGAATACGAAGCAGCTCACGGTACAGTTCAGAGACACTACTACAAACACTTAAAAGGTGAAGAGACATCTACAAACCCAATCGCAACAATATTTGCATGGTCAGGAGCTCTAAGAAAACGTGGTGAACTTGATAATATTCCTGAACTTATGGCTTTTGCTGACAAACTTGAAAAAGCATGTATCGATACAATTGAGAACGGTGAGATGACTGGAGATTTATATCTTATCTCTACACTTGAGAATAAGAAGAAGTTAAATACTCAGGATTTCATCCTTGCAATCAGAAAAACACTTGAAGGATTAATGTAATTATATTTTTGGAAAAACATCCGGTTTCCCGGATGTTGTTTCAAAATGTATAGATTTTGAAACAACGAATTGGTGATATGTGGAAAAATTTGAAGCGTTTGTTTAATTATTATAAGCCGTATAAGAAGTTGTTCTTTTTAGATACTTTCTTTGCAATTGTTGCGTCTCTTATAAGTTTGGTGATTCCACTTGTTGTCAGGTATGTAACTTCGAAAGTGATATATTTAGAACCACAACTTGTAAGACAGAGACTGATATTGATTGCAATAGGAGTTACGATACTTGTTTTGATACAATGTTATGCGAACTACTTTATATCAAATTATGGACATGTAATGGGTGCAAAAATTGAATATGATATGAGACGGGAGATTTTTGAACATTATCAGAAGCTGTCATTTTCATTTTTTGATGATGAAAAAGTTGGACAGCTTATGTCTAGAATTACATCTGATTTATTTGATATCACGGAACTTTTGCATCATGGTCCGGAAAATCTGATTATTTCGTTCATTAAGTTAATAGGAGCTTTTGTTATTCTGATTTGTATAAGTCCGGTTCTTACTCTTGCAGCATTTGCCCTTGTTCCTTTTATGATTGTTTATGCTTACTTCTTTAATAAAAAGATGAAGCGGACTTTTAAAAAGAACAGAGTCAGGGTTGCTCAGATTAATGAACAGATTGAAGATAATTTATCAGGAATCAGAGTTGTAAAATCTTTTGCAAATGAAGATATAGAAAATAGAAAGTTTGATATTGGAAATAATAATTTTCTGGAGGCTAAGAAGGATAATTATAAATATATGGGTGGTTATCACTCAGGGCTTACTGCCTTTACAACTATGATTAACCTGATTGTTATTGTGACAGGTGGAATGTTTATTGCAAATAAAGTGATTAATGTAACTGACTTACTTACTTTTCTTTTATACATTAACATTTTTACAGATCCAATTAAGACTTTAATTGATTTTACAGAAAGTTTTCAAAATGGTTATTCCGGATATGAGAGGTTTGCGGCAATTCTTGATATAGAGCCTGAAATTAAGGATAGTGAAGATGCTATTGAAATTGAGAATATTAAAGGGGATATAGTATTTGATGATGTTTCCTTTAAATATAATGATAATTCTCACAGAGTTCTAAGGCATGTTAATCTCAATATTCCAAGAGGAGAATACTATGCTTTGGTTGGTTCTTCAGGGACAGGAAAGACTACAATGTGTAATCTTATTCCAAGATTCTATGACGTGACAAAGGGAGCTATTACAATTGATGGAGTTGATGTAAGAAAGATAAAATTGAAGAATCTTAGAAATAATATTGGTATTGTGCAACAGGATGTATACTTGTTCGCCGGAACTGTTTTTGATAATATATTATATGGAAGACCTGATGCTTCCAGAGAAGAAGTAATTGAAGCGGCTAAGAATGCCAATGCTCATGATTTTATAATGTCACTTCCTAACGGATACGATACAGATATTGGTCAGCGAGGCATTAAATTGTCAGGAGGACAGAAGCAGAGATTATCTATAGCAAGAGTATTTCTAAAGAATCCGCCTATACTTATTTTTGATGAAGCAACATCTGCACTTGATAATGAGAGTGAAAAAGTTGTTAAGGATTCTCTTGAGAAACTTGCAAAGAACAGGACTACAATAGTTATTGCTCATCGTCTTACAACAGTAAAGAATGCCCACAAGATTCTGGTCCTTACAGAGAACGGAATTGAGGAAGAGGGTACTCATGAAGAACTTATTAATATGAAAAATATATATTATGATTTATATAATGCGTAGGAGGATAAAAATGGTAAAGCACTATATTATTTGGAAAATGAATGAAGAGTTGACCGGAGAAGAAAAGACACAGGCCAAACTCAAAATTAAGGAAGCTTTAGAAGGGCTTGTTGGAAAGATTGACGGACTTGAGAAGATGAATATTCTGACTGACTGTTTTGAAGCATCTGCAGGTGATATTATGATGGACAGTGAGTTTACAACAAAAGAAGCACTTGAGGCATATCAGGTAAATCCATTACACGTTGATGTGGCAACAAATGTAGTAAGACCAAATGTAGAAATCAGATTGAGTTTTGATTTTGAAGTTTAAATTTGAAATGAAATAATAAAATCAAAATTTGAAATGTATAATTTTAAGTAAATAATATGAATAACAAAAAAGAAAGCAAAAGTGAATCAAATCACCTTTGCTTTCTTTTTTTAAATAAATTGCTTTTATATATTAACTTTCGATTATCGTGCCGACTTTTCCTTTGATTCCGCTCTTAGCTTTTTCTAAGTTTGTAATAATTGCACGTCTTCCACTTGCTGCAGCAACAAAGTTATAAGAGGCATCAATCTTTGGAAGCGAAGTAGCCTCTGCAAAATGACCACCGTCGATTAATTCCTTTGCTTCTTCAGGTGAAATCTTTCCGATAGCTCTTTCTGTATCAAGACCTTCATCTATTACAAGGTTGTCACTTGAAGTAAGAATCATAAGAGTAGAAGCGTCTAACATGTCAGCAAGCTTTGCTGCAGTATAATCCTTTTCAATTACGGCACTGGCACCTTTTAATACCATATGTTGTTCTAATACAGGAATTCCGCCGCCACCTGCTGCGATGACAAGCTGGTGAGCATCCAAAAGAGCTCTGATTGCATCTATCTCGTAAATATCTACAGGCTTTGGACTGGCAATTATACGTCTGTAACCGTCATCGCTTGCCTCGTATTCAACATAATTTCCTTTTTTCTGTTCCTTATCTGCTTCAGACTTTGTCATAAGACGACCGATTACTTTGGTAGGTTTGTTAAAGGCTCTGTCAAAAGGATCAACTCTTACCTGAGTAATAATTGTGCTGACAGGTTTGTAGATTCCTCTGTTGAGTAATTCAGTTCTGATTGCATTCTGTAAATCGAATCCGATGTAACCCTGACTCATTGCACCACAAATGGACATTGGAGCAACAGTTCTGTCAGGATCAAGTCTTGAATATTCGGTCATGGCAGTCTGAATCATACCTACCTGAGGACCGTTACTGTGTGTGATAACTACTTCATATTTTGCTTCAACTAAATCAGCAATAGCAATTGCTGCTTTTTTTACTCTTTCGTGTTGCTTTGGAAAAGATTCACTGAAGGCATTTCTTCCAAGTGCAACAACAACTGTATTGTTTGCCATAATCATGTCTCCTTAAACGAAAAAATTATATATACATTATAAGTCAAATATCCTTAAAATACAATAAAGCCAAGGATAATACAAATAAAATAAAGTATGCTATTTACAGAGAAGATGACCATTCTTCCCATTGCTCAAACAGAGGCTCTAACTCTTCATTTATTTTATTTTGCTCAGCGGTTAGCTTGGACAATTCCGCAAGGTTGGTTCCTATAGAAGGATCTGATAATTTTTCTTCAATTTCTGCAAGCTTTTCTTCTAGTTCGGCAATTCTTGCTTCAGCCTTCTTTATAGAATTTTCAAGTTTTCTTATCCGCGCTTGTTCTTCCTTTTGCTGCAAATAATCATTTTTTGAAGAAGAAGCAGTAGAGGAGGTTGTTTCTGTTTTCTTATCATCAACTACAGGAGCATAAATCTTTGTCAGTTCCTCTTTCTTTTCCTCATAGTAATCATAATTACCAATATAATTAACTAATTTTTGGCTTGTTAACTCTATAATTCTTGTTGCAGTCTGATTTATGAAAAATCTGTCATGCGATACATACAGAATAGTTCCGGTGTATTTGTTAAGCGCGTTTTCAAGAATTTCCTTTGAAACCATGTCAAGGTGGTTTGTAGGCTCATCGAGAATGATAAAGTTTGCGTTTGAGAGCATAAGTTTAGCCAAAGACAATCTTCCCTTTTCGCCACCGCTTAAATCTCCAACTTTTTTGAAAACATCGTCTCCTGTAAACATAAACGCAGCAAGTACATTTCTGATTTTTGTGTTTGTAAGGTCGGGATATGCGTCCGAAACTTCTTCAAATAGATTATTGTTGTCATTTAGAGTGTGATGTTCCTGATCGTAATATCCGATAAATACGTTTGTACCAAGTGTAAAGGAGCCTGAGTCGGCAGGGACAATTTCATTGAGTATTTTTAAAATAGTAGTTTTTCCGGTCCCGTTGTCTCCAATCAGTGCAACACGTTCGCCTCTTTTTATGGAAAAAGATAAATCTGAAAATAACTGCCTTCCGTCATAACTTTTTGAGAGCGAGTCAACAAAGAGAACATCATTACCACTGACACAGTTTGGTTCTAAAGTTAGCGACATTGTTGATTCAACAGTGTCAGGATTGTCTATAACTACCATTTTTGAAAGTGCAATCTCACGACTCTGGGCACGTTTATAGAACTTTTCCTGTTTGAAAGAACGAAGTTTTTCAATAACTTCTTCCTGATGCTTGATTTCTTTTTGCTGCTTGATATATAAATTGATTAATGACTCACGCATCGCCTGTTTCTTTTTTGAAAAATCAGAATAGTTTCCCATATAAACATGGGCTCTGTGTGAATCAATTTCAATTACTTTAGTCACAATCTTATCCAAAAAATATCTGTCGTGAGCCACAATTAGTACAGCTCCGGGATATGTTGAAAGATATGTCTCAAGCCATTTGATGGAATTTAAATCCAAGTGGTTAGTAGGCTCATCAAGTATTATTATGTCAGGTTTTGAAAGTAGAAGTTTGCCGAGAGCCACTCGTGTCTTTTGCCCACCGGATAACTGATTTACGGGTTTGTCATATACTGATTCATCAAAGCCGATACCTTTAATGATACCGGATATTTCGCTTTTATATGTATAGCCGCCCTTTAAATCAAAGTCGTGGGTAAGACGGGTGTATTTGTCGGTGAGTTCAATAAGTTCATCACCTGTTAACGAATTCATTGATGATTCCATATCTCTGAGACGGTTTTCCATTTCAATCAATTCACTTTTGACTGATAAGATTTCCTCATAAATAGTAGATTCGCTGGAAAGATTCTGATGTTGGGCAAGATAGCCGATAGTTTTATCTTTTCCGGTAGTAACATTGCCGTCATCTGCAGGAAGTTCACCGATAATTATTTTTAGAAGAGTAGATTTGCCGGCACCGTTAACACCGATTATTGCGGCCTTTTCTGTATCTTCTAAATGAAAAGAACAATCTTCTAATATGACATCTGTCCCATATGCTTTTGATATATGATTACATGATAAAATCATTACTGTTAACCTCTTTATATATTATTTAGTTTGCTGATAATACGCGCAAATTTTATTGTAGCATAGATAAACATCTTTGAATAGTATTGCACCTTAAATCAAATTTGTGAATTATTTGACAATCTGATGATATAGCCATATAATTATTAGTTGATGAAATTGCACGATATTAATACAGATAATAATTGCAAAACATTATAATTATAGATCGAAGAGGAATAGTAATAATGAAGAATATATCAAACGCAGTTATAAAAAGATTACCAAGATATTACAGATATTTGGATGAATTAAGAGCTAATGGAGTGGAGCGTATTTCTTCGGGAGATCTTAGCAGAATGATGAATGTTACTGCCTCTCAGATAAGACAGGATCTGAATAATTTTGGCGGATTTGGTCAGCAGGGTTATGGTTATAATGTCAATTATCTGTTTGAAGAAATCGGGACTATTTTAGGTCTTGATAAAGAACACAGAATGGTTGTTGTGGGAGCAGGTAACCTTGGTCAGGCAATTGCAAATTATGCAAATTTTGATAAGCGCGGATTTAAAATAGTTGCTCTTTTTGACAGCAATCTTGATCTTATAGGTAAAAAAACTAGAAACGGGGAAATAAAAGATATAGAAGAAGTCTATGATTTTGTTAAAAATGAGAATATTGAAATTGTTGCATTGACACTTCCTAAGGAACCGGCAACTGAGATTGCCATGAAATTGTTGGATTGTGGAGTGAAAGCATTTTGGAACTTTGCCCATACCGATTTGGAAGTGCCGGATGGAGTAATAGTAGAAAATGTTCATTTGTCGGAAAGTCTGATGGAACTTACATACAAATTGTCAGAGCAAAGTCAAGTTGGTAAATAATTAGGATAAAAGATAATAAGATAAAAAAGAGGATATTGTTATGAAGCATATTATTACCGGATCGGAAATGAAGCTGATAGACAAACATACAATACAGACAATAGGGATACCATCTCTTGTGCTTATGGAGAGAGCAGCGTTATCAGTTGCAGATGAGATACGTAATGATTTTGAAAGTAGCTCTAAGATTTGTTGTGTCTGCGGAGTGGGAAATAATGGTGCAGATGGCATAGCGGTTTCAAGGATACTGATGAACAGAGGATTTGAAACCTTTATTTATATTGTTGGAAATAAAGAAAAAGCTACAGAAGATTTCTTGAAACAGTTGTCTGTATACAATAATGTTAATGGAAATATAATTTCTGATTTTGAGAGTTTTAAAGATAATAAGTTCGACCTAATCGTGGATGCTGTCTTTGGAGTAGGATTATCGAGACCTGTAGGGGGGATTTTTGAAGAGGTCATAGATTATATTAACGATAATTACAAGGCCATTTACGCTGTTGATATTCCATCGGGAATTGATGCAGATACCGGCATGAAATTAAGCACTGCCATAAGAGCTGCAAAAACAATTACCTTTGGATGCAATAAGACAGGACTTTTGTTTAACAATGGAAAAGATTATGCGGGACAAGTAATAGTAGCTGATATTGGTTTTCCGATTACTCTTTTTGACAATTCACCAAACAGCTATTATTCTTTGGAAGAAGCTGATTTTTCTCTTATTCCTGTTAGGAAAGAAAATTCAAACAAAGGAAGTTATGGAAAGATACTTGTAGTTGCAGGCAATGATACCATGAGTGGGGCGGCATATATTTGCGCCAAGGCCGCACTTAGAATGGGCTGCGGAATGGTTAAGGTATTTACAACTACTCACAATGAAGAATATATCAGAAATAATCTGCCGGAGGCAATGATTACAACTTACGGAACAGATAATCAGACAGAGTCAGTAACAGAAAAACTGGAAGAAGAGATTAAGTGGTGTGATACTGTTGTTGCGGGACCCGGAATTGGATTAGGTGAATTGCAAAATAGTATTATAAGAAAAATCTTGAAAAAAGAAGGAATAAAAATTGTACTGGATGCAGATGCAATTAGTAATATTTCTGATGATGAATCCTTGAGGGATATATTGAAATCAAATAAAAATCAAATAGTAATAACACCGCATATTGGCGAAATGTCAAAGTTTACCGGATTATCCGTATCTGAGATAAAGAATAATCATATAAACGTTGCCAAACAGTTTGCCGGTAGTTACGGTATAACGATTATTATGAAGGATTCTGTTACAACTGTTACTGACGGTAATAAAGTATATATCAATACATCCGGAAACAGTGGGATGGCAACAGCCGGTTCAGGAGATGTGCTTGCAGGAATTACAGCAGCAATGGTTTCTAAAAATATGGACTTTTGTATAGCCGGCGCACTGGCGGCATATATACATGGAATAGCTGGAGATTTGGCATCTGAGAAGACTTCACCTTCTTACATGATTGCAACAGATATTATTGAACAGTTAGCAGATATTACTAAAACAATAGATAGAAAAAATATAAAGAGTTAAACAATAGTTATACAGATAAAGAATAGATGTGTTATAGGAGGCAGCCATGAATCTTGATATGTATTTCAGAGGATATGCAAAGATAAATCTTGATTATATTTGTGAAAATGTTAAGGCTTTGCAGAGCAAATTAAAAGAAAATACAGGGAGTATAGCAGTAATTAAGACTGACGGTTATGGACACGGTGCAGTTCCGATTGCCAAAGTTCTCTCTGATATTGTAGACAGATATGCAGTGGCTACTGTATTTGAGGCAAACAATCTGATAGAGCATGGTATTAAAAATCCAATTATTCTTCTTGGATATACACAGGAAGCAACATATGATCTTGCAATAAATAAAGAAATAAGAATGGTTGTTTACGATTATGACATGGCTGAAAAGATGAATGAACATGCAGGGAAGCTTGGAAAGAAAGCGATAGTTAATATTGCACTTGATACAGGAATGAGCAGAATAGGCTTTCTTCCAACCAGGGAATCTGTTGAAGTGATTGAGAAAATTTACAAACTTGAAAATGTTGTCCTTGAAGGTATTTTTACTCATTTTGCAAAGGCGGATGAATATGATAAGAATTCAGCAAAAAAACAGTTTGATGAATACGAAGCTTTTGTTGAAAAACTTGAGGAGAGGGGAATTAGTATTCCTATAAAACACTGTGCAAACAGCGCTGCTATAATGGAACTGCCATATACCAGTCTTAATATGTCAAGACTTGGAATTGCAATCTATGGTCTGTATCCGTCTGATGAAGTTAGCAGAGAAGTTAAGTTAAAACAGGCAATGTCTCTTCACAGTCACGTAATTTATGTAAAAGAAATTGAAAAAGGTGCAGGAATCAGTTACGGTCATACTTTTATAGCAGACAGAAAAATGAAGATAGCAACAATACCTCTTGGATACGGTGACGGATATTTCAGAAACCTGTCTAATAAAGGAGTAGTACTTATAAAAGGAAAGAGAGTTCCTATTGTAGGAAGAGTGTGCATGGATCAGTTTATGGTTGATGTGACAGGAATGGACGTTGCTATAGGAGATGAAGTTACGCTTCTTGGACAGGATGGAGAAGAATATCTTTCTGTTGATGAAATCGCAAAACTTGCCGGAACATTTAATTACGAACTGGTTTGCGATCTTGGAAAAAGAGTTCCTAGAGTATATACATATAATAATGAAATAGTCGGATGTAAAGATTATTTTGATGATAAGTATGAGGTGAATTTATAAATTCCAATAATGCTACTTGGCTTATAAGGGAGAATCTTGAATAGTTTAAGATACCTGCGTATACATACGGGAAAGTTGGGCATATTATAATTTATAGAGATGAATATTATGGATGATTATAAAACAAATATAATTATTTTTTGTTCGCTCTGCAAATAGAATATTTGGCATAATATAATATGGAGTGTGTATATGATTATCAGACGAGGTGATATTTTTTACGCGGACTTACGACCTGTTCTGGGATCGGAACAGGGTGGCGTCAGACCGGTTTTGATTATACAAAATGATACCGGCAACAGGCACAGCCCCACAGTAATCTGCGCTGCAATTACCAGTAGGATGAACAAAGCAAAACTTCCCACACATGTGGAACTTGCTTCTGAAAAATGCCATATTGAGAAAGATTCTGTAATATTACTTGAGCAGTTGAGAACCATCGATAAATGCAGACTGAAAGAAAAGGTATGTCATCTTGATGGTGAGATGTTAAAAGTAGTAGACAGAGCATTATTTATTAGTCTTGATTTGAACCGTAATTGTTATTCGAAGTTCACGAATAATACATATGTTCATACATTGACTAATGGTTATTAAAATGATATATTTTAAATTATTGTGGAAATTGGGCAAAGCTGTCGGCTTTACCTGATTTTCTTTGTGATAAGAACAAAAGAAAGGAATGGATATCATGTCAGGACATTCAAAATTTGCGAACATTAAACACAAAAAAGAAAAAAACGATGCTGCAAAGGGTAAGATGTTTACAATCATCGGTAAAGAAATTGCAGTAGCAGTTAAAGAGGGTGGAGCTGATCCTATAAATAACAGCAAACTTAGAGACGTTATTGCAAAGGCTAAGGCAAACAACATGCCTAACGATACTATTGAAAGAGGTATCAAGAAAGCTGCAGGTAACGTTAACGCAGTTAATTACGAGACTGTTACATATGAAGGATATGGACCAAACGGTACAGCTATTATTGTTGATGCCCTCACTGATAATAAGAATCGTACAGCAGCCAATGTGAGAAATGCATTTACAAAAGGAAAAGGAAATGTAGGAACACAGGGCTGTGTATCATATATGTTTGACAAAAAAGGTCAGATTGTTATCGATAAGGAAGAATGTGATATGGACGCAGACGAACTTATGATGATGGCACTTGATGCAGGAGCAGAAGATTTTGCAGAAGAGGAAGACAGCTTTGAGATTATAACAGCACCTGAAGATTTTAGTGTTGTAAGAGAAACACTTGAAAATGAAGGAATCAAGATGGCTGATGCTGAGGTTACTATGATTCCACAAAACTATGTAACTTTGACAGATGAAGAATCAATCAAAAATATCAACAAGATTCTTGATTTGCTTGATGAAGACGACGATGTACAGCAGGTATATCACAATTGGGATGAGTAATAAAGGGTAATAGATGAACACAGTACTATTTGATCTTGATGGTACTTTGCTCCCTATGGATTTAAAAGAATTCAATAAAAACTACCAAAAAACATTGGCTGAATTCTTTGAAGGAAAAGGTTATGATTCCGAACTTATGCTTAAAGCGTTTAATTCAGGAATCAAGGCTATGTTTGAAAACGATGGTTTTATCACGAATGAAGAATGCTTTTGGAAAGTAATCGAAAAAGTTTATTTTCATAGAGACAAGAAGGTAACCGCAAGAGAGAGACTAAAACTTGAACGTGCAATAAATAAATACTACAAGACAGATTTTTCAATTACCAGATTCAATACCAGGCCTACATCCATGGCCAAAGACTGTATTGATCAATTGAAAAATAAGGGATATCAGATTGTCATTGCAGCAAATCCTCTTCACCCGGAGTGTGCTATTACAGAATGCCTTAACTGGGCAGGGATTGATGAGCAGGATTATATTTATGTCACAACTTACGAGAATTCGTGTTTTACGAAACCTAATCTGAATTATTATCGAAGGTTGCTAAAGACAATTGATAAGGACCCGGAAGACTGTATTATGGTTGGAAATAACGTTCATGAAGACATGTGTGCATTTAAACTTGGTATTGATGTGTTTTTGTTAGATGAATGTCTGATAAATGAATATAACGAAGATACATTAGAATATAAAAGAGGTGGCTGGAGAGAGTTTTGTCAGTTTGTAGATGAACTTCCTGCAGTTGATTAAGTTAATTTACTTTTAGGAGGAAAATATGAAGAAGTTATTAGCATTATCAATGATTATGGTATTATCTGCTACTGCATTATTTGGATGTGGAAAGTCAGGTAAGACAGCAGATGGAACTGTAAAAAAAGGAAAACTTATTATGGCTACAAATGCGGAGTTCCCACCATATGAATTCCGTGACGGTGACAAGATTGTAGGAATTGATGCAGAGATTGCAGATGCAATTGCAAAGAAAATGGGTCTTGAATTACAGATTGAAGACATGGCATTTGATTCAATTATCGCAGCTGTTACAGGTGGTAAAGCTGATATTGGTGTTGCAGGTATGACAGTTACAGAAGAGAGATTGCAGAGTGTTAATTTCTCGGATTCATACGCAACAGGTATTCAGGCAATCATCGTAAAAGAGGATTCAGATATCCAGTCTGCAGATGATTTATTTGCAGAGGGAACTAATCATAAGATTGGTGTTCAGACAGGAACAACAGGTGATATCTACTGTTCAGGAGATGCAGAAGATGCAGGATGTGGAACTGTAGAAAAATACAACAAAGGAGCAGAGGCTGTACTTGCTCTTGCTTCAGGAAAGATTGACTGTGTGGTTATTGATAAACAGCCTGCAATCGAATTTGTAAAAGCAAATGAAGGATTAAAGATACTTGAAACAGAGTATGCAATTGAAGATTATGCAATTTGTATTGCAAAGGGAAATGATACGCTTACAAAGAAAGTTAATGATGCTTTAAAAGAACTCAAGGAAGATGGAACATTACAGTCTATTATTGACAAGTACATCAAGGCAGAATAATTAATATATTTACGATATGAAATTAAAGGCTGGCGGTAATACGACAGCCTTTATATTAGTAAAGGGCTTTATACTTAACGATGAATATTTGAGAGGATTTTTATGTTTGAATTATTAAACACTTATATAAACAAAATACAGTGTTCTGTTTCATCTGAATTTGTTCAACAGTTCAGGTTGAATTTTATTGAAAAAGACAGATGGAAATATTTACTAAAAGGTTTGGGTGTTACACTTGAAATCACTTTTTTAGCTGTAATAATTGGTATTTTAATTGGTACAATAGTTGCAATAATCAGAACAACTTATGATACACACGGTGCAGAAACCAGAAATAAATTTCTGAAATTTGTTTTGTCTGTTTTGAATTTGTTGTGTAAAATTTATCTTACAGTAATCAGAGGAACACCTGTAGTTGTTCAGATTCTTATCAGTTACTATATTATTTTTGTCTCATCAAATAATAAGATTCTTATCGCAGTTATTACTTTTGGTTTTAACTCAGGCGCTTATGTTGCAGAGATTATCAGAAGCGGAATACAGTCGATAGACCATGGTCAGTATGAGGCAGGAAGAAGTCTTGGCTTCAGTTACGTTAAGACAATGTTATATTTTATTGCGCCTCAGGCATTCAAAAATGTTCTTCCAACTCTGGCTAACGAATTTATTGTATTGTTAAAGGAAACAGCCGTATCAGGATATATTGCGTTAGAAGATCTGACAAAGGGTGGAGATATTATCCGAAGTGTAACATATTCACCGATAATGCCATTATTTGCAGTGGCACTTATTTATCTTGTTTTAGTTATGTTCTTTACATGGCTTGTTGGAAATCTTGAAAGGAGCTTGAGAAAGGATGAAAGATAATTATACAGGACCACTTATTAAAGTTGATAATATAAAGAAGCACTATAAAGGCGGAAAAATCAAAGCGCTAAACGGTGCCAGTCTTGAGGTGAATAAAGGCGAAGTAGTAGTTATTATTGGACCTTCCGGCAGCGGAAAATCTACAATGCTCAGATCCCTTAATCTTCTCGAAGTTCCTACAGAAGGACATATAATATTTGAAGGCGTTGATATTACAGATAAAAAAGTAGATATAAATATACACAGACAAAAGATGGGAATGGTATTCCAGCATTTTAATCTTTTCCCACACATGACTATTATAGACAACATGACCATCGGACCGGTAAAACTGCTTAAAATGTCTAAGGAAGATGCAGAAAAAAGAGCTTTTGAATTGCTCGACAGAGTAAATCTTAAGGACCGGGCAAAATCATATCCTAATCAGTTGTCAGGAGGACAAAAACAAAGGGTTGCCATTGCAAGAGCGCTCTGTATGAATCCTGATGTTATGCTTTTTGATGAACCGACATCGGCTCTTGATCCTGAAATGGTTGGAGAAGTTCTTAATGTTATGAAAGATCTTGCAAAACAGGGAATGACCATGTTAGTTGTTACTCATGAAATGGGATTTGCAAGAGAGGTTGCAACAAGAGTAATATTTATGGACGAAGGAACAATTATAGAAGACGGTACACCTTCAGAGGTATTTGATAATCCAAAGAGTGAGAGAACAAAAGAGTTTTTATCTAAGATTATTTGATATAAAAAAACACTTGCCATTGCAAGTGTTTTTTTATATCTTATTCTTTTTCGTATAAATTTGAATAAATATCTTCAATCAGATAATCAACTAAATCTTCATTTGCATTTTCAAACTGATGCATAATAGCATTTTTTATGTATTCAGCTCTGTCAAAGTAGAGAAGTTCCTCAGAAGTATCTGTTGTATCAATATTCAAATTTGAATCAATGACATCTTTTGTGTAATTTTCATAGAACCACTCATGTATGTCGTCTATTAACTTGTCTTCATCTTCAGCATCAATCTTTATCTGAATAGAGTGCATGTATGAGATGATACCGTAAACAACGAATGCAACGAATATTCCTCCCATAACAGTATAGAATAACCATTTTGACTGCTCAGATAAAGGAATGTTAATTACTTTTGTTAATTGTAAAACTATGAATATGATACCACACAAACCTACAAATACAAGAGTGACCGCTGATGATTTGACATCTTCATATTTATCAGATAATCTCACATAAGTTGGGGAAAAGACTCTTTCTTCAGGAATTTCAGATTCGTCTTTATTTTCTGCATCATCATTATAATAAGCTGATGATTCACTATCATAATTTGTTTCATAATTATCTGAATCAGCATCTGTAGAATTAGATTCATCGTAAGAAACGGCTTCGTCTATATCAGAAGGCACCTCATCTATTGAAAAACCTTCTCTATCTAAAAAAGCCTCTATAGGAGTGGATTGCTTTTTTGATTCTTCTTCCGATGGAAGTTCATCTACTAAATCAATGCCACAGTCAACGCATTTTGTAATGCCGTCTATATATTCATTTTTGCACTTTGGACACCAAGCCATATTTAATCCTCCTGAATTTACATGTAAATAAGGTAAAAGTGATAAAATTTCCCGAAATATTACATTTTACCCTAAAGATGATTATATAACAAAACGCTATCTTAAACAACAAAAGAATATTGACATTTCAATTTATTTATTTTATCGTAATATTAATTTTGTACTTTGGCACAAAGCCAAGAGTGTTCTTGAATTAGAGTGTGTCAGGCAAATAGAAAATGATTGACCGTTACTTACCGGAAGGATGTATTATGAAGATAACTGTATTATGTGTAGGCAAAATCAAAGAAAAATATTTTTTATCAGCTATTGCTGAGTATTCAAAGAGATTATCAAAATACTGTAAGCTCAATCTGATAGAGGTTGCTGATGAGAAAACTATAGAAAATGCTTCTGACGCACAGCTTAATATTATAAAAGAAAAAGAAGGTGAGAGATTATTAAAGAACATTTCAGATGATATGTTTGTTGTTACCCTTGAGATAAACGGTGAGATGCTTGATTCAGTGGGTCTTTCAAAAAAGATAAATGATATTACAGTAAGAGGGAACAGTCATATATGCTTTGTTATCGGAGGCTCTGTAGGGTTGCATAATTTTGTTTCAAATAGGGCGGATTTTAAACTTAGTTTTTCTAAGATGACGTTTCCGCATCAGTTGATGAGAGTTATTCTGTTAGAGCAGATTTACAGAAGTTTTAGAATACTAAATAATGAGCCATATCATAAATAAGTAAATAAGAGATTGAATCATAAAATACAATAAATAATAAAATAAATATCATTAAAGAAGTTGTTGCTTTTGTTATGTACCAATAATTCCGTACATACTGCAACAACTTTTTTTGCTGTAACAACCATGATATAACCACGAAACAAGCTTTGTAAGTATAAGCAGTTCTAAAAAATAATTCTAGAGCATAGTATTAATTGAACAGAGAATGATTAAAGAGAGGAGCGAGATACTATGTTGAAAATATTAGATTATTTACCCGATGTTATAAGAAATAATATTTTAATTGAAGAAGAAAGGCTTAATGAAATCAGAATCAGAATGGACAAGCCTGTTTTCTATGTTGCAGATAGTAGAGAATATGTTGTAAAGGAAAATGATAAACCGGTTATTGCAGATAAAATAATGATAGATAATTTGATTTTGAAATTTTGCTCTCACTCTAAATATGCTTATGAATATGCAATAAAAAACGGGTATCTTACAGTTGAGGGGGGGCACAGAATTGGAATTTGCGGACAAGCCGTTATTATTGATGACACTCTTGGAACAATTGATAATATCAGTTCTTTAAATATCAGAATTAGTCATGAAATTATCGGCTCGGCAAAGATGATGGCAGATATGGTATTAAAGGATAATAAATTTTCAAATACTCTTATTATCTCGCCACCGGGATTTGGAAAGACAACTGTTTTAAGAGACTTAATAAGGATATTGAGTAATAAAGGCAAAAATATATCAGTTATTGATGAGCGAGGCGAAATATCCGGGACTTACAAAGGAAGTATGGCAAACGATTTGGGAAATCGTACAGATGTAATGTACTGTATGCCAAAAGTGAAAGGGATAAATATGGTTCTTCGTTCAATGAAACCGGATATAATTGCTGTTGATGAAATAGGAACAACAGAAGATGTGAGAGCGTTATTGGAAGTGTATAAGTCAGGGGTCAACATACTGGCTACAGCCCATGGAATAGGAAAGAAAGATATCAAAGAAAATACCATGCTGCATCTGCTTGTTGAAAATAATATATTTAGAAATTATTTTAGCCTAAATAAGGACAGGTCGGTAAATGCTGAGTGTTAAAGTTACAGGTTTGCTGATAGTGATTGTCAGTTCAACAATGTTTGGATTTTTATATGCAGAAACTTATAAAAACAGGATACTTCAGCTTAAAGAAATCAGTAATCTGATTATCATTATTGAGACTGAAATCAGATTTTACAAAAGAACATTACCGGTGATTTTTGATGTGCAGTCAAATACCGTTCCTTTTATGAAAAGTGTATTTGAAAATATACTGGTGAAAATATCAGTTGGTAGTGATATGGAGAGCTTGTGGAATGAGGAAGTGGAAAAACTGCATTTTTGTACATATTTGAATGAAAAGGACATAGAATTTCTCAAAAAAACCGGACATGTTCTGGTGAGAGCAGACGCACAGAATGTTGAGAAAATGTTTCTTGGATTATACAGGGAACTGGATTTGATTATTGAAAATGCAATTGAGGAAGAAAAAGAAAAAGGTAGACTATTTAAAAGTCTTGGAATTCTGTTTGGATTATTTATATCAGTAGTATTTGCATAAATATTTAACTATTTTTTATAAGGAGTTTTTTGACAAATGGACGTCAATATTATTTTTAAAATTGCGGCAGTGGGAATTCTGGTTTCGGTTGTAGGACAAGTTCTTAAACACAGTGGAAAGGATGAACAGGCATTTTTGACAAGTCTTGCAGCGCTGGTACTTGTGCTTATGTGGATTGTCCCCTATATTTATGACTTGTTCAGTACAATGAAGCGATTGTTTGATTTGTAAAACGGTGTCTGAATAAGATAGAAGTGGGAGGGGATTTCAGTGATTTATATTTCGATGTTTGCAATTGCGGGAGTGTTGATTGCTAACTTTCTAAAAAATATTAAAAGCGATTATACAACATTCATTATTCTATTCGTAAGTATCGTTATTATTTCCTGCATAGTATCAATGCTTTCAAGCTATTTTGGGACAATAAACAGATTAATTCAGTTAATATCAGTTCAAAAAATATACATCAAACTCTTACTTAAGATTACAGGAGTAGCCTATATTGCAGAATTTTCTTCAGACCTGTGTGTTGATTTGGGATACACAACAATTGCCAATCAGATAAAAATATTTGGAAAAGTTACAATATTGATGATTGGATTGCCTGTTATTGAAGCAGTTATAAATCTGTTAGGAGAGCTGATGTGATTGATAAAAATAATATAGTAAAAAGTATTTATCAGGCCAAAAATATAATAAAGAAGCAGTTAATTATAATTTTGATATTTTATGCAAGTATGTCATTCCTTACTGTATTTCATGGGAAAAAAGTCTATGGGATGGAAGAAAACAAAATTAAATCGCCTAATAATGAAACTGATTCCGGTATAAATATTAAAGAGCTGGTAACATTGGATGACTTTAATTTCGATGAGATACAACAGGTGATCGATGATGGGGATTACAGAGAAATAAATTTCAGGGAGTTAATTAAAAATGTTATGGAAGGAAAAAGTGGAACAATTCTTGTTTCATCGGTTGAAAAGAATTCCAAAAGGATTTTGTCGGATTTATCATCTCTCAAAATGATAAATATATATATTGCAATAATTATTGTTTTTGCAGGTATTGCAAATAATTTTACAGCTATTTACGGAAAAAATGATGTGAATGATATTTCTTTCTATATTTTTTATACTGCATTAATCGGTATGTTGATTAGGTATTATTCCATTACTTCCGAAATGGCGGAAAAAGTAATGGAGACAATAATCAACTTTATGAATGCACTTGTTCCGACATTCTTTTTGTCAGTGGGAATTACGAATCAGACCAGTGCTATCGGATTTTATAAAATTGCAATTATGATAATTTATTTTGTGGAGAATGCCTTTGAGAGAATTATCATACCGGCGATGAAGTTCTATGTTTTACTTATATTTTCTAACGAAATCGGAAGAGAGAACCTTCTTACTAATGCAATTAATATGTTGAAAAGTGCAATTGTAATGGCGAATAAATATCTGTTGGGAATGGTATTTGGCATAAATATTATTCACGGAATGATAATGCCCGGAATAGATATTATGAAAAGTTCTATCACGAGAAAATTAACGTCTATAATTCCAATGGTTGGGGATGGAAGAGATTACATTCTTAATCTGTTTTTTAATTCAGCAATAATTATTAAAAACAGCATAGGTGTCAGTTCAATTATTATTTTGGCATTATTATGTTTGGCTCCGATTATAAAAATGTCCTTATCGGTATTTATGCTAAAAATCTGCGCCGCAGTCATGCAACCTGTGGCTGATAAAAAACTGATAAATTGTATATCAAAGACTTCTGATGCCCTGGCTTTGCTTTTAAAATCAGTGGTGACAATAATTATTATTTTTATTATAACTATAGCGATTGTATGCTATGTGACTAACAGGTGGTGAGTATGGAAGAATATATAAAAAATATCAGTTATTCATTGATAATAATATCTCTTTTTAAGTCACTGATTCCTGAAAACACTTATAAAAAAACAGTATCAGTAATTATAGGACTCATGCTGTTTACTATAGTTCTAAAACCTTTTGAAATAATATTTTCAAACAACAATTATATGGATAGATTATTTGAGAAGATGGAAGAAAATGTGGAATGGAAATTTGAAAATGATAGTTGCAGAACTGATGATATTAATAATAAAATAAGTGAATTTGAAGAAATGATTAACGAAAGAATTAATGAAAATGAAACATCATTTAAAGAAGAGGGACAATAAAGTTAAAAAATCAAAAGAAATTTATTTATAAAATCAATTATCTGGTTAAGCAGAATAATAATTTGAGAAGGAGTTTGAAGAACATTGGAAAATATAATAAATAAATTTAAAGTGATTTTGTCCGATGATAAAAAAAGATTAGTTATAATATTTGTTCTTGGGATTTTGATGCTGATTGTTTCAGGAGATAAAGATAAGTCCTTTGAGAGTAAGAAAAACAGAAAAAGTGTAGATAAATATGAAACGAAATCTGATTATAAAAGTATTGCCGAATATGAAGAGAGAATGGAGAATAAACTAAAAGGCATAATTGAAAATCTGGCGGGGATTGAAAAGTGTGAAATAATGATTACCCTAAAATCCGGAGAAGAAAAAATAGTTCAGAGCAACGAAAATGTTAACGAGAGAGAAGAAAAGGGAGAAAGCGGCTATAAAGAAATACAAAAAAGTAATGATACTCTTGTACTAAAAAATGATAATAGTGAATATCCATATATTACAAAAGAAATTATGCCTGTGGTAGAGGGAGTGGTGATTGTTGCTAAAGGAATAGAAAATACAAGAACCAAAAATGAAATTATCAGTATTGTACAGGCACTTTTTGATATTGAGATGCATAAAATATCAATAGCAGAAATGAAATGAATGAAGTGATGGAGGATTTGTAATGAAATTATTAAGGAAGAATCAGTTTATTGTTACTATGATTGCAATCTTGATTGCAGTTGCGGGCTATTTGAATTACAGCGAAAAACTAATTCCAAACATCGAAAAGAAAACAAAAAAAGTATCTGACAGTACATATGAAGACATTTATAAAGATGACACACTTATAAGTGAAAACGGGGATATTCTTAGTATGGATATTGATTTGACGTCTTCAGAGAAAAATGAAGAAAGACTTGGTGAGAAGAATAAAGAAAATGAATCAGGGGAAACAAAGAACGTGGAAGGTGAAAATAATGAAAGCGAAGATAATAAAAACGAAGAAAGCGAAGATGATACTGATGTTCCGGGAACCGCCGTTTTGACAAATTCAGGAGTATCCATTGGAGATTTTGCGATTCAGGCCAGAATGGACAGGGAGCAGATCAGATCAAAAAATAAAGAAAATCTACAGGAACTGATTAACAGTGATGCAATTTCCGAAGAAAAGAAGAAAGAAGCTGTGGATGCAATGGTAGATATAGAAAAGAATACAAACCTTGAAAACGAGATAGAAACAGTTTTAAAAGCAAAAGGTTATGAAGATATTGTAGTGTTACTTAATAATGACAGTGCGGAAGTAATAGTAAACAAAAATCAGATTGAGGATAAGGATCGCGCACAAATTGAGCAGATAATAACACGAAAAACGGACGTAAAGGTGTCAGATATTGTAATTACTCCAATAGAATCAAATTGATACTTTTACAGAATCCAATTGAGAGTTGCAATTAGATATATTTAAGGGTATAATAACATGGAGTAAAACTTGAAATACCAGGAGGTACAATTGATGGAAGAACAAAGAAATATTTATACCATATATCACAATAAAGAACTGGGAAATGTCAGAATTACCGATGATGTAATCGGAACAATTGCAGGAGTTGCAGCTACTGATGTTGAAGGAGTTGCTTCTTTGCTGGGAGGAATTACAAGAGAACTTATTCTTAAGACCGGTGTAAAGAAACTCTCTAAGAGTGTTAATGCAAAGATAGTAGATGAAGAAGTGGTTGTTAATATTGCAATTAATCTTGACTACGGATACAGTGTTATTGAGATATGTAAGGATGTTCAGGATAAGATTAAAATGCAGATTGAAGGTATGACAGGACTTCAGGTTGCAGCTGTAAATGTAAAGGTAGCAAGTGTAAACGTACCTAACTAATTGTACATTTGAAATTGAAAATTATTATTTGAATTTAATAGGGGTGTCTTTTTGGGGCACCCTTTTATATTTAATGGATGAATGGAGAAAAAATGTTAAGAAGAAGTCAAATCAGGGAAAATATTTTTAAATTATTGTTTTGTAAAGAGTTTCATGAAGTTGAAGATATGGAGAATCAGTTTGATTTATATCTGAATGATGTTGAGAAGTTACTTGGGGAAGAAGAAACTGTATTTCTCATGGACAAGGAAGTAATAACAGAAAAAGAAAAGAATGAAATTATAGACAAGGTAAATGCAGTAATTGCAAAGACAGCAATGATAGATGATAAGCTTAATGAAGCTTCTGTTGGCTGGAAGACTAACAGAATGGGAAAAGTAGAACTTACAATTTTGCGCCTTGCATATTACGAAATGATGTTTGATGATGATGTACCTAAAAAAGTTGCAATAGATGAAGCCGTTGAACTTGCAAAAAAATACGGAAGTGATATGGCACCGTCATTTGTCAACGGTGTACTGGCGAAGGTTTACGTCGAAGAGTAGACAGGGTAATGTAAATGAATGGAAATGTATATTCTGTAAGTCAGGTTAACAATTACATAAAAAACATGTTTGCCCAGGATTTTATGCTGAATAGAATATATATCAAAGGCGAACTGAGTAACTGCAAATATCACTCATCAGGGCATATTTATTTTTCACTGAAGGATAAAGGTGGAGTTATTCAGGGTGTTATGTTTGCAGGATACAGGAACGGCCTCAAGTTCAGGCTGGAAGACGGTATGCAGATTATTTGTTTTGGAAGCATCTCTGTCTACGAGAAGTCCGGTAATTATCAGATATATGCAAAAGAGATAATTCAGGACGGCAGTGGTGATTTGCATGTCAGATTCGAACAATTGAAAAAAGAACTTGAAGAGATGGGGATGTTTGATGAAATGTACAAAAAGCCCATTCCAAAGTATTCCACAAAGATTGGAATATGTACGGCTGATACCGGTGCGGCAATTAGGGATATAATTAACATAGCCACAAGAAGAAATCCTTATGTGCAGTTGTATTTGTATCCTACAATTGTTCAGGGAGAAAAGGCGGTTCCAAGCATTGTAAATGCTATAAGGTACATGGACAACTTTGGCGTTGACGTTATTATTCTCGGACGAGGTGGAGGCTCAATAGAAGATTTGTGGGCTTTCAATGAAGAACCTGTGGCAAAAGCAATTTTTGAGTGTAATACTCCGATTATTTCTGCAGTTGGTCATGAAACTGACACTACAATTGCTGATTATGTTGCTGACTTAAGGGCACCAACACCTTCAGCTGCTGCAGAACTTGCAGTGTTTGATATTGATGATTTTATTCAGCAACTTTCATCCTACAAAGCAGAACTGAGTCGCAAGGTTATGACAAAGATTGATTTATGCAGATTGAGATTACAAAAGTATCAGTCTGATTTAAAATCCTTAAGTCCAAAGAATCAGTTATTTACCAAGAGACAGTATGTTGCTGATTTGCAGACAAAGTTAGAGTTCTATATGCATAGAAAATTAGATAACTCTAAGTATAATCTGAATATTCTTGCACAGAAACTGGATGGCAATTCACCTCTTAAGAAACTTGAAAAGGGGTTTGCGTATGTTTCTGATGGAGATGATAATCAGATAAAAAATGTTGGTGATGTAGCTGTTTCCGATAATATAACGCTTACAATGAAAGACGGTCGTATCAGAGCGGTTGTATCTGAAGTTGAAATGACAGATAGGAAATATGACAGATAGATTTGAGATTATACAAATAGATTTGCCTGATGATAAAAATATTCGTGAAAAGATAATTAATATTGGGAGATAATAATGAGTGAATTTGAGAATATTAGTATTGAAGAAGGTTTTGATAAACTGAATGATATTATTGGAAAGATGGAAGATGGAGAAGTATCTCTTGATGAATCTTTCAAATTATACAATGAAGGTATTAATCTTGTGAAAATATGTAATGATAAGATAGATTTTGTTGAAAAACAAATAAAACTCCTTGAGAAAGATGGTGAAGATGATGTCTTTTAAAGAACAATTAAATAAAAAAATAGAAGCTGTAACAGAACTGATTTATGAGATGGCACCTGAGGAAAATGAGGAAATCAGTGTTATCATCGGTGCTATGAATTACAGTTTCAAAGCAGGAGGAAAAAGACTGAGACCTCTTTTGATGTACGAGACATACAAGATGTTTGGAGGTACATCTGATGATCTTCAGTATTTTATGGCTGCAATTGAAATGATACACACATATTCACTTATTCATGACGATTTGCCGGCGATGGATAATGATGATTATCGAAGGGGGAAACTTACTAATCACAAAGTGTTTGGTGAGGACATTGCAATTCTTGCAGGAGACGCCCTGTTAAACTATGCATACGAATTAATGAGCAAAGCAGTTGTTGAGGGAGATGATATATCTGCCAATGCAAAGGCTATGAGCGTTATAGCGAAAAAAGCGGGAATCAACGGAATGGTTGGAGGACAGTCTATCGATGTAAAGACTGAGGGTACACCTATCGATGAAAAGACTCTTCTGACTATCCATAATCTTAAAACTGCAGCTTTGATTGAAGCATCCATGATGGCTGGAGCTATTATAGCAGGTGCTTCTGATGATGAAGCAGATAAGATAGAACAGATTGCAAAAAATATCGGACTGGCATTTCAGATACAGGATGATATTCTTGATGTGACAAGTTCGTCGGAAGTTCTTGGAAAGCCTGTTATGAGTGATGAAAAGAATAACAAGACAACTTATATAACTCTTAAAGGTCTTGAAGAGTCAAAGAAGGCTGTAAAAGAGTATTCGGACAAAGGTTTGGAAGAATTAAAAGCATTTAATAAAGACTCTGCATTTTTGGAAGAGTTATTTAAATATTTGATATATAGGGAAAAATAATATGAGTTCACTGTTAGATAGTATTAATCAACCAAATGATATAAAAAATATTGACAGAAATGATTACAAGAAACTTGCAAAAGAAATCAGAAGATTTCTTGTAAATAATGTCAGCAAGACAGGCGGACATCTCGCGTCAAACTTAGGTGCCGTTGAACTTACAATGGCATTACATGTTGTCCTTGATTTTCCTACGGACAAGATTGTGTGGGATGTTGGTCACCAGTCATATACTCATAAGTTGCTAACCGGCAGAAAGGATGAATTTGTTAATCTTCGTAAATATAAGGGGTTAAGTGGATTTCCAAAGAGGAATGAGAGTGAGTGTGATGTGTTTGATACCGGTCACAGTTCCACATCTATTTCTGCAGCTATGGGACTTGCATTTGCTGACAAACTAAATGATGTAAATTCCACTGTTGTGGCTGTTATTGGTGACGGCGCACTTACAGGTGGAATGGCATATGAAGCCCTCAATAATCTTTCTTCTCTAAAGAGAAATTTTATCATTATTCTCAATGATAACAATATGTCTATTTCAGAGAATGTTGGTGGGATGTCTGAGCACTTGAGTAAGTTCAGAATTGGTGAAAAATATAATGATTTAAAATTGGAAGTTGAGCAGTCATTAAATAAGATTCCAATGGTAGGTGTCAAGATTGCAAAAGGTATCAAAAAGACAAAAGACAGTCTGAAACAGTTATTTGTTCCGGACGGAATATTTAACGAACTTGGAATTACTTATATTGGACCTATCGATGGACATGACACTGATGTGATGATTGAATTATTCAAACATGCAAAGAAGATAGATCATCCTGTACTTATTCATTTGAAGACTAAAAAAGGTTACGGATATAAGTTTGCGATGGAAGATCCTGCAAAGTTTCACGGCATAGATGCTTTCGACAAGAGAACAGGAATTAAGAGAAACAATTCAGGAAAAGACAGTTACACAACTGTATTCTCTAAGAAGATTGTTGAAATGGCAAATGACGATAAAGAGATTGTTGCAATTACAGCGGCTATGCCTGACGGTACAGGATTATCCAATTTTAAAGAACGTTATCCCGACAGATTCTTTGATGTGGGAATAGCAGAAGAACATGCAGTTACTTTTGCTGCAGGTCTTGCCGCAGGAGGAAAGAAACCATACATTTCAATATACTCTTCATTTTATCAGAGAGCTTATGATCAGATATTGCATGATATCTGTATTCAAAAACTCCCTGTTAAGATTATTATTGACAGAGCAGGACTTGTGGGACGTGACGGTGAGACACATCAGGGGATATTTGACATTGCATTTTTGTCGTCTATTCCAAATCTTACAATTATTTCACCTATGTCCGCAGAGGAATTAGAAGAGGCACTTGAGTATTCAAAAGACTTTGATGCACCGATTGCGATCAGATTTTCAAGGGGAGATGCATTTGAATACAATGCACCGGACAGAACAGATTCCTTTGAACTCAAATCAAGTATTCTGACTGAGGGGAATAATATTGCGATTATAGGAATCGGCTCAATAGTTGAAGAGATTCTCGAATCCGCAAAATTACTTAACGAAAAAGGTATTTATCCTACAGTGGTAAATGCCAAAGTAATAAAACCTATAGACACAGATATGATTGAGAAATTGTGCGGGAAACATACACATATCCTCCTTGTTGAAGAGGGAATTAAACATGGTGGTTACAGCGAAGCTGTACTCAATTATATATATCAGCACAATTACAAAGTTAAGTGCGATATTATTGCGATTGATGATATATTTGTTAAACAGGGAAGTGTTCCTCATCTTAGAAGAAAACTGGGACTTGACAGAATCAGTATTATGAACAAAGTGATTGAAATGCTGGAAGATAAATAATATAAAAGGATATTTTACAATAATATGAAAGAAAGATTAGATGTTTTATTGGTTGAAAGAGGACTTGCGCCATCAAGAGAAAAAGCTAAAGCTATAATAATGAGTGGCATTGTCTATGTTGATAATGTAAAGGAAGACAAAGCAGGTTCACAGTTCGATGTAAAATCAAATATAGAAGTAAGAGGTAAAACTTTGAAATATGTCAGCAGAGGTGGTCTCAAACTTGAGAAAGCAATGGAAGTCTTTGGTGTTGATGTAGATGGAAAGATTTGCATGGATGTTGGAGCTTCTACAGGCGGTTTTACTGACTGCATGCTTCAAAACGGAGCTGTAAAAGTATACTCTATTGATGTGGGACACGGACAGCTGGCTTGGAAACTTGTTACAGATGAGAGAGTTGTTTGTATGGATAAGACCAATATCAGATACGTAACTCACGAAGAAGTTCCGGATGATATTATGTTTTCATCAATAGATGTTTCCTTTATTTCTCTTACGAAAGTACTTTTGCCTGTGAAGAATCTTCTGACAAAAGATGGACAGGTTGTTTGTCTAATCAAACCTCAGTTTGAAGCAGGAAGAGAAAAAGTAGGTAAAAAAGGCGTTGTAAGAGACAAGAATGTCCATATTGAAGTTATTGAATCAGTTATTGAATATGCCAAATCTATAGGCTTTGGTATTATAGATTTAGACTTTTCTCCTGTTAAAGGACCGGAGGGAAATATAGAATATTTATTATACTTGCAGAATCTTACAGAAGATATGGTTTTTGAAGAAAAATCAATAAATGTACAAAGTGTGGTTGAATTGTCACATGACACATTGTAAAATAGTTTATACAGATAAGTGAAATCCGGTATAACCGAGGGCAAATTCATTACGAAACTTTAGAGGAATCATATGAATAGTTTTTGTATTATAGCAAACAGTTCCAAAGATATAGATTATGAACTGTCGGAAAAAATATGTAAATATCTGAAAGATAAAGGTGCAAAGTGTTTTTTGGACAAGTCTTTTTCAAATAATGATAAGTATAGATACACTGATCCGGATATGATTCCGGACGATGTAGAATGTGTCATTACTGTAGGCGGTGATGGTACACTTCTCCAGGCGGCAAGGGATCTCATTGAGAAAAATGTTCTGTTTTTAGGAATCAACAAAGGCAATCTCGGTTTTCTTGCTCAGAACTGCAATATCGATATTGACAGAATGCTTGACAGACTTCTCAATGATGACTACAAGATTGAAGAGCGTATGATGCTCAAGGGCTGTGTAAAACGTAGCGGAAAAGTATTGTCTGAGAATGTTGCCCTAAATGATATTGTAATTCACAGATATGGTGGAATCAGAATTTCGGATTACAAAGTATATGTTAATGATTTGTTTTTGAATGAGTACCATGCTGACGGTTTAATTTGTGCAACTCCAACAGGCTCTACCGCATATAATCTTTCAGCCGGAGGCCCTGTAGTTGAACCTAATGCGAATCTTATGGTAATGACGCCTATTTGTGCTCATTCCATAAACGGAAGGAGTATTATATTTTCTGACAAAGATATGATTTCGGTTATTATAAAGGAACCGAGATATTTAAAAAATGAGAAGGATATAGTTGCATTTGACGGCTATGCAGAAACTGTATTAGAGCCGGATGATGTAGTTATAATAAATAAGTCTGATTTATGCACAAAGATGATTAAATTGGACGACAGCAGCTTTTTGCAAGTATTAAAAGATAAGATGGGTGAGAAATAAGTGAAATCAAACAGACAAAGAAAAATTATTGAAATTATTACAAACAATGACGTGGAAACACAGGAAGAATTGGCTAAGTATCTCATTGATGCGGGATTTGCCGTTACTCAGGCTACTGTATCAAGAGACATCAGAGAACTTGAACTTATCAAGATTTCTGTAAACGGTGGAAAACAGAAATATTCGACACCGAACTCTAAACCTATTAGTGTCAGCAACAAGTTTTTAAGAGTATTGAATGACGGCATACTATCAATGGAAGATGCCGGTAATCTGCTTGTTGTGAAGACAGTATCGGGTATGGCAATGGCAGTTGGTGCAGCAATTGATGCCATGAACATAAAAGAAGTAGTCGGATGCATTGCCGGTGATGACACTATTTTTTGTGCCATAAAAACTGCAGAAGACACTTTTAAAGTAAAAGAAATATTAGAAAGCTATATCAAATAAAAGGTTATTTGCATTTTATTTATATGGCTTGATTTGGAGGCTTAATGTTAATTAATTTACACGTAAAAAATCTTGCACTTATAGAAGAGGTCGATATTGATTTTGAAAAGGGATTAGTTGTCCTTACCGGTGAGACGGGTGCAGGAAAGTCATTGATTTTAGGTTCGGTTAACATTGCCCTTGGCAACAAAGTGTCAAAAGAGATTATCAGAGCAGGAAAAGATAATGCTTTGGTTGAACTGACATTTTTGGCAGATGACAATTGTAAGGCCATATTACAAAAATACGATTTGGACTACGACTCTGATACAGTTACTGTTTCAAGAAAAATAACAGAGAACAGAAGTGTGTCCAAAATTAACGGAGAGACTGTCAATTTATCGATTCTAAAAGAAGTGATGACATGTCTTGTTGATATTTACGGTCAGCACGATCATCAGTCTCTACTCTACAAGTCCAAACATCTGGCTATATTAGACCAGTTTGCATCTGACGATATATCTGAACTCAAAAATGAGATATCTTTAAAGTACAAGGATTATATGGACTTAAAGAGTAGGCTTAAAGAGTTTGATATGGATGAAAATGAGAGAGTCAGAGAACTGGAATTCGCCGAATTTGAGCTAAATGAAATTGAGGATGCTGCCATAACAGACGGTGAAGACTTTGAACTTGAAGAAGAATACAAACGAATTTCAAAGAGTGAGGATATAATCAATTCACTTAACACAATATATGATATTCTGTCTAAAGACAGAGGGGTTTCTGAACTCTCAGGAACAGCAATCGACTACATAAATGATGTGGCTGATTTTGATGAGAGCCTTTCAGGAATAAAAGACGAATTGTATAACATTGAGGCACTTGTAAAAGATGTTTCAAGAGAAATATACGATTACACTGAATCACTATCCTTTGATGAGGAGCGTGTCAGAGAGGTGGAAGACAGACTCAATCTAATTAACCACCTTAAGATGAAGTACGGAAACTCAGTAGAAGAGATAAACAGTTACTGCGAAGAAAAAAGGAAACTTGTTGAAAGACTCACTAATTATGAGACAGGCTTATCAGATCTTAATAATCAGATTGATGAAGTATACAGTGAGATCACAATAATGTGCGAGAAACTGTCAAAACTTCGTTCTGTGGCCGCGGTTAAATTAGAAAAACAGATTACAGAGGCACTTGTTGATTTAAATTTCCTGCAGGTTGAATTTGAGATTCAGGTGACAAGAAAAGACTCGATTAATGAAAATGGATTTGATGATGTAGAGTTCCTTATTTCTACAAATCCCGGTGAACCGCCAAGAGAACTTGGAAAGGTTGCTTCAGGTGGAGAACTGTCAAGAATTATGCTTGCAATCAAGTCCATACTTGCCGGAATGGATGATGTGGGAACACTTATATTTGATGAAATAGATACAGGTATCAGCGGAGTGACTGCCGCAAAGGTTGCAAATAAGTTGGCAGTAATCAGTAGAAAGAGACAGGTTATTTGCATATCACATCTTGCTCAGATTGCAGCCATGGCTGATTATCATTATTTAATCGAAAAAAATATACAAAACAATCAGACGTTTACAAATATTTCGAAACTGGATTATGATGAATCAATAAATGAGCTTGTAAGAATATCAGGTGGCGAGACAATAACAGATTCTGCTTTGAGTCATGCAAAAGAAATGAAAGAATTGGCAGAAGAAACTAAAAAAACAAAGATTTAAATTATTATAATCTGAACATAATAAGTAGAGAGAATGAAAGTTCTCTCTACTTTATTTTTTTGAGAATTAGATGATTAATTGGAGGTTGAGCATGAAAAGAAAAACGTATTACAGAATATTTTTAATTACTGTATTTTTTATAACAAGTATTGTTTTGTTTTTTAAAACTAACAGTGATATGGAAAATAGTTTGCCTGAAACTATATTTATGGATGAAAACAGTGAGACTGCTATCGAGACGTTTCTTCCTGTTTCGGCCAGTTGTAATTTTTTGGAAACAAAACCTGATAATCAGTTAATTATAAAATCAGATAATGAAGGAATTTACAGACTTAAATATAATTTGTTTGGATTGATTCCAATAAAAGCAGCAACGATATATGTTAAAGACAGAAAAGAAGTATATCCAATGGGGCTTCATATTGGAATGTACCTTCATACTGACGGAGTTATGGTAATAGATACCGGTGATTTTGTTGATTTATCTGGAAATTTAGTGAACCCATCAAAGGGTAAAATAAAGAAAAATGATTATATAATTAAATTTAACGGCATAGATGTTAATAGTAAGAATCAGCTGACATATTTAATAAAAAGAAACAAAGAGTCTTCTGTGACAATAACTGTTAACCGAAGCGGAGAAACTAAAAATATAAAATTGTATCCTGTAATTTCGAATGATAATACTTATAAACTCGGCATATGGGTAAGGGATGATATGCAGGGGATAGGAACAATGACTTATATAGACGGGGATAATAAATTCGGAGCACTTGGACATGGAATAAATGATATTGATACCGGAAGGCTTCTCGACTCGACAGACGGCAAAATATATAATGCAAGAATCTGGGGTGTGAGAAAGGGACAAAACGGCATTCCCGGCGGCTTATGCGGAACAATTGATTATGTGGACGAGAATGTTATAGGTGAGGTAAATAAAAACTCTGAATATGGTATTTTTGGAACAGTTAATAACAGGGTTGAGGAAAAAATAAAATATAGAGAAAAAATAAATTTGTTCAAAATTGGATTTAAGCAGGAAATAAAAAAAGGAAGAGCAAAAATACAGGTTATTGAAAATAATAATCCGGTATTGTATGATGTGGAAATCGAAAAAATAAACATATCTGACAAAAATAAAGATAAAAATATGATTATAAAAATAACTGATGAAAGATTACTTAAAAAAACAAATGGAATTGTGCAGGGGATGAGTGGAAGTCCCATAATTCAAAATGGCAAAATAGTAGGTGCGATAACCCATGTATTTGTGAATGATTCAAAACGCGGATATGCAATATTTATTGAGCGAATGATTGAGGAGGGAAGTGTGAAAGTCGGCAAAGGTCGATAATCGCGATGAATTATAGTTGAATACCGTCGCAATAATGATTATAATCAAAAACGTCAGATTAATTTGAAAAAATATGTATCAATATTGAGATAAACGGGCGCCCTCTTTGGAGGCAAAATGGATTTAATAAGTGTAATAATAATTGATGACAATACAAAAGTAATCGATAATATGAAAAGTGCAATAGAAAAAGATGACAATATACAATTAATGGGAACGGCAACAAATGGAGAAGAAGGACTTAATATTATAAAAACATATCAGCCGGATGTAGTTGTGCTTGATTTGATAATGCCAAAAATTGATGGACTGACACTTATGAAAACCGTAAATAACAATGATGAATTTGTAAAAAAACCATTATTTATTGTGACTTCGGCAATCAGTAATGATATAGTTCTAACAGAGTCGTTTAGCAATGGCGCAGGATATTATATGCTTAAGCCTTTTGACGAAGAACTGGTGATTGACAGAATTCACGGTGTGAAAAATAATCTGTACAAGAAAAACAGAGAGGTGAAAAAAATAATCGGAGCGTACGAAGATAAAAAAGAGTATCTTGAAAAGAATATAGAATCTGATGTGACTTCCATGATACATGACGTTGGAGTTCCGGCTCATATAAAAGGGTATCAGTATCTGAGGGAGGCCATAATCTTATCAGTCAATGACAATGAGATGCTAAATTCAATTACAAAGATATTATATCCATCAATAGCAAAAAAATTTCAGACAACACCGAGCAGAGTGGAACGTGCAATAAGACATGCCATAGAAGTTGCCTGGAGCAGAGGCAGGATGGAAACAATTGATGAGCTGTTTGGATACACAATAAATATCGAAAAGGGAAAACCTACAAACTCTGAATTTATAGCATTGATTTCCGATAAAATCAGATTGCAGTATAAATGTATATAAATACTTGTTTTGATAACGATAATGAAGTAAAATATCATTATAGAAAATACTTGGAGGAAAGTACATATGAAAAATATATTATTTGTTGCATCTGAATGTGTGCCTTTTATTAAAACCGGAGGTCTGGCAGATGTTGTAGGATCTTTACCAAAATGTTTTGACAAAACCAAATATGATGTGAGAGTGATTCTTCCAAAATATATGTGCATGGACGAGAAGTGGAAGAGTCAGTTAGAATATGTAAATCACTTTTATATGGATTTGTGTTGGAGAAGACAGTATGTTGGAATTTTAAAATTAGAATATGAAGGTGTTACATTCTATTTTATTGATAACGAATATTATTTTTCGGGTCCAACTCCTTACAGTGATATGAGATACGATCTTGAGAAGTTTGCATTTTTTTCAAGGGCTGCATTATCGGCATTACCTGTTATTGGATATAAGCCTGATATTGTTCATTGTCATGACTGGCAGACAGGTTTGATTCCTGTATATCTTAAGGATAGTTTTTCACAGGGTGAGTTTTACCGTAATATGAAGTCTATAATGACTATTCATAACCTTAAGTTCCAGGGTGTATGGGATGTTCAGACTATTAAAGATATAGCAGGATTGTCAGATTATTATTTCACATCTGACAAGCTTAAGGATTATGACAACGGTAACTACTTAAAAGGTGGTATCGTTTATGCGGATTTAGTTACAACAGTTAGTGATACTTACGCAGATGAGATTAAGACACCATTCTACGGTGAAGGTCTTGACGGCTTAATGAGAGCAAGATCAAATTGTCTCTCAGGTATAGTTAACGGTATAGATTACGATGAGTACAATCCGGAGACAGATCAGTACATATTCAAGAACTACAACGCATCTAATTTCAGAAAAGAGAAAATCAAAAACAAGATTGCTCTTCAGAAAGAACTTGGACTTGAGCAGGATAGTAAGAAGATGATGATTGGTCTTGTAAGCCGACTCACAGATCAGAAGGGGCTTGATTTGATTGCATACATTATGGACGAGTTGTGTCAGGATGCTATTCAGTTTGTTGTTCTTGGAACAGGTGAAGAGAGATACGAGAACATGTTCAGACATTTCGACTGGAAGTATGGCAAAGATGTATCTGCCAACATTTACTATTCAGAGGCAATGTCCCATAAGATTTATGCTTCATGTGATGCGTTCCTTATGCCATCATTATTTGAGCCTTGCGGACTTAGCCAGTTGATGAGTCTTAGATATGGAACTATTCCGATTGTAAGAGAGACAGGCGGTCTTAAAGATACAGTAGAAGCTTACAATGAATACGAAAATAAAGGAACCGGTTTTTCGTTTGCAAATTATAATGCTCATGAGATGCTTGATACAATCAGATACGCTGAAAAGATTTACTATGATAAGAAGCGTGATTGGAATAAGATTGTTGAGAGAGCAATGGCAGCTGATTTCTCTTGGGATGTTTCAGCAAAGAAGTATCAGGAGTTATATGATAATCTTTTAGGTTAATAATGATTAAAGTGATATATTGATATACTGATATATTAATATATTGATAATATTAATGAATTAATAAAAAAATGCACCTTCGTGATTTTGCGAAGGTGCATTTCTTTTCTGATATTGTAAACGATTATAACTAATCACAGAAGTTTTTCAAGAATCTTGTTGCTTCTTTCAACGAAAGCTGTCATTGACTCTGCGTTGAGTGGTCCGTGGCTAAGAAGTGCAAGATCATAAATCTGCTTGCAGATTAAGTCAGTTACATCAGCTTCAGGATTATCAATAATGTATTTTACAAGTTTGTTATTTGCATTTAATACTAAAGTCTCATTTGAACCGCCAAACATTGAAGGATCCATGCCAACCATACCGTATTGTTTCATCATATCCTGCATACGTCTGCTTTCTTCTGAGAGTGTGATCATAGAAGAGATGTTCTCGTCTTTGAGTTTCATAACAGAGAGATCGACTTCACGACCAAGTGCTTTGTCAAACAACGGTACAAGTTTGTCTGTCATTGAAAGCTGCTCTTCCTGATCAAGTTCTTCTTTGAAGGACTGATTAACATCGTCATCAATACGTTTGAATTTAACCCCTTCATTCTTAACTTCCAACTGTGAAATAAAAGGCTGATCAATTGTGTCTGTCAAAACTACAGCATTGATTTCCTCAGCTCTGAACATGTTAATGTACTGACTCTGCTGAACAGGATCGTTTGTATAGAAAATAGTGTTTTCATGTTTTTCTTTATTCTGCTCAAGACAATCCTTGAATGTGAGATATCTTCCGTCAATGTCTTTGAATAAGATGTAGTCTGACATCTTTTCACAGAATTTTTCGTCTTTAAGGCAACCATATTTGATGAATGGACTGATATCATCCCAATATTTTTCGTATTCTTCGCGTTCTGTCTTACACATACCTGATAACTTATCGGCAACCTTCTTTGTGATATAGTCAGAAATCTTTTTGACAAATCCATCATTCTGGAGAGCAGAACGTGAAACGTTAAGTGGAAGATCAGGGCAGTCGATTACTCCCTTTAATAACATAAGGAATTCCGGAATAACTTCCTTGATATTGTCAGCGATAAATACCTGGTTGTTGTACAATTTGATAACGCCTTCAATTGACTCGTATTCTGTATTAATCTTTGGAAAATACAAAATACCTTTTAAATTGAAAGGATAATCCATATTTAAATGAATCCAGAAGAGAGGCTCCTTGAAATCTTTAAATGTAGTTCTGTAGAATTCAAGATATTCTTCTTTAGTACATTCATTTGGATGTTTTGTCCAAAGTGGAACAGGAGTACTGATTGAAGTAGGTCTTCTTAAAATTTTAGCCTTGTGCTTTTCAGGAGTAACTTCAACAGTTTCTTTTGTACCGTCCTCATTTTCTTTTTCTTCAGTTTTTGCAGGTTCAACAATATGTTCAACAACTGTATCTTTATCTGTAACATCTTCCTCGTCTACAGTTTCATATTCAGGCTCGCCGCCTTCTTTTGAAAGGTAGATGTTTACAGGCATAAATGAACAATACTTATCAAGTACTTCATTTGCTCTGTATTCATTTGCAAATTCAACACTGTCATCATTTAAGTAAAGAGTGATAGTAGTACCTCTCTCTGATTTGTCTGAATCGTCCATCTCATATTCAAGACCGTTCTCGCAATCCCAAAATACTGCCTTTGAACCTTCTTTATAAGATAATGTCTCGATAGTTACTCTGTCAGCAACCATAAAAGCAGAGTAGAATCCAAGACCAAAATGACCGATTATCTGATCTTCATTGGCTTTGTCTTTGTATTGCTCAAGGAAAGCAGCGGCTCCTGAAAATGCAATCTGATTGATATATTCGTTAACTTCATCTTCAGTCATTCCAAGACCGTTATCCTTGAAAGTAATTGTCTTATCTGTAGGATTGACAATTACCTCAACTTTGAATTCTTCATCTTCAGCTAAAGTGTATTCGCCGATAAGTGATAATTTCTTTAATTTTGTAATAGCGTCACATCCGTTAGATACTAATTCTCTAAAGAAAATATCATGATCTGAATATAACCATTTCTTTATAATAGGAAAAATATTTTCACTATTGATAGATAAATTACCCTGTTTTGACATTTTGTAAATCTCCTTTTCTTTTATTTTTTAAAGGAAAGCTAATAATTCCTTTAATGCCTATATGTTATAGTATATCCCCTTTTATAAAAAGTCAATAGAAAATTAGCACTCAATATAAAAGAGTGCTAACAGAAAAATGCTTTTGACCAAAAATTGATATTGTTGTATAATAAAGTCAACTATGGAGGTCGGAATGTACAGTGTTTTAATTGTTGATGATGAGGCAGTTACCAGAAAGGGACTGACTTCTCATGTGAATTGGGAAAAGTATAATGTTACAAATGTTAATACTGCTTCTTCCGGAAAGGATGGAATCAATTTTATGGAACAACATCATGTAGATGTTGTTATTTCTGATGTCAGAATGCCTGGAATGAACGGAATCGAGATGTGCAACCAGATTAAGGAGATTGCACCAAATTGCAGGATTATTTTCCTGAGTGGATATTCTGACAAAGAATATTTAAAAGGTGCCATTGAACTCGAAGCTGTTAGTTATGTCGAAAAGCCTATAGATATTGAAGAAGTTGAGAATGCGCTTGAGAAGGCAATTGGTAAGATTGAAGAGTCTCTTACAATTCAAAAAACTATAGATGATGTCATTGAAGAGAGTCGTGAATTATATACTCAGACTTTCCTTCAAAAGCTTATAAAGGGCAAATTATCTGTTGATGGCATTAAAGATTATGTTGACAAACTCAACTCGGCTATTCTTGAAAAAACCAGATTCAATATTGTTATTTTCAAGGCTAATTCCGATGAAAATGCTGTTTCTGCGCTTATTGATATTATTTCGGAGTGTATTGTTGGAATAGAATATCTATATTTTGTAAAAGAATACAGATATGTTATTTTTCTTATAGCATACAATGATAGTGATTCGTCAGCTTTAAAAGAAATGTATTCTAATATGTCAAAAGCACTGTCGTCTCATCCTGAATTAAAGGCTAACGGTTCATTTGGAAATACAGTTTCTAACATTATGAATGTTAAGAATTCTTATGAAACAGGTGTATTGATGCTTCAGCAGTTATTCTTTTTGGGATATGGCAAGATTAATCATTATCTAAAAAAGAATGATAATAACAGTGAGAAAATCAATCTCAGTGACGAGATTTTTAATAATCTGTCAGAAGCCCTGAGAAGATATGACAAGGAGACTTGTTTTAATATTGTCAATAACGTTAAGGGCATTGTTTCCAAAAAGACAGGAGTTCTTGTCAGTCACGTTAAGGCCGTATATTTTAGAATAACAGAAACGATAATAAATATCGCGTGGCTTGCAAAAGAAGATGAAACTCATTTGAGTGATGCAGAAAAAGTGTCATTTATTATGGAAAAACTCAACACTCTTGATACGTTGGATGAGTGTGATGCATATGTAAAGAATCTGCTTAATGAGTATTTCTCAAATGTTCAGGATTTTATTAATAACAGTAAGCTGATCATAGATATTATAGAGTATATCAAGAATAACTACACTAATGCTAATTTGTGCCTCAATGATATTGCAGACAGTGTGTATATAACACCAAACTACATGAACTCAGTATTTAAGAAGAAGTTTGGAACCACTGTGGGACAGTATATTACTATGGTAAGAATTAACGCCGCAAAAGAGCTTATTATGGACAGAAGCATTAAACTTTCCGAAGTCGCTGACATGGTAGGGTATAATGATGCAGGATATTTTACAAAAGTGTTCAGAAAAAATGTCGGTATGAGCCCAAAGGATTACAGGGAGAGATAGGGGCTCCAAATGATTTTTAGTAAAAAATCATACTAATTAGTAAAATACTAATCACATATTTCGATTTCATTGTATTGATTTTTAATAAAGGGTACTATTGTTGTAAGACAATAGGCCCTTTATTTTTTTTGTTTACACGACGAGAAAAATGCAGAAAACTTGTTTTCATGCATTTGACGACCGTGATACAATCCCGAAACAAGCGCAGCGGTTTCGGCGATTTGGGGCGATAAAAAACAATGAATTGGAGGAAACGATGAAATCAGTAAATTTATTCAAAAAATCAACGGCTTTATTTTTGAGTATGAGTTTGGCAGCGACATTGTGCAATACGGGTTATGTAAATGCAGGTTCTAATGATAACAGTAACGGTACATATTTGTTATCAGAAAACAGACCTGCATATTGTTCGTCCGTAAATGGAGGAGATGTTGCATCATTTGCAACTGACGGAAAGCTTTCAACACAGTGGGGAGCTGCGGCGAATATCAATGATCAGTGGTTAGATGTTGATTTGGGAAAAAGTGCAAATGTTTCCAAAGTTGAAATTGACTGGCAGAATAACGCATCATACGGAGTTGTATATGACATACTGACATCAGATGACGAGATTAACTGGCAGAAGATTTATTCAACAGAAAACGGAGATGGCGGAGTAGTAACAAATGTAATGTCAAAAGACGGTGAGAATGTAGATTACTCTTATCTCAAGGAAGAGATTACAGGACTTAACGCAAAAGGACGTTACGTTAGAGTCTTTGTAAAGTATTCAAAATCCCAGTATGATAACGGTGAAAAAAAGGGATGGGGAGCATCAATCAGAGAATTGAAAGTATTTGGAAACGGTGGAATAAACAAACCGGGTCCTGATGCTTACGGCGATAATATAGCACTTGGAAAAAATGTTACTGTTTCATCAGAAATGAGTCCATGGTGGGCAACATCACCACTTGCAGGTTCAAATTCAGTTGACAATGACTATGATAGTTATTGGTTATCGGAAGGAAATCATGATGAGTGGTATGTACTTGATCTTGGTAAACAGTACGAGATAGGAAAAGTAATTATCCAGTGGCAGGTTGAATACGGAAGAATATTTGATTTGCAGGTATCTAATGACGGAAAGAATTATACAACAATATACAGACAGCTTAATGGAAATGGGGAAGATGAAGATATAGATTTGTATGCAAATGCAAGATATATCAAGATGAAAGGTATTTCCATGGGAAGAGGATCAGGATACTCAATCAGAGAAATGAAAGTGTATGAGTATGTTGAAGGAAATCCAAAACAGAATCAGCAGGTTCCAAATCTTCCTGAAGAGCAGACTGTACAGCTTGGTAAAGGTTCATACGGAATTGATGATACAAACCTTTATCAGCCAAGAGTTCCAAAATATATAACTAAGAATGTAGAAACACCAATACCTTCAAATGACTGGTGGACATCTGTTATTTATACAAGACTCAGTGATACAATGCCTGCACTTCCTTTTGTATATAGATATACAGAAAACGGTCTTGCAATGTATTATGCTGATAAGACATATACCAGAGTAAACAATGGTGGTATGGGAGCTGACAGCAAATTATTTGACCTTACAATAGGAAGTTCTGATATTGTAGGAACACCTGCCGCACGATTTGATTCAAATAGTGACTGGTCAACCAATATTGTATTCAGTGACGATGATACAGAAAAAATGAAATCAACTATCATCAAGGGTTCACCTTATATGTACAACACATTCAAGAATCCTTCGTCAGTTGAGATTATGCTTGGTAATCTTGTTAAGTTCTTTGACGCAAATGGAGAAGTTCAGTTAGTTGACGGTGTTGAATATGTGACAGATAAACTAGGAGTTGAAATCAAAAATGAAAGTGAGTCACCAGAAGATGAGGACAGAACACAGTATCATTTTTACGGATTATACTTCCCTGATAATACAAAGATTGTAAGAATCGGAAGTAAGCTGAAAGTGATTCTTGGCGGCAACAATAATTATATGTCAGTTGCAGCCTTGTCTAAAGAAAATGATTTCATCTATATGTACAATCATGCATATGCTTTTGTCGAAAAAACAAATGTAACATATGAGTTTGATCAGAACAATTCAAATATGACTACTCATTATAATGTAACAACAAATTTAAAGAGAAACGGATTTTCTAGAGATACAATCATGTGTATGTTGCCAACACAGTGGAAATATTCAAGTACACCTGTAACCGGCATGACATACAACTCAATAAGAGGAACTCTTAAATGTGTTGAGGGAAATACATTCTCATACGGTTTGAAATTTAACGGTATTATTCCTGCATTCAATGAACCTGTTGAATCAAGTTTCTATAACAGGGATGAGATGATTAAATATCTCAACGAGTTTGTAGACAGTGCAACAAGAGATTACTGGGTTGCAGATCCATATTGGCAGGGTAAGAAGACTCATCCTATTTCAATGGGTATTCTTATTGCAGAACAGTTGGAACAGTACGAAATAAGAGATCAGTTAATCAGTATATTGAGAAAAATTCTTGAGAATTGGTATACATATGACGGAAGCAGTGAATATCCGTATTACCTCTATTATCACACAAGCTGGGGAGCAATAAGCGGAGACGGTGGAGATCACGGTATGGCAATTAACCTTTCGGATCACCATTTCCTCTGGGCATATTTTATTTTCCCATCGGCAGTACTTGCATCTTATGACAAGGAATTTGTAAGAGATTACGGTGATATGGTTGAACTTCTTATCCGTGACTGTATGAATCCGGATAAAGATGACGACATGCTTCCTTTCATGAGAAACTTTGATCCATACGAAGGACATTCATGGGCAGGAGGTTACGGAGATAATAACAGTGGTAATAACCAGGAATCAGCATCTGAAGCAACATTTGCCTGGGCAGGTTTGTACCTGTGGGGACTTGTAACGGGAAATGACAAATACAGAGATGCAGGAATCTGGGGATTTACATCAGAAGTAAATGCAATAGAACAGTATTGGTTTAACTATGACGGAGACTGTTGGGATGAAGATTATACTGAAGGATGTGTAGGTATGGTTTGGGGATTAGGCTATACTAACGGAACATATTTTTCGGGAAATCCAAGTTGTATTTACGGTATTCATTTATTGCCCGTAACACCTGCAATTGATTACATGGGTTATGACCATAATAAAGCAGCATATATTTATGAAAAATATGAAGATTCGCAGAGAAGATATCAGGAAAAACTCATAGTAGAAGGAGCAGTTGACCCTGAAGGATGGTTCCACATCTTATGGCCTTATCTTGCGCTCAGCAATCCTGAAGAGGCAGCAAGAAGATGGACTAACGAAATTGAAACACACACAAATGAAAACGGTGTTTATGTAGACGGTAACCTTCCAAATGATGAGAAGTTTAACTCATACTGGTATATCCAGAATATGTGTGCAAAGGGATATGTATCAACAAAGATACATTCAGATAATTACTCATGCTGTCAGTTTTTCGAAAAGAACGGTATGTATACGGCAACTGTTTGGAATCCCTTTGATGAAGTTATTACAGTATCATTCAAAGATGAAAATGCAAAAATAGGTCAGACTAAAGTGGCACCTCACAGTCTTGTGTCAGTAAATCCATATGCAAATACAGACAAGTCAAATCTGACAAATGTTGCAGTACAGGATGTTGATACAGTACATGATATTCCAGGCGTTATTGAAGCGGAAGCTTATTATACAAACTTCAGTTGTATGACTGATAATGATAATGTTGAAGGTGGGTATATCGGATGGATTGATGATGCAGATGCCCTTATATTTGATACAGACGTAAAAGAAAGCGGAGAATACACTATAGAATACAGATTTATTTCAACTTCAAATGATAAGACCGGTGTCATAACAATGAGCAGTGATGTATATGGAAACATTAAAACCACAGAACTTAACCAGACCAAATCATGGAATAATGTAAGTGATACGGTAACTCTTACAAAGGGAAGACAGAAAATTAAATTGAGATTTGATGTAGGCGGATTTAATATTAATTACATCAAGATTTACAAAAAGGGAACTAAGCCTCCTATTGCAGAAAGTGATGATTTGACAAAAGCGGATTTGTCAGGATATAGCGAAATTGACATTACAAATGCAGTTGTTACAACATCAAATGAAGTAGGCTTAAACTATGCAAACTGCATTATTGATAAAGACTACGGCACAAGATGGGAAACACAAGCAAGTGATCCTCAGTGGATTATGTTGGAATTACCTGAAGCAAAGAATGTTGACGGAATCAAGATTTATTGGGAAGCTGCTGCAGCAAGAAATTATACAATCGAAACATCTGTTGACGGATTTGATTTCAAAGAAGTCTTTAGCAGAAAGAACGGAACCGGCGGAGCAGGTTTTGGTGATGAAAACAGAGGCTCAGGACTTGAGTCTATTGAATTTTCAAAATCGGCAAATGCAAAATACATTAGAATTACAGGAACACAGAGACTTACAGGATATGGATATTCAATATTTGAAGTAAGACTTTTTGGAAATAAATCTTCAAATGACGGAATGATAGTTTCTGACAAGATTGAAATTAACGGATTCCAGATTAGCACTGTTGGAAAAGGACTCAGATGTCTCTATTCTTCAGCAAACACAATAGATGATCTTGAAGTTGTTGAAAGAGGAATGGTATATGCAATTTCAGCAGAGGTTGATGACTTTGATATTTATGTAAGAGATGACATGAAATATGTAAAGAGTTTTGCTTCAACAAACACAGGAATATCAAGCACAAATTATTCTGGTATAGAAAATTCTCAGACAAGAATAATGACAATGAAGTTCAGTGCTTCAAACAAAAAAGAATTTACAGAAGAGTTTGCGGTTAGAAGTTATGTGAAACTCAGTGATGGAACATACAGATATTCAGAGGTTGAAAAATATACTATTTATAATGTGGCAACAAGACTTTATGAGAACAAACTGATGCCGACAGTTGAAGGGCATAATTATTTGTATAATTCTATTTTAAGGGTTGCTAACAGCAGCTATAAAGAAGTATTATATTAATATATGATACCGAACGGATAACAATTAAAAATAAGTGAAAAAAGAATGCTAAGGAGTACTAAAAGTGCTCCTTTAGCAGAAAGAGTCTCAGGTGAGTCATAAATTAGGAGGAATGAACAAATTTTAAAGCAGTAATTAGGAAAAACATTTGGAATTATAAGGAAAAAACAAATGAGTTAAAATTTATGCACAAAAAAGTATACGCAAAAATAACAATAGTAAAAGGAAAAATGGAAATATAGAGAGGAAGATGATTATGAATAATTATTTGAAAAAGGGTATCACTTTAATTCTTTCAATATCATTAGCTTTGAGTCCTGCTTCATTTTCGAAGCAGGATGTCAAGGCGGCTGATGTTGCCGAGAATATGCTTGTTAACGGTGACTTTACCGATGGTCTTAACGGATGGAATACTTATTTCTTTAGTTCAAATTGTGCCAGTGCAAAAGTTACTGATGATTTTGAATTTGACATGACAGTTAACTATTATGATTTGTGGTCTTCTTACGGTAATTTATATAAGATTTCATGGCAGTCAATGCTTATTCAAAAGGTTACGATAGAAAAAGACAAAACATACACACTTCAGTTTGACGCATATGCATCCGAAAGCAAGACGATCAAAAGTGGAATAAAGAATGACAACACTTTTAATGAGACTTATAATCTTACAACAGAGAAGACTACGTATACAAGAACTTTTACCGCATCTTCAAGTAAGACAGAAGAATTGCAGTTCCAGTTCGGATATATGGAAGATGATGGCGCCATTAATCCGGAAGGCAAGCACGATATTTATATCAGTGACATGTATTTTGTTGAGGGCGACAGTTCTAATATTGTAAAGAAACCTTCAATATACAATGTCTTTGATAACGGCAATTATATTACTGAAGTTACCCCGGGAGTGAGATATGATTCCGCTTATACTGCTGAGTTATATTATAAATCACTTGGCGATAATGATTATTCAATTATTCCTTATACAGTTGGGGATACAATATCAGAAGACGGATTTTACAAATTAAAAGTATATAATTCTAATGATCCAAGTATTAGTAACGAAATTAGTTTTGCAATAGACAGAACTTCCGTTGATATGACAAAGGATTATTTCTTTATTAAGTCACGCTCAAACGGAAAAGCATTAGAGGCATATGGCTTTGGCGAAAATTCATCAATAATTCAGTCTTCCTACAAAGAAAAAGTTTCACAGTTATTTACAGTGAATGAGGTTTCGAACGGAAAATATTACATTCAGTCACTAAGTTCAGGAAAGGTGATTGCAATTAATAATGACAAGGCCAACGGAGCAAAATTAGTTCAACAAACATACATCGGAAATAAATATCAGCAGTGGACAAAAGAAAAGGCAAAACAGGGATATATTTACCTGAAAAATGTTGGGTCGGGAAAAGTAATCGATGTTCCGTCTGCATCATCGTCAGAGGGTATTCAGCTCCAACAGTATGAAGCAAATGAATCTAATGCCCAAATGTGGGATGTTATAAGTGTTGATATTGACAAAATAATAAATGGCGACCGGGAGCCGGATGTTTCAACAGAGGAACTTTGGAAAAAGAATGTAATTACATATCCGGTTGCTGACAAACTTGTTGCTGCAGGTCCTATTTATTTTAAATGGATGAACAAAATATATGACAGCAGTGTAGAAAAATATCTTATTCAGTTTGACAACGAGCAGGTAGTTACTGTAGTTCCGACTGAAGATGATGTGATGGAATATGAGTGGTATAATACAAAAGTAAGTGCCCATACAGTTAATATTTCAGCTGTACTTGAGAATGGAAAGACTGTACAATCTGACACAATCAGATTTTATGTAACAAAAAAAGGAATAGGCTGGGGTTCTTTATACAGAACAGATGATATGAATCTTTCATGGTATTATCAGTGGTCTATGGAAGAGTCAAACGGTACTTCTTTGGATTTACAGTTTGTTCCTATGGTTTGGGGTAACTGGGGAAGCGAGTGGCTTAATAATCACGAAAACGAAAAATACAAACAGGTACTTGGATTTAATGAGCCTGATTTTAATGAGCAGTCAGCGCTCTCATATACAGATGCTTTGGCAGCATGGGGAGATTTTTCGAACAGTGGTCTCAGAGTAGGTTCGCCATGTACTGCAATCGGTGCTTATTGGTCACAGGACTGGTTCTGGAAATTTATGGATGGAATAGATGCTGATGATAATTTGAAAGTTGATTTTATCACAATTCATTGTTATATGGATAATGCAAGTGTAGAAAGTTTCCTTTCTCTTATTGATAATACATGGGAAAAATGGCACAGACCTATCTGGATTACAGAGTTTGGTGTTGCAAAATGGGGCAAGGGAAATGATATCTGGAATAATTACACAGCAGGTGCAAATCAGAAAACATATGAATTTATGAAACGCGTATTACCTGAACTTGACAAGCGTGATTATGTTGAGAGATATGCATGGTTCCCATTTGATCCAAATGATGAATACGGCGGTTCTTCAGGCATATTTAACTATGATAACGGACAACTTAATGAACTTGGAAAGTTGTATGCAACACTTGGCAATCCTGAGGGATACAAGATTGATAAAGACTACACAGCCGATTTGAATAATTATGAAAAAACATTTAGTAGCAATGCTGATGGTGATATATCTAATCAGGATATAACAAAAATCAATGAAGAGACAACAAAAACTGAAGTTCCAGAGACAACAACTTCTGAGCAGAAAGCAACAACAGTTACATCAGAGACAAAGGCTGACGAGATTGTATCATTATATAATGAAATTAAAGGTGCAAAACCTAAGATTTCAAAAGCTAAACAGAGTGGAAAAAAGATTAAAGTAACAGTTAAAAAGAATAAAAAAGGTGTGAAATATCAAGTTGTATATTCTAAAAATAAAAAGTTTAAGAAATCCTACAAAGTTTATTCTTCAAAGAATGTTATTTTACTCAAGAAGATGATAAAGAGTGCAAAAAAGGGAACTACAATCTACATAAAATCCAGATTATATGTGGTTGTAGATGGAAAAAAGAAATATAGCAAATATGGAAAGACTAAGAAAGTAATTATCAAATAAAATTCAAATCGTACATTTTGAAAACTTCGTATTTATTTTTAAAAAGTATGCATTTGAAATTTGATGGAGCGGATATGAAGAGACAGAACAATTTGTACAGAATAATTAATAGTATTTCAATAAGAAAGAAAACAATTATCAGCTATATTTTGATTGTGACAGCTGCAATAGTAAGTGTTGCAGCTGTTTTGATTGCAATGTTTTCCGGAAGATATCAAAAGCAGCTTTTGTATTCGTCTTCGCAGTCATGCACCCAGGCTAAAGAGTTTTTGGAATACAGAGCAAATTCTGTTCAGTATGCATCGAATCTAATCCAGGTTGATAATGAATTACAGGAAATTCTGACTCGAAGTGAAAAGGAAGTTAGGGATGATTTGATTTTACAAAATAAAGATATGATGTACATGGAAAATTATATTTATTCTCTATGTAATTCAACTGATATTTTTCAAATATCTCTATATGTTCCGGATTATTTCATGTATGTAGATCAGGAAGTTCTTTTCAGAAATCTCAATACATTTGAGAAGACTGCTGAATATGATAAATTGCACCAATCAAGAAAGTCCGGAATATGGCTTCCTACAGAAAAAATATACAGTGCGGATACGTCGAAATGGGTTAAAGTGATTTCATTTATCAGAGAGATAAAAGATGTATCTGATCTAAACAGAACAATTGGTGTGCAAAGAGTAAGTATCAAATATGATGATATATATTCAATACTTAATAACAGTAAGATAACTAAAAATGGTTTGGTGTGTCTAATGTCAGGTGATGACGAACTTATTAGTACAACGGATGAGGGACAGTACCATTTGCTTAAAGATGAATTTGTAAAATATAAAAGTGAGTACGTTAACGGAAATGTATGGAAGAGGATAAAAGCTGACAACAAAAACTATTACATTAATATGAGTTCTGTTAACAGTACAGACTGGTCTTTGATAGTTGCATTGCCTGAGTCTGAGCTGTTTAATGATTTCTTGTCATTGGTGTCAGGAATGATAGGTGTTGTATTTTTGATTTTTATTTTAGCAATAGTTCTATCGGTTATATTTTCACATATGATTACATCGAGAATTTCAGAACTGGCCGCAAAGATGGAGAATTTTGAAAAAAATGATGAGAATAGTTCTGATAACTATAACGAGGATATGGGAAATGATGAAATTGGTTCATTGTTTGTTACATTCAACAATATGAAAAATGAAATTGACAGACTCATAGAAGCGGAATACGAAAACGGTAAAAGTGTTAAACAGGCAGAACTGAAGGCATTGCAGGCACAAATCAATCCCCACTTTTTGTATAATACGTTGGATTTGATTAACTGGAAGGCTTTGGATTGCGGTGCTGATAGCATAGTTGATATCTCGAGGGCTCTTGCTAAGTTTTACCGCTTGAGTCTGAATAAAGGAAAAGAATTTTCAAAATTGTCAGAAGAATTTGACCATATTAAATATTATGTAGCTATACAAAACTTTAGATTTGAAGACAGAATTAAGCTATCATTTAAAGTCGATGAGAATATAAATGATTTGAATTCTTTACATATTATCCTGCAACCTTTAGTTGAAAATTGTATAGTTCACGGAATGAAAGATTTGAGTGAAGATGAAAACATATATATCACAGTTTCCGGTAAAATTCAGGATGAGGATGTTATCCTTTCGGTTGAGGATACTGGTTGCGGTGTTGATGTGGAAGAAATGAATGCTTCGCTGCAAACGGATTTTGATAAAGACGGAGGCTATGGAGTAAAGAATATTAACGCAAGAATTAAACTTTGCTATGGAGAAAAGTATGGCTTGATGTACTTTGATAACTCATTTGGTGGGACTACAGTACAGATTAAGTTACCTGCGATTGAGGGAGAAATATAATGAACAATAAAAAAAGATTCAAAAAAAAGACGATAATACTGTTGATAGTATGGCCGTGTGCTCTCGCTTTGAGTATTTGTATTCTGTTTGCTATGAAAAATATTGTTAAAAACAATGTGGAAAAAACAACAGAGAATGGAATCGATATATCAAAGCATGTAGATCTTACCATGTATCTGATTGGAACAAGACCTTCGGATATGGATAAAGTTTTGCAGAAGTTAAATGAAAAGACTGAGAAAGATCTTAATGCCAGTTTGGCTGTTGAATGGATAGGCTGGGGGGATTTCTCTAAAGAATACCCAATTTTGCTTTCATCAGGGCAGCCTGTTGATTTGGTTTACGCATCAAATTGGCTTAACTTTTATGAAAATGCTCAGCGTGGTGCCTTTATGGAGTTGAATGAATTGATACAAAAATATGCTCCGATTAGTTATTCAAATATGACAGAAGAAGAGATAGAAGATGTAAGTTACGACGGTAAAATTTATGCAATTCCGTCAGACTATACTAATTATAGTGCATTTGGACCAATTGTCAGAAAAGATTATCTGGAAAAGTATGGGGTTGAATCAATTGATTCCTTTGAAGACTATATTGGTCTTTGTTGTAAAATCGGAAAGAATGATAATATTGACCCAACCGGCCTTTGCTCGTCAAGCATTGAGTTAGACGATTTATATCTGATGAACAAAGGTTATTATCCATTGTCAGGAACAGGAAGCATGTATTGGATAAATCTGAATGACACAAATCATACCGTGTATTATGAGAGTGAGTGCCCGGTAATGGATTATTTTCTGGAATCAGCAAAAGGATGGTATGATGACGGATGTTGGAATAAGGATGCACTTTCCAGTAAAGATGAAACGATGCTTGAGAGTAATAAAGCTGTATCGAGAGTTCATAATTATGATGCATGGATAGGGGAGTCAGGCAAAGACAATGATTTGGATTTGGAATATTTTAATTTGTCGAATCCGTTGTACAAATTATCTGCAGCGCAGGATTGCATGGCTATTCCAAATTCATCAACTAATCCTGAGAGAGCGCTAATGTTACTCGAAAAATTGAAAAATGACGAATCATATTATATGTTGATTACATATGGAATAGAAGGATATAATTACAAACTTGTTGATGATAAGATTCATTTTTTAAATGATACATACGGAAATGAACCGGGTACATGGGGGATTAGAAATGCCTTGTTTTATAAACAAAATATGGCAGTAAAAGATGAAAAATATGAATACAGAAAGAAATATGTGAGTGAAGCAAAAGAAAATCCAATGCCCGGATTTTATTTAAATCTTTCGGAAATACAAAAAGAATATGAGCAGATAAACTATGTGAGCAAGTTATATCTCGATCCATTGGTACTTGGATATGTGGATTATGATGAAGGAATGAAAATGCTTAAAGAAAATCTTTCGCAGTCCGGAAATGATAAAGTGAAAGAACACTTGCAAAAACAAGTAGATACATACTTTGGTAAGTAATATATAGTCAGATTTCTTCATAAGAAAATTGACCTAAAAGATGCTTTTGGATATAATCATCCCAACAATTGTCAACAGTCTTGTCCATTGTAAAGATGTTGAGAGATGAGGCTGTGATAATTGTAAGGCTGTTATTTTCATAAGTTATATGAAGATAAAGGTTGTCAATTGATTTTACAGTAGTTTCATCTGAAGAATCAGACAAAACAGATGAGTAGTATTTTGGTGGAAGAGAAAGAGTGATTTTGAATTTGTAAGGCACTTTTTTCCCTTTAATAATCTCAAAACAAATAGGTTTTAATTGAGACCAGGTCGCATATATACAATCCTCCATCTCTTCTAATTCTTCTTGTGAATAGTAATTCTTGTTGATATGACAGTCAATATGGTAAGTGCAGAAAGTAGTTACAGAGATTTCGTTAGTGTTAAATGAGTCAAAAGTCTCTGCAACAAGTAGTTTGTTCATAAAAGTTTTTATGTCGGTAATTTTAAATGCCTTCATATTGATGTCTCCCATAAGTTAAATATAGTATAATTACAATTTAAAATCTCGTTCTTAAAAATAGAAGAACGAGATTTTGTGTATCGTTATAGTAAAATAATAATTATTAATTTGAGTTTTCAATCTTTGCCATGCAATCATGGATATCTTCTCTGATATCATCTATGCGGTCACAGTACATTTTGAAGAATGCCATATCATCCTCATCGGGTTCTGTATGATCCATCATGGATCTAACTATGGCACATAAAGAACGAAGACGTCTGATTTCGATTTTATCAATTAAATTTTTGTCTTTTTTTATTTGTTTTTTTAGCGCGATTTTCTTAAACATAGGCTTTTCTCCTTCATTCCCGGTCATTTTTAAACTCTACTCATATTGTATCAAATTAGAAATTATAAATCAACAAAGTAAGAAGGAAATAAAAGAATTATCTTTACTTTTTTTTATATTTTTTTTATAATACCACATAGAGTCAAATGAGACTTTAAGCTTCTGTAGCTCAGTTGGTAGAGCAACTGATTCGTAATCAGTAGGTCACGCGTTCGAGTCGCGCCAGAAGCTTTTTTATTTTTTTGAAATAATAATATTATTATTGTCTAAAAAACTCGAAGGATTCTAAAGAATTTTGGAAAAGAGGTTCTCAATATGGCATATAAGCCTTACAAAGTCAACAAAGGACAGGATAACAAATATCTTGAACCTAAATACCAAATAGAGAGAATGAAATTATTCGGTTTTCGTTCAGGTATAGCCTGGAAGATGATACCGGCTCTTTTTTATTATGGAATTATTGGTTTGATTCTATTTTCAAGTATGAATGGTGAATTGAGAGAATTCAAATTTGAAGTTGTTGACTATATTCTATTTTCACTAAAGTATATTTTCCTGATTGTGTTATGTTACAGTCCGGCTATATTTTTATCAGACTTTAAATATAACAAAAGATTACCTTTCTTTAAAAAAGAATCAATTATTTCTAAGACTATAGGAATGCTATTTGTTGTGTTGATTTGTGTTCCTATGATTTGGGTTTATATGTACTGCATGAGCGATACATATAAAAAATCTACAAAAGATTATTATGATAGAATTGAAAAACAAAGACAGGAGCAGATGAATTCAAATTCCGAAACCACAGAAGTCGAGCAAACTGAAATTGAAACAACTGTGAATGAGTAAATTGCAATCAAAATTCAAACTACTTAGACTGTGAAAAATAAATAATATAACGGATTCAATTGTGAAAATATTGTTATTTTTGCAGAAATTCATATTTATTACTTGAATTTATCGACATTTTTTTATAATCTTATTAATATGTTATTAACCCGAAAGGGTAGTAAAATAAATAATATGGAGTGAATTATAATGGAAAAGAAATTGAAAGTCGGCGTTTTAGGCGCTACAGGAATGGTGGGACAAAGATTTATAACTTTATTGGAGAATCATCCATGGTTCGAAATTACAACTTTAGCAGCTAGTCCAAGATCAGCCGGAAAGACTTATGAGGAAGCTGTCGGTGACAGATGGAAAATGACAACTCCTATGCCAGAGAGCGTAAAGAAGATGATTGTACATAACGTTAACGAAGTTGAAGCAGTAGCTGCAACAGTTGACTTTGTATTTAGTGCAGTAGATATGACTAAGGATGAAATCAAAGCTATCGAAGAAGCATATGCCAAGACTGAAACTCCTGTAGTTTCAAACAATAGTGCTCACAGATGGACACCGGATGTTCCTATGGTAGTACCTGAAATCAATCCTGAACATTATGAAGTTATTAAGTTTCAGAGAGAAAGACTTGGAACAAAGAAAGGATTTGTTGCAGTTAAGCCTAACTGTTCAATTCAGAGTTATGCACCTGTTCTTACAGCATGGAAAGAATTTGAACCAACAGAGGTTGTTGCTACAACATATCAGGCAATTTCGGGTGCAGGAAAGACATTCAAAGACTGGCCTGAGATGGTAGGAAACATTATCCCATTCATCGGTGGTGAAGAAGAAAAGAGTGAGCAGGAACCACTTAGACTCTGGGGCAAGATTGAAGATGGAGTAATCAAAAAAGCTGAAGGACCTGTTATCACAACACAGTGTATCAGAGTTCCTGTATTAGATGGACATACAGCAGCTGTATTTGTTAAGTTTGCAAAGAAGCCTACTAAAGAGCAGCTTATCGAAAAGATTAAAGCATTCTCAGGACTTCCACAGGAACTTAACCTTCCAAGCGCACCAAAGCAGTTTATCCAGTATCTTGAAGAGGATAACAGACCACAGGTTGCTCTTGATGTTAACTTTGAAAACGGAATGGGAGTATCTGTTGGACGTTTAAGAGAAGATACAGTATATGATTACAAGTTTGTAGGTTTATCTCACAACACATTAAGAGGTGCTGCAGGCGGAGCTGTTCTTTCAGCAGAACTTTTAGTTGCACAGGGATATATTGAAGCAAAATAAAACATTATATATTTTTATAGAAGAGATGGTTTTTATGCCATCTCTTTTAAATTTGCTATATATTTCATTATTTTATATATTTTCACTTGTTTTTTTAACTTTTTTGCAAAAAGAATAGACTATTTTCTTGTTTTATGCGATAATTTTAAAAGGTGTGGGCAATAATTAATTTGCTTACAATTTTATTTATATTTCGAAAGGAGTATTACTAAATGATTTATTCAAAAGAAGTTGAAATGATGTGCCCTGTTGCTAAGGGTGCAAAACATGAGCCAGCTCCAATTCCTGAAGAAGGAAAATGGGTTTACTCAAAAGAAATCAAAGATATTTCAGGATTTACACACGGTGTAGGCTGGTGTGCACCTCAGCAGGGAGCATGTAAGCTTTCATTAAATGTTAAAGAAGGTATCATTGAAGAAGCATTAGTTGAAACAATTGGATGTTCAGGTATGACTCACTCAGCAGCTATGGCAGCTGAAATCCTTCAGGGAAAGACAATTCTTGAAGCATTAAACACTGACCTTGTTTGTGATGCTATCAACACAGCTATGAGAGAGTTATTCTTACAGATTGTATATGGTAGAACACAGAGTGCATTCTCTGATGACGGACTTGTAGTTGGTGCAGGTCTTGAAGATTTAGGAAAAGGTCTTCGTTCACAGGTTGGTACAATGTACGCAACAAAGGCAAAAGGTGTTAGATACCTTGAAATGGCTGAAGGTTATGTTACAGGTATCGCATTAGATGCTGATAATGAAGTTATTGGTTACCAGTTTGTTAGTCTTGGAAAGATGACAGACTTTATCAAGAATGGTGATGATCCTACAACAGCTTGGGAAAAAGCAAAAGGACAGTATGGTCGTGTAGCTGATGCTGTTAAGATTATCGACCCTAGAAAGGAATAAGGAGGTAACAATAATGGCATTATTTGAATCATATGAAAGAAGAATTAACCAGATTAACGCTGTTTTAAATAGTTATGGAATCGCTTCAATTGAAGAAGCTGAAAAGATTACAAAGGACGCTGGATTGGATGTTTACAATATGGTAAAGGGTATTCAGCCAATTTGTTTTGAAAATGCATGTTGGGCTTACATCGTAGGTGCAGCAATCGCTATCAAGAAAGACTGCAGAAGAGCTGCTGATGCTGCTGCAGCAATCGGTGAAGGTCTTCAGGCTTTCTGTATTCCTGGTTCTGTTGCTGACCACAGAAAAGTAGGTTTAGGACATGGTAACTTAGGAAAGATGTTACTTGAAGAAGAGACAGAGTGTTTCGCATTCCTTGCAGGACATGAGTCATTCGCAGCTGCTGAAGGTGCTATCGGTATCGCTGAAAAAGCTAACAAAGTTAGACAGAAACCATTAAGAGTTATCTTAAACGGTCTTGGAAAAGATGCAGCTCAGATTATCTCAAGAATTAACGGATTCACATTCGTTGAGACAAAATACGATTACAAAGAAGCTAAGTTAAACATTGTTTACGAAAAAGCTTATTCTGAAGGTCTTCGTGCTTCAGTTAAATGTTATGGTGCTGACGACGTTCAGGAAGGTGTTGCAATCATGCATCATGAAAATGTTGGTGTATCTATTACAGGTAACTCAACAAACCCTACAAGATTCCAGCATCCTGTTGCAGGTACATACAAGAAAGAATGTATCGAGCAGGGCAAGAAGTACTTCTCAGTAGCATCAGGTGGTGGTACAGGACGTACACTTCATCCGGATAACATGGCTGCAGGTCCAGCTTCATACGGTATGACAGATACATTAGGACGTATGCATTCAGATGCTCAGTTTGCAGGATCTTCATCAGTTCCAGCACACGTAGAAATGATGGGATTAATTGGTGCAGGTAACAACCCTATGGTTGGTATGACTGTAGCAGTTGCAGTTTCTATCGAAGAAGCAGCTAAAGAAGGTAAGTTCTAAGAAATTTCATAAAATAAGGGGTTATGGACTATTTCGTCATAACAAAAAATAACATTGAGGTGTCTTCGGACACCTCTTTTTTTCCTTGAAAGTATGTCTATGACGCAGTATGACGAGTCTATGACACAAAAATTATTTTGCGTCATGAAAATTTTGCGATTTTTGCATCGTGAAATGATAAACAGTGCAAATAATCCAGAGCCGGTAGAAGTACTAAAAACATTTGTATTAGGAAACTGAGATGCTATGAGAAAAATAATACTAAAAGTGATAAAATTCTTGACAACAAGCTTATATACATATATAATAATTGGCGTTGGGCTCGCGGGTTTTACAATGCTCAATTATATTTCCAAGTGAACTATTAAATAAAGTATTGTATCCAATAATAACAATAAAGTTATATTAGGAGGAATATTCAAATGAATAGCGTGAAAAAGATGATAATCTTTGGTTGTACAGTTGCAATGGTATTTGGGACTGCTACTGTAGTATCGGCAGGTGCTTCAAAGTATCTAGATGGTGGCAAAGCAAAGTGGACAGGAGGAGAAAATTCAGATGGAATCTTGTATTCTAATTTGTATGATGAGAAGGAAGACGGAATAAGATATGAAGTGACAGTATGGGTTGATCCTGATTGGGGAGATAGAAAAGAAAACCATGGAATAACCACAGCACGTGGAAAAAAAGGAAGAGTCCATGTTGCAAAGGCCGCAACTCATAGAAATCCTTTTGTTAAAGATGATTATGGGTATAAAGGTTTTCATACTTATAGATAAATAAAATTCTAAGGGAACCTTGGTATTATTTTGCCAAGGTTCTTTAAATTTTATTTGGTATTCAAATAATAAATTGGAGATGGTAAGATGAAAAAAATATTTACATTTATAGGCATAATGGTAATAGTGTTTTCTATTTATTTTATGTTGCTCATTGCTGATAAATCTATATTTGTTGGAGAAAGTGGTGGTTATGATTTTTCCTTAAGCAAGCAAATAGAATTGGAAAAACTTGAACAGTATGCAAAAAAATGCAATATTTCTGTAAATATAGTAACTATTAATAATTATAGTTTTGGTAATGTTGACTGTCAGATTGAAATTATAAATAATGTAAACCAGATAAAAAATAAGGAAAAAAACAGTTTATTTCCCAACCAGCACGTTAAAGTTATATCTAATAAGAGTCTTAACGGTAGAAAGACAAAATATTTTTTTGCTAAAGAAGATAATCCAAATAAAATAGAAAAGTTAAAAAAACTAATTGAAAATAATGGTATTGAAACGGAAGTCTCACACAAGTTTCCTATAAAGTTCAATGTAGGAATGTTATTTAGCACTTTAAATATAGGTTTTTTTGTGGCTATATTTTGTATGACTTTGTTTTGTACAGCATTATTTTATATTTCCAGACAAAAAGAAATAGCAATATTAAAATTGAATGGATGGCCTTCTTATAAAATCTCACTAAGATTTTATAGGATAATAATAGAAAAAACTTTGTATGGTTTACTTTTTGGAGCTATACTATTTTCTGTTTATATTATTATAATGGATAACAGTAAGTTGTTTCAGTATTTAGAGATGGTTATATTGCTTACAATATCTTTAAATTGCGTATTTTTTATCGTCGCTATTATTGCAGTGGTTTTTATAAATAATTCAGATTATATCCAGTCAATAAAAAATAAAAAATACAATGGAATTATATACATATCGATAATAGTATTTAAAGTTATTTTAATGACAATTGCTTTTATTATGTCGACAAAGTTGATTGAAAATATAATAAGGTTAAATGATGGAAGTAACAATATTGCTAAAATAGAAGTGAATAATTGGTATATCTTCACAGCACATTCTTATCCAACCTTAGAAGAAGAGAAAGAAATTAACAGTTATATGGAACAATTTGATGATAATGATGTGTTTAATTATTGTCCTTCAGATATAAAATTGAATAGAAATGATAAACCGCATGTTTATAAAACATTAGACGGTATTGATACTAATATGATTATAATGTCACATAATCTTCTTAAGTATATTGAAATAAAGGATAAAGATGGAAACGTACTAAAATTAGATGGTAAAAAGAATTATTTGTTGATTCCTGAAAATCTATGGAAAATGAAAGATAAAATTATTGAGTACGAGGGGTATGAAGATATAGAGGAGATCTGTATTGCAAGTGGTCAATGGATAGAAGATTATGAAATTCCAGGTAAATATTCGTACAATTCAGTAATTGCGGTTGAAAAGTTAGTTAAAAATGTAAGTATTGGTTATGGATATGTTTTTATGACAGAACCGGTCGCAAAAAAAATGGAGCAAAAATTATTGACAATGGGATATGAAAAATCCAGTGTGGAATTGGAACCATTAAGTGAAGAACTGCGTATGCATATTTCTACATATCAAACAGAACTGTTTGAAAGTGTTATATATTCAATTATCATTTTCCTAACATATTTATTAGTAGATTTAACATTGTTTTCTATATATTATGAGTTTAAGAAAAAGAAAATGGCTGTATATAGCTTGCTGGGACATGAACCAATAGAAGATATTTATTCGTTTATTATTTATAATGTTACGATTGTAATAATAGTTGGATTAATTGTTAATAAATTATTTATATTATTGACTGTTCCTGAAACTATATTGTTTTATTTATTATTAAAAAGAAAATCATTTGAGAATATACCAGTGGTGATTAAAGGAAGGTAAGAAGTATGTATGCAATCGAATTAAAAGATATTACAAAAAAATATGATGATAAAGTGATATTTGATAAGTATTCATTGAAAATAAAGGAAGGAAATTTTGTCGGAATTAAAGGACAGAGCGGTCAAGGTAAATCTACGCTACTTAATATTATGGGATTGCTGGAAAACTATCAGGGCACATTATTAATTAATGGAGAAAAAATTTCATATGATGATAAAAAACAAAGAAAAAGGATTCTCAAAAATGATATAGGATATTTATTTCAAAATTATGCTTTAATTGACGACTTAAGTGTTTATGAGAATTTAAAAATAGTAGTACAGGAAAAAAATAAAAACAAACAGAGAAAAGTGATAACTGTTGCTCTCGAAAAAGTAGGATTCAAAGAAGAGTTTCTTGATAAGAAAATCTATACATGTTCAGGAGGAGAACAACAACGAATTGCCATAGCCAGATTGATGTTAAAAAATTGCCGGATTATTTTAGCAGATGAACCTACAGGTAGTTTAGATAAGAACAACTTATATATCGTAATGAATCTTTTATTGGATTTACATAAAGAGGGAAAAACAATAGTTATGGTATCTCACGATGATGAAGCGTTATCATATGCCGATGAAGTAATAGAATTATAATTATTTACATTAGATTATAGATTGTAGACGATTACTGTTATGAAATTACAATATTTAAGAGGTGTCTTCGGACACCTCTTTTTAATTTAAAAAAATCGAGTTTCTATATATTTGAGGAAGTTGAGTGTTTTATGAATTGTACCAATCAAACTGTTGAATTCGAGTAATGTAAAATGGTATAATAATTTATAGACTATTAGAGCGGATAACTTCATAATTTTTGTATCTTTTTTAAAAAAAGGTCCATGTATAGTCTTGTGTATAACTTGATTTGTCAAGTGTATACCGACAGAGCAGGAAAGGGGCAGCTATGAAAGAAATTAGTTATGAGATTGATAATGAACGAATTTACATTAGAATCGTAGGAAAGGTAGATTCTAATAATGCAAAGGAAGTTGAGGATGAAATCAAAACAATCATTGATGAAACATCAAAAAATAATATAATTATTGATGCGAAAAATTTGGAATATATTTCCAGTGCCGGGTTAAGAATATTTTTAAGATTAAAAAAGGACTATGACAATTTTAAAGTTATAAATGTAAGTTCTGATGTTTATGAAATATTTGATATGACCGGTTTCACTCAGATTATGACCATTGAAAAAGCTTACCGAGTTGTATCTGTTGATGGTTGTGAAGAGATTGGACGAGGAACTAATGGTAAGGTATATAGGATTGATCAAGACAATGTCGTAAAGGTTTATAATAATCCGGATGCTTTGGATGAGATAAAAAATGAGCGTGAAGTTGCAAAAAAAGCTTTAGTTCTTGGAATCCCTACAGCAATCTCTTACGATGTTGTAAAAGTTGGAGAGAGTTATGGCTCTGTGTTTGAACTTCTCAATGCTAAGTCATTTTCTCAGATTCTTGATAGTGAAAAAGATAAGATGGATTGGTGTGTTGAGGAATATACAAAATTATTAAAAGTAATTCACGGCACACAGGTAGCAGAGGGAGAACTCCCTGATATCAGAGAGTCGGTAAAAGATTGGATAGCATTTCTTGAGGGATATATTCCTAAGGAGGCATTTATAAAGTTAAACAAACTTATTGAGGATGTTCCATACGACAATCATATTATACATGGTGATTATCACACAAAGAATGTCGAGTATGTTGACGGTGAAGTGATGATTATAGATATGGACACGCTATCGGTGGGCCATCCGGTTTTTGAATTTGCAATGATGTATAATGCATTTTTAGGATATAACGAATATAATCATTCAGCATTGAAACCGTTTCTTGGAATAGATTATGAAACCTCAGAAATCTTTTGGAATAAAGTTCTTGCTGCATATTTTGAAACAACTGATTCTAATAAATTAAATGAAGTTATGCAGAAGGCAAACATAGTCAGTTATGTACGTATGATTCGAAAACGCATTCGTCAGAATCTGCATACAACTGATTTAGGAAGAGTTGAAGTAGAAGGATGGACAAAAAAACTGATTGATTGTTTGGATAACACAGAATCATTATTGTTTGACATTGATTTAATAAAGGATTGAAGAAATGAATCTTGATAATATAAGAAAAGTTGATTTCCATATGCATACAACAGCATCTGATGGTACTGATACTCCTGCAGAACTATTGTTTAAAATAAAAGAATCAGGGATAGATTTATTTGCAATTACTGATCATGATACCAGTCTTGGGTGTGTTGATATGATGAAAACTCTAAAAGATGATGATCCGAAATTTATAAGTGGAATAGAGTTTTCGTGTAAGGATGAAATGGGCAAATACCATATTCTTGGATATAATTATGATCTTTATGGTGATGCAATTACAGATGTGATTAATCTTGGACATCAATACAGAATGAATAAAGTATATGCACGGTTAGAGTTTTTGAAGGAAAAATATGGTTTTGTATTTCAGGATGAGGATGTTGAAAAACTTTTAAGTTATAATAATCCCGGTAAACCGCACATAGGAAATATGATTGTGGAATATGGATATGCAAAATCAAAAGATGAAGCTATAACAAAGTATATCAATAATTGTAATTTTAAAAGCCGTTATCTAAGCCCTAATGAAGTGATACAGGCAATACTGGAAAGTGATGGGATTCCTGTTCTGGCTCATCCTTTTTACGGTGATGGTGATCAGATTATTGTAGGTAACGAGATGGAAGAGAGGCTGAAACGTTTAATGAGTTTTGGGCTAAAAGGCGTGGAGGCATATTATTCCGGATTTTCAATCAAGCTGCAAAATGAGATGTTATTATATGCAAAAAAATATCATCTGTATATTACTGCGGGAAGTGATTATCACGGAACAAACAAACTGGTACAGCTTGGCGATACAAATCTTACAGATTTACACGAAGGGGATGAGAATGTTAAAAGGTTTGTTCAGGCGTTGAAAGATTAGAACTGATTTAACGGAAGATGTAGGATGATAAGCCGGCATCTTCCGTTAAATGATTTACGAAATAAAATCAACATAAAATAGGCAAAAAATTAATGTGGACCTTAGGAAAGTATGGTAAAATTATATATATATTTTGAGAACGGAATAATTGAATAGGACTAAAAAAATACAGGCCTTACTTTGAAGAACATATAATAGTATCTGATTAATTAGGCGGAAAGGAGAGAAATGGAAGAGCAAAAAGTAGAAAAAATCACAGGAACTTGTAATTATTGCAGAAAAAGAAAAATTGAATCAGGTACTTTGTTATATTTCAGAGGTCATACCATGGTTTACTCGGGAAGTGTAAAGCAAATACTATTACTGTAAAGAAATCAAAGTAAAGTAGAATCAAAAGGAGACTAAAAAGAGTATGAGTAAAATCAGACATAAAATAGTATTTAAAAGTTTGGTGGGCATTGTATTACTGTTAATATTTTTTTCGATAGTCGTTGGCTACATTGGATATAAACGATTTACAGAAGTATTGAGTAAACAGTATGAAGATGTAGCGTTTCACATTGCTGAGACTGCAGTTCTTGATTTAAATGCTGATTCCTTTGGTACATATATAGAAAATAAAGGAACTTCAGATGAATATAAGGAAGCTTGGGATAGAATGGACAAACTCTGTAATTCTGAAGGCGCGACATTTATCTATGTAATACAGCCGGATTTAAATGACTATAATCATATTACATTTTTATTCTCTACGGTCAACGAAGACAGCAAATTCTCTCCTTATGAGTTGGGAATAGTCAAAGAGACAACCAATGAAGAATATCGTACTGCGTACAAAAAAATGTACGAAGAAGGACTTGAACGGTCTTTAGTAATCAGAGACAGCGGATATATTGAATCAGATCCCCATATTACTGCAATGATACCGATAAAGGATTCAAATCAGCAGGTGAAAGGAATATTATGTGTTCAGCGACAAATGGAAGCTTTGGTTGATGCAAGACATGCATATCTTAGAACCATTGTATTTGCGTTGATTTTGATTCTAATATTTGTTTTGTTTGGTCAGGCGATATATCTCAACAGAGTATTATTGTTCCCTGTCCAAACAATCACAAAAGAAGCAAGTCGATTTGCTGAAGAAAATATATTGTCAGAACATAAACTCGAAGAAGTTATAAAGAACAAAGATGAGATTGGAATGCTGGCAAAATCCATTGATAAAATGGAAGAACAGATACAGTCATATATAGATAACATCACGCAAATTACTGCGGAAAAAGAACGTATCAGTACAGAATTATCATTAGCCACAGCCATTCAGGAAGGTATGTTGCCTAATACATTTCCACCTTTTCCGGAACGTACAGAGTTTGATCTTTATGCTTCAATGAGTCCGGCAAAAGAAGTAGGAGGAGATTTTTATGATTTCTTTCTGATAGATGACGATCATCTTTGTATGGTTATGGCAGATGTTTCAGGAAAGGGTATTCCGTCTGCGTTGTTTATGATGGCGTCTAAAATTATTTTGGCAAACAATGTACTTATGAATCAGTCACCTGCAGAGGTTTTGGAAAAAACTAACAATATGATATGCTCTAACAATAAGATGCAAATGTTTGTTACTGTATGGTTAGGGATTTTAGATATATCTACCGGAAAAGTTACAGCAGCCAACGCAGGACATGAATATCCAATAATAATGAAACCTAATGGCGAATTTGAATTATTAAAAGACAAACACGGATTTGTTATCGGTGGCATGTCCGGAATAAAATATAAGAATTACGAATTTGTTATGGAAGCCGGTTCAAAATTGTTCCTGTATACTGACGGTATTTTGGAGGCAACTAATGGGGATAAGGAATTATTCGGAATTGATAGGACATTAGAGGCATTAAATGCAAAGACAGATGGGCGTCCTGAGGATGTTTTATATCATATTAGAAGTGTTATAGATGAATTTGTTGGTAAAGCTGAACAGTTTGATGACATTACTATGTTATGCGCTGAATACTATGGAAATGATAAAAAATAGGTGAGTTGCACCTCCAAGGATATTATCGAAGAATTAGTAGTTTATTATGGTAAAGATGTTTAACTAAAGTAAGATAAAAATAATGGTCACCGGGCGGTGGCCATTATTTTTATTATATTTTATAGATCTCATTTTCATTTTTCCTTATGCTTTAACTGACAAGATAAAGGATTTCATTTTTTTATGAAATATTCAATCTGTAACAAGTATGCTATAAGCTGTGGCCTTGACATTAATTGGCCAAACCACGGCTTTGTATAATCTGAAGTTTTACTTAAAATCTCATCAACTTTTTTCTTGTCACATATAATTGAAAGAAATGTATTAGAACTGTTGATGGTATCGTAAAATATTTCAATCAGTTTATTTTCATAATCCGGATTGTACGTTTTAGGATATGGACTTTTCTTTCTGTTGTATATTTTTTCGGGAAGATATTTTCGACCGGTATTTATTAAAAGACCTTTTGGCTTATTATTTAAGAATACAATTTTCTTAGGAACATTGTACATATATTCAATTATTCTGTAATCTGCAAATGGAACTCTGGCTTCCAAAGAGTAGCACATGCTTGCTCGATCCATTCGAGTTAAAAGCATTTGCATAAACCAATATATATTCAGATAAAATAACTGTTTATGCTCCCTCGATTCCATGTCATCATTATCACATAGAGGGACTTTTTTTAATTCTTCTTCATAGATTTCTTTTGAATAATCTTTGACATTTAAAAAATGTGAAAAGTCATCTTTAAAGAAAATAGTTCTTTCATTTATATTTATTGACCAGGGAAAATTATTTTGACTTGTCAGATTTTCTTTATAGTACCAAGGATATCCGCAAAATACTTCATCCGCACATTCACCGGTCAAAGCTACTTTGTATTTTTTTGCAACAATACTGCAGAAATGAAAAAGTGATGATTCAATATCTGCCATACAAGGTGCATCTCTAGCATCTACACATTCATATAACTTTGAAAGTAAATCATCAGAATTTCCAAATAGATATTGATGATTACTGTCTAAATAATCTTTCATTATATCGACATAAGGTCTGTCGGAAGATGACTGAAATTCTCCGGCCTTGTAATATTTATCGTTATCAGTAAAGTCAAAAGAAAAAGTGCCAAGTCTATCTGAATTAATATATTTTGACGCAACGGAAGAAACCAGAGAACTGTCAAGACCACCTGATAAAAAACTACAAATAGGAACATCTGAGACTAATTGCTTTTTTATACTGTCATTAATAAGAAAGTCAATATAATCTGTTGCATTATCCAAAGAATCTGAAAAGGGTTTGGAACATAGTTTCCAGTATTGATAAAATTCCGGACAAATAGGGGATGAGTTAAGATGAATTGTGCAGGTTGTACCCGGTAAAAGTTCATGTACATTATTATAAAATGTCCGCCCCGGAATATGCGCAGGACCTATGGAAAATATTTCTTTTATTTCTTTATCTGTAATCAATGTTTTGATTCCGTATTCTTTTATAGCTTTAATTTCTGATGCAAAGATAAATGTGTTGTCATTATAGTAGTAGTATAAAGGTTTTACTCCTACATGATCTCTTGCGAGAATCAGTTTGTTTTCAGATAATATTGCGAAAGAAAAAATGCCGTTAATTATATTGAAATAATGAGTTCCTGTAGTCAGATACAAATTCAAGAGAACTTCCGTATCACATGATGTAGCGCAGCCAATATTATAATTGCAGGTTATTCTGTTTAGTTCATCCGTATTATATATTTCTCCATTAAAAACAATTGTTGCATATCGTCCGTTAAAATGTTTTGTCATTGGCTGGAGTCCTTTATTGATATCTCTAATTGCAAGTCTTGAATGACCAAGACAGCAATTGTTTGTAATGTAAGTGTTACAACCATCTTTTCCGCGATGTCTTATAGAATAAGTCATATTACCTATGACTTTATTGTAATATGTTAAGTGATCTTCATAATTATTATCATTAGAACAAAATCCGCAAATGCCACACATAATTAAACCTCTCTATAATAATGCTAATCCCGAGTTTGCAATAAATTTTTTTCTACAACTAAGTATAGATACCGGATATGAGATGACTTCCACTCAAATTCAATATGTGCTAAGCGATGAGCAAATAGATAGAAGCAGTGGAAGTTCAATCTCACATCTGAAATAAATATATTGATTCAGGAATATATAATTGTTTTGCTGTTAAAAAGGACTTTTTATAACTGGTTGAATCTGCTTGCCTTCTAATGCACTTGCGATTGTATAATTTAAGAATTCAATGTGAGCTACAAGTGAATTAGGTTTTTCGTTATAATTATCCTGACCGAAAGGTACAAAATAAATATTTTTTGAATTAAGCAAAATGCCTATATTTTTCAAATTTATTCCCAGTGCATCGTTTGACGCTAAAGAAATGACAACAGGTCTGTTGTTGCGCAGATGTGCTTTGGCTGCCATTAATACCGGAGTGTCTGTGATTCCGTTTGCGAGTTTAGCAAGTGTATTTCCGGTACATGGCGTTATTACCAGGATATCAAATAACTTTTTAGGTCCGATAGGCTCGGCGTCTGAAATCGTCATTATAGGTTTTTTCCCGGTAATTTCTATTGCTTTATCAATAAAAAAATCATGTGTTCCAAATCTTGTGTCAGTGATTGAAGTGTTGAATGAAAATACTGTATATAAATCTGCGTTTGTTTCAGCAAGCTTTTGTATTTCTTCAAAAGTTCTGTTTAATGTGCAATAAGATCCGGTAATTGCAATTCCGATTTTCTTATCTTTGAAACTCCATGTCATTATATTACTTCCCTTCAAGTTGTTTAATTATATAATCGGATAATATATCCCCGGCAGTTTTGGGAGAACAATTTCCCGGAATGCCGGGGCATGTAAAGTAATTGATGTGATATGTTTTTAGTTCATCGGTATTAAAGCTATTGGGATTAGAAGTAATGTCAAAGATGAATGACTCTTTTTTTGTGTAAATATACCGGTTTTTATTCATAATGAAATCCGGGGAAGTATTTATAATCAGACTACATTTGTTTAGTGTATTTGGAATATCAGAATAAGAAATATAAAAGACATTCTTATATTTATTCAGACTGTATTTTGAAGAATCAATATCGTAAATATATATGGACTTGCAGATAGTATTGAATAAATCAACAATCTTTTGCCCACAGTTTCCATATCCTATAAGGAAAATATTTTCGTTTTTTAGAGAAAAAGGGACGCTTTGTATAACTTTTGACAGTAATCCCTCGGCAGTCAAATATGAGTTCTCAGACACGATATATGGATTTTCCATTAAATCTACATACTTTATCTGATTGTTATTTAATAATTCTTTTGAATCTTTTGTGAAATATCCTGAGTAAAGTGTTGATTTTTTACTCATGTTTCTTATAAAATCTAAAATAGACATTGGTTGTTTTAACATGCAGTTAACAGAAATGTTGTCTTTGGTGAAAGGAACTGGAAGAATATATATGTCCTTATCTGATAGTTCGTATATATATTCTGCATTATAATTTTGAGATTTCAAATGATTATAAATATAATATTGTCTTAAATCTCCTGCAATAACGCCGATAGATTTCATTAAGGCTCCTTTCAATCATAAAAAATTCATGTTGGTTTGCAATAATGTGAGTGTTAATTAATTCTCTTACACTAGTTTATGCTAAGATTACAAAAGTGTGCAGATGAATAATTAGTTATTAAATTTACAGAATAATAAATATAGTAATATACGTAAAATGCGGAGGAATTTATGAGTAGAAGAACAGAGGAAGTTACAAAATATGTACCAATGGGCAGAGCTAAAGGAGTGTTATACTCTTTGTTTGGAATTCAGATTATTACGGCAGTTGTTTTGCTTGTTATCCTTCTTACAAGTATTATACTTCCCGGAAAATATATGGTGGCAGCTGTTGTTGCGGAAATTATTCTTGTTTTATTTACATGTTTTATTAGAAAAAACAGAATACTCTGTGTGATTTCGGGAATACTTTCTGTTATTATAATTGCCGTTAACTGTATGGGTATTTATTATATTTATAGAACAAATAATACATTGGAGAAAATTACAAATCAGAATGTGGAATTGACCAATACTGTTGATGTCTATGTACTTAAAGAAGATAAGGCTAATACTATCGAAGAGGCTGCTGATTACAGTTATGTTGTCGCAAAAGGACAGGATAGTGAGGACCATATTAAAGCCATAAAGTATATAAATAAAAAGGTAGGTAAGACAATTGATATAATTGATTATCTTGAATTTACAGAGGCTATAGACTCCCTGTTTAATAATGAATGTAAAGCGATTATTATTGACAGAGCATATGTAGAGATTCTTGATGGAATCGAAGGATACAAAGAGTTTGATAAAAAAACAAAATGTATATATTCTTACGATGTTAAATATGAGGAAACCACAGAAGTTGAAACAACTGCAAAAGTAGAAAATAAAAAGAAGAAGATAATTGATATAACGAAAGATAATTTTAATGTTTATATTAGTGGTATAGATGTGGAGGGCTCTGTTTCAACAAAAAGCAGAAGTGATGTAAATATTATTGCTTCAATCAATCCGAAAACTCATCAGATATTGTTGCTTTCAACACCGAGAGATTATTATGTACCATTGTCTATTTCGGGAGGGTCTTGTGATAAACTTACTCATGCAGGACTATATGGAGTTGATGTATCCCGTCAGACTCTAGAGATGCTATATGAGACAGAAATTCAGTATTCTATCAGAATGAATTTTACCGGATTCAGAAATATTATTAATGCGTTAGGAGGAGTTGACGTCTATTCCGAATATAATTTTTCGTCAAAAGGACATTATTATAAGAAAGGATACAACAGTTTAGACGGTGAAGCAGCCTTATGGTTTGCAAGAGAGCGACATGCTTTCAGCAATGGAGATAACCAGCGTGGCAAAAACCAGATGGAAGTAATAAAAGCAGTTTTTAAAAAGGTACAGTCACCTACTATACTAAACAATTACAACTCTTTGCTTGATAGTGTTGCAGATTGTATGGAGACAAGTTTTACCTCGGAAGAAATCTCTAAATTTGTCAATTTCCAGACTGAAAACAATATTGAGTGGGACGTGGTAAATTACAGTGTTACCGGGTTTGGCTCATCGCAAACTACATTTACGGTTCCCGGAAAAAGAGCATACGTAATGTCTCCTGATATCAATACAGTGTCTGAAGCAAAAAAAATGCTGAATGATATGTTATCTGACAAAAAAATAGAAAAATAAAAGTGTTTTTATATCAAAAAATGGTCTCGTTTGCTAAAAATGGGACTATTTTTTATAAAAATTTACAATCGCAAGTGAAATTTAAACGTTTTTATGACATTTTGAACAAAATTTGGTGTAGCGATAAAAACATTTCTATGTTACACTAAAATAACTTGTGTAATAATTAATATGAAAAAAATGCAAATAAATAGTGATACCCCACAATTTGCAGTTTTTTTCAAAAGATTTTAAATGAAAGGAAAAAGGGGAAAATGACCAAAAAGAACTTTTTAAAGAAAGCTACATCGGTAGTACTTTCTACAGCTATGGTAGCAACATTGGTAACACCAAACCTTAGCGAAAAGACTCTTAACCAGGATGTCGAAGCAGCTACAGTTACAAGTTTGGGAAGCATCGGAAACGGAGCATGCGGAATCGCAGAGGCTGCTAATTTGCCTACACTTAGCACAAAAGGTAATTATCGTTATACAACTGATAATTATGATTCAAACAATGCGGCTCTTGATACAACAGACTGGGCTACAAACTGGTTATGGGATCAGGAAGGTGCATCAAGCAGAACAAATAACGAATTATCAGGAACTGCTTATGCTTTGCCACTTGCATATATTATGAAGAGAGATGGCCTCAGAATTGCAAAACCTTCTATGACTAATTCTAAGGATAGTGTATGTGCTTACACTAACTATTTAGACGGTGATGCTTTCTGTGATTGGAAGATTAATCCTGCATGGACACTTGCAAATAACAATATTGATAAATCTACTGCATGGTCTTATGATGCAGTTACAACTAATCCAAATAATTCTTCTCAGTCAATGAAAATTACAATGACTCAGGGAAGTCCGTTTACATATTTTACATTTAACAATACAAATGAATTCACACTCACTAAACTTAGAACTACTTTTAGCAGTGAAGTAATTTTTGACGAAGTATATAACGGATGTAGAATGCTTGTATTCAGAACTTTAGATACAACAAACCAGGTTCATTATCCAACTATTCAGAATCAGTACTATGCTTTGTATCTTCCACAGAATACAACAGTAGAATATAAGGGAACAACTGATACAACAGGTCTTGACCAGATTGGATCCAGAAGATTTGTATTGCCATCAGGAAAGACATACGCTTCTTTTGCCTGGATTACAGAGAGTGAAAGTTCAAGCAACAATTCTAATGCAATTAATATTGCAAAGCAGTACAGACCATACGCTTTCAACTTTATTACAGATACTCAGGTTTCATATAATGTAAGCAATGGAAATGTTGTTGATACTACATATTCATATTCTTTTGATAAGAAAGCGGAGAGTACTGCAGACGGTACTGTAATGGGTATCTTATCTCATCAGTACAGAAATATGTCAGGATACAACTTCCTTTCAAATCAGGCATTTACAGTAAGAGGTTACATGAAGTTCTTAACAGGTTCTTCATATACAACATCAATGAAGTACAAAGGAATCCTTCCTACAATGCCTGCAATTGCAGATGATGATACAACAGGTAAAGAGGCATTGCAGCAATATGTTGATAATTATGTTAATATCTTTGACAGACCTGATACATATTGGTTAGGAAAACAGCTTAACAGAAGTGCTCAGGCAATCAACGCTGCAAAGGCAATTGGTGATGAAGCAAAAGCTGAAAAGCTTATTGAGGGTCTTGAAAAAGTATTAGAAGATTGGTTTACATACTCAGGAGATGAAGACAAATCATTCTTTACATATTATGGTAACGGTGTTGGAACTTTACTTGGTTCTGTAATGTCATTTAATGGTGTTGACCAGTTGAATGACCATCATTTTCACTATGGTTACTATATCGAGGCAGCTGCTATTGTCGGAATGTATGACCCTGAATGGTTAGCAGCATACTCTGATGTAATTAAACAGCTTATTTACGATATTGCTTCTCCATACAGAACAAGTTCAGACTGTGTTTCAGCATGTGGAAATGCATATCCATATTTGAGATGTTTTTCACCTTATGAAGGACATTCATGGGCATCAGGATTCCAGGATGAAAAAGACGGTAATAACCAGGAATCAACATCTGAAGCTATTAATGCATGGGCAGGAATCATTTTATTTGGTGAATTGACAAATGATACAAATCTCAAAAAATTAGGAAAATATCTCTATACAACAGAAATTGCCGCTGCAGGTGATTACTGGTTTGATTTTGAAAAAGATACATATAAGATTAATGGTTCAAAATATGATGCTCCAATGGCAGGTATGGTTTGGGGCGGAAAAATTGATTACAAAACATACTTTGGAGTTGAATATGTACAGGGAATTCAGATTTTCCCAATGCAGCCATGGTCTTTCTACTTATTAGGAGGTGGAAAAGATTATATCAGAGAGTACTATGATTACAGTAACAATGGTGAACTCTCAAATGGCGGTAGTGTAAATTTATGGAATGATGTTTGGGCAGAATACTATGCATTATATGATCCTAATGCTGCTATGAACAGTGTATGGACTCATTCATATGAAGAGCAGGGTGAATCAGCTGCACATACATATCATTTCATCAGAACAATGCAGAATTACGGAACACCTGATTTGTCATTTACAAGCAACACACCAATGTCTGCTGTATTTAACAAAAACGGTGTATATACATATGTAGTTTATAATGCAGGTACAACAGTAAACACAGTTGTATTTAACTCAACAAACGGAACTGTTGCAACTGTTAAGGCTGCACCAAAGACTATGACTATAGTTAATTCAAATGATTTAGCTACTAAAGTACCATACAAGGTTGAATATTATGGTAAGAATAAATCAGGCACAGGCTATTCTGTAATTTCTACAGAAATAAAATATGCAGTAGCCGGAACAACTGCTACAGCAGTAGCAAAAGATATTACAGGATATGAATATGATGCAAATAACTCTTCTAATATTAAGAGTTCAAGTGTGCTTTCAAACGGTACTACAGCATTAAAACTTTACTATAACAGAGAAACATATTCTATCTCATATGAACTTAACGGCGGATCTAAGTCTAATACATCACTTTATCCTGCAACATATGAATATGGTGATACATTTACTTTTGATACACCTGTTAAAGAAGGTTATGATTTCTATGGATGGTACAAAGATGCAGATTTCTCTGCTAAGTTAAATACATTAAAGACTACAACTCATGGCGATATTACTCTCCGTGCAAAATGGATTCCTTCAGGAACTATTATGGTTTCAGAAGATATCTTCCTTTCGTTCGACAAAGATGGAAAGGGACATTTCTATTACTATGGCGATACTGATATGGAGGGATGTAGTGTTCTCTATAGAATATACGATACTGAAAGTGAAGCATTACAGGCAAAGAGAGAGAGTGCCGAAGTAGGATATACAGCTTTCGGTCTTCATAAGACTCCATACGGATATTCTAATGAAATTGATTTGTCAGGAAGCGAAGGAAAGTATATTACATTCTACTTTATCAGATACAAGGATGGTAATGGTTCACCAAAATCATTATACGGATGCGGAAAGATTATAAAAGGATCTATCGAAATTCCTGTTGATTACGAAACAGTAACTACAGTTCTTGACGGACCAAGAGAAGTATTTGGTGAAAATATCAGAAGTGAAGCTGATAATACAATTACAGTAGTTTGGGGAAATGCTGAAGGACATAAATATAATGTTTATGTTGACGGTGTTAAATACCTTAATGAAGTTTACTGTGGTGAATATGTACTCAGACAGATTCCTGGTGGAAAACGAATAGTTAAGATTACAGCGGTATATGAAGGAAAAGAGTCTAACGGCGTAACAAAAGAGGTTCAGGTAGGTGGAAGTTCAGAAATTCAGACTTCAGAGCCTGGTAGTGAAGGACCTTCAGAGAGCGTTTCATATGATGGAAACGGACCTCTTGAAGTTATCGGAGCAAACGCTTATTACTCTTCAGCTGCCGGTAAGATTACAGTAGTTTGGGGAACTGATGATTTGAGAAACGCATCAGGACAGAAGTACAATATTTATCTTGATAATACAAAAGTAAAATCAGAAGTAGTATGTGGTTCATACGATATTGATGCAACTCCTGGAACACATACAGTTAAGATTACAGCAACTCTTGATGGTGAAGAGACTGTCGGTGTAACAAAAGAAGTTACAGTACCGGAACCAATGACAGATGATAATGGTCAGACAATAGTTACAGAAAAAGATCCTATTGAAGTTATAGGTTTATCTGTTTCATCAAAAGTTGCAGGAAAGATTAATGTTGTTTGGGGACAGACAACTGAGCAGATTGCTCTTGGACAGACATATAACATATATGTTGACAATGTAAAAGTAAAATCAGAGGTTCCTTGCGGATCATATGATATAAACGTTGAAGGTGGCAGACATACAGTAAAAGTTACTGCTACTATTAGTGGAAAAGAATCAAACGGTGCTACAGGAACAGTTGACGTTGAACAGGCTGAGGCTACTACAGTACCTGCAGTTGTAAGCGGTACAGAGTTACTCAAGAACACAGCATTTAGTGGGGCTTCAAACTGGAATGAATATTCAGAAGATGGAGCTACATTTACAAATAACGGTAACGGATCACTTTCAGTTAGCGTTCCAAAATATACTACAGGAAATAACTATGCTACACAGCTTAGACAGGATGCATTCCAGTTAGTTGCAGGTAAATGGTACAAAGCTACATTTACAGTAACATCAGATGTAAATAAGACATTCCAGATGCTTGTACAGAACAATGTTAACTGGGCTGTATACAGTCAGGAATTTGTATCTGTAGCTGCTAATAAGACAGAAACATGTACAATGTGGTTCCAGGCTACAGAGACAACAACAGAAGTATTGTTTGGTATCATGTTAGGATATGTAAATAATACAGCTTCAGATGCAGCAAATGTTACAATCAAGAACGTAAGTCTTAAGGTTTACGATAATAAAGTAAATGATGAAACAGAGTCAGAAACAGAATATACTCCTGTAAATGATGCATATGGTAATGTTCTTTCTTCTGATCTTGAGATTAGCGGATTCCAGATTAATACTTCGTTTGGCGGACACAGAGTTATTTATTCGATGAATGACACAGTTGAAAACAAAACAGTAACTGAATTTGGATTGATTTACGGATTACAGTATGGCTCATATAAAGAAAGCGATATGAAGATTGGAAGCAATAACTACTACGTTAAGAGCTTCAAGGGAACTGAGGCAAACGGAAGATTGTCTTCTTGTGTAAATGACAATATGAGTAAGTCGTATGCTATGACAATGAGTTTCTTTGAATCAAGCGCAAGAGAGTTTAATGATACTTATGTTGTTAGAGCTTATGCAAAACTCTCAGACGGAACATATGCATATTCAACAATTCAGACTTATACAATTAAGGATGTAGCAGAAAATATCTACACAAACAAGACAAGTGCGTCAGCTACACAACATAACTATTTATACAACAATATCTTAAAAGTTTGTGATCCAAACTATGCAAAGATTAATTATTAATTATTAATTATTAATTATCAGATAATAGTGTTAGTAGTTATCAGAGAAAACTAAATACCAAACATTATTACAAATATTGATAATTAATACAATAAATGATATATATAGAACTGCCGATTCATTTTGGATCGGCAGTTTTGTAATTATAGTGATTGGATTTTTAAATGTAATTGCTTCTTAAAATTTGAAAGCGGTATAGAATTTATTTAAGGTGGGAATAATAAATGGAATATAACGAAAAAATAGAAGAATACAAAGAAATATATGGTTTTGAAGAGGTATTTTTGTCAGGATATATGGGTGGTTATCCTATATTAACTTTTGTAACAAATATGAAACAATTGCCGGATAAGAAAACAATAAACAAATATTTAAGAAATTCTGAAATGAGTGCCGGAAGAAAAGTGGGAGTCGGATTAAACTTTAGAAAAACAGCTGTATTTACGGAACTTGATAACGGTTTTTCAATCTGCGGACATATTGAAATTATAGACAGAATGTTAAAATATCTTTATGAAAAATAGAAGAAAAATTGAAATAAATATTGCACTTAAAAATGTAAATGTAACATTTATGTAATATTTCGTTGACAAAGTGAAATAATTCTGTTATATTTATTCTTGCGTAGAATAAATATGAGAGGTGAATTATATGAAAAACAGTAAGCTAATCGCTGGCACAATAGCTACAGGGCTTACGTTATCTGTAGCGTTATCTGTTTTCGCAGGTGTTGTTAGCGTAGATGCTGGAAATGAAAAATCATTAAAGAACTATTCAAAAGAGAGCGCAAAAACAAATATTACATTTTCTAGTGTAGAAAGAAATATTTTATCAACTTCTGAACCACAGTTGACAGAAATAGTTTTTAATCCTGAGCAACTGACTGATTATATTAATGAATATAACAACTCAGATGATGAAAATGAAACAGAAGAGATGAATAATGAAGAGGCTTCTAATTCATCTGACGCAGATAACAAAGTAAAAAAAGACAAAAAAAAGAAAACAAAAAAGAAAAAGAACAAAAATAAGAAGAAAAAGAATACTGCAAAGGAACTAATCGGAACGTATAAAGTAACTGCATATTGCAGTTGTAGCAGATGTTGTGGCAAATCAACAGGAATTACTGCATCAGGCACAAGAGCTAAGGCAGGAAGAACAGTTGCTGCCGACACATCCAGACTTCCTTTTGGTACCAAATTAGAGATAAACGGTCACACATATACTGTTGAAGACAGAGGTGGTGCGATAAACGGTAATAAGATTGATGTATATTTTAATTCTCATCAGGAAGCTTTGGGATGGGGAGTAAAATATATAAAAGTCTACAAAGTAAAATAATCAAAATGAAATTAAGAAATCGATTTATATCGGTTTCTTTTTTTGTGCTTTATATGGTATGATAAATTATAGTTATAAATGAATAATAAAAGAAAGGAACGGTATTATTACAGGTAGGTTACGCATTTGATGGATGTAACAACAAAGTAATTAATACGAAAAATAATTATGGATGACAAATTGTATACCATTCCGGTAAAGGAGGCATTAGAAGCGGACTGTGAATGCTGTGTCTGCAAAATGTATGAACAGATTGAAAAGAGCGCAATAGAATTTACAATGGGACCTAGTTATATGGAAGATGATATCAGATTCCAAACAGATGAGAAAGGTTTTTGCTCAATACATTCAAAAAAATTGTATGATTATAATAACAGATTAGGCCTTGGAATAATAATGAATACTCATCTTCAAAGAACTGTAAAAGATATTGAAAAGCTTAGTGAAGGCGCAACCGGTAAAGGCTTTTTCAAAAAGAAAAATTATTCCGAACTCATCAGCTATATAAATAACCTGAATGACTCATGCTTTGTTTGCGAGAGAATCAACTCAACATTTGAGAGATATATTGCAACTATTTTTCATTTATGGAAGTCAGATAAAGATTTTGTCTCAAAATACAGCAACTCCAAAGGATTTTGTACAAAACACTTTGGATTATTACTAAATGGAGCAGCTTCTAATCTGATGGGCTCATCGTATGAAGATTTTGTCGATACAACAATTGGCTTATATCTTTCCAACATGAAGAGAGTAAACGGTGATGTTGATTGGTTTGTAGACAAATTTGATTACAGATTCAAAGATGAACCATGGAAGAATTCAAAAGATGCATTGCAAAGATGTATCATTAAAACTAATAGCATAGATGTGGAACAATAAAATATAACAAAAATAGCTATGGTTCAAAGTTGAACCATAGCTATTTTTGTTACATAAGAATATTTAGAATGTATCATTTAACTCATCTTCTAAAAAATCAAACTCATCATCAGATTTATTTTCGTCATCAGTACTTTCATCAAATGAAATAACATCCTCTTTAGAAGAAGCAGTATCATCAACTAAAAAACTGTAATGTGAACCTGTGTTGTTGTCAGTCTTTTCAGAAACATCCTCAGAAACATCCTCAATTATCTCTTCAGTTTCAGAAACTGCATCTTCGATAGTATCAGCACTTTCTTCAACAAAATCTGAAACGTTGTCTTTAAAAGAATCTACAGTATTATCAACACCTTCTGTGAAAGAATCTACAGCATCCGAAGCACTTTCGGAAACACTGTCAACGGCGTCAGTTACAAAATCAGCTGCATCTTCAAAAACTTCAGAGGCATCTTCAACGATTTCTTTTGCTTCGCCGTCGATTATTTCATCTTCATCAGACTTATTATTCATGCTCTTAATCTTATCTCCGGCTGTCTTGATAACTTCTTTTGTTTTCTCGAATGCATCAGAAGCTTTTTCTTTTACTTTATCCATATTCTCTTCGGTAAAAATCTCATCAGCCTTTTCTTTGGCAGTAGTAGTAACCTTGTCAAAAGCATCTTTAGCTTTATTTATGTTGTCCTCACCAATTTTGTCTACAACCTTATCTTTGACATCTGTAGCTTTTGTTTTGGCAGTGTCAATTTTCTCTTCACCAATTGCATCTACAATCTTGTCCTTAGCAGAAGTAACGATCTCACCTATACCGTCCTTAGTATCGTTAACAACTTTTTTTGCTTGAGTTGTATTAAAAGTGATAGTGACTTTTTTGTTTTCTTCATCAGATCCATCTGTTGAAAAGTCAACAACTTTTTTTGGCTTTGAAGGAATATTTAAATCATCATCGAAATCATTTTCGTGTGCTGTGTTAATTCCTGTCTTTTTCTTGTAGTATCCGGCACCCCCGATAGCAATGCCTGCCAATGCTAAAACCCCTAGTAATGTTGATTTCTTGCCCATAATAATTTCTCCTTTCGCACATATAAAATCATATAACTATTGTAATACTATTCTTACTAAAAATAAAGCAAAATCATATTATTTTTTCTCAAAAAAAAGTAACTATACAGCTTTTTAGCTATGCCAGCTCGAATCCGGCAAAGCTGCTAAGCTTTCGTGCTTTTCATCCTTCGGATATCAAATCGTAATTATTCAGCCTTTCAGCTATGCCAGCTCGAATCCGCAGATAAATCTGCTTCTTCTCGCTGATTTGGGTTCCCTAAATACATAAAAGAATAGTTACAAAAAAATAATCACATATTTACTTAATAGATTATTAATGGTAGTCTTTTGTTGGAGTGACAATATAAATTTAAGGAAGTAACAAAAATGAATGCTAAAATTATTTTTTTTGACATTGATGGCACTATCTATAAATTTAATGAAGGAATGCCAAAAGATACGTTAGAATCCATTATAAAATTAAAACAAAACGGGCATATTCCTGTTTTGTGTACCGGCAGAACAAAAGTTATGATATATGATGAGTTTTTGAAACCGGGATTTGACTATATTATTGCCGGATCCGGAACTTATATACAGGCAAAAGATAATGTTGATTTTTTCTATAAACTTGATGTTGACGAAGTGAAGCGTATAACGGAGGGATTTATTAGTCATGGTTTTTCACCTGTCATTGAAGGACGTGATGATTTGTTTGTCGAATATGAAAATAAATTTAGAACTCCAAGAGGTGACAGGATAATAGCAAACTATCGAAAACATATCGGCGACAAATGTATTAATATAGGAAGTAAATCTTTTGAAAATGTATCAAAGGCAAGTGGTGTTTTTATGCCGGGATGTGATATGGACGGAATGATTAAAGCATTTTCTGATAATTACAGTATAATAAACCACAATAACGATTTGCTTGAACTTGTTCCAAAGCCATACAACAAAGCAATAGGAATAGAAAAATTAATAACTGCTCTTGGAATTCCACATGAAAATACATATGCCTTTGGAGACAGTTTTAATGATCTTGAGATGTTGACTTACGTTAAATACGGAATATGTATGGGTAACAGCGACAAAGAACTGTTTCAGTATACCAATTACAGAACTGAGGATTACAATAAGTTTGGAATTACAAATGCACTTAGAAGATTTGATTTGATTTGATTAAATTTAAATTGATTTCTAAAATAATTTGAAGTTATTTAAAGTTATTTAAAAAGGAAAGAAAATGAGAATATATTTTGAAAATGGTAATACAATTATAGAGAGTGTTCCGGATTTTGATTTGGAACAAACACTTGAATGCGGTCAGTGTTTTAGATTTTATAAGCAAAGTGACCACGATTACGTGATAGTTGCATATAAACGATTGCTACATATTGCCCAAAGTGAAAATAAACTGATTTTTTATGATACAGCGATTGGAGATGTAGAACATTTTTGGGTTGATTATTTTGACCTTAAAAGAGATTATGGTTCAATAAAACAATTTCTCTCTGAAAATGACGAGATTTTGATACCTGCTATTAATGAAAAATGGGGTGTAAGACTCCTAAATCAGGAATTTCACGAAATGATAATTTCATTTATCATATCCCAAAACAAGCAGATACCTCACATAAAAAAAATAGTGAGAGATATCAGTGAGAATTACGGAGAATATCTTGGAGAGGTAAATGGAGAAAAGTATTATTCTTTTCCGGATATAGATGCTCTGTCTAAAATAACAGAAGATGATTATAGAAAACTGAAAACAGGATTTAGGGCACCGTATCTGTTTGATGCAAGTCAGAAATTATATTCCGGTGAAATCTCAGAACAATTATTTGACAATTTAAATGAAGATGATGCCCTTAAACTGCTCACGCAAGTTAAAGGCGTAGGTAACAAAGTTGCAAATTGCGTAATGTTGTTTTCTTTAAACTATAGAGCCAGTTTTCCAATTGATGTCTGGATAAAGCGCATAATGGAGGAATTGTATTTTAAGGAAGAAACAGATAAAACCGTTATACAGAAATTTGCTAAAGAAAAATATGGAGAATATGGCGGATACGCACAACAATATTTGTTTTGTTTTGGGAGAGACAATAAAGTGGGAAAATAAGAAAATACACAATTAATTGGACAGATAAGAAGTACATTGCTATTGCACATTTTGAAAATATGATGTATTATGTAGTAAGTGTTAGCACTCAACCTTATAGAGTGCTAGTAAATATTAGGAGGTAATCATTATGAAATTAAGACCATTGGGAGACAGAGTTGTATTAAAACAAGCAAGCCCTGAAGAAAAAACACAGTCAGGTATTATATTAACAAGTCAGTCACAGGAAAAGCCGCAAGAGGCAGAAGTAATTGCTGTTGGACCCGGCGGAATGGTTGACGGAAAAGAGATTGCCATGGCAGTAAAGCCTGGCGATAAAGTTATATATTCAAAATATGCAGGAAATGAAGTTAAATTAGATAATGAAGAATATATCATTGTAAAACAGAGCGATATTTTAGCTATCGTTGAATAATAAGGAGGTTATTGTTATTATGGCTAAGGATATTAAATATGGAACTGAGGCAAGAGTAGCTCTTGAAGCAGGCGTAAATAAACTTGCAAACACAGTAAAGGTTACACTTGGACCAAAGGGAAGAAATGTAGTATTAGACAAATCATTTGGAGCACCTCTTATCACTAATGACGGTGTTACAATTGCAAAAGATATTGAATTAGAAGATGCATTCGAGAATATGGGAGCACAGCTTGTTAAGGAAGTTGCAACTAAGACAAATGATGTTGCAGGTGACGGAACAACTACAGCTACAGTTCTTGCACAGGCAATGATAAATGAAGGAATGAAGAATCTTGCTGCAGGAGCTAATCCAATCATTTTGAGAAAGGGAATGCAGAAAGCAACAGAGTGTGCTGTAGAGGCAATTTCTAAGATGAGCAGCACAATCACCGGCAAAGATCAAATCGCAAAGGTTGCTGCTATTTCAGCCGGTGACGAAGAAGTAGGAAATATGGTTGCTGATGCTATGGAAAAAGTATCTAAAGACGGAGTAATCACAATCGAAGAGTCTAAGACAATGAAGACAGAACTTGATTTGGTTGAAGGTATGCAGTTCGACAGAGGATATATTTCAGCTTACATGTCAACTGATATGGAAAAGATGGAAGCAAATCTTGACAATCCATATATTCTTATTACAGACAAAAAGATTTCTAATATTCAGGAAATTCTTCCTATTTTAGAGCAGATTGTTCAGGCAGGAGCAAAGTTACTTATCATTGCAGAGGATGTTGAAGGCGAAGCACTTACTACACTTATTGTAAATAAATTACGTGGAACATTTAATGTTGTTGCAGTTAAAGCACCTGGTTACGGTGACAGAAGAAAAGAAATGCTCAAAGATATTGCAATACTTACAGGCGGTCAGGTTATTTCTGAAGAGTTAGGACTTACACTTGCAGAAACTCAGCTTACAGACCTTGGTAGAGCTAAATCTGTAAAAGTAGCTAAAGAAAACACAATAATCGTTGACGGTGAAGGCTCACAGCAGGAAATTCAGGGCAGAGTAAATCAGATAAAAGCTCAGATTGAAGAGACAACATCTGATTTTGACAGAGAAAAATTACAGGAAAGACTTGCTAAACTTGCGGGTGGAGTTGCAGTAATTAGAGTTGGTGCAGCAACAGAGCCTGAAATGCAGGAAAAGAAACTCAGAATGGAAGATGCCCTCAATGCAACAAGAGCTGCTGTTGAAGAAGGAATCATTGCTGGTGGTGGATCAGCATACATCCATGCATCAAAAGAAGTTGCAAAACTTGTAGCAGGTTTAGAAGGTGATGAAAAGACAGGTGCTAACATCATACTCAAAGCATTAGAAGCACCATTATTTACAATTGCTTACAATGCAGGACTTGAAGGTTCAGTAATCGTAAACAAAGTAAGAGAGTCAGAACCGGGAAACGGATTCGATGCTTACAAGGGAGAATATGTAGAAATGGTAAAAGCCGGAATACTTGATCCTGCAAAAGTTACAAGAAGCGCATTACAGAACGCAACATCCGTTGCAAGTACATTACTCACAACGGAGTCAGTAGTGGCAAACATCAAAGAAGACGTACCACCAATGCCGGCAAATCCAGGCATGGGCATGATGTGATAAAAGGCTAAAGCCACTCACAATAAAAAAATAAACACAACCGAATGCTTGCATTCAAGGTTGTGTTTATTTTTTTGATTGTATTTGGCGCAGCCAAATCAGCGAGAAGTAGGTACGAAGTGCCGGATTCGAGCTGAGAGTGGCTTAGCCTTTTATATCAATGTATATAATAGTGGCGCAGCCAAATCAGCGAGAAATATGATAAAAATCTCTGATTTTTATCATAGGCGAAAGCGATTGGAAACCGAAGGTTGAAATCGCGAAAGCCGAATCTTTTTAACTTAATAAAAAATTAAGAAAATTATCATTTTCATATTAATTATGTTAAAATACCATTATTGTATATTATTTTATTTATTTGGAGGCTGTTATGTACAATATTTTAGTATGTGATGACGATCACGAAATTGTTGACGCAATAGAGATATATCTTACAAAAGAAGGATATAATGTAATAAAGGCTTATGATGGTATTGAGGCTATCAATTTATTAAAAGAAAATAATATTCATTTGTTACTGATAGACATTATGATGCCAAAGATGGACGGACTTAGAGCAACTCTAAAAATCAGACAGGAGAGTGCTATACCAATTATTATTCTCTCTGCAAAGTCAGAAGATACAGATAAAATAATCGGACTTGATGTTGGAGCTGATGATTACATTACTAAACCTTTTAATCCGTTAGAACTCACAGCAAGAGTAAAGTCACAGCTTAGAAGATACACAAAGCTTGGCAATATCTCAAAAGAGGAAAAAGAAAACTGTTTTACTGTGGGTGGATTAATGATTGATGATGACAGTAAGACAGTTACAGTCGATGGCGAGGAAGTAAAACTTACTCCAAGCGAATACAATATTCTTTTGCTTTTAACAAAAAATCCGGGAAGAGTGTACACAATAGAGCAGATATATGAAAATGTCTGGCACGAAGAGGCCATGGCTGTAGACAACACTGTTGCTGTGCATATCAGGCATATCAGAGAAAAAATAGAAATCAATCCAAAGGAACCAAGATATCTGAAAGTAGTATGGGGTCTTGGATATAAAATTGAGAAACAATAATTTTTGGAGTAATAACAGATAATGAAAAAAGTTAGTGTAATAAATATTGTCTTAAATTTAATAATTGTATTTTTACTTATTGCATGCTCAATTTCAACATCCCTGGTATTTTCAAAAAAAGAAATATATATGAGTAAGAAGGAACTTAATCAGAAAGTTGGTGCTCAATTCTATGAAGATACTTCGGAAATATTGGGAGTTGTTGGGAATTTAGTGACATTTGAAGATAAGTATCCTGACACTAAAAAAATTACTGAAAATGGTTATACTTCTTATGAATTAAAACGTTATTATGACGAAAACAAAAATATTGAAGTTGAATACAAAGACTACCTGGCAAATTCATTTTACTATACAGAGGATAATTCAAACGGATATACCGAATACACAGATCAATACGGTAATTATAAAACCCAGTCGGAAGTTGACATGTACGGATACGAATCTCCTGAAATATATAACTCAGCTATAAAGTCGTTCAATGCCATTGTTGAATTCTATAATCAATATAAACAGTATCTTACCAACAAAAAATATGTAGAGAATTATAATCAGAATTTTGAGTTTTATATTTTTTTCACGGATAATGATGGATTAGAGCATGAGTATTCGACTCCACACGGCAAAAATATCGGCGTTGATTCAAAGATGTTCAAATCATATGTAGTATATGATAAAAAAACACAGGAACCTGATGTATACGGATTTGAAAAAAATGACATAGATTTGAAAAAGATTGTACTTTTGTGCAATTCATTTACTGATTATGATGATTTTTATGCAGCATTTTCAATCAATTCAGTATGTCCATTTGATGACAGTTATGATACTTATTTCAATAAAGTTATAACTGACAAACATGTTATTGATACCTATTACAGTTATTGCGTATGTTCAGTGGTATTATTTGCCTTTGCTCTTATATTATTTGTAATTTCATTTTGCTATACAGGAACAGATAAAAAAGGCAATAAATTTATTTATCAAATTGATTATTTGTGGTGGGACATGGTTGGTATTATACTGACAGTCGCTATCATAGTCGGTTTTGATGCAATGGATTATACAGGACTTTCAAAGAAACTGTCTTATAGTCAGTGCCTCATTTATTGCTGTTACATGGCAGTTAGTTGTGAAGCTGTTTTCTTATATTTTTTAAGTATTGTAAGAAGAATAAAGACAAATAATCTTTGGAAAACATCTTTAATTGAAAAAATATTTAAATTCAGTGTAAAGATTATTCAGACAATTTTCCAAAACGCAAAAGTTGTAATAAAAGTATCAATATTTTTTATAGTCACATCGACACTCGGAATTTTAACTTTTATTACAAATAATTCAACTAATTATGCTAGTGGCAGACACAGAATGTCTTATTATTCATATGGCGTTATTGGAATTGACATTTTATATTTTCTTTTTGTGACAATAATTATGTGGAAGTACTTCAAAGAGTATTATTATATTATTCGTTCAGCAGAGACAATTGCCAACGAAGATGTAACTCATAAGATAGAACGAAAGATGCTGTTCAATTCCAACAGACTTATGACTGATGCAATCAACAGCATGGGTGAAGGTATCAGTGAAGCTGTAATGGAAAATACAAGAAATGAGAGATTGAAGTCGGATCTTATTACAAATGTATCTCATGACATAAAGACACCTCTCACATCAATTATTAATTATCTTGATCTTTTGAAAATGGAAGATCTTGATAACGAGAAAGCAAAAAACTATATAGATATTCTTGAAACTAAATCTCACAGATTGAAAGTTCTAACCGACGATTTGGTTGAGGCTTCCAAATTAAGTTCGGGAGTTATCAAACTTGAAAAAAATAAGCTTAATTTATCATTGCTGATAAATCAGAGTGCCGGAGAATTCAGCGAGAGATTTGAAGAAAAAAATCTAACACCTATTATCACACTTCCAAAAGAACCTGTTTATATTAACGGTGACGGAAGAAAAATGTGGCGTGTTATTGAGAATCTGTACAGTAACATGTATAAGTACGCAATGGAAAATACACGTGTATACATTGATTTGATGAAAGGTGAGGAGTGTTGTGAACTCACAATCAAAAATATTTCGAAATCATATTTCAAAGTGGATGAGGATGATCTGACGGAAAGATTTATCCGTGGAGATGCTTCAAGAACCACAGAGGGAAGCGGACTTGGATTGTCAATTGCAAAAAGTATTATTGACAGACACGACGGAGTGTTTAAAATAATATTAGACGGTGATTTGTTTAAGGTGAGAATCAAACTTTCATTATACAAGGATGAAGACAATGACGAATCGTCTGATAATACGGATAATACAGAGGAATGACAATGAATTTATCGGATATAAAAGGTATAGGTCCAAAAACTGAAAAGTTATTTAATAAAGCAGGCGTCTATTCTGTTGACGACCTGCTTAAATACTATCCGAGAAATTATGATATTTTTGAAGAGCCTGTTCTTGTAAATGATTTGGAAAATGACAGAGTTTTTTCGCTGAGACTGAAAGTTGCGCGAAATCCTGAGATAAAAAAAATAAGAAGCCTTATTATAATAAACGCCTTGTTGTCTGACAGCGAAGGAAATACAATTAGGGCAACATGGTTTAATGCACCATATCTGAAATCTACACTTGAGGCAGGAAGCAGCCATATATTTAGAGGATTTGTAAAAGTAAAAAACGGGGCATATCTGTTAGAACAGCCAAAGATATACACAGAGTCATCCTACAAAACTAAGACGGGAGAAATGCAACCGATATATCCATTGGTAAAAGGACTTACAAATACGGTTGTACAAAAGAGTGTCAAAGCTGCTATTGATTTGATAAAAGATTATGATGATTATCTACCTGATGAGATAAGAAAAGAATATGAATTGTGTGATATTTGGAATGCTATAAATTCAATCCATTATCCAACAACAAAAGAATCAGTTATCAGAGCCAGAAACAGACTTGTTTTTGATGAATTTTTTTCTTTTGTATATATGCTTAGAATGTTTAAAGAGAACAAGGGAATTGTTGAAAACAAGCATGTGCTTGATGTTGATTGCAGAATAGAAACTTTTATAGATTCACTTCCATATAAACTGACAAATGCCCAGAAAAATACATGGGAAGAAATTAAAGCTGATTTTTCAGGCAACAAGCCTATGAACAGACTGGTTCAGGGTGATGTTGGTTCAGGAAAGACTATAATTGCAATTCTTGCTCTTTTGAATGTGGCATTTCACGGATTGCAGGGAGCTTTAATGGTTCCAACAGAAGTCCTTGCAAGACAGCATTTCGAAGAAATTACGAGTATAATTAAACAAAATAATTATCCGTTCAAAGCTGTATTGCTGACAGGTTCTATGACTGCAAAAGAAAAAAGAGAGACACTTAGTCTGATAAAAAATGATGAAAGCGTAAAAATTATAGTCGGAACCCATGCAGTATTTCAGGAAAGCGTAGAGTATAACAACTTAGGACTTGCCATTACCGATGAGCAGCACAGGTTTGGTGTTAAACAAAGACAGGCAATAGCACAAAAAGGTGATAATCCTCATGTAATTGTTATGAGTGCAACTCCGATTCCAAGAACTCTGGCTATTATTTTGTACGGAGATTTGGATATCTCGGTTATTGATGAGTTACCGGCAAACAGACTCCCAATAAAGAATTGTGTTGTTGGAAACGAATACAGACCTAACGCTTACAAATTTATGAAAAAACAAATAGATGAAGGAAGACAGATATATATAATTTGTCCGTCTGTTGAATACAGTGAAGCGACAGAGGGAGAGAATGTAATTGATTACGCGGACAAATTAATGAAGATCTTCCCGCCTTCAGTTCGAATATCTTATCTTCACGGCAAGATGAAGAATTCAGATAAGAATGAAATAATGGAAAAGTTTGCTTCAAATGAAATACAGATATTAGTTTCGACAACTGTTGTTGAAGTTGGAGTAAATGTCCCTAATGCCACTGTGATGATGATTGAAAATTCCGAGCGTTTTGGTCTTGCAGCTCTCCATCAGCTTCGGGGAAGAGTTGGTAGGGGCAAATATCAGTCTTATTGCATATTTATAAATGGAAGTAAGAAAAAAGATGCATCTAAGCGACTGGATATTCTTGCAAAGACAAATGATGGTTTTGAAATTTCCAGTGAAGATCTCAAACTCAGAGGTCCGGGAGATTTTTTTGGAATTAGACAGAGTGGAGATATGGAATTTAAAATCGGCGACATTTATACTGATTCAAAAGTATTAAAACAGGCAGATGAGGCTGTTAAAAAGATTGCAGAGAACTATTTTAATTTGAGTGAAGAAAGATTAAAAGCGCTTAATCGTTCTATCAGATTCATGAATAATTACGGTGTAGATAATACACGTATAAATATATAGGTATATGGAGGAAGTAATGGATACATTAAAAAATATGACATTAAGCAATATCGCAAAAGCATGTGATGGGACATATTTTGGACCTGACAATTTAAAAGAAGCAAAGATTACAGGAGTGGAAAAAGACAGCCGTCTCATAGAGAAAGGCTATTTATATCTTCCATTTGTTGGAAATGTAGTTGACGGTCATGATTTTATTACCCAGGTATTTGAAAAGGGTGCACTTTGTACCTTATCCGAAAGACAATTAGATATAACCGACAAGCCATATATTCTGGTTGAATCTGTTGGTGTCGCGTTAAAGAAAATTGCAGCATTTTACAGAGAACAAATCAGTGCAAAAATAATTGGAATTACAGGATCTGTTGGAAAAACAAGTACAAAAGAAATGATTGCTTCAGTACTTTCTGAAAAGTTTGATGTTCATAAAACTGCCGGAAATTATAATAACGAAATTGGAATGCCTCTTACAATATTGCAAATAAGAGAACATCATGAGATTGGCGTAATCGAAATGGGTATAAGTGATTTTTCTGAAATGCACAGATTATCGGAAGTTGCGAAACCTGATATCTGCGTTATAACAAATATCGGAGACTGTCACCTTGAAAATTTGAAAGACAGAGATGGAGTATTAAAGGCAAAATCTGAGATATTTGATTTTGCAAAAGATAATGCTTTCGTAGTTTTAAACGGCGATGATGAGAAACTTGCCACTGTTAAATCATTGGGTAACAGAATAATAGAATTTTACGGAAATAATAGCAATCGTGATATATTTGCCACAAATGTTGAAACACTTGGCATTTTTGGTACAAAAGTTTCTATTAACTATAAGGGTGAATCTTTCGATACACAGATACCGGTTCCGGGAGCCCACATGGTAAATCATGCGTTGTGTGCCACATGTATTGCAAAATACCTTGGAATGACAAATGATGAAATAGACAAAGGTATTCGTGCTCTTAATCCTATCGAAGGAAGAAATAAAGTCATTAAAACAGATAGATATACGTTAATTGACAGCTGTTATAACGCAAATCCAATGTCCATGAAATCTTCAATTGATACACTAAGCGAAACAAAAGGAAGAAGAGTAGCTATTCTTGGTGATATGTTTGAACTTGGAGAAAACACTGCAGATTTACACAGACAGATTGGAAAATATGCAGCTACAAAATCTTTGGATGTTATCGTCTGTGTGGGAGAACTATCAAAGAATATTTATAATGAAATACAAAAGATGAGAACAGATGATTTATATTATTTTGCGACAAAAGAAGACTTGATTAATGAACTTGATAAGATAATTAAAAATGATGACATTATACTTGTAAAAGCTTCAAACGGAATGAAGTTTAAGGAACTGATCAAAATTTTGACGGAGGGGTAATTTGCTTATTAATATTTAGATTAATATTCAGATTAACTTGCTATTACTAAAACTGAATGATTTACGAGAGGGTAACAGTAAAATGAATAAATATATAATCAAAAATGAAGAACTTGTTGTAACAGTAAATAGTTTTGGGGCAGAACTCAGTAGTATAAAAGATGCAAAAACAGATTGGGAATACCTGTGGTGTGGGAATGCAAAATATTGGAATCGTCAGAGTCCGGTTCTGTTTCCTATTGTTGGAATATTGAAAGATAAAACAATGCGTCTTAATGGCAATGAATATTCAATGGGACAGCACGGTTTTGCAAGAGATAATGAATTTGTACTTGAATCACAGACAGATGATGAGATATGGTTTGAGTTTTCATCCAATGATGAGACTCTTTCTATGTATCCTTTTAAATTTAAACTTCATATCGGATACAAATTGACCGGTAGAAAACTTGAAGTTTTATGGAGAGTTGAAAACAAAAATGAAGTGACAATGCCGTTTTCAATTGGCGGACATCCTGCATTTTATTATCCAAATGACACTGCTCAAAGTGATATGAATAATTCTAATTTCAATAATGAAGATTCAAAAAAGGTTAATTATGAATACTATGTTCAATTTGATACAAATAAGGATTTGATTTACGGTGAAATAGATATGAATTCAGGTTGCATTGTAAAAAGTATAGAGCACACTCTTGAATTGGATGAAGATGGAATATTCAAAATTGATGAACACACCTTTGACAACGATGCTTTGGTATTTGAACACAGTGATGTCAAAAAAGTTTCATTGCTCCATACCGATAAAACACCATATATAACTATGGAATTCGATATGCCTTTGTTTGCATTATGGTCGCCAACAAAAAAGAATGCACCTTTTATGTGCATTGAACCTTGGTGTGGAAGATGTGATTCAACAGATTTTACAGGTGAGTTTGATGAAAAAGAATATATCAATGTGATTGAAGCTGATGAAGAATTCAATCAGAAATATATAATTAATTTTGATTAATTATTATTGATTATCATTAATTTCCAATTTCCTACAACTTACCAGTTTATTATTTGATTTATAATCCATAATAAGAGTGTAATAAACATTATTACAGTTAAATTTAATATTAAATTTAGATTATTATTTTTTATTATGGAGGGTATAGAAATGAATAATTACTCATCAGGCAACGGAACAAATGTGCCGGAAGCAAAATCAGCAATGAACAAATTTAAAATGGAAGTGGCTAGTGAAATCGGAGTACCTCTTTCAGATGGTTATAACGGACATTTAACATCTGCACAGGCTGGATCAATCGGTGGAACAATGGTTAAAAAGATGATCGAGGCCCAGGAAAGAGAAATGTCTAACAGATAGTTGATTTAGCTAATCTGATATAACTAACGCAAAAACAACTAACCCCCGGTAGAGAAAATCTGCCGGGGATTATTTTTATTTTTGAGAATAATAAACAAAAGTCAATTTGCAGTTTGAACTATTAACATTTTTCGATTATTGTTAAGGAATCTATATTTAACAAATTTTCCGCATATTTTAAAATATTATCATCACTAATTTTAGTGGCATCAATATAACTGATTTTGTCCTTCAGATTTTCTTTGAACACTTCAGAAAAAATCCGTACTGTAGGACAGTTGTCATGTGAGCTGTTCAAGGAATCAATTATTGGAATGAAATCAAGAGTCTTTTTTATATAACAATTGTCAGGTTTTGCTTTTTCCCTATAATTTTTATCTACATAGGAAGCAACACTTTTGTGAACTGCCATATCTTCCTTTGGAAGATAAAAGTAATCTTTATAGTTTGTAAAAAAGTATTTTAATTCGCAGTGGTGCACTTTAATTGATATGTAGACATTGTTGTTATCAAATGAAATGTACATTATTTTGTTTTTTACAGATGTCTTAAAACAAAAACTGTTTTTGAAATTCAGATGAATCTGCAATTCGTTAAAAGTATCACCATACATATCTTTTTGCTCGCACATTTTGTAATCTGTAACAGTATAATTACATTTGTCGATATCACTAAAAGTGAGAAGTGAAGTTAAAAGTCCCATATTTATTACATCTTCATAGTTGTGAAGAAGAAGAGCAGGAATCAGTTTTTTATCTTTCTTCTTTGTATATTCATCGTATATTTCTATAAGTTGCCCACCGTTAAATGGATCCTTTCTCTCAATTTTCATTAACTGTTCGAAGGATTTTTGCTTGTTATTTTCTAATTTGAGAAAACGGGCAAATGGTTTTACGGATTTGTAAATATCGACGCTGTCAAATTTTGAAAAATCAAAATTCAGATTATATTTTTCTCCGCGTTCAGTGACAAAAGGCATATCAAAAGTAGTGCCGTTAAAATGGATAATAGTGGTGAAATCTTTAAGCAACTCATAAAATGAATCAAGTACATTTTTTTCATCAGTTTTATTTTCAGCAAAATACTGAACGCAATTCAAAATCTCATCTTTATAATACATGCATCCGATAAGATATATATGATTATATTTTCTTGAAAAACCTGTAGTCTCAATATCAAAATAAAGAACTTTGTTTTTGTCTGTTATCTGAGATAAGTCATATTCAGGTTCTTTTTCAACTGTATTTTTTATTATTAACATCTTAGATCCTCTGTTATGAATAATATATTATAAAATTATGACATATATAATCCAATAAAAGAAAGGTGAATTCTTTATTGAGAATTATACACAATTAACATTTTAACATATTTTATTAAAAATACTTATTAAATAAGAATATTTAACAATAAAAGTTGAAAAAAATAATTATTTGTTTATAATCATAATGGGTGTTTTTAAATGTGAGAAAAATATGTTCAAAATTCATTTAAAATCGAGTATGTACGATTAACAAATTTGTTTATTTAATTATATTAATGAAATGAGGTAAATAAATGTCCATTTTAACATTTAAAGGTGGAGTTCATCCTTATGATGGTAAAGAACTGACAAAAGATGTTCCCACCCGAAGAATTAATCCAAAAGGTGAATTAGTTTTTCCTATGTCTCAGCACATCGGTGCTCCGGCGACACCTATGGTAAAAATAGGTGACAGAGTACTGAAAGGACAAAAAATCGGAGAGGCATCAGGATTCGTATCTGCTAATATTCATTCATCAATTTCCGGTACAGTTAAGAAAATCGAGCCAAGGCTTGTAACAAACGGTACAAAAGTAATGAGTATCGTAATTGAAAATGATGAGTTATATGAAGAGGTTGAGTCTAAGAATCAAAATATACTCGAAAACTGTGACAAGAAGACCATAAAAGATGCAATCAGAGAAGCTGTAAAAGAAGCCGGAATTGTTGGTCTTGGAGGAGCTTGTTTTCCAACTCATGTTAAACTTGCACCAAAGGATGAAAATGCTATAGATTATGTTATTGTCAATGCTGCAGAATGTGAGCCGTATATTACTGCAGATTACAGAAGAATGACTGAAAATCCTGAAGAATTACTTGAGGGATTGTCTATTGTTTTGCAACTTTTTGACAATGCAAAAGGTGTTGTTGCCATTGAAGATAACAAGCCTGATGTGATTGAGAATATCACAAAGCTTGCAGAAAAATATGAGAGAATTGAAGTAAAAGCATTAAAAACTAAATATCCGCAAGGATCTGAGAGGCATATCATATATGCAGTAACCGGCAGAAAGATTAATTCAAAGAAACTGCCTGCAGATGCGGGATGTATAGTAGACAACGTTGACACAATTTATTCAATTTACAGAGCGGTTAAAGAAGGCAAACCGCTTACTGAGAGAATTGTCACTGTATCAGGAGACGGCATTCACAATCCATGTAATCTCGTTGTTCCGTTTGGAACATCTCATACTCAGCTGATTGAGGAAGCAGGCGGAATGGATGAAGATGTTGAAAAGATTATTTCAGGCGGTCCTATGATGGGGCAGGCTTTGTTTAATACAGATGTACCTGTTATCAAAGGTTCTTCATCGTTGCTTATATTCAGACATGATGAAGTAAAGGCAGCAAAAATGACTAACTGCCTTAACTGCGGTAAATGTGTGAATGTATGTCCGGAAGGTCTTGTTTGTGCTAAACTTGCACAGGCAGCTGCACTTGGTGATAAAGAGATGTTTATAAAATATAACGGTATGGAATGTATTGAGTGCGGAACGTGTAATTATATATGTCCTGCAAGAAGAAATATTACTCAGTCTGTAAGAACTATGAAGAGAGCAATCATTGCAGACAGAAAGAAAGGGTAAGGGTGAATGTAATGTATTATGTATCATCAAGTCCTCATATCAAGGCAAAACTTACAACAAACAGAATAATGATTGATGTAGTTATTGCTATGATACCAGCCGCATTGTTTGGAATAGTCAATTCAGCCATGCTGTTTGGAGGCTTTTATGCGTTCAGAGCATTCATGCTTATTGCAGTTGCTATTGGTTCATGCGTGTTATCTGAATATATTTATAACAAAATAGTAAAAAGAGAACAGACAATCGGAGATATAAGCGCCGTTGTCACAGGTATGATTCTTGCACTCAATCTTCCGGTTACTTTTCCGGTATGGATGACAATTCTTGGCAGTGTATTTGCCATTATTGTTGTAAAACAGCTTTTTGGCGGTCTTGGACAGAACTTTATGAATCCTGCACTTGGTGCAAGATGTTTCCTTGTATTGTCATTTGCAAAACAGATGACAGCATTTATACCTGCAAATGTTGACGCAGTATCATCTGCAACTCCACTTACAATGTTAAAGAATGGAGCAAATCCTGATCTACTTACAATGTTTATCGGTAATCATGCCGGAACAATCGGTGAGACAAGTGTGATTGCATTATTAATTGGTGCTTTATACCTAACAGTCAGAAAAATAATTGATTTAAGAATTCCACTTACATATATTGGCGTATTTGCAGTTTGCATTTTACTGTTTGGAGGCCAGGGCTTAGATATTATTTATCTGCTTAAACATATATGCGGTGGTGGATTGATTTTTGGCGCTTTCTATATGGCAACTGATTACTCAACATCACCAATTACTCCAAAAGGAAAGTATCTCTATGGAATATGCCTTGGTGTTCTCACAGCGCTTTTCAGAACATTTGGAAATACAGCTGAAGGAGTTTCATTTGCCATTATATTCTGTAATCTTTTAGTACCTCTTATTGAAAATATAACTATTCCAAAGGCATTTGGATTAGAAAAAGAGAAGGAGGCATAGTAATGAAGAATATTATTAAAGATACTATTATTCTCCTTGTTATTACTTTGGTTTCAGGAGTAAGCCTTGGATATGTTTATAACATAACAAAAGAGCCAAGACAGAAGCAGGAAGATAATACAAAGGCTCAAGCTTATAAGACAGTTTTTCCGGATGCAAAGAGCTTTTCGGAATCCCAAATAAAGGATTTTGATAAAATTGACAGTTATATTTTAGAAAAAGATAAAGAGGCTCACTCAATTGATGCTGACTATCCGAATGCTAATATTAATGCGTCAATAGACGAGATTGTTGAAGCCTGTGATAATTCAGGCAAATGCATTGGTTATGTAATCACTGTTACTGACAATGAAGCTTATGGTGGAAAGATAACTTTTTCTGTTGGTATCGGTAATGATAAGACAATATACGGTATTTCTTTCCTTTCAATTAACGAGACACCGGGTCTTGGAATGAGAGCAAAAGAAGATTCGTTTATTAATCAGTTTAAGAATAAAATAGTTGATTATATTAAATATTCAAAATCCGGTGCAGCATCAGAAAATGAAATTGATGCATTAAGCGGTGCGACAATAACAACAAATGCAGTGACTAACGGAACCAATGCCGCAATTTATTGTTTTGATTATCTAAATAATGGAGGTGGAGAGAATGAATAGTTGTTTAAAACAGCTTTATAATGGGATTATAAAAGAAAATCCAACATTTGTACTCATTCTTGGAATGTGTCCGACATTGGCCGTTACCTCTTCATTATTTAACGGTGCAGGAATGGGACTTAGTACTATGGTTGTTCTTGTAATGTCAAACTTGGTTATTTCATTGCTAAGAAAAATTATTCCAAACGGAGTCAGAGTGCCGGCGTTTATTGTAATTGTTGCCAGCTTTGTAACTATATTGCAGTTTTTGCTTCAGGCTTATTTGCCTGCACTTAATGATGCACTTGGCATCTATATTCCTCTTATCGTTGTTAACTGTATAATATTGGGACGTGCAGAGAGTTTTGCATCAAAAAATCCTGTACTTCCTTCTATTTTCGACGGACTTGGAATGGGACTTGGATTTACACTTGCTCTTTCAATTCTTGGAGCTTTCAGAGAAATAATAGGAGCAGGAACAGTTCTTGGAATTAATATTCCCGGATGGGATGGAATTACTATATTTGTTATGGCACCCGGTGCCTTCTTTGTGTTGGCTGCATTGGTTGCGACACAAAATTATATCAGATTAAGTGCCGGAAAGAAACCACGAAAGACTTGCGCAGACGGTTGCTCCGGATGTAGCGGATGTGATACATCAATAAATAATGACAAAGTAAAGGAGGAAAAGTAGTATGACAGCATTAATTCTAACAGCACTTGGAACAGCACTTGTTAACAATGTTGTATTGAGTCAGTTCCTCGGACTTTGTCCTTTCCTTGGTGTTTCAAAGAAAACAAATACTGCAGCCGGAATGGGTGCCGCGGTTATATTTGTAATTATGATATCATCTACAGTTACTTATGGTATTTATTACAAAATATTAGTACCTCTTGACTTGGAGTACTTACAGACTATTGTGTTTATCCTTGTAATTGCTGCACTTGTTCAGTTGGTTGAAATGATCTTAAAAAAATATATTCCACCGCTTTATAAAGCACTCGGAGTATATCTTCCGCTTATTACAACTAACTGCGCAGTATTAGGTGTGGCTATTTCAAATATCGATAACGGATATAATTTTGCAACAAGTCTTGCAAGTGCATTCGGAACTGCCTTTGGTTTCCTTATAGCAATAGTAATTCTTGCGGGAATCAGAGAAAAGAGTGAGGGGAATGATATTCCAAAACCTTTTCGTGGTACACCGATGACATTGATTGCTTCCGGACTGATGGCTATAGCATTTACCGGATTTACAGGATTAATATAGGAGGATTATTATGGAAATTTTATATGCAGCCCTCGTTGTCGGAGGAGTTGGATTAATAATAGGTATTATACTTTCGGTTTCCGGTAAGTTTCTCTCTGTTCCTGTTGATGAGAAAGAAGTGGCAATAAGAGAAGTTTTACCCGGAAACAACTGCGGAGGATGTGGTTTCGCAGGTTGTGATGCATTGGCAGAATCAATTGCAAAAGGAGAGAGTGCTCCAAATGCATGTCCTGTAGGTGGTGCCGATTGTGCAAAGAAAATCGGAGAAATAGTTGGCATTGAAGCTGAATCAATCAAGTATGTTGCTTATGTAAAATGTGCAGGAGATTGTGACGTTGCAAAACAGAAGTACAATTACGTAGGTAACTATGATTGTAACGATGCTGCAAACATACCGGGAGGTGGTGCGAAAGCCTGCAGTTACGGGTGTCTTGGACTTGGCTCCTGTGTTAAGGCTTGCGAATTTGATGCTATCAAAATCGTTAACGGTAAAGCAGTTGTAGATAAAGAAAAATGTAAGGCATGTAAAAAATGTATTGCTGCATGTCCTAAAAAACTTATAGAACTCATTCCATACGATGCAAAGTATGTTGTAAAATGTAGTTCTAAAGACAGAGGTCTTGATGTAAAAAAAGCCTGCAGTGCAGGTTGTATCGGATGTGGACTCTGTGCAAAAAACTGTGAATACGAAGCAATTCAGTTTGTAAACAACATTGCTCATATCGATCAGAGTAAATGTCAGTCTTGCGGAAATTGTATGGAAAAATGTCCGGTTAAGGCTATTAAAAAATTACATGATTAATAATCAGAAGGAGATTTTAAAATGAAGAAATTAGCATTATTATTAGCATTTGTAACTGCTGCAACAGCTTGTTTTGCAGGATGTGCAAAGAAAGACGGTGGAAATCAGATTGGTGTTATCACTTATGCTGTAGAGGCAGGTTCTGCAGGTGAAGAAGTTGCAAAAGAAAAAGGATATCAATACAATGCGGTAAACTCTCAGGCAGACGCATTGATGGAAGTAAACAGCGGAACAAGTAACGCGGCAATTATTGATTTGCTTATGGCCGGTGCTATGATAGGAGAGGGCACAAGTTATCCTGATCTTAAATATACAACAAGACTTACAGAAGAAGAATACGGCGTAGGATGCAGAAAAAATTCCGATCTCGCTTCTTATATCAATGAGTTTTTCTATGAGACTTACAAAGACGGTTTTATGCTTGAAACTGCAAAGAAATATGGTGTTCAGGAAACATTATTTGAACAGCCTGAAGCCAAATATGAGAGTGGCAGTGACAGTGATGTTGAAAAAATCAAGAAGAACGGAAAACTTATTGTGGGAATTACTGATTTTGCACCAATGGATTACAAAGATGATAATGCTGAATGGATTGGTTTTGATGCTGATATGGCAAAGAAACTCGGTGAAAAGTTAGGTGTTAAAGTTGAATTCGTTGAAATCGACTGGGATGCAAAGATAATGGAGCTTAATTCAGGAAATATAGATGTTGTATGGAACGGAATGACACTTACAGATGAAGTTAAATCATCTATGAATTGCTCAAATCCATACTGCAAAAACGCTCAGGTAGTTGTTGAAAAAATAAAAAAATAATTTTCTATAATTGTCTTTTTACGGAAGTTGTTTAAACAAGGAGATAAATATGTTTTGGACAGTAACATTAACGTTATTTAACGGAATGTTTACAACATTTGAAATATTTATACTTACACTTTTGTTCGCATTGCCATTAGGACTTATAATTGCCCTTGGCTTACTAACGCCGGCAAAGTATATTTTGAATGTTATCATTTGGATAATAAGGGGTACCCCTTTAATGCTTCAGTTAATGGTTATTTTCTATGTTCCCGGAATGCTTGGATATCAGGTTTGGAGTGGAAATGAAGCTGGTAGAATTGCAGCAACTGTTGTAGCATTTACTATCAATTATTCATGCTATTTTGCAGTGATTTTCAAAGGCGGTATTCAGGGCGTTCCAAAAGGACAGTATGAGGCAGGTCAGGTTCTTGGAATGACAAGAACTCAGATTTTTTTCAAAATCACTCTTTTACAGATGATTAAGAGAGTAGTGCCACCAATGTCTAACGAGATTATTACACTTGTCAAAGATACATCACTTGCAAGAATAATCGCAGCATATGAACTTACATTTGCCGGATTTTCATTTATGAAATCTGCAGGACTTACCTGGCCGTTATTCTACACAGGTTTATACTATCTGTTATTTGTCGGAATATTAACTGTTATTTTTAATATTATCGAACGCAAATTGGACTATTTTAAATACGAATAAATGAGGTGATGTAAATGGCGATATTAGAAGTCAATAATCTCGGTAAAAATTTTGGTAAAACAAAAGTACTTAAAGATATCAGTTTTAGTCTTGAAAAAGGTAAGACGTTGGCAATAATTGGTTCTTCAGGTTCGGGAAAGACAACGCTTCTTCGTTGTCTTAACTTTCTCGAAAGACCTACAAAAGGACAGATAATTGTAAATGGCAATTCCCTTTTAGACGATTCTCACGGAAAATTATCTGAGAGAGAACTTAGAGAAAAAAGGTTGCATTTTGGAATGGTATTTCAAAATTTCAATTTGTTTCCACAGTATACAGCTCTTGAAAATGTAACTCTTGCAAAGAAACTGATGGCGAAGGAATTACCTGAGTATAAGACCAAAAAGAAAGAAATACTTGAAGAGATTGATAATACAGGCAAAAGTATACTTCGCAAAATGGGTTTAGAAGAGAGAATGGATCATTATCCTCATCAGTTATCGGGAGGGCAAAAGCAAAGAGTTGCAATTGCAAGAGCTCTTGCTCTTAATCCTGATATTCTCTGTTTTGATGAACCTACTTCGGCCCTTGATCCCGAACTTACCGGTGAAGTATTAAAAGTTATAAGAGAACTTGCAGAACAGAACACTACAATGATAATTGTTACTCATGAGATGGCATTTGCACGTGATGTTGCAGATTATATTATTTTCATGGATGACGGTTATATCGTTGAGCAGGGAGCTGCAAAGGAATTAATAGATAATCCAAAAGAAGAGAGAACAAAACAGTTTTTGACAAAATATTAATGCAGATATATTACACAGACTATTTAAATAAACATTGTTTATTTGAGTGGTCTGTTTTTTTGAGTATACAATTGTTAATAATTAAAAAGATGCCTCTTTTAGAATAATTTCATAATTCTTATTCATACTAAAATTATCAGTAAAATTGTTCTGTGCAATTTAAGTGAGTTAAATACGAAAATATATCAGGAGTGAGATAGAACATAATGAGTCTGATTGTAAGCAATAATTTTAAGACAACTGTTTTAAACATGGATGAAAAATTAGGAATTAGGAATAATTTTGATTTGTTAAAAAAGGATATTAATATTTCCAATACACCCGGAGTGTTTTATTACATTAACGGTATGTGTGACGTGGAAGTTATGGAAAAAATTGAAGAATTTCTATCTAACAATTCAAATCTGCTTCCTAAAAAAATAAAGACATTTGATTCAAAATATCTACCTTATCTGGAAACCGAAATAAGTCACGATGACGAAAAGATAATAACCGATATATTATCAGGTGTTATATGTCTTATTATAAGCGGATATGATAGTGCAATATTGATTGATGCAAGAACATACCCGGCAAGAGGTGTGACTGAGCCTGAAAAGTACAGAGTTCTTCGAGGTTCAAGAGATGGCTTTGTTGAAACACTTATTCAAAACACATCGCTAATCAGAAGAAGAATCAGATCCACAGATTACCGCTGTGAGATTTTTAAAGTCGGAAATGTTTCAAAAACTGACGTTGCAGTCTGTTACATGGATAGCAGAGTTGACAAAAAATTATTAAATTCAATCAAAACCAGAATTCAAAATATAAAAACTGATTCCCTCACTCTTAATCAGGAGAGTCTGGCGGAGTGTCTTCATCAGGGAAGTTACCTGAATCCTTTCCCGAAATTCAGATACAGTGAGCGACCTGATACTGCCGCAGCTGAAATAATTGAAGGCTATATTGTGATACTGGTAGACACATCTCCTGCAGCAATGATACTTCCTACTACAATATTCGATGTGATAGAAGAAGCCGACGATTATTATTTTCCGCCGGTTACAGGTACTTATCTTAGACTTTCAAGAATGATAATATCAATATTATCGCTTATTCTAACGCCTGTATATCTGCTGTTTGCGAACTCACCGTCATTGTTGCCTGAAGATTTTAATTTTCTTGCTATCACAAAAGAACCGTATGTTCCGATTATACTTCAACTACTTGCTCTAGAGCTGTGTATTGACGGTTTGAAACTGGCTGCGGTAAATACACCTAGTATGCTAAACACACCATTAAGTATTATTGCTGCAATAGTAATTGGCGAGTTTGCAATAGAGACGGGATGGTTTATTCCGCAGACAATGCTATATATGGCAGTAGTTGCAATTGCAAATTTCACTCATGAAAATTATGAGTTTGCATATGCGGTAAAATACTGCAGGATAATAATACTAATTTTGACACAACTCTTCTCCGTATACGGTTTTATAGTTGGAATAGTAATTACTTCATTACTGATTGCTTTTAATAAAACTATCAGCAATACAAGCTATATCTATCCTTTATATCCTTTTGACAGAAAAAAAATATTGAGTAGATTTATCAGATTAAAAAAATAAAAATACATTTAAGTAAAAAATAATTACAAACTTCGTTGTTATATTTATTTTATTATGTTATTATCTTTAGGGAAACATAAGTTCGAAATCAGAAAGGAATAATCATGATATCATACATTAGAGGAGAACTTGTTACTATTTCAAACGATAGTATTGTTGTAGATAACAACGGAATAGGATATAACATCTTTATCCCAACTTCTATTTTAGGTTCACTGCCACACTGCGGAAGTGAGGTAAAGATACATACATATTTTTTGGTCAGAGAGGATACACAGAGCCTTTATGGTTTTTTGAAGAGAGACGATTTGGAGATTTTCAAGATGCTTATATCTGTAAACGGAATAGGTCCTAAAGGCGCTCTGGCTATATTGTCAACTCTGACACCGGATGAACTGAAATTTGCTATATTATCAGATGATTCAAAAGCTATATCAAAGGCACCGGGAGTTGGCTCGAAGACTGCTCAAAGGTGCATAATCGAGTTAAAAGACAAGATTAATATTTCATCTACAGACAGCAGTCCTATCAATGTTGAAGAGTTATCCGGTACAGTGTCATCAGCAAAAACAGAAGCTGTCAGTGCACTGGTTGTTCTTGGATATTCACAGAGTGAGGCGTACAAGGCTGTAAATAATCTTCCTGCCGAATATGATACAGTGGAAGAGATTATTAAGCAGGCTCTCAAAAATTTGTTATAGTTATAAACAATAATAAACACATTAACATATATACTTAGTTTCAATATATTGAATTTCAATAGATTGAATTTCAATATATTTATATAATTACAAATTAAAATGAGGATATATAATGAAAAGAACCATTTCAACTACAGATCAGTCAATTGAAGATATTAATATAGAAAAAACTCTTCGACCAAGATTACTGGATGAATATATAGGTCAGTCAAAAGCCAAAAACAATCTAAAGATTTTTATAGATGCAGCCAAGAACAGAGGAGAATCTTTGGATCATGTGCTTTTATACGGCCCTCCGGGGCTTGGAAAAACAACTCTTGCCAATATCATTGCGGCAGAGATGGGAGTGAATATCAAGATTACATCCGGGCCTGCCATTGAAAAACCCGGAGATATTGCTGCAATTCTCAACTCTCTCGGTGAAGGTGATGTTCTCTTTATTGATGAGATTCACAGATTGAACAGACAGGTAGAAGAAGTTTTATATTCGGCAATGGAAGATTTTGCTATTGATATTATAATCGGAAAAGGTGCAACCGGACATGCTGTTCGTCTTGATTTGCCTAAGTTTACGCTGGTTGGAGCAACAACCCGCGCAGGTATGCTATCTGCACCTCTTAGAGACAGATTCGGAGTTATTAACAAACTTGAGTTCTATACAATAAGCGAACTCAAACAAATTATCAATAGATCAGCTCAAGTTCTGGATGTCAAAATCGATGATGATGGAGCCACGGAACTTGCAAGAAGGTCCAGAGGAACGCCAAGACTTGCCAACAGATTTTTAAAACGTGTGAGAGATTTTGCAGATATCAAATATGATGGTGTGATAACAAAAGAAGTGGCTGATGATGCTCTCGACTCACTTGAAGTAGACAAACTTGGCCTTGATAAAGGCGACAGAATGATACTTGATATTATTATCAATAAGTTTGGAGGAGGGCCTGTAGGTCTTGATACAATAGCTGCCGCACTTGGTGAAGACTCGGGAACTATCGAAGATGTCTATGAACCATATCTTATACAAAACGGACTTCTTGACAGGACAGCCAGGGGAAGAGTTGCAACAAAACAATCTTATCTTCACCTTGGAATTGATTATATTGAATAAATGTGTTAAAATAGTCGATAGATTTTAAACTTTTTACACAAAAGACCAGATTAAGGAGTGAAATTATGTCAGCAAAAAATGTCATAGATGTTGTAATTGACGGGCAAATTTATACAATTGGAGGCTTTGAGAGTGAAGCATATATCCAGAAAGTTGCTTCATACATCAGTAACAAGATCAACGATTTCAAAAAAGATGAGGGCTACAGACGTCAGAAGTTTGATGTTCAAAAAACTATATTGGAGCTTAACATTGCTGATGATTATTTCAAAGCAAAAAAACAGGCAGAGTTACTTGAATCTGATTTAGAGCAAAAAGAAAAAGAAGCTTACGAATTTAAGCATGATTTAGTTACAGCAAATGTAAAGATTCAGACTTTAGAGGCTGAGATTGAGAAACTAAACAAGAAGTTAGTCGAATACGAAAAAGATATTGTAAAATTACAGACTGAACTCAATAATAAATAATATAAGCGATCAGGTTCATGCCTGGTCGCTTTAGTAATTAATAAAGGTGATAAAATGAAAGTTGAATTATTAGCACCGGGCGGCTCATTGGAATGTGTAATTGCTGCTATCAATGCTGGCGCCGACGCTGTTTATACCGGTGGTTCCATGTTTGGGGCAAGAGAATATGCCGATAACCTAAATGAAAATGAACTCCTTGAAGCTATCAAATACGCACACATTCATGGCAGAAAGATTTACCTTACTGTAAATACACTCCTTAAGGATCAGGAAATTGAAAACAAATTATATGATTATATTTTGCCGTTGTACAAAAACGGACTTGATGCTGTAATTGTGCAGGATTTTGGTGTAATGTCATTTATACAGTCGCATTTTCCAAATCTTCATATTCATGCCAGTACACAGATGACCATAATGGGAAGAGAGACCGTATCTTATCTCAAAAGCCATGGGGTAAACAGGATTGTAACACCAAGAGAACTAAGCATAAAAGAAATAAAAGATATCTCTAAGAATTGTGACATTGAAATTGAAAGTTTTGTTCACGGAGCTTTGTGTTACTGTTATTCAGGACAATGTTTTCTCAGCAGTTATATTGGAGGAAGAAGCGGCAACAGAGGAAAATGTGCACAGCCATGTAGACTGGCATATGATCTTGTCAAAAACAATTCTGTAATAAACAGCAAAGATGAAAAATATATTTTAAGTCCAAAAGACATATGTACTCTTAATATATTGCCTGAGATTATTAAAGCAGGTGTTTATTCTTTAAAGATTGAGGGAAGAATGAAAAAGAAGGAGTACACTGCAGGCATTACTTCTCTTTACAGAAAGTATATTGATATGTTCCTTGAAAAACCGGATAAATACAGAGTAGATACTTCAGACTTAAAAAAAGCAATGGATTTATTTAACAGGAACGGATTTAATGAGAGCTATTACAAAACTCACAATTCAAGAGATATGATTTCCCTTAAAGAACCTGCATTTCGAACTGAGAATAAAGAATATATCAAATTTATTAACGAACACATCATAAACAGGGAACCTAAAGAAAAAATTAATCTTTATATAAATATTTCGACAAACAAAAATACTACAGTTACAGTAACATGCAACAATCATACTGCAACTGTTATGGGAGATATTCCAATGGTTGCAGAAAACAAACCATTGACAAAGGATACAGTTATCAAACAATTTTCAAAACTTGGAAATACTCCTTTTGAGGCAGATTATTTAGAAGTTGAACTTGAAGACGGTCTGTTTATGACTATGGGCTCTCTCAACAATCTGAGAAGAGAAGCGATTGACAAACTGACAGATGAAATCGTGAATGAATATTGCATTGACAGAACCATTAACAAAGAATCTGATTCTGTTGACAATATTATTACCGGTATAGATAATAATACTGATAATATTACAATAACAGTTTTGTGTTCCACCAGAGAACAGATAATTGCCGCTTTAAATTCTCGTAAAGTTTCTGTCATATATGTGGAGTCATACTGTAAGATCGATGATATTTCTAATATCAAAGAAATGTGTATGGATTCAGGTATACAATTATTCCTTGCAATGCCACATGTTTTCAGATTAGATGATAAAAAAACATTCTCTAATTTCTACAACGATTGTTTAGCGATATTTGATGGTTTTTTAATCAGAAATATTGAAGAATATTTTTATTTGAATGATATAATAGAGAACAAAGCAGTGGAATTTACAAACGCAAAATATTTGTTTGATTACAATGTTTATTCCTTTAACAGATATTCAAAGAATCTCTTTTCAACTTTCAACGTGAAGACAACAGTTCCGGTAGAACTGAATTACAAAGAGTTACAATACAGAAAGTGCGATAATGAAGAAATGATTGTATACGGTTTTATGCCGGTTATGACTACAGCAAACTGTATTGCAAAGACAATGAACAGATGTAACAAATCTTTTGATAATTATGTGTTAAATGACAGATTGAACAACAACATGAATGTGAAATGTGTCTGTGATTATTGTTATAATATAATTTATAATGCAAATGTTTTATCACTAATCAATTACAGCGATACTATAAGACATTTGGGTGTTTCTACTGTACGTTTAGAGTTTACGACAGAAGAAAGACAGGATGTATTAAAAGTGATTGATAATTATTACAATGCTTTTGTTTTGCAAAATGGCGATTTTGAAGAAATACCTAATTCAACAAGAGGACATTTTAAACGCGGAGTAAAATAATTAATTGTTTTATTGCATGAAATAAAAAACGTGTTATTATCGTTTTAATTGTATAAATGGTATTTTGATTAATATCTTTTAGATTTTACTAAACATTATTCAAAAAGGAAGAAAGTATGGCAGAATTATATATCGTAATCTCAAAATACATAATAACAATACTTATGGCATCTTATACTTACTTTAGTTTTAAGGCATTATCCAAAAAAACTGAAGAAGAGTACGACATGTTTTTTTACACTCAGACATTTTTGATATATGCAATTTATGTTATTGGTATTGTAATTGTATATTTGAACAACAAATCAGATACTACTATAATATTGGCCGGTGCCCAGATGATTTATCTGGTAGTGGTACTTGGCATCTTTCCGGTTATATATCCAAAGATTAACAGAATGCTGTTAAGCAACATGTGTATGCTGTTGGCAATCGGTTTTATTGAACTTGGCAGACTCACCTACACTAGGAGTATAAAACAGTTTATTATTATTGCCTTTGCAACGATGCTCACACTGATTGTTCCGTTTCTTATGAGCAAATTTGAAATATGGAAGCAGCTGACATGGTTTTATTACTTCCTTGGAGTGGGAATGTTACTTTCAGTATTGCTTCTTGGAATTGTACTTGGAAGAAAAAGTAATGGCTCTTATCTGATGTTAACATTCGGCGGGATATCATTTCAGCCTTCCGAATTTGTTAAAATATTATTTGTATTTTTTCTTGCAGGATTATTTGTTAAGGGAACCAAATTCAGCAATGTTGTTGCGGCGGCAATTGCATCGGGAAGTTTTGTTCTCACCCTGGTTGCCTCAAAAGATTTAGGGTGTGCCCTCATACTGTTTATGGTATTCTCATTTATGCTATATGCAGCATCAAAGAGCAAAATATATTTGTTTTTGTGTGCCGGCGGAGGAATAATGGGAGCATATGTTGGTTCTATATTTTTTACCCACGTACAGACACGAATTCAGGCATGGCGTGATCCGTGGCCAATAATTGACGGTGGCGGATATCAGGTTACCCAGTCGTTGTTTGCAATTTGCAGCGGTAAACTGACCGGAACAGGATTGTACAACGGAATGCCGGAAACAATACCGGAAGCACATACCGATTTCGTATTCTCAGCAATAGCAGAAGAGTTTGGTGGAATATTTGCCATTTTACTGATTTTAGTTTGTCTCAATTGCTTTTTGGGATTTGTAACAGTCTCAACAAAACAAAAAGATATATTTAACAAACTTATTGCATTTGGACTTGGAATAATATATGCAGTTCAGGTTTTCCTGACTATTGGCGGAGCTATCAAACTTATCCCTTCTACAGGAGTAACTCTTCCTCTTATCAGTTATGGAGGTAGTTCTGCACTTAGCACTCTTATTATGTTTGCAATTATACAGGGATTGTCGATTGTAGGTACAAAGGATGAGCAGAAAGAAAAAAATAAGCGTACCAGAAAGGATATGACCATTGAAAAGAAAAACAACAGAAGACAGACTGATCGCAGAAGAGCTTAAACGTCAAAAAGAGAAAGAGCACTACAAATCTCTCAAAATGGTTGACAAGAAAAAATATAAAGAAGAATTAAAGCGTGAGCGACAGCTGAATAAAGAAAAGAAAAAAGAGAATAACGAATTAAGAAGAACAATGGCTTTCTTTTCAGTTGTTTTTATAGTCATGATTGGATATTACTGTTATGATCTGTATCAGGCTGAGTCTATAGTCAATAATTCTTACAACAAACGTTTGAAAGCATATTCTGAAAAAATCATAAGAGGTAATATTCTTACCGGCGATGGAAAGATAATTGCCACAACAGAGACTGATGAAAACGGAGAAGATGTAAGAAAATATCCGTACAACGAGATGTTTGCCCATGTTGTTGGTATGAATACCAGAGGAAAAACAGGACTGGAGAAAGCATATGATTACAATCTGCTGACAACAAATCTCAATCCTGTCCTGAAAGCTCTCAACGAATTTAAAGAACAGAAAAGTCCGGGTAACAATATTACAACAACACTAGACTACAAAATTCAGAAATACTGTTATGATTCATTGGGAAACAGTGACGGTGCGGTAGTTATCATAGACAACAAAACAGGGGCGATTGTATCTATGGTTTCAAAACCGGATTATAACCCTAATAAGCTTGATTCTATGTGGGATAAAATTGACAAAGGCAAGGTTAAAGACGGATTTTTATTAAACAGAGCAACTCAGGGAATGTACACTCCCGGCTCTACATTTAAAATTTTCACTTCCTTGGAATATATACGACAGAATCCTGATTACAAAGATTTTACGTATAAGTGCACAGGAACAAAAGTATTTGCCAATTACCCTATAAAATGTTACGACAAAACAGCACATGGAAATGAAGACATTGAAAAAGCATTTGCTAATTCCTGCAACGGATTCTTTGCAACACTTGGAACTAAACTTGATATTACAGAGTTTTCAACAGATATGACAGAATGTCTGTTCAATTCGAAGCTTCCGATTAATATCGAATATAATAAGAGTAAATTTACTCTCACAAAAGATTCTTCGACATTTGATATTACGCAGTCATCAATAGGACAGGGTACGACTCTTGTTACACCACTTCATATGGCAATGATTGCAAATGCAATATCAAATGACGGTATGATGATGAAGCCGTATCTTGTTTCAAAAATAACGGGATGCAACGACTCTTTAATTGATTCATTTGGTCCGGAAAAATACAAGAGAATAATGACTAAGGAAGAGAGTGCTACACTCAAAGAATTAATGTCTGCAGTTACAGATTACGGAACCGGAAGAATCTTTAAATCAGCAAAATACAAAACCGGAGGTAAGACAGGAACTGCGCAGATTGATTCTAACAACAATGTCAATTCATGGTATGTGGGATATGCATCTGACGACGAACACGATTACTCAATCAGTGTAGTTATCGAAAATGTTCCTGACGGTTCAGTAAAAGCAGTTGAATGTGCCAAGAAAATATTTGACAACATTTTTTAGGTAGTATATAATTTTGAACATATGATGATTTTGTCATATAGGACTGTTTTTAAGCATTTAATGCTTAACATACAAAAGGCTATGACGGAGAGAAGTAACATATATTATCGCTTACAGAGAGCAGAGGATGGTGGAATCTTTGCAGAATGAATATATGTGAATAACACTCTAGCAGCTGCAATCTGAAAGCTTTGGCAAGTAGGTGCGCCGTTCGCTGAACGTAATCAGCAAGAGAGACCTTATTGGTAAATCAGGTGGTACCGCGGATTATTATTCGTCCTGAACGTTTATGTTTAGGACGATTTTCTTTTGTAAAAAACAATTTAATTAACTTTATTTTATGAAAGATAAATCGTTCTTGGAAAGATTATTATTATTCAGGAGGTAAAAAATGGAATTATCAACACTTTATCGTGACAGAAATTTAAGTGAGATTTCTGAAAGTAATGTAGGTGATACAATTAAGGTTGCCGGATGGGTAGAAAACATTCGTGACCATGGTGGAGTATCATTTATCGATTTAAGAGATATGTATGGTGTTCTTCAGGTAGTTATGAGAGACACTGCTCTTTTAGAGGGAATTACAAGAGAAGAATGTATCTCTATTGAAGGTGTTATTGAACACAGGGATGAAGAGACATACAACCCAAAGATTCCTACAGGAACAATTGAATTAGAAGCTAAGACAGTTACTATACTTGGAAAGGTATACAAACAGTTACCTTTTGAAGTTGTTACTTCAAAGGAAGTAAGAGAAGATGTACGTCTTGAGTACAGATATCTCGATATGAGAAATAAAAAAGTTAAAGATAATATGATTTTCAGATCAAATGTTATCGCATTTTTAAGACAGAAGATGACTGATATGGGATTTATGGAAGTTCAGACTCCTATCCTTTGTGCATCATCACCTGAAGGAGCAAGAGATTACATCGTTCCTTCACGTAAATTCAAAGGAAAATTCTATGCACTTCCACAGGCACCACAGCAGTATAAACAGTTACTTATGGTGTCAGGAATTGACAAATATTTCCAGATTGCACCATGTTTCAGAGACGAGGATGCAAGAGCTGACAGATCTCCGGGAGAGTTCTATCAGTTAGACTTCGAATTGGCATTTGCAACGCAGGAAGATGTATTCAAAATCGGAGAGGAAGTTCTCACAGATACATTTATGAAATTTGCACCTGAAGGTTCTGTTGTAACACAGGCTCCATATCCGGTTATCAGCTTCAAGGAGGCAATGCTAAAATACGGTACAGACAAGCCGGATCTTAGAAATCCACTTGAGATTGTAGACGTTACAGACTTCTTCCAGAGATGTACATTCAAGCCTTTCCATGGAAAATGCGTAAGAGCTATCAAAGTACATGCTGATATGTCAAAAGGTTTCCATGAAAAATTACTTAAATTCGCTCAGTCTATCGGAATGGGCGGTCTTGGATACCTTGAAGTAAAAGAAGATTTAAGTTATAAAGGACCAATCGACAAATTTATTCCTGATGATATGAAGTCAGAAATCAGAGAATTAGCAGGTCTTGAAGTTGGAGATACTATTTTCTTCATCGCAGATAAGGAAGAGAGAGCTGCTCTCTACGCAGGTCAGATTCGTACAGAATTAGGTGAGAAACTTGATTTGATTGAAAAGAACGCTTACAGATTCTGTTATATTAACGACTTCCCAATGTATGAGTACGATTCAGAGGAAAAGAAATATATCTTCACTCACAATCCATTCTCAATGCCTCAGGGTGGATTAGAAGCCCTCAATACTAAGAAACCTGAAGAAATTCTTGCATATCAGTACGATATCGTATGTAACGGTATAGAGTTATCATCAGGTGCTGTAAGAAACCATGACCTTGATATCATGGTAAAGGCATTTGAGATTGCCGGATACGAAGAAGAAGTATTGAAGAATAAATTCGGTGCATTATACAATGCATTCCAGTTCGGAGCACCACCACATGCAGGCATGGCTCCGGGTGTGGACCGTATGATAATGCTTCTTCGTAATGAAGAAAATATCAGAGAAATAATTGCCTTTCCAATGAACGGAAATGCACAGGATCTTATGTGCAAAGCTCCAAGTGAAGTGACAGAACAGCAGCTTAGAGAAGTTCATATTAAGGTTCGTGATTAATTATTTATTATATTATACGAAACAAAGTCTTGAGAGAAAAACTCAAGACTTTTGTTTCGTTAATTATCACTTTGTATTCACCTGAAATAAAGATATTTACTACAGTTGATCCTGAAAACGGTATAATTACTGATCCAATAACAACTCTTAAATATTTGTATGCAGAAGATAATCCTGTTGTTAAAGCAGATTATAATGGACGATCTACATCATCGTTTTTAAATATTAACAAAATGTTTTCAGCAGATGTAAAGAGTACATTCTGTACAACAGCTTGTTCTATGGCAGGAGACTTGTTGGATTTGGCAAAACACGGAGCAGCTACCGCATGTGAATTTACATATAATCTTGTAACTTCTGCATATAAAGGTGCTACAATTGTTATGAATAGCATTTCAAATTTTTATGATAGCGTTCCATGGCAGGCAAAAGTTTCAATTACTGCTTGTGGCATGGCGCTTGCTATTGCGTCAGGAGTCGGCGTTGGATTTGTTGCATCAACAGTTATTAAATCAGCATTTTCATTAGCGGCGATAAATGCAGGAACTAGTATAATATCACAGATGTTAACACGACAAAGTGTTGATGTTAATGAAGTGATGCAATCAGCCGAAAGAGGGTTTTTGGATGGAGCATTTACAGCAGGGATTTTCTTAGGTGCTATTGGAACTGCCCAAATTGGTGGTAAAGTTATTAGTCATCCGGCAGTCAGAGAATTTGTTGCACGCAAAAAAAGTGATTTTTATAATTTTTTGGCTGACGAATCTGGTGAATTTAACTGGAGTAGAGTTGGCAAGGGTGGAAGTAAGTCACAAGTACCATTATTAGAGACAGATAAATATATTTCTGGTCAGACCAATGACCATCATATTATACCTAAGTTTAGAGGAAAAAGTAAACCTTATGCTGATTTTATAGCAGAAAGAGGAATTGATGTAGACCAATATACAATCACTGTTTCAGCTGGAAAAGAAGGTATGCATATGAATTCAATACATGGAAAGGGAAATTGGAATCCTCTTTGGATGGAATGGATAGATACGCATCCTAATGCTACAGCTAAAGATATATTTCAATTTGCTGGTAAAATGATGGATGACTTTGGACTGAGTGGTTATGAAATACATCCATTTCATAAAGGAGGAAAATAAATTGCAATATAATTATTTTGAAATATTGAAATCATATTTGGAAAAAAAATATGAAATAAGTTGTTGTAATCAAGAAATGTATAATATCAATATAGATAATATTCTGGGAATTGGTGTTAATGAGAATGTAAAATATATCTATGAACATTACAAAAAATTCAATTTAGTATGGTTCAAAGAAGGAAAGTATTTTGGAGAGGTTAATTTTGTTCCGTATATAGATTTAGAGAAAGTACATGCAGAATTGGTGGAAATTATGGAAGATATATATGATATAGAGCTCGATGAGTTAAAGGTATATCAATCAATAACAAGTTGGTATCCTCTATTTAATTTTGCTACTGGTGATGCATTTTGTTTTGATAAAAGAGATGGAAGTATTAGGCTTTATGATCATGAGATATACGACTATTCTGAAAGTGAGATATATAACTATTGGGAAGATGTAGGTGTTTTTGGAATAAAAATAGCAAATTCAATTAATGAATTGTATGAAAAATGGGCTAAAATTCATTTTGCTGATGTTTTTGATTGGTATGAGATATGTAATGAAAATGGAATAGATGTAAGTTCAGATTTAGCTCTAAAATACATGTAATGATAAATTGAACGAAATAACAAGAATAAACAAAGGAATTGTTTGATGATTGTCAATACCTTAGCACCACCAACCCCTTCCAATCAAATCCAACCAACTAAATCCTATCACTATCCCGAACCCTCATCGCCTCTCAGCTACGCTGATGTCAGTCGATGAGGGTGAGGGGGCGGGACAGCGAGTTACGGTAGTAACTAGCAAGATAATAGCGGTTTTAGCCCCTGTTGGGAATACTTAAGTAAAAATCAATAACGAATTTTCAGTTTAGTTCTAATAAGCTGATATCAAAGCACTCTTAACAAAATGATTTGTTAGGGGTGCTTTTCTAATGTTGTGTCAAATCGTGATATCGAGTATATTTATGGTGAGGACCGAAAGAAAACACTGGCAAATATCAGTGTATCTTTAGATAGCATTGTAGGGGAAAGTTATGATGTTACTCATGCAATTGGAAGATATACGTATTCAAACGAATATAATGGAATTATAGCACCATCAGCCAGAGCAGATGGGGGTGTCAATATTATCCTATTTAATACAAAGGGGGGTGAAATGACTATGAATATGATTGATTTTTTCTTTGAAGAATATAATGATGATGATTGGAAGGATTTTGTAAATTGTTTTGAAGATGCGGATGTTTGCATTATGGGTGTACCGCAAGATATTATAAATGTTATATATTCACTTATAGGTGAGAATGGAGAGGTTTGGCTTAATACACCGCTTCATAAATTTGATGGAAAAACTGCATTAGATTTACTATTAAGTGAAAAAGGGGAGAAAGCATTAAAGGCATTCATTATGAGAATGCCAAACTAGACGATACTAATCAATATTATAATAAGTAGT
>JAEELL010000105.1 GCA_016282745.1 Lachnospiraceae bacterium
AATGAGAAAGTAATTCTCTTTTTTCCAATTACAGATACATCCATTACCAATCCATCCAGTCGCCATTTTCCTAAATGAAAACTGATGCTTTTTATTTGATTCCATTTTAGCTTCTCATTTGTGTCACTCTGACGAATTAATAGTCCTTCATCATCTATCAAAAGAGTGTAATAATTATTATCTTCTTTAAACGTAAGAAACCTAAATATACTATACAATGGACATAGCGTAATAAGCAACAAGCCAATTAAAGGTTTACCATAAATACTCATATATAGCATATAAATAAAACACGGAATTATGAATACAAATAGGCAAATTGAAATGTAGAATCCCAATTTATATTCATTTTTTTTAGTTAAAACATATGAATCCATAAAATATTATTTTTATTAAAGACTCCATTTGTAATCCAATCACCAGCTTTAGCATTTATTTGTTGCTGAATATAGTCTGTGGTGCCATGTGCCTGTCCCTTGGCACCTCCAAAGAGGTACTTGTCTATCTTGCCATTCTTCATCGTCAGACTTCCACCCATGAGTGGTTAATTAATACTTCTTGTAATCCGATGCAAAGATAATCAATAGTTCAGAAACAAGCAAAGATTTATCAAGAAAAAAGCAGATAATTTCTCGCGAATAATCAGGAGCACTCTGCTATGCCGTTTTGCAAAGAGCCCTCGTGATCCTCCTATCCCTTTATTTCCTCTGCATCTGAATTGGTATCGTATATAATGATGGTCCTTATTTTTCCACGCCATACCCAGACTTGCAAACCAGATTTGTCGAAGACATACACATGCTGATTTTGCCCCCAATTATCTTTGCATGGAATATAGAATATTTCATGATTTGAAGGATCTTCCTTGATTACGCTTAAGAAATCTTCAAAACTCATTTTAATAAGTTCTTTTCCATTATAAATACATGATTCACGACAACAAATATTAACTATATGGTCATCTTCACACCATAATTCGATATTATACCCATGAATTTTTATTTCGTAATCATCAAACCTACTTGAATCATCATATTGATTATTAGAATGAACTAAATTATCGTATATTGAGATACTTTTACCTAAGTAAAAGATGTCATATGATTTATTAAGAACTAATCCTTTCTCCATGTCTTTATCGTTTGTTTCCTCTACTATGTTCTTCACCATGACGTTTTTTTCTGAGGGGTGCCAGGGCACCTTTATAATATAACTTTGTGTTACACCAAATGAAACACCTGTCAGCGTGGCGAGTTGTGCCGTCCCCCATGATTATTTAACTTTAATTATCTTTGAATATTTAAGAGTGATATGTTTTTTTATTTTTCATTCTCCCATGAATCACTAATAAGATGAAGAGTAGTGAATAAACTATAATATAAACATTTCCAAAATCCAAGAACCACTTTCTATGCATAATCCTTCCATCAGAACTCATCACGAAATAATTATCTACCAGTTTATAAGCAATATAGAAGTAAAAGGCGCTTAATATATGCGGGCCCACTATTATTACAATCTCATAAAAGACATTGCCAAGTATCTTATTATTTATTCTTAGATAATGTATAAGAGCTATAAAAATGGTATAGCATGGTGCCCAGAATACTAAATTTACTAATATGCCATAACCCATCTCAAGACTATTGAAAGTAAATCCACAGTCGATCCAAACAAGTATGAGCATGCACGTGCAGCACACAATATAAAATCTCAACAATTTAGCAATCATTTTCATACATACTTTTTATGGATGCAAAGATCCCACATTAGTTTTATAACGCTGTTCTTCCATTTTCTTCTCACAATTAACAGCATCCACCTGTTCCTCTGGTTGATTTGCTCTAAGAATGATGCCAGGGAACAGGTACGTGGCATCTCCTTTCCGCGAGGGTGGTGGTGCCATGTATCTGTCCCTTGGCACCTTAAGTTTGTGTTCAAGCCGCACTGTAAATATGATACCTTCATGATAACACTCTGTATTGTCTTCAAAATAATAGTCTCCATTTTTATATGAGTCGCGAATAAAATTAGACACATGCCTGGCATAAAATAAATAATCACATTCCTCCATTCGCAGTTTTTCTTTAGCATCCAACAGTTGCGTATGTACGTTCATTGCTTTATGAGCATCTAATACATACACAACCTGATTGTAGGAAATAAATATCATTTGTTGAAAATGAGGTCCCATCCCTCCAAATACATACAAACCATTATCGAAATAAGTATTCTTGTAATCAATGAGATTGTGCACATTTATTCCAGCCCCAACATTGTCATGATTAGTACACTCCTTATATATACTATCTAATTGAAGGGCCAAAGAATTTGGTATTTCCACATAATTCATAATGTTCGCTCCTTGACCATACACATAAGAACTAATAAGGACAATATAAATAAGAAAGAAAATTCGTATGGTGCCTGGCACCTCTATCTTCCCTGTCTTTAGCATTAAGTTTCCGTTCATAAGTTAGTGGCGGTTTGAGCCTTTTAAGTTAAAAGTAATTGATTTGGGGCAAATATACGCACGATTTCTCTATCAGCCAAATAATCATGGCAGAATTTAACAAGATTAACAGTTACTGGGGTGAACTTCATACCTGTCCCCTGGCACCTTAGTAATCATAGGGGGAACTTAAGGAGAGTATGATGATCAGATTTCAGATGAAAGTGATTGGAGAACGCTTATTTCTGTCGCTTTGCAATGCAAAAAATCTGCTGCTCCAGAGCAGCCCGTTGCTTCTATGATTCCCTTTTTATTATAGCTGGGTTTTTAGAAAAAAATAAAATTGCTTTTTTTATTTCTTTAATACTTACTCCTGGTGTGTAATTGAAAAATGAGAAAGTAATTCTCTTTTTTCCAATTACAGATACATCCATTACCAATCCATCCAGTCGCCATTTTCCTAAATGAAAACTGATGCTTTTTATTTGATTCCATTTTAGCTTCTCATTTGTGTCACTCTGACGAATTAAT
>JAEELL010000106.1 GCA_016282745.1 Lachnospiraceae bacterium
ATGTGAATGATTTTTCGGATACGCGATTGCATCATGAAATATACCTGTCAGATGCAAGAAAGGTTGCACCTGAGAAATGGAAGACGGTTATCAGGCATCCGATAAAAAAATTATGATTGGTTGAAGTTGATGAGAGCAGGGGAAAATGAATAATAAAGTATTATGAGGTCAGAAATTTGAAAATTATAAAGAAAAGTGAAGCTGAAAATAAAGTTGGTGATTTTATTAACGAGGCATTTGCCGATTATGCCGTAACAAATAATGTTGAGTTGAATTATGAAGAATATTGGTTTGTGGCGGAAGATGATTCAGGTGAGATTATTGGAACAATTACAGGAAACGCTTATTATAACGAAGTGCATATAGGCGATTTAATAATTGACAAAAACTATAGAGGACAAAACATCGGAACGAAGCTTGTAAGAACTGTGGAAGAAAATTATAAGAATAAGGGATTTGACAAAATAACATTGACGACGTTTGGTTTTCAAGCTCCGGATTTTTATAAAAAGCTTGGTTATTCTCTGGAATTTATTAGAGAAGATAAAAATCCAAAATTATCTAAGTATTTCTATTGCAAGGCTCTGTAGAACTGAGGAACTTTTTTACATTTTGAATTAAATTTACGGAGGCAATTCATATATATATTGAGAAAGATAAAAATAGATGATGTGATTTTTTAGTTTATGGTGGGAGAAATAACTATGGAAATATTATTGAAAAAAGTTGAATAACGAAAACTCAAGGTTGGTGGTGATTAAATATGACAAATAAAGAGATACTTGATATTGCAATGCAGCAATCTGCGTATGATACAAATGCCAACGCTTCTGATTTCCTTATGGACACAAATGTGTTTGTAAAGTTTGAGATTGGACCATTGGCAAGAAAGTACTACAAGGAACCTATTGCCTGTAATTTGGTTTCGTATGGAAGTAATATAGTTGCGTCAGTAAAAGATGAATATAGAGAAATTGTAGAAACATACTTGAATAAATATGAGTTTTATCATTGTTTTGAAACTCCAAACATGCATTGGTTAGATGATAGGATGAAAGAAAATGGATATCGTGTTTGTTTCATGGCAGAGTATTTTTTGCCGGATGTTAATGTTTTGAAACGAAGAGAATGTGGATATCAGCTTAAGGTGTTGGAGCAAAAGGATTTCGCAGATTTATATAGTTCCGCTTGGGGGAATGCATTGTGCGAAGATAGAAAGGAACTGGATGTTCTTGGTGTTGGTGCTTATGACAATGGGAAACTGATTGGACTTGCAGCCTGCTCTGCAGATTGTGATGATATGTGGCAAATTGGCGTTGATGTTCTGCCTGATTATCGTAGACAGGGAATTGCATCTTCATTGACAAGCAATTTGGCAATGGAAATAATTGCTAGAGGCAAGGTGCCATTTTATTGTTGTGCCTGGTCAAATCTTAAATCTGTTAAAAATGCGTTGAAGAGTGGTTTTGTACCTGGGTGGGTAGAGATGACAGTGAAGGCGGCAAGTTTTGTTGAGGAGATGAATAAATAGTAATTCACATTTAGATATAAAACCATATTATCCAGTATATGATAAGAAAGATGCATCCGTTCCAGAATGGGTTGATCGCTTAATGGAACACTATTTCTGAAAGACAACTTTTAGTTTGAAATTATCTTTTGATTAAATGTGCTAAGGCATAAATTGGATTTTTAGGGACAACAGGTAACGATATGAAAAAAATAATTGGAAAATACGGATTAGTAAATTGCACAATTGTATTGATATGCACAAGTGTTTTGATATTGAATTCGATAATTGTGGAAAAACAGGCTCTTTTAGAAATATCAGATAATGTGACAATGGCTTATATTCTTAATTTCCTTGCAGGATGTCAAGGCTTGCTAGGAAAGTTTGGAAGTATGTCTTATGAAAATGTGTTTTTGAATGGACAGTTCTGGAGATGTATAACACACATATATCTTCATGTGGGTGCGTTTCATATGGTTATGAATATGGCTGCACTATTGATTGCAGGAAAATATATTGAGAAGAAATATGGAAGTTTATGGTATTTGATATTCTTTCATACAATTGCAATTGTAGATGCAATTATTGTGTCGCTAATTTTTTCGAATGAGTCAGTGGGGGCATCAGCTGGAATATTTGCTACGATTGGCGTATTAGTTATTCTTTTGTATAAGAAACAGATTTCCATAAAGAAACCAGAAATTATATATTTGATAGCATTTTTTGTTGTGTCGCTAGTGCTTGGTGTAGAGAGTTTGGTGGTACATTTGATAGCATTGGCTATGGGGCTGTTGCTTGGATTTTTTATTAAATAATAATATGAAATACCCATCTATGGTCGCTTTGCATTGGGAAAAACATTTCCAGCATATTTGTGAAAAGTACAATAGTATCTACAAGATTCAGATGCCGAAGGTGACTCCTCATGTGTGCAGGCATAAATTTTGTTCTAAGATGGCATCGTCTGGAATGAATCCCAAGATGTTTTGCGGATTTTGAGTGAATTGAAGAAATGATGAAAATGGCTGAAAAGCCCATAAATACAGGAGCTTAGAGCGATGATTAAAGTTTTATTTGTGTGCCACGGCACTATACTAACTGAAATCCTGAAAAACTTATAAAACCTTGATTTTGTAGATGTTGGGAATGATTTTTACCACTGGTTTACCACTTTTTATAAGAAATCCCAAATAGACCGTAGGAGTAGCAGAAATTGGTATGATAAAGGTAATGTATATTTGCCTGGGCAACATACTAACATTAATAAAAAAGTGTGTAATTCAGACGTTTTGAACATTATAAAAAGAATAATACCAATGATTTACCAATAATAGAGTCCTAGCGTAAAAAAATCCGCCTTAATTTTGAGGTGCCCCCCAAAAGTTAGACTTTTTAAGCGTAGCAGTTTTAATGGCTGCTACGCTATTTTATGCAGCCAAGGTAGAGAGTCTGTATTCAATAGGACTCATCCAACCAAGTTTTTCTTTAATTCTTTTTTCGTTGTAATACACAATATACTTCTCGATAGCTTCTTTCAGTTCTTCAAAACCGTAGTAAATAATGTTGTAGGGAAATTGCCTAAAGAATATCAAAAGTTATACGAGTTATGTAATTACTATCGTTTAGTGGGAAATACTGCTGTTCACGATCTGCGTGATGTGAGAACTCTCGAGGTGGAATATAAGAAACTTAAAAAAATATGATTTTAGAAAAGAGAGCAAATTCAGCAAATTAATAGCGCCAAATCCGTATGATGAGATTATATTTGATGATTTTGTCATGTTTTCTAGGTCTAGTGTAGAATTGGCGACATTTTTGTTTTCTTAAATTGAATATGATTATGATATAATTGTGTTAGATATTCCTGAGGAACTCAAAGCTGTATGGAGAAGATACGGTTAAAGTCGTTGTGAAAATGCTATTTATGCATACATAAACACGGTATATAGGGCTGATGATTCATTAAATAAACAATTGCCACATTTATGTAATTTGGTTAGGGCTCGATAGTCAAACGGTAAGACGTCCTCCTTCATAAGTATATTTATTTAATAAGTATATTTATGAAGGGGAATGCCTGATGAATTACATAAGGGTTATTTCATAATGGTATTTATGAGCGGTTGTGGATGGAGTGGAGCAGTTTATTACGAGGAGCAATGTGTAATAGAGTTGGAGGTACATATAGAAATGAACAAAGAAAAAATAAATATTATTCATTTGCCGAAAGAACAGTGGCAAAATGTTCCGATTCCTATGAGATATACTACGGATGAATATTACGATGTGAAAATTAGAAAAGAGGATAATAGTTTTCGTGTTGATTTGATAAAAGAAAAATTAGAGGAGCCTATTTCACACTATCCAGAGGAATATGATTTCCCGGACAAACTATATCAGGAGCATTGGGAGAAAGCTTATGCGTGGGGGATTGTAGAAGAAATAGATGGTAAACAGGAGTTGGTTGCGTGCATTGAGACTTGTCCGGAGGAGTGGTCCAATCGATTGATGGTCACGGAATTATGGGTGCATGAAAGTATGAGAAGGAAAGGAATAGGGCATGCATTGATGGCAATTGCGAAGCAACAGGCTAATCTGGAGCACAGGCGGGCTGTTATTTTGGAGACACAATCCTGCAATGTTCCGGCCATCAGTTTTTATCTACGGGAAGGCTTTGAACTGGTTGGTTTTGACAGCTGTTGTTATTCCAACAGAGACATTGAACGCAAAGAAGTGCGGCTAGATCTGGGCTATTTTCCGAGAAAGAATAAAGTAAATATAAAAGAGGTCATTATCAGAGAGGAAACTCAAGAGGAATATCATGAGGTTGAGGAGGTTGCACTTAGAGCATTTTGGAACAAACATCGGGTTGGATGCAATGAGCATTTGCTGGTTCACAAAATCAGAAATTGTGAGGATTATGTACCTGAAATATCCAGAATTGCAGAGGTGAACGGAGAAATAGTGGGAGCAATTTATTATACAAAAGCTCAATTGCAAAAGGGGAATCAGAAAAAAGAAATACTGACCTTCGGTCCTCTATGTGTATTGCCCCAGTGGCAGGGATGCGGTATTGGTAGAATCTTGCTGGAGGAAACTCTAAAGCTTGCAAAACAGCATGGGTATGAGGGGGCAGTTATCTTTGGAGAACCGGATTATTACCCACTTCTTGGATTTAAGACATGCGATTATTTTGGAATCACAACCTTGGATGGCAAGAATTTTGATGCGTTTTTAGGAATCGAATTAGTTAAAAATGGGCTTGCGGGGTTTGGTGGGAAATTTGTTGAGCCCAAAGTATTTGAAGAACTTTCGGAGAGAGAAAATGATGAATTGACAAACGATTTTAAGACACCTGAAAAACAGAAGTTTCCAAGTCAGTGGATGTAGTATTAAAAACAGTATGCATCTCGCTTGCAGTGGCACTATATTTCATTGCCTCAAGGCAAAAAGTATAGGTAGCCATTGTAGAATTCCGGTAGAGATGTTACTATAATATCATGACAAGGCAACAATAAAGTAAAGGGAGTGATTTACCCGATTATCGTACTACCGGTTACCGGCAGGAAAATAGACGGAAAGAGCAAAGAATCATAAAATGCATAGAAAATAACAGACTGCGAAGGCAGTTCTATTTTTGATGTCATGAATGATTTTTGCTCTGTATATAGTTGATGTTTGGCTACAGAGTGATATCTGTAGCTTTTTTTGTGTCTTGTCGGAAAACGGAGGAAAAGATGATTACAATAAAACAAGTAGAAAAACCAGATGAAAAAACAAGAGTAACATTGGAGATTATGAACGCACTTCCGGAGTGGTTTTCACCACCTGAGGACATTGTAAACAAGTCGGTGATCCATCGGGAGTATCCATTTTTTGTGGTTTATGATGGTGACAAAGCAATCGGTTTTGTGGCGCTCAAGATCCATAATGAGTACACCGCTGATATTTATAATCTCGGTATTCTCAAAGAATATCACAGAAGGGGAATCGGACATGCATTGATGGAGGCCTGCGTTCACTTCTGTAGGGAAATGGGCTACCGATTTTTAACAGTAAAAACATTGGATGAATCGGCAGTGTATGAGCCGTATAATGGAACCAGGGCATTTTACAGGAAAGAGGGTTTCTACCCATTGGAGGTGTTTACCTGTATCTGGGACGAGGAGAATCCCTGTCTGTTTATGATTAAAGTGTTATGAACAAGAAGTGACATAGAGGTGAAAAAATGATAATTGATGCGCATGTGCATTTGCCGGTTGGAGAGGAATTTCCCTCTTTGCAAGCAAAGAAAAACTTGTCCATTATTTGGAGGAGAAGCGTTTGTATTTTATTTGAACCATTATGTAATAAAAAATGAAGAATACGCCAAATTATTGGAAGAACATGTCACGTCACATGAAGAGGGTATTACTAGTATATGGTTTTAAAGCAAATTAATTTTATCGAAAAAGCAAAAGTATAGTATTAAAGGAATGAAGGATTCAGGTTGTTAACTAATATTGGTTGCACCTGAATCTTTTTTTATCAATATGCAGTCATTCCGTTATTATCCTCAAACTATTCTTTAGAACGGCTCACTCACTTTAGCAGGAGGATATAATTATGGCATTCTGGCAAATGTTTCTGTCGGGATGTCATTTTTATATTATACAATGAGTATAGAGCATGAATAAATTTGTCATTTATGCCAAAAATATTCAATGTGTTGTTGCTGATTAAAAAATAAAGATGTATAATTATTTTGAACAAAAATGTCAAATATGTCAAAAATATTCAGATAAGGAGTTTGGAAATGGATATAAAAAGAGATAAGTATTTGAATGACTTAATAAATAGAATGCATAATGGAATGATTAAGGTTGTGACCGGTATAAGAAGATGCGGAAAATCGTATCTGATTTTTACAATTTTCAAAAACTATTTGTTGGAGCATGGGATTGATGAAAAACATATAGTTTCTATTGAATTGGATCAAAGAAAAGATAAGAAATATCGGGATCCGGATACTATTTTGGATTATATTGAGTCTCGTATTATAGACGAAGAACAGTATTATATTTTGTTAGATGAAGTTCAGTTGTTAGAAGAATTTGAAGAAGTGTTGAATTCTTTACTGCACATTAAAAATGCTGATGTCTATGTAACCGGAAGTAACTCGAAATTTCTTTCAAAAGATGTTATTACAGAGTTTCGTGGGAGAGGTGATGAGATTCATATCTATCCACTGACTTTTAGGGAATTCATGCAAGTATATGAGGGAGATGAGTATCATGGATGGGCAGATTATGTTATATATGGTGGATTACCTCTTACTGTAACAATGAAGACCGAAGAGCAGAAGATAAATTATTTAACCAAACTATTTGAAGAGACATATTTAAAAGATATTATTGAAAGACATCATATTGAAAAGACACAGGAATTAGAAGATTTGGTTAATATTTTGGCGTCTGCAATCGGCTCGCTGACCAATGTACCTAAGATTGAGGCGACTTTTAAAAGTGTAATACAGTCTACTATTAGCGCTAATACAATAAGACAGTATATAGAGTATCTGGAAGATGCTTTTGTCATAAACAAAGCTAACCGCTACAATGTAAAGGGAAGAAAATATATAGGCACTCCCTTGAAATACTATTTTGAGGATGTGGGGCTTAGAAATGCCAGATTAGACTTTCGTCAAATCGAAGAGACACATATCATGGAGAATATTGTCTATAACGAATTGCGTAGTCGGGGGTATTCCGTAGATGTGGGAGTTGTAGAAAAAAGAGGTGTAAACCAGGAAGGAAAAACAGAGAGAACCTATTTGGAAATTGATTTTATAGCTAATCTGGGAAGTAAGCGCTATTACATCCAGTCCGCATTTAGTATGCCAACGGAAGAGAAGCGAATGCAGGAGAAGGCGTCGCTGGTGAATGTAAATGACTCATTTAAAAAGATTATCTTGGTTAAGGATGTTATGAATGTGACTAGAGATGAGGATGGAATTACAACAATGAGCATTTATGATTTCCTTTTGAAGGAAAATAGCTTGGAATTGTGATGAGTTTTGATAAAAATGGCTGAAAAGCCCATAAATACAGGAGTTTTAAGCAATGATTAAAGTTTTATTTGTGTGCCACGGCAATATACTAACTTGACTCTGAAAAGCCCGTATTTACGGCGTTTCCGAAGAAAATCCTCATTTTTTACCAAAGATTTACCAAAATTGTATTTTTGCATAACTTGGCATAAGTCAGGAAAAAGAAAAAATGCACACTGATCGAGAAGTGAGAAAGGAAGAATCATGATTCGAGTTTTGTTCATATGCCTGGGCAGCATACTAACATCAATATAAAAGTCTGCATTTTAGGCGTTTTGAACATTATAAAAAGAAAAGTACCAATGATTTACCAATAATAATAGAGTCCTAGCGTAAAAAAATCCGCCTTACTTGGCGGATTTTTTGATGCTTTTCTTTACGACAAAAAGGTTTATTGATACAATAAACATGACATACAGGTGACATGTTTTGCTTGATATGATACAGAAGGAGGCGTTAGCAGAGCATGAAAATAGATAGGTTGATAGGAATATTATCCGTATTGCTACAGGAGGAAAAGACGACGGCTCCTGATCTGGCGGAACGGTTTGAGGTTTCAAAAAGAACAATTAACCGGGACATAGAAGCCCTTTGCAAAGCAGGTATACCGATACGGACAACACAGGGAACCGGTGGCGGCATCAGTATTATGGACGGATATCGGATGGATCGGACAATTCTGACATCAAAGGATATGCAGATGATTATTGCAGGACTCAGAAGTCTTGACAGTGTGAGTGGCAGTAGCTACTACGGACAACTCATGGAGAAGATTAAGGCAGGGTCCTCGGAGGTAATCAGCGGACGGGAATCCATATTGATCGACCTTTCATCATGGAGTAAAGGTACACTTGCTTCAAGGGTTGAGACCATTCAGAACGCCATTGAGAATAGGACGCTTCTTAAGTTTGAATACTTCTCACCGTCGGGAGAAGGCTCTCGCACTATAGAACCGTATTTCATCGTGTTTCGATGGTCGAGCTGGTATGTGTATGGATGGTGTAGTAAGAGGAAGGATTTTCGTATGTTTAAGCTATACCGTATGGATCAGGTGACAGTCACCGATCAGACCTTTGAGATCCGTAAAGTGCCGATGCCTGATTTCTCAAATGAAAAGATATTTCCCGGGAACATACGGGTTAGGGCGCTTTTGGCTCCGGATATGAAATGGAGACTGGTGGAAGAATTCGGACCGCATTGTTTTACTGAGGCAGATGATGGACGGTTACTTTTTACAGCAGAGTTTACGGATATGGAATATCTTGTCTCGTGGCTATTACCTTTTGGAGCAAAGGCAGAGGTTCTGGAGCCAGCAGAGGCAAGAAAAAATTTATGTGCGATTGCGAAAACGATTTGCCAAATGTATGGAAAGGACTGAGAACATGAGATATACATGGATTGATGATTATTTGATGGAAAAAAAGGGTGTGACGAAAGATTTGCAGAAGGATTGGAATTGGATCAGGTATCAGATCGGTGGAAAAATGTTTGCTGCTGTATGCAGAGGAGAACATGACCAGCCTTATTATATTACACTAAAGTTGGAACCGCTCGAGGGAGATTTTCTGCGACAACAGTATGATGATATTATTCCCGGATATTACATGAACAAGGTTCATTGGAATTCTGTAAAGGCAGATGGGGAAGTACCGGATGATCTTTTGAAGGATATGTTGGATAAATCCTACAAGCTTGTCCTTGGAGGATTCAGTAAAAAGAAGCAGAAAGAAATTTTGGAGGCTGCATAGGTTTTCTGAAAAGAAATGATCTGCATGGAATTTCACTGTAAGAAACGGAGGATATCTATGGAGTGCAAAATCGAATCTTTATATATTTGTGTCAAAAACCTGGATCGAGCGGTGGCTTTCTGGGAGAATTTCTTTGAACGCCCTATTGACCGACGGAAACAGTTGGGAGGGATGTTTGACATAAACGGATTTCGTTTTATGTTATTTGATTATCAGGCAGTTGGGGAGAACCACATTTTTGGCAGCAATTGCCTGCCCAGCATAGAGGTTGAGAGCCTAAAGGTCATGCAGGAAAAACTAGCGGAGAAAGAGATCTGTTTTCCTTTGACACAGATTGGGCCCAATTGGGTGGCAGAATTTGTGGACAGTGAAGGAAATCACATAGAGATTTTTACCCCTGTGACTTGTGAAAAAGCAAATGAAAACAATTGTTGAAATGGGCTCAGAGGAACATTGAAAAGGTATTGTTTGGTGAAACAACGGAAAGGATGATGAGTATGGCGTTTGACTATAAAAAAGAATACAAGGAGTATTATCTGCCCAAGGCAATCCCGGAGATTGTCACGGTTCCAAAGATGAACTTTATTGCGGTTCGGGGGCAGGGTGATCCGAATACAGAGGATGGAGAGTACAAGGCTTCCATCGGGCTTTTGTATGGAATTGCTTTTACGATCAAGATGAGCAAGAAGGGCGATCATCAGATTGCCGGATATTTTGATTATGTGGTGCCACCGCTGGAGGGCTTCTGGTGCAGAACGGAGTGGCTGGCATTGATTATGCTCATAAAGAGAATTTTCAGTGGATATCGCTGATACGTCTGCCGGAATTTGTTACCAGGGACGATTTTGAGTGGGCTATCAGGGAGGCGACTGCAAAGAAGAAGCAGGATTTCTCCAAGGTGGAATTTTTGACCTACGATGAAGGCTTATGTGTACAGTGCATGCGCACATCGGGGCATATGATGAGGAACCGGAAACGGTGGAAGCTATGCACCGATATATGGAAGAACAGGGTTATATGCTGGATATCACAGATCAGCGGTATCATCATGAGATATACCTGAGTGATGCGAGGAAGGTTGCGCCGGAGAAACGCAGGACTGTGGTCCGGCATCCAATCAAAAAGATATGAAAAGTAAATGAGAGAAAGCAGATGGCGAAAAACGATAATCCACAAGCTCTTCGATTTTTAGACAGATTTTTTATTCACAACTTTATTCCCAACATGTTATAATTATTTTGGTTGGGAATAAAAGTTGGGGAAAGGAGCATACTAATGGATATTAATCAAATTGTTTTAGATTTATGTGACTTAAGTGATGAACAGGAATGGTTTGAATTTAAGGAAAACTGGTTTCAGCCTGAGGTATTAGGTGAATATGTATCTGCCCTGTCAAATGCGGCGGCTTTTCATTATAAAAAATATGCGTATTTCATTTGGGGTGTAAATGATAAAACTCATGAAATTGTAGGAACAATATTTAATCAGTATTGTGAATATAACAAGGAACCGTACCAGAATTATCTTGCGAGAAATCTTTCTCCAAGTATAAATTTTAGTTTTGAAGAAACTGAAATTTATGGAAAGAGAGTCGTTGTTTTAGTAATTCCTGCGGCAACCGAAATTCCTACGGCATTTAAAGAAAAGAGGTTTTTAAGGATAGGATCGTCAAAATGTAATATTAAGGATTACCCCAAGAGAGAAATTGAACTTTTCAAAATACTAGATGGAAGAACAGAAACGATAGAAACAGTACCGGCAAAATACCAGGAACTCACATTTCGAAAACTTTTTGGATATTATGGCTCCAAAGGTATTGTTTTAGATCAAAAGACGTTTATTAAGAACTTGGGATTAAAAACCGAAGAAGGAGAATTTAATATTTTAGCACAGCTTTTATCGGACAATTCTCATTTCCCTCTTCGTGTATCAATTTTTGACGGAGAAACAAAAGGTTCTAATCTTTTCTCTGTACGTGAATTTGGCAATAATTGTTTATTATATAGTCTGGATGAATTATTGCGCTATGGAGATGTGTTGAACCTGATACAGGCGGATGAGACCGACAGAGTCGTCGAGAGAAAAGAGGTTCCATTATTTGATAACAAGGCATTTCGTGAGGCTGTCATAAATGCTGTACTTCACAATAAATGGGTGGAAGGAAATGAACCCATGATTTCGGTATTTTCCGATAGGATAGAGATACTATCAAGAGGAACACTTGCTCCGGCACAGACGATGGAAGGATTTTTCTTAGGAGAATCAATCCCTGTAAATGAAAAATTGTCCGAAATATTTCTTCAACTGCATATAAGTGAGAAATCTGGACGCGGGGTGCCTAAGATTACGGAAATGTACGGAAAAGATGCATTTTCATTTAGAGAGAATTCGATTGTTGTAACAATTCCATTTGAGAGAATAAATAAGGTTGGGAATAAAGTTGGGAAAAAGGGTGGGAATAAGAAACCATTAAATTCCAGAAGACAAAAAGTAATTTCAGAGATGAGGAACAACCCGAACATTACAACTGCAGAACTTCATAACATATTAGGCGTGAGCGAAACAGCAGTGGAAAAGAATATATCATTTTTAAAAGACAATGGTTATATAGAGAGGGTTGGTTCAAAAAAAGCAGGGTACTGGAAAGTGTTATAAATTCTGTGAGTCTATATTTACCAATAATTTTACCAATTTTGCAGACATTATGCTCAACAAGAAGTAAAACGTATCTAAAGGTAATGCTATTTATTCTATGAAAAAAGGATGGAGGGATGTTGAAATGGGAAAAGAGAAAACAATTTATGGGCAGTGCGCCTTGTGTAGACAGAATAAGGAACTTCAACTCAGTCATATAGTTCCACATTTTGTAGGACGAAGAATGAAAAAAACAGCACCCGGTAATATCCGAGTAACAAATGAACCAAATATAGTAACACAGGATATAGAAAAACATTATATGTTGTGCCATGACTGCGAAGAATTATTTAGTGCAAAGGAACGCTGGTTTGCAAGCAGAATTTTTAATCCGTGGCAAGATCATAAGCAACAAGAATTCAGCTATGATCAGAATTTAACATATTTTATAGTTTCGTTAAGTTGGAGAAGTTTATATTTAGATTTGGAAGAATATTCTTGTGATCCGACTTTTAATAAGGAAATATTACTGACAATGCTAAGGGCGGAGAACATCATGAGAGATTACCTTTTGGGTAAGAGGCAGGATATTTCAGATATTGAGAATCATATGTTTTTCTTTGATAGAATTGAAAGTGCAAGTAATTATGATTTTGAAAAAAATCCAAGTGTGGCTATGCATAGGAGTATTACTTCGTATTCTGCGTATAATGGGAATACTTCATTCACAATATCTAATCTACTGGGGATTATGATTGTAACGTTTTATTCAATGGCAGAACAGGAAGAATGGACCAATACGCAAATTTTGAATGGTAGCGGAACAATTGCAGCCAAGAATCAAGAAATTAAAAGTGTGGTAGGACAAGAGATACAACATTGGATGAATGAAGCAGAAAATGCAAAGAATAATCTTTCGGAGAATCAGAGGAATAAAATTATTGAAAAAATGAAAAATCTCGGCGAAGGAATAAAAGAATATGCAATATTTCAGGATTTCATTGATGATGAAACTTTGAGAAGAAATGATGGGAAAAATAGAGATTAATCGGAAATATTTAGTAATTTTTACACATATTGAGATGGCGTGTTTATTGTTAAATCTTTATGTTTATGGATATAGACCTAGAACAGTGTTTTAAAGGATTATAAAAAATAGACCTAATCCTCCTGCAGAACCGATTATTGACGGAAAGATTGGCTCTTTGTTTTTGGATAAGAACGATAGACCGATGGTCGCATTACACTGGGAATATGCTAACTTGACAAAGCACGTATTTACAGTGTTTCCGTAGAAAATCATCATTTTTTACCAAAGATTTACCAAAATTGTATTTTTGCATAACTTGGCATAAGTCGGGTAAAGGAAAATTGCACACTGAGTGAGAAGCGAGAAAGGAAGAATTAAAATTCGTGTTTTGTTCATATGCTTGGGAAACATACTAACTTTAATAGAAAAGTGTGTAATTTAGGCGTTTTGTATATTGTAAAAAGAAAAAATAATGATTTACCAATAATAACAGAGTCCTAGCATATAAAGAGTTCGCCTTATGGCGATTTTTTTAAAATTTACAGATACCAAATCGTTATATTAACTTTTTTGATTATCGATATATTGTGTAGAAGATCAGAGGTAAAAATCAGATGAAATGTTTAATATAAAGTAAAGTTTTTGTCAGTTGAATAAAAGAATAGAGAGTACCAGGATTTCTGTTATAATGGATTTGTCAAGAATCACATCGAAGAAATACAACATTGTAGCACATTCTTTGGAAAAACTGTATACGGAATTGATAAATATTGATCAAAAGTTTTTGGATTCGGATCTAAAGGGCATGGATGCATATGAAAAAGATCTGGCAACTGCATTTCGACGCGCTGTTGCAGAGCATATGCAGACCATATGCAGACCATGTATAACAGCATTGATGAGGCTCTGTGTAAGGATATCTGCCGAGATAATCAGTATTCTATTCAGCGTCACGACACACGTACTCTACTCACGGTAAACGGGGCTATCACATTTAATCATACACTGTTTAAGAAACGCGATGATGGAAGTTATCATTATCTGTTGGATGAGTGGATGGGACTGGATCCACATGAAAGGCTAAGTTGTGCAGCAGAGGCAGAGGTTCTGAAAGAGGCCGTAAAGAGCAGCTACAGCAGGGCATCCAAAGTGCTGGGAGAAGATGCGCAGATTACCAAGACTGCGGTAATGAACAAGGTGCATGCGATTCAGACAGAGATCCCGTTTGAAAAGCCTGAGAAAAAGAAATGTGTAGAATACCTGTACATTGAAGCCGATGAAGACCATATCCATAAGCAGGAATCGGGTGAGCGCGATAAAAAGAAAAGCTGCATGATCGGGAAACTGTTGTACCTGTATGAAGGATGCGAAGAGAAATACGGACGCAGGGAATTAAAACATATATTTTACCTTGGCGGATTGTATGGTGGAAGTACAGAAAATCACCGCCTTTGGAGCCGTATGCAGAAATATATCGAGACGAACTACGAAACCCGCTACCTGAAGACCGTTTATATCAATGGTGATTGTGGTGCCTGGATCAAAGCCGGAGTGGATGATATCGACAAGGGCGTGATGGTGATGGATAAGTTTCATCTGATGAAATACATCAACAAAGTAGCCAATCAGATGCTGGATGATGCCAATGAAGTAAAGGGTAGTCTCTGGAAAGCACTCTATAAAGGGAAAAAGAAAAAGTTTAAAAAGACACTGAAAGCAGTACGAAAATGTGTGAAGAATCCGGGAGTGGTGGATGAGTGCGAAGACTATATACTGAACAACTGGGACAGTGCAGTCAGACGCATGCAGGATAAAAATGTGTACGGATGCAGTGCAGAAGGGCATGTGAGTCATGTGTATTCAGACCGTATGAGCTCCAGACCAATGGGTTGGTGTGAAAACGGAGCTGATGCCATGTGTGGGCTGAGATGTTATGTGAGAGATTATGGTGAAGACAAGATCATAGATTTGGTGCATTATCGTAGAGAAAACAAGGAGTTAAAAGTAGCTGGTGCTGAAGAAATGACTTTCAAGTTTGAACGTGGCTATATGAATACGCTTCGACAACACAACAGCGACAGGGTGTATATCGAAAAAATGCAGGCAACCATACCGAGTGTTGAAATAAAAAAGATTGTCTCAATCAGAAATCATCTGAGCGGGATTTGACAGTGACGAAAAGAAGATGTAAACTGACTGGAGAAACGATCTGAGACAAATCTAAGCAGGGAATCTCTGCAACTCTCCAACTGACAGTAAGTTTACTCTATCACCCACCTGAGTGGGATTTGACAGCAACGAAAAGAAGATGTAAACTGACTGGAGAAATGGTCTGAGACAAATCTAAGCAGGGAATCCCTGCAACTCTCCAACTGACGGTAAGTTTACTCTATCCAATGTTTAAAAATTGGTTGATATTGTTCCTTAAAAAGAATAAAATGTTTATAGAGTATTGTTTAAATTCAGATGGAGGATTTCAAATGGATTTTTTAACAACAGCGGAGATTAGTGAGAAGTGGGGGATTAGTAGAAGATGTGTTGTGGTGCTTTGTGATGAAGGCAGGATAGGCGGGGCAGTTCAAAAAGGAAGTATGTGGTTGATCCCACAAAATGCTCAAAAACCGATAGATGGAAGAAAAAGAGAAAATAAGAAAAGCAAATTAACCATATGATAAATGATTAATAGTTATGTAGTTTCATCAAATGTGTTAAGGAAAAAGAAAAGTCTTACTCTGTCAAGGGAAAATTGATAGAGAATAAAACTGCAAATGCTAAAAATCACAATTTTCACTATTAGTGGAGTGGGAGTTTTGATAAAACTGCTTTGGTTAAGTAACTAATATAATTGGCGAAATAATTCATAAACGATATTAATAAGAATTGGGGTGAGAGGGAATATGACTTCTTCTGAATACGGAAAGAGGAGAAGATTAGGTAGGCTTCTTCAAAAAGGAAAACTGCTAATAGTCCCGGTAGATGATAGTTTAATTGCAGGACCATATGAGGGTTTATCCAATATGACTAAAACAATAAAGGATATAGAGGCATCTGTTCCAAGTGCTATTTTAGGATTTAAAGGAAGTCTTTCAACGATTCAGTCTACGGAGATTCCTTTGATATTGAATCTTACAGCGAGTACTATTATGGGTACACATGTTTCAAAGGCTATCACAGGTTCAGTTAAGGAAGCAATTTGCATGGGCGCAGATTGTGTGGCAGTACATATAAACTATACGAGTGATAATGAGAATCAGATGATGCATTACTTGGCCCAAATTGCAACAGAGGCGGATCAATTTGGAATACCGGTGCTTGCAATTTCTTATCCTAGAAAATGTGTGGATGGAGAAGATTATAATTATCACAACATAAGTGAAAAAGAATATACGGATTTGATCTGTCATTGTACTAGAGTATCAGTGGAGCTGGGTGCAGATATCATAAAGACTCAATATACGGGGTCATGCTCTTCGTTCAATAAAGTAGTTGAAGCTGCCATGGGGCGCCCCGTAATTATTGCAGGGGGACCTCTTGTTGAGGTGGAAGAGGCGTATGAAATGGCTAGAGCAGTAATTGATGCTGGTGGAGCGGGTATCAGTTATGGTAGAAATGTATATAATCAAAAGAATATTAAGGCCTTCATTTCTGGAATCAAGGCGATAATCTATGATGATGCTAATGTTGAAAATGCATTGAAAATATATAGGAGGTTTCAAGATGTCTAATTGGGAGAATATGGATCAGTGGTATGCAGTATTACCTCCTTCACGACCTACAAGCAAGGAACTTAGTAGGATTGAGGACTTTTTAAGGAATATAGATAAGAATGAACCTGTGGCTGTTTTGGGAAGCACTCCTGAATTCCGAGAATTGCTATTTCGACTCGGTTTTAAGCAGAGATTCATATTTGATAAAAGTCCAGATTTTTACAAAAGAATGGGGCAACTTATCCCACACTCGGTTCAATCAGATGAGCAGTTTATAAAAGGTGATTGGAGTTCGATTCTTAAAGACTACCCTCATTTTTTTAGAGTAGTGCTCTCTGATTTGACTATGGGAAATATCCCTTATGAAGATAGAGATGACCTTTACTATACTATATCTAATGCGGTAAAGAAGGGTGGCGTGTTTATTGATAAGGTATTAGCTTTTGATTTTAGGGTTCCTACATTGGATGAATTATTTGATAAATATGAAAGACTTCCCATCAACCTTCGTACTATTAATGATTTCTCATCAGAGGTGCTTTTTTGTAGTGAGTTGGTAAAAAAGAAAAATATAATAGATAGTACAGAGTTTTATAAGTGTATTCGCGAGGGCAATTATTCAGAGAAAATCAAATTTTTTGCGGATGCAGCACATATGATTACGCCAGAGGGGTTTGTGTGGAGTTACGGCATAGAATGGTCAGAACTCGAGGATGATTATAAAAAATATTACGTAACTCAAAAGATATTTGTTGAAGATGATGCTAACAGTCCATATTATCTAAGAACAAAACAATTTTTTAATTTTAAGTGAGGAGGACAAAGATGAACAGATGGAGCAAAGATAGAGCAATTTACTGGATGGGTAAGTTAGAAACTGAGTGGAAGAACCATAATTTAGATGGTATCCTTACTCTATTCAAAAAAACAGTTGAATATTACGAAGGTCCTTTTTCTTCTCCTGTTTCGTCGCTTGACGATATTAGCGATCTATGGCAGGAAACAAAGTATCAAAACATAGAACAACTAAATATAGATATGATTGCTTTTGAACAGGGAAAATGTGCAATGCACTGGTACTTAAAATATATGGATAATCGTGATGGAAATATATATGAGATGGATGGAACTTATGAGGTTCGTTTTAACGCAGAAGGGGATTGTGTATTTTTTAAACAATGGTGGGTAATGGCTTACTAAGAACTTGAGAGGTACATATATGAAAAAGTCATTAAGAAAAACTAGAAAGATTAAAAAGATGATTGTACACGAAAAACAGCCTATATTTGGTCATTTTGTTGAAGGGATAATTATTCTTTCTTCATTTATAGTAGCCCTCATAACTGCTGTATGTTCTATACTTGGTAAATTTGATGCTTTTCAAACAATATCAACTACCATGTTAAGTTTTTTGTGTTCGGAATATATAGGGCATTCATTTTTACTGAAATCAAAATACTTTAGAGCTAAAAAAGATTATTCTTTGATAGAACAGGCCAATGATTGGACTGGAAAACTGTATGAGATGAACGAATATTGTAAATCTATTATTGAAAACAGTCATGGTTCGCAAGACTTGTTTGTTACCAGTTGCAAAAAAAATATTGAAAATCTTCATTATATATTACAAATGGCTGCTCGAGATGAAAAGATTGAAATATCATCTGAATATATTGTTAATTCTGTCGGGGTATTTGATGCGTTAAATGTCAGTGAAGACAAAATTGTTGAATTGACGTTTCCTATAGATCAGGTACAAGATGGAGTACTCCTTACGGCAGAAGATAAGAAATTCTTTGAAACCGCTTATAAAATGGTTCAGAATGGATGTGTACAAAAGATAAAAGTACTCTTAATACTAGGCAATGAATCGTTTATTTCTGATAGAAGACTTGACGCATTGTGTAAATTTTACGATTCTAATGATGGTTTTGAAGGAAAGTACATAAGTAAAGTTGATTTTGTCAAAGCTTGTGAGAGTAATATGATTTCTAGCGCTCAACTTGACTTTGGAATTTACGGGCCAAGAATGCTGTTTAAAGTGGAAGCATATGAACCATATAAAGGCGTGTACACAAAAAATGAAGCGGAGGTACAACGATATAGAAAGTTGTTTGAGGAAATGTGGAATTTTGCATCTATGACGCATGATTTGCCAGGTGTTGACGAAAGCAACCCTAGCTATTCCAAGCCAGTGACAATTACAGAATTATTTCAATCATTGTCAAATCAAATAGCGAATAGCTCGGGTGAGATGTTGGAAACGCAACAAAATAAAATAAAAAAGGATTCGCCCGGTACTAATGAATAGGGGCATGTAATTTAGAAGGAGAACAAATTATATGGAGAGTAATTTGGGGAGATTGGTGTCAATAAGGACGAAGAATGATTACGAAATAATTGGGATGTTTTTTTGTGCACTTCCTGAGCAGTTAAATAAAATAGTTATTCATATCCACGGTAATTTTGGCAATTTTTATCAAAATAAGTTTTTATGGGTTATGTCAGAGATATATGTAGGTAAAGGAATAGATTTTCTTACAATTAATCTCTCCTCGCATGATGGTCTGGCAGAAGGTTATTTTGGTAGAGAACTCAAATATGTTGGCGGAGCCGTCGCAGACTATAATAGTTCGCAAGCAGATATAGATGCTGCAATTAATTTTGCCATAAATAGAGGATATAAACAAATTATCCTTCAAGGACACAGCCTCGGTTGTGATAAAATAGTCCAATACACGCTTGAAAATCACAGTAATATGCCTATAATACTGTTATCTCCTGTTGATAGTTATAAAGTTCAAAGCGAATGGATAAGTCCAGAAACAATCGATGAACAGGTGAAAAGACTTAATAGTAATATTAAACAATGCGATGAAGGATGGGGGAAAGCCGATTTTGATTGGCTGGATTGTAAGGAATATGGTGCCAAGGGAGATACATCGGAATGGGTTTATCAGATTCCAATCACTAGAAGAACTCTATTATCCATACTGGAGGGAAGTGCATTTAAATACTTAAATATCGAATGTGGGATAAAATTTCAAATTTTTAATCCAACATATATATTTGTTGGAAAACATGATGGACTTCAAATGCATGAGCCAGATGTGTGGATTGACTTTATAAAAAAATCATTTATTAACGCAAAAATCTCCGCTGATTTAGATGCTGATCATGACGTTGTAGGGGTAGAAACTGAAATAAGTGAGAGAATCGTCCAATGGATAAACGAGTTATAACAAAAAGGACAGTAGATATTTCCGAATTGAAGTATTCGGATTTATATGATATGTTATCATATGAATTTGACAAGACATTTCTTCGACGTATTGAAAGCCAGATACTTGCTTTTAGACATAGAGACTATAGGGTTTCATATATTGATAAGTGTGGGTTTGGTCTGTGGTGGTGTTTTGAGAGATTCTCCTTTTTGGAGTACATTGTGATAGAGAAAATGAATAGAGGGCAAGGCATGGGAAGCCTCATCTTGAATGCTATAAAAAGTCAGAGTAACCTTGTTATTGTTGAAGTGCATATAGGGGACAAAGTTAAAGATTTTTATTTAAAAAATGGATTTAAGGAATGTCAAATGGATTATTTTCCAATACAGATTAATGAAGAACCACAGAAAGGACTAATGCTGATGTCATATAATCATACTCTGTCTGAGGCAGAATATTCCGCTTTTATTAAGAAAATATCTATGGATGAGCTTCAATTTTGATTGTTTCTAAATGAATAATCTAGAGTGGAATCCATTACCTGTCCGGTGCTAGTAAATCATGTTTTTGGTAGGTGATAATCAGCTGTTAAATGATGACATAGGTTGCTCAATTTATCAAGGCTGCAAGCACTGCCTTTGGTAGCAAGGCCTTGACAGATTGCTCAACATATATTGTTTTAAGCTGATTTAAGATGATTTCTATTGTTCGGTAGAGCCATTTCCTGTTTGCCGGACATGGGATTTTTCTCCACCGGAATATTCACTAAAATAAATATACAAGTATGGTGTAGCTTTAACTCTTTCCATGCTAATATATTTTTATGAGTAGAGCACATCCAAATCTATGATTGTAGTGTTTTTTGGGGGAGAGAAGCTATTGTTCAATCATTGATATAACTCAATTTTGCAAAATTATCGAGTCTATATTTATTTTGGAAGGTATGAGTTTTCTGAATATATTGTGTCAAGGGTTCTTCTGCATTATCTCGTTTCTAATTCCCTGATATCTCAATTTTGCTTCTAGTAATTTCTTATCACGCCAGACATATTTCGTTCTATTTATCATTTTTAGTTTGCCGTTAGTTACTTCAATAAAAACGTTACTGTGCTCATGTGCAATGCTGTTACTTGAAATGTGGGTGAAGCCGTTATACAAAAGAAATATCAACTTGTTGTAAATAGTTGTTAAATCTACAACTGTATAAATTATGATTTTATTGGATAATTTTTGAAATGTTTTAGCTTATTATTTTGATTTTTTTATTCTTTCGTTAAATAGTAATAATCTGTTTTTCATTTCTTCATATGATTGAATAGTGTCTTCTACTGTAATACTATTTCCAGTGTGAGCTGAATCTTTTTCGGTATTTTCCTTTAATCTAAGGTATGATGCAATAGCATCGTTAATGTTTTCGTCAGAAAAAGCGAAGGTTATCGTATTAGGAATAATATTATCATCTTTATCCGTTTGTGCCTGGATTGTCATATCCGTTTGGTCGTCAAGCTTCATTACCAATGAAATAACATCTGAGACAGTATTAATTTCAAAATCTAAAAACATATTTATGCTTACACCAATTGCTTCAGCTATTTTTAGCAGTTGATCAGGTTTAGGATTCCTGGAACCATTTTCATATTTTTTTATTGTTGATAAATAAATACCGGAAGCGGTAGCAAGATCATCTTGAGACATATTTTTAGCTTTTCTGAATTCTCTTATTTTTTCACCTATAGTTTTATCGTTCATTTGAATCACTCCCAACTTAATTATTATATATGGGAAGAATTGTTCGCTATAATTAACAACCCATATTTATATGATACCATAAAGTTCACAAAAGTGGTACTAAATTTGCTAAACATATTGACAACTACAAATGTGGACTTTATAATAAAGACAGAAAGACCACAAATGTGAACTTGAGATATTCTTTTAAAGAATAGAATATTGCTTCAATTCATCTTGTGGCGAAGTTTTCACTTTTTAAGCCTAATGTTATCATAGCTCTAGAGTTGATTTTCAACTCGGCACAATTGAATATCAATTATAGATAAGTGAAAATTCCGGTTCAGGCTTGATGGTAATCAAACGAACTTGCGATGAGTGCTGATGGATCGAAAGATGAAAGTGGAGCGAGTTAAGGCATATATACTGTTGCGGAAGGATAATAAACTATGAGGGTGCTTGATAGAAGTTTCCCGGTTCTCAAAAAGGCAGTAGAGAAGATCGTTTTGGATTTCCAATGCGTCGTAAACGCTTAGGCGGCTTATCTGTAATTCCCGAGGGTGAGTACACCCTTTTGTATACGGGGCGATAGGGGTGTCGAGAGACAGACGTGTACCTACATACCTTTAAGGTATTAGCTAGGAGGATGTAGGAATGGTATTAGCGATTATATACTTATTAGGCTTAATGTGGTTTATGGTTTTGTATTCATGTGTCAGAGTTGCTTCTAAAACAGATCGCATTATGGAGCAGATGAATGAGTATGAAACAGATTCTCAATTATGAAACAGAGATTATTCAGATTGGAGGAAATAAAATGGGGAGTATAAGTAAACATCCGGAAATTATTGCAGTGGATCATGGATGGAGTCATATGAAAACTCCTACCAAAGTATTTACTACAGGAATTGTAGAAAATCCGTCGCCGACCTTTTTCAAAGATGTCTTAGAGTATCAGGGTACATGCTACAACATTGGTGGCGAGCGGTTGGAAGTAAAAAATACGAAAGTCGAGAACGAAGACTTTTATCTTTTGACATTGGCAGCAATAGCAAAAGAACTTGAGCAAAGAGGAGTCAGTGAAGCAACGGTTTATCTGGCTGCAGGATTACCGCTCACAAGATTTGGAGAAGAGAAAAAAGAATTTATTGATTATCTGTCAAAAAACGAGACGGTAGATTTTAGATACTCTGAAAAGGATTATCACATAAGGATTGCTAAGGTATCTGTGTTTCCACAGTGTTATGCAGCGGTGGCAGATATGATTCCAACTTTTCAGAGAAGAGTAGTTGTGGTAGACATTGGTTCATGGACCGTAGATATTATGCCGGTAGTAAACAAGAAACCGGATGATGCTAAATGCAACAGCTTGCCGCATGGATTGATTACATGCATGAGAGATATTAACAGAGCAAGCATTAAGCAGTTCAATATTGAGATTGATGAACTGGATATTGAGCATTATATCAGATATCACCAAATAAATGGATTGCCGGATGATGTAATTCAGTTAATGGATCAGAAACTGAAGAATTACGCTGAGATGATATGCAGGTCATTAAAAGAACATGGTGTCAATGTAATGACCACTCCAGTTGTTTTTGTTGGTGGAGGGGCAAGTGTAATGAAGTACTATGGAGCAAAATTGCTTCCAAATGCAGATTATAAACTTGATGTAAAAGCAAATGCAAAAGGATATGAAATGTTGATGAAAATGGCATTAAAGAAGCAAGGAAGGTGATATGGATGGCCAATAAAGACGATGAAATGAAATACTGTTTGCGTCTTAATTTAAATAATCCAGAGCATTTATTGATCCATAAGACTTTAAGAAACTTAAATCCTGAATATTATAAGTCCATTAATCAGTTTATCATTGCCAGTTTGCTGGATTTTATCAGTAGTACGAATAAAAGAAAAATGCTTACTGAAGAAGAAATAAAAAAGCAGATGGGTGATGAGTTTGTTACAAAATCTGAATTGAAGGAACTTGAGAATAATATGAAGGCTTATTTATCAAGTGAACTGATAACAGCAGTAATTAACGCTGTTATGAATAATGCAAGTGTAATTAATCTTAGCAAAACGTCAGAAGACATCAAGAAAGAGCCGGATATTCAGGGAGAAATAGTTGAGCAGGATGAAACATTATCAGAACTGGCAGATCTGTGGTATTAAGGAGGCAAGTTTAGTATGCGTAAATTATTGAATATTATCTGGGTGATAATTTTAACAATACTAAAATGGACGGCAAAGGCAGCACTTACATTTGTGAATATTGTCTTAGAGGCAATGAAGTTATTTCTGTTATTACTGAGCTTGGTTGCGAGGGTTGTATTCGCATTTGTAAAAATAGCAACTCCATAGGAAGGAGGAGAAGTGGATTATGATGTATAAGCTATTTAAAGAGTATTGCAACAATCGTAGGCTTATGAAGTACTATTTTGCAATTCAGAAACTTGTAAGTATGTAATTGATTGGAGGATTAAAATGACAAGGATACGGGACAGTCCTATTTAATAGTGTCCCGTGATATTGTATAATTGTTCACATAGTAAGAGTGGACAGGCAGTCACGGAACACTGTGCCTATCCCTCTTACAGAAGGGATGGGTGATTTTATGAAAAGAATATTATTGATTGTTTTATCTGTATTATGTGTGGGGTTCGTAGGGTGTAGTAAGGATACAGATTCTCTGGAGGTTGCTCAATCGGAAGAACAGGTTGAAATAGCAGAATCCATTACCACTGAAATGGTGACACAGGAGGTTACTCAAGCGGAAACTGTTACGGAACAGAAAGTTACTGAAATAACACAAGAAGAGAAAGAAACGCCGGAGGATGCAGTTTCTGAGGAGAAGGATAAGGAGCAGACTGAGAAAAAGCAGGAAACACCTAACGAAGAGGTGAAATCTGAGGAACCAAAAACAGAGGCAGAGAAAAAGCCGGAACCTAAAAAGGAGGAGCCTAAGAAAGAGACTCCAAAGAAAGAGGAACCCAAAAAGGAAGAGCCTAAAGAAGAAAAGGCAGTTGGCTACAGTGCCGACAAAGTTGTTAGTCTTGTGGTATCAAAGTGTGAAGCCGGAGGGATGATTACAACAGAGCACAACTTAGACCGCTTGCTGGCGGATGGCAGTATAACGAAAGAGGATTATGACGACTGTTATCCGTTAGATGGTCTTGAAAACAGCTATTACAGTGTATTTGTTAATGTGGATCTAAACAAGGCTTCGACGACGTCAGGAAGAGCCTTAAGAAGTGAAGGTGAGATTGCAGACTATATAGCCGGAATGCTTCTTTTGGAATCGGATTCCATATTCAATATACGAAATGCCGGTGTGACAAAAAACGGTGGAGAATCATTTTATGAATTCAGATGTTACAGATAAATATGATGAAACTATCACAGAAGGGTAGATATGAGCCAAAGACTTGTATCTACCCTCTTTTTTTATGTAAAGAAATAGGAGGAGTTAATTCGATGAAACAAACATTGAAAAGATTAACCGCATGGTTGCTTGCAGTTCTTACGATGTTTACTTCAGTATTTGCCAATGGGAATACGGCCTTTGCAGCAAGCCCAAGTGCAAATATTGCATTCTGGTATGCATCCGTAAAGGACCATGGGAAGATTACAGGTTTTAACAGTAATCATACGGGAGGAATATTGTATGCAGTATTGGATGGTCATTCAGCTTATTGTATCAATTTTGGTTTGTCGGCAAAAGGAGGACAGCTGATGAACAGTGACGATGATCCCGATACAGACATGACAGAACAGCAGGAAAAACTTCTGGGATATTGTATGTATTATGGTTTTTCGTCAAATGAAGCCAAAGAACCAACGAATACACAAAAGAATGAGTATATTGCAACTCAGGCAACAGTATGGATTATTATGGAGAATCTCTTGGGAACAGACACAGGAGATAAGGCAGCAAGTGAACTTTGTGCATGCGCGCCGGATTCCAAAGAATCCTATGGGTATTATACAACGCTGAAAAGCAAGATTTTCGCGTCTTACAATGCTACCAGACCAAGTTTTGCCTCAAAGACCAAGAGTGGAGCTGAAACTTATGAATTAAAGTGGAATGAGTCAAATCAGAGATTTGAGTACACATTTACTGACAGTAACAAAGTACTTGCAAACTTTAACTTCAAAATCGATGGGTTTTCAGTGGATAAGAGCGGTAACAGCATGACGGTTCACACCAAGAATGTAAATACGACTGCTACCACCGGGTCTTTCAGTTCTACAAATGGAACGGTTGAAACAAAATCAAACTGTGTGTTCTGGATCACAGGTAATGAAGGAGATCAGGAGTTTATCTCTGAAAGACCGCAAGCAGATCCGGTATCCGCATATATCAAGGTCAAGACAGAGAACATTGGTTATGGTGAAATTACGAAAACTGATAAGTCTACAGGAGCACACCTTGCAGGTGCAGTCTACGGTATTTATTCTGACAGCGGATGCAGTAATCAGGTGGATACAATGACTACAGATAGTAATGGATACGCAAAGTCTAAGGCTTTAGTTGCCGGAACCTATTATGTGAAGGAAATCTCTGCGCCGAAAGGATACGTCAGAAGTGATACGGTTCACACACTCACCGTTAATGCCGGGCAGACGACAGGAATTGCACTTACAGATGTAGAGCAGTTAGGTTCTATTACCATCTATAAAGAGGGTGAGGTATTAACCGGATGGAATGGTAGCAATTTCACTTATGAAAAGAGAAAACTTGCAGGAGCGACTTTTAAAGTAACCGCAGGAGCTGATATTTACAGAGCAGATGGTGCAAAGGTCTACAACAATGGAGATTTGGTTCGTGATAACCTTGTTACCGGTTCTGATGGACAGGTTGTTTTGTCTGATCTTCATCTTGGAACTTATGTGGTCACAGAAACAAAGAGTATTGATGGTTATACCATTAATACAACACCGCAGACGGTTAAAATTGAGTATAAGGACCAGAATGTGACGGTTCAAAGCGAATCGACTACTATTCTTAATAACAGACAGAAAGCGGAAGTCAGTGTTGTGAAGAAAGATTCTGATACTGAGAATCCGTTAGATGGTGGAAAGTATACCATGTATGCGGGTAATGATATCAAGAATTATGATGGAAGAGTGATTGTGACAAAGGATACAGCTCTTCAGACAGTTACGACGGGAGCAGATGGTAAAGCATTTTATTCATTGGATCTGCCAATCAGAAACAGCTATTATATTACCGAAACGCAGGCTCCAAAAAATTATATCAGAAACGAGTTAGAAGTATATTCTTTTGAGTTTAAGGTGTTAGAACCAAACAGAGCAAGTGCTTCCTTTGCACACACATTTGTGAATGACAGAACCACAGCAAAGATTCAGATCGAGAAGATTGATAAGGAAACAGGAAAAGCAATTCCCCAGGGAGATGCTTCTCTTGAAGGTGCGGTATATGGTTTATATGCCCGTGAAGATATCAATCATCTGGACAAGATGACAGGAGTAATCTTTAAGAAGAATGACCTCGTGGCGACACTTACAACTGATAAAGAAGGTAAGTGTGAAATCGACAATCTTTATCTTGGAAAATACTATGTGAAGGAGATTACACCTTCAGAAGGGTATCTTTTGGATGAAGAAGAGCATGATGTAATCTGTGATTATGAGGGAGATAAGATTCCACAGGTGCTTCGAAGCACAACTTCTAAAGAGCAGGTAATCAAGCAGCCATTCCAGTTGATCAAAGTATCAGATGATGGAGAGGAGACAGAAAGCACGCTTCTTGCAGGAGCCGGCTTCACAGCTTATTTGAAATCTGCATTAAAGGTGAATGCTGACGGTTCCTATGATTTTGCAAACGCAACACCGGTTGTGATCGGAGAAGATGGTAAGACAACTATTTATTCTGATGAAAAAGGATATGCATGTTCGATTCCTATTCCTTATGGAACTTATGTGGTTATCGAATCAGTGACACCTCATAACATGGAGACAATCAAACCATTTGAGGTGAAGATTGTTGAGAATAATCCAACAACACCTCAGACATGGAGAATCTTCCTTGATCGTGAGTTCACTGCAAAGCTTCGTATCATCAAAAAAGATGCAGACACAAAGAATACGGTTCTTATTCCAAATACGGAATTTAAAATCTATAACTTGGATAAAAAAGAATATGTCAAGATGACAACCACATATCCTTCCAAAGTGACGCACACTTCATTTTTTACGGATGAAGATGGTGATTTAATCTTACCGGATGTGTTGCACATTGGAAACTATCGTATTGAAGAAGTGGCTGCACCTTTTGGATATGTTCTGAATGAGAATTATGTGGAAGTAGCAGTTGATTCAGACACCTTCTACGAAGTTGATCCAGATACGTTTGAGGCAATCATTCAGGTTGAGTACGAGGATGCTCCGGCAGTCGGAGAACTTACTGTTGAGAAGAAAGGTGAAGTCCTCGACGCATATAAGGGTGGTTTGTTTGCCAATTCTGAAGAAAAAGACTTTGTGTACAAAGAGGGTAGCCTTGCAGGTGCCAAGTTTGAGGTATATGCTGCAGAGGATATCTTTACGGCAGATATGCAGAAGGATTCAGATGGCAACAGAACAAAGTATTATTCAGAAGGGGATTTGGTGGATACACTTGTTACCGGAAAAGATGGGAAAGCAACACTCTCTAATCTTCCACTTGGTAAATACAAAGTGATTGAGATTGAAGCTCCTTATGGATATGTACTGAATGAAGAAGAGCAGATTGTTACTTTTGTGTATGTCGATGATAAAACTCCGGTCATTAAGGAAGGGCTTACTTTTGAAAATGACAGACAGAAGTTCTCTTTATCCGTATTAAAGCTTGATGAAGAAACAAAGAAGCCTATTATGGGTGCAGTTTTTGGTCTTTATGCAGATCAGGATATTCAGAACGCAGACGGTAAAGTGGTAGTTGAAGCAGGCACACTTCTTGAGAAAGTAGAATCTGATGGAAATGGAATGATTCGTTTTGCAAAGGATTATCCAATCGGAAAATATTTCGCAAAAGAGCTTGAGATTCCGGCAGGATATATTTCTTCTGAGGAAGTAATCAGTTTTGATGCAACATACCAGGGACAGGAAATATCTGTTGTGGAGATCCAGAACGAATTCCTTAATACGCCTACAACCTTCGAGTTCACGAAAGAGGATATCACGAGTGAAGCAGAGCTTTCCGGTGCAACCTTATCTGTATTCGATAAGGACGGAAATCTGATTGAGACATGGACATCTGTAGCAGGTGAACCTCATGTAATCAAAAGACTTGTTGTAGGGGAAACCTATATTCTTCGTGAGGAATTTGCACCGTATGGATATCTTAAAGCAACAGATGTTGAGTTTATGGTAGAAGATACGGATAGTATCCAGACAGTTGTTATGAAGGATGCAGTTCCGACAGGATCTATCATCATCAACAAGGATGGTGAGTTTGTCTATGACAAAACGTTGATTAAGGGACACTGGTATGATTTCATTTTCAACTACTTTAAGAAGTCACTTGCCGGAGTAACTTTTGAGGTGTATGCGGAAGAGGATATTGTTAGTCCTGATGGACTCAATACAGTTTATTATGAGAAAAATGAGCTGATTGAGACAATCGTAACGGATGATAATGGAATTGCCCGCATTGATAATCTTCCACTTGGCAAATACTATCTTGTTGAGACAAAGACGCTTGAGGGATTTGTTCTTGATAGAACACCAATTAAGGCAGATCTTTCCTATGTGGATCAGAATACAGAGGTGGTTTATGCAGGAATGGATGTGACAAATATCAGACAGAAAGTCAAAATTACTGTTGTCAAAACGGACTCTGATACAGACAAACCATTAGAGGGTGCGAACTTTGGACTTTTTGCGAAGGAGAACATTTTAAATGTTAATGGTGAAGTGATTGTAGCAGTGGATGAAAGAATTGAAAGAGCAGTTACAGGAGCTGATGGTTCAGTTTCGTTTGTATCGGATTTACCACTTGGACTTTATTATGTGAAAGAGTTAGAAGCACCAAAAGGTTATGTGAAATCAGATGAAGTATTTGATGTGGATGCATCCTTTCAGGATGAAAAAGGAGAAGTGCTTGAGTTCACAGCTGAATTTGAAAACGCACCTACCAAGGTAGAGTTCTCAAAAACGGATATTACCGGAGAAAAGGAAATTGCCGGTGCTAAGCTTTCCGTTCTTGATATGGATGGTAAGGTAGTTGAGAGCTGGACATCTGAAGCAGGAGAGACACATCTGATTGAGAGACTTCCTGTAGGTAAGTATATTCTTCGTGAGGAGACAGCACCTTATGGTTATAAGATCGCTAAGAATGTTGAATTTGAGGTTGCAGAGACGGATGAAGTTCAGATGGTTGCTATGAAGGATGAGTATGCGGTTGGTAAGATTGTAATTGAAAAGACCGATTCTGTTACAAAGAAACCAATTGCCGGTGTTGAATTCGAAATCCGTGATAAGGATGGTAAAGTTATCGAAAAACTTATCACTGACAAAAATGGACATGCAGAGTCCAAAGAACTTCCTATCTGCGTATATAATGCAGATGGCAGCTTTAAAGTGGACATCCACTATTTCGTGGTTGAGACAAAAGCTACAGAAGGTTATATCTTAGATGAAACAGTGCACGGTGTAGTACTTCATGATGAGAAGAATCCTGACTGTGTGGTTTATACGTTAAATCTTACCAATAAACCTACAAAACCAAAGCTTCCTCAGACCGGAGATAATATGAATCCATGGATCTATATTGGACTTGGATTGTTTGCAATGGTAAGCGGATTATTCCTTGCTTTTGGCAAACGCAAAAAGAAAAAAAATTAAGTTACTAAAAATGGGACGATGGCCAATGCTGTCGTCCTTTCTTTTTTAAGGAGGAAAAATTATATGATGAATTATGAGATTTTTAAGGAAATTGTGGCAGAAAAGATCAAAGATTATTTGCCGGAGAACTTGAGTGGAATGGACATTAAGGCTAATTCTACACAGAAAGTGAATGTAGCACTGGATGCAATCACTCTGGTGAACAATGAAGAGGGGCAGAAAATTTCTCCGACCATTTATATCAATCATTTATATGATGAGTATAAAAGAACAGAGGACCTGGAGAGATGCTTAAGTAATGCAGCGAACCTTCTCGCAAAGGGATATGCTGACAGACCGGAATCCATTCCGAACCTGAAACTTGAGGAGGCAAAGGACAGTATTGTATTTCAGCTTATTAACACTGAGCAGAATAAGGAGATGCTTACTGATATGCCAAATCGTTCTTTTCAGGATTTGTCCATTATCTATCGCTGGGTCGTAAACAAGCGTGATGATGGTATTGAAAGTACAGTAATCAATAATAGCCTTGCTAAGACATTGGGAGTTTCAGAAGAGCAGCTGTTCAATCTTGCAGTAGAGAATACCAAAAGAATCTTCCCACCGGTTGTAAAATCTATGACGGAAGTCATTAGGGATATGTTTATGTCAGATGGCATGCCTGCTGAAATAGCAGATATGATGATTGGGGATATGCCTGAAGATAGAGCAATGTGGGTAATCACTAACCAGAATGGTATCAATGGAGCAGCTTCCATGCTTTATGAAAACAATCTTCATGAATTAGCAGAAAAGCTTGAGACAGATCTCTATATTTTGCCGTCATCTCTTCATGAGGTGATCGCCGTATCTGTAAATATGGGAGATCCGAATGAACTTGCGGAAATGGTCGCAGAGATTAACATGGAACAGGTTGATCTTCAGGACAGGCTTTCAAATCAGGTGTATCACTATGATAAGGATTTGAGAAAATTAACACTTGCTACCGATACTCCGAACAAACGAATCGACGGAATTGTTGCAGAAGTTCAGTTGGTGTATGATGCGACAGACAAGTCACGTTAGGAGGCGTTTATGGAGCACAAAGGGAATGTTAAAACCATGACGATACAGGAACTGATTGCTCTTATTAACACTGAAAACAGCGACTTTATGATTGAGGTACTACCCGGAGAGGAGGACAGTGATGGCAAAGAAAGTGAATGCGACATTGGATAACGATTTCTCTCTGGATGTTGTCAGTATCAGGCTTGTGAAGGATGCTCCGATTTTTTCGGAGCGTCCCTTTACAACACCGGAAGAAGTTGCGGGTGTTTTGGGAGAAGTGATGTGTCAATTTGATCGGGAAGTGATTGCAGTCGTCAATTTGAGTTCTAACTTGAAACCAATTAATGTTCACTTTGCAAGTGTAGGCGCACTGAATGAAGCAATGGCTCATCCAAGAGAATTGCTGAAAGCAAGTGTGCTGAGTAATGCATCTCAAATGTTACTGATGCATAACCATCCTTCCGGAAATCTTACACCCAGTAAAGCAGATACCATGATGACGGATCGAATGATTAAGGTGTGTGAACTGATGGGGATTCCTCTTGTAGACCATATCATTGTTGGAGGAGACAATAGAGAGTTTTTCAGTTTCAAAGAAAAAGGAATGATATCAAATCCCAATATCACGCTTAATACAGATTATCGAAACATAGACTTTCGTTCTCCGTTGATAGCAGAGCAGGGAAAAGCGAGGTGATTATGTGGAAGGAAGATTCACTTCAGAAGAGTTGGAACTTGCAAAGAGCGTTGATCTGGTTGATGTTGCAGCGTACCTTGGATACACACCTAAAAAGATTGGGAAGTATTACACGCTAAAAGAAATGGATTCTATTCGAATCTATAACAGAAGTCATTGGTATAGGTGGTCAAGGGCGGAAGATAGAGGCAACAATGGTGGATCTCAAATTGATTTCTTACGTGTCTTTGCAGGGTTGGATATTAAATCGGCTGTGTTTTGGCTGTTAGATTTTGCAGGATATTCCAGTAATCAGAGTAGAGATGAAAACATAAATCTCAAGCATCAGGTGGTACAACAGGAAAAAGTCAAAAAGGAATTTTTGCTTCCTGTACCTGCTCCGGATAACTCTTTTTTATATGAGTATCTGATGAATGACAGAGGAATACGCAAGGAAGTAATTGATTACTTTGTTTCCAGAGGATTGATTTATGAAGCCAGACATTATCACAACATTGTCTTTAAAGGTAATGATAAAGATGGAATAACCCGATTTGCAAGTATGAGAGGTGTGTTTGATAAGCAGGGAAAACCATTTAAGTGTGATGTTGAAGGCAACGATAAAAGGTTTGGTTTCAACGTGTCGAATGAACAGAGTTCTGAACTGATTGTATTTGAAGCTGCAATTGATCTTATGAGTTACGTTGATATTTTTGACGATTATGACAGTAATAAGCTGGCTTTGGGAATGGTTTCCGATGGACCTATTACAACATTTCTTGCAGAGCATCCGCAAATCACGTTGATAAGATTTTGTCTTGATAGAGACGAAGCAGGGAGAAATGCAACGGAACAGCTTATGGAAAAGTATTACAGTCTGGGGTATGAAGTTCAAAATGTTCCCCCACCTGAAGGATATAAAGATTATAATGAGTGGCTGGTGAATGCAAAAATCAAAAGTGCTAGCATAAGTGCTAGCAAAATTTCAAAATGCTAGCAAAAAGCGCTAGCATAAGCCTAAAAGTGCTAGCAAAAAATGACAGCACTCTGAAAAAAGAATTTCGGATAATTTAAAAAGTGCTAGCAGAAAGTGCTAGCAAAATTCAAAAATGCTAGCAAAAAGCGCTAGCATATGCCTAAGAGTGCTAGCAAAAATTGCTATCACTCAGTATATGAGAGGGTTTTAGGGGGACTTTCCCCCTAACAAGGGCAGCAATCGGGATGTATATCCAGATTGCGTATCTTGCAATGCACAGGGATGTATTACTGGGCATTTGAGCAATGATAAAGATTCACAAAAACAAATAAGGAGGTGCACTATGACAGTGGAAAAGGAATATGTTGAAATCACAGAACCGGGAGAAAAAGTTGTGACGGAGCTTTCTTCGAAAGAAGCATTTGTACAATATCAGACGGAGCACAAGCCGGAGATTATTCTTACTGATAATGAGATAGAAATCATTCTGGGATATATGGAGGGACATGATTATGTTCTTGGATTTAAGGACGGTGTGTTTCTAAGAGGTGATCTTGCGGAAAGCGACAATATGATCTGTTGGGAAGAGTATTCGATGGATGAGGTGATTGACATTGTATGTGAATGGAATTATGAGTTGCTGAAAGAATCTGAAGCAAAGATGAAAAATCCAAACACCTTTGTTGACTATGTTAGCAGCAAGAAATGGTATGACGGATTGAAGTCTGAAGAAACGGCTCTCGATAATTTGTTTAAGAAAACCAAGTATTATGCAAAGATTGAAGAGATAGCAACAAATCTTGCAAGTATTGTTTCGGAAAATATCTTGGATGCCGGAAGTTCAGATATTTCAGATGAATCTGTGAAAAAGATTGTGGAAGAAACGGTTGGACAGATTCAGACTTTCGCTGATTCGGGAAGAAGTAGGTGAGTTGTTTGGAGAAGAGAGTACACAGTATCACTAAACTGATAAGAATGACACCGGAAGAGGCTACAGAGTTAAGCGAAAAAGCGAAAAGAGCAGGAATGAATGAATCGGAATACTTACGTTTGATGATTAGACAGAAACCGAATGATTATCCGGAAATCAGACTGTTACTTAAGGAGTTGATTAATGAGGTTAATCATATTGGGCATAACATCAATCAGATTGTTAAGAATCATAACGCACAGTTTTATTCTGCAGAAGATAAGAACAGATTGTTTGCATATATGAAAAAATTGAACAGGACTGTTGATGAGGCGGTGAGGAAAATTGGCAATCAGTAAAATACTTCATATGAAAGATACCGGAAGTGGATTTCATGGAAAACATCTGAAGAGTTCTTTGGAATATGTTATGAATCCGGATAAGACACAAGATGGTCGATTGATTGGAAGCATAAACTGCCAGGTGGACACAGCATTTGAGCAGATGAAGGAGACAAAGCGTAAGTTCAATAAGATTGATAAACGACAGGGTTATCATCTGGTAATTTCCTTTCAGGAAGGTGAGGTTGATCCGAATACAGCATTTGAGTTTGCGGGAAGGTTTGTGGAAGAGTACCTTGGGAAAGATTATGAAGCCGTTTATGTTGTGCACGATAATACTGAACATGTTCATGCACATATCATTTTTAACAGTGTAAGTTTTGTTGATGGAAAGAAATACAGATATGAAAAAGGTGATTGGGCAAAATATATTCAACCGATTACAAATAGGTTGGCGGAAGAATATGGTTTATCTGTTCTTGACATTGAAGAAGAACTTAAAGATAGCAGGTACAGGAAAAGTAATCACTACAAAGAGTGGAAAGAAACCAGGGAGGGAAAGTTTATATGGTCAGATATGATCAAGAGAGATGTGGACGCATGTATTCTACAAGCCGGAGATTTTCAACAATTTTTGGAAATTTTGACGGATAAGGGATATGAAGTAAAACAAGGGAAGCATTTGGCTGTAAGACCACCCGGAATGAACAGATTTAGACGATGTTATTCTTTGGGCGCAGGTTATTCTGAGGAAGAGATTGTTAAGAGAATCCCTGTAGAAAACTTGGAATATTATAGAAAACAGCAAGAAACACCTGAGACTAAAATAGTATTCTGTAAAGTAAGACGTTATAAGAGGGCCAGATTGTCCGGACTTCAAAAGAGATACTATGCAAGATTGTATCGTTTAGGTCAGTTAAAGAAAAGGGCCTATAGTCAAGCTTGGAGGTATAAGGATGAAATTAAAAGGATGCAACAGCTTCAGAGACAGTATCTTTTCCTTGTAAGACATGATGTGCATACGGCTGAAGAATTAGTTGCTGCCATAGACAATATCAATACCCAAAAGAATGAAACGCATTTAGAAAAAAGCAAAGTGTATCGGCAGAAACAAAAATTCAAGTCTCTCTTTGAAACAGCGGATAAAATGAAGTCGGTTTTTGAAGCAGAACAGGCGTATCAACAAGGCGATAATTTCTTTGAGGATGAACATCAGCAATGGGAATTATATAAGGAACAGATAGCTTCTATAGGATATTCTTACAACGAAGTCAATTTATTGAAGGAACATTTTAGTGAACAGATATCCGAAGTAAGCCAAAGGGAAAAAGCAATCTCTTTTGAATTAAAAATCGGAGAAGCAATTTGGAAAGATCTAATAAAGGATTCCGATGATGACAGAATAAGAGAAACCGGGGAAAAAGACATTATAAGAGATTCAAGAAAGCAGCCAACGAGATAGGCTGTTATTTTTTTTGAGATTGGAGGTAGATTATGGAACAAAAAAGAGAACCTATTGATGAAAAAGAAATTGAACATGCAATCAGCAAAATGAGAAATAGAGGAACTTATCCGGAAGAAATGTATCATCTGGTTAGGGAAGATATGAAATTAGGCATTAGCAGAGAAGAAACCTCTCTTTATACGGATAGAAACTATGATGTACGACAAGCCAAAGTGTGTTCGAACTGTCTCAGAAGAGGATTTGAAAGAGAAGTTATTGAACTGATTTGTCAGAAGGAATTCGAAGCTGTTCAGATGGAGACAGTCTTTGAGATAGTAGATGCAGGTGTTCCTTTAGAAAATGTAAAGGAAATTATTTCTAAAACAAATGGAGTGGCGCATCAGATGAAAAAGGCATTTGAAAGCTATAAAAGGCAGGTTGCCAATAAGGCTTCAGAAGATAAAAACACAGAACATCAAGGTGATAAACGTGAGAAAGAAAAAAGCGAACCGCCTATCCCTGGTTATCTGAAAGAGATTGTTGATAAGCTGCAGGAAGCAACTGCAAAACTTGAAAAGCAGGAAGACAACTACAAGGAATTAAGTCAGAAACTCAATAGCATTGAGTCAGCAAAGGAAGATGCATCTGTCATAAGAAATATGGAAAAAGAGATTGCGGAGAAGGATGAACTTCTTGTTAAGCAGCAGGAGGATATTCAGAAGGCAAATTCAGCGGTTGCAAGACTCAGAAAGGAAAAAGAAAATATGGAGCAGGAGATGAAAACCATGAAAGAGAAAATGCAGAATCAGATTGATGAACTTTCAAAGAAACAGGAAGTACCGGAAGAGAAAAATCAGAAAGAATTCGGAGAATCACCTGCAGAAACAATCGTTGCCTCACAGGCTCAGAACGCTTATGGTATTCCGGTATATTACAAAGTACCGGTGATAGACAGTAGTGGGCAGATTGTTCAGCGTGTGCAGGTAGAAAGAGCAGTTAGCAAAGACAGAGGAATTGCAGGAATGTTTGGCAGACTCGCTTTTCGTCACAAATCCAGAGCAGATATCGTAAAGCTTGTAGCAAGCGGTGATCTGATTCCGGCACAGCTTGTCCAGATTAAGATTGCGATTGAAAAGGGACTTACAGAAAATCAGATTGTTGAGTTAATCAATAACAATGTAGCTGCAGAGAAGATGAAGGAAATCATTGAGATTGCGGTGTTAGAGAACTGCATGAATTAGGAGGTGCACTATGGCAGAAGAAATTCAGGAAGCAGTACAGATCATACGAGTGGCGTATGACGGTATTGAAATTGCAATGAAAGTCGGAAGCGGTGGAATCGGAGTTATGCAAAAGGCAATTGAGGTTTTGAAAGGTTTACTTGATTACGAGAAATCTCTTGGAAAAACTTCAATGCGGAAACTTTTGATGAGAGGCGGAGATTTACAGGTTTTACAGTTTCAGACGGAAGATATGAAGAAGGTTGAAAAGCTGGCAAAGAAGTATGGAATTCTTTATTCTGTCTTGCCGGATGTCAACAACAAAGATGGATTAAGCGAAGTGATATTTCATACGGAGGCTGTTCCGAGAGTGAATATGCTGATTCAGAAATTGAAATTTGGAAGGGTTGCTTCATTTGATGATTATTTGAAGAACGGAGATGAAAAATCTCTTGGAAAGTTAATGGACTTTCTGAAAAAGCAGCAGGGAAATGATAAGGCCCCATCGATTGATGGGGCTAGGGCTGACATGGCTCTTGATGGTCTAATCGAAAAGGTTGGAATGTTTGCGATGGAAAAACAGAGCATCAGTGTTGATCAGATTAAAGAGAATTTCAGTATTAACAGTGAACAGGCAGAAAGTGTTATTAAGCAGTTAGAGACAATCGGTTTCCTTGACAAGAAAGCTGTAGATGGAACGCATAAGGTCATGATGGATAAGGATGCTTTTCTTAATCGTGTCAGAGGTTATCAGGACCTTGCTGAGCGCATGAGAGCTGTTGCTGCATCAAAGAATACGAATCTTTCAGATGTTACGATTAGTAAGACTTTGATTATTCAGGAAAATGACCATGCAGTTAAGACAAGAGTTCCCGGAACATGGGGAGAGACTGCGAGATATGTATGGATCAATAAAGAAAACATTATGGATATTCATAATGGAAAGACAATGCTTACGTTCCTTGATTCCAAGAAAGATTACAAGCTTTATGATGAGCAGAATCGCGTTGTTGAAACCAAAAAAGGGGAAGAACTCTATAGGCATTATGACAAAGTTGAGTCTTCAGTAAGGGAACGCTATGAAAAGTCACAGACAAAAGAGAAGGTGAAAACACCGGAAGGAATCAAGACAACAACAAAGACGACCACAAAGAGAACAAGATAGTAGGAGGCGCTTATGCAGACAAGTAAAAAGAAACCGTCTGTAGTGTTTATTCTTCTTGGTGCGATCTTTTCGGCATATTTGGGTTATCTGATTGGAGGAGCATGGTATGAAGGAATTCAGTTTCAAGAATTTATGAATCGGTTTAATGATGTTTGTGCCATGCCTTTTAGAAATTATTTTAATGAGAATACTGTAAAGACAATAGCCATTTCCGTAGGTGTCTATGGGATGGCTATTATTATGTATTACACCAGTCAAAGAAACTTTATGCCGGGAAAAGAATTTGGTACAGCGAGGTTTGAAAATCCAAAGCAGGTAAATCGTATACTGGCGGACAAAGATGTCAATTTTAACCGAATTCTAAGTCAAAATGTGAAAATGTCATTGGATTTTAGAAGGTTAAAGTTAAATGGTAATATCCTTATTTGTGGAGGCTCTGGTGCAGGTAAGACCTTTTATGAGGTAAAACCAAATCTGATGCAGATGCCGCATAACTGCTCATTTATCTGTACAGATCCAAAAGGAGAAATCTTACGAAGCTGCGGACAGATGCTAAAGGACAATGGATATAAAGTGAAGGTGATAAATCTCTTGGAAATGGATAAATCAGATTGTTATAACCCGTTTTCTTATATCAGAGAAGAAACGGATGTGGTGAAGCTGATTACAAATCTGATCAGTAACACAACACCGAAAGGTGCTACACCTTCTGATCCATTTTGGGAAAAAGCAGAAGGCTTATTCTTACAGGCTATTTTCTACTACGTGTGGTTAGAAGAGAAGCCTGCAAAGAGAAACTTTGAGACGGTATTAAAACTTATTGGAGAAGCAGAAGTGACAGAACAGGGAAAAGCGTCCCGATTGGATGTGCGTATGAAATTTCTTGAGGAACAGTCACCACTTGGTGCAAATCATCCGGCTGTGAAACAGTATAACAAATGTATGCGTGGTGCAGGTGATACAGTGAGATCCATTATTATCAGTGCCAACTCCAGACTTGCTTTCTTGGAGAACAAGCAGGTGCTCCGTTTGCTGTCTAAAGATGAGTTGAATCTTGCGGATATCGGGATCGGAGTTAATGGAGACGGAGAAACAAAGACAGCACTATTTTGTGTAATCCCTGATAGTGATAAGTCGTACAACTTCATAATTGGTATGTTATATACGCAGATTTTTCAGGAGTTGTATTATCAGGCAGATTTCATTTGCGGAGGAAGGCTGCCGATTCATGTGACATTTATGTTGGATGAGTTTGCAAATGTAGCTTTACCGGATGATTTCTGTTCATTGCTGTCAACGATGCGAAGCCGTGAAATTTCGAGCATTATCATCATTCAGAATTTTGCCCAGTTAAAGGCATTGTTCAAAGATACGTGGGAGACTATACCGGGAAACTGCGATACCTTTATCTATTTAGGTGGCAATGAACAATCAACGCATAAGTATGTATCAGAGTTGCTTGGAAAAGGTACGATTGATAAGAAATCCAGCGGAGAAACAAAGGGCAGACAGGGAAGTTCAAGCAGAAATTACGATGTGCTCGGCAGGGAATTGTTTACTCCGGATGAAGTCAGAAAACTTGATAATAAGAGATGCATTATCTTCATACGTGGGTTTGATCCAATCATGGATAACAAGTATGTGCCATTTAAACATCCGATGTTTAAGCAGACGGCGGATGGAGAAGGAGAAGCTTACGTGCATGTAATCAGACGGGAACTCAATCTGATTGGACCACCTTTTGAAATCCTTTCTCCGAGGGCAGTTAAGCATTATGAAAAGCTAAAAGAAAAAGGTGAGAATGTTTATATTGATACGCTGTCGTATGCGGAATTTATGATGCTTGGACAGGCAGAGTTTAACAGAAGAATCACTCTTTCAGACGAGAGTGAGCAGAAGGAAAAATTTAACAGAGAGCAGACGAATGAACTTGAGTATCAGGATGAATCACAAGGAACCGGGCAAAATGATAATCAATCCGGCAACAAGCCTGTTCTTAACAGGCAGAAAGGTGATTGGGAAGATACAGTAGCGAATCGTATGCTTCATTGGGAGTATTCACCGGAACAGAAATCAGAAGTAAAGCAGGCAATGCAGGAAGGATTGTCAAAAACAGAGATTCTTCAGTATTTCTATCCGGAAGTATCCGTAGATGAAATGAGACAGATAAGACAACAGCACAAGGCTAAGCATTAGCTTGAGGGAGGTGGTTAAAGCAATAACGCATCAGGGAAAGCCTGATTTCATTTGTATTCCGGGAAGAATCCCGTTTTCATAGAGACAATAAAATAGAGAAGCAAATAAGAGGATGTTATTTATGAGTCTATGCCATAAGTAGCATCCTTTTTGCTTTGGTTTGAAAGGAGAAACAGAACATGAAACATAAAAAGAAATTTGCAGAAACAGTAATGGGAGGTACAAGCATGAGAAAGATGAAGAAAGTGATTCCGGTAGTATCCGGATGTTTGATGAGCGTGATGTTGATGGGAACAACCTGTTTCGCTGCAGGAGATACAAGTGCAGTAACACAGCCTTTGGATAATTTGAAGACATTGGTTATTGCGGTAATTGGTGCCGTTGGTGTCATTATTCTTGCAAAGAATGTGATGGAATTTGCACAGGCATATCAGCAGCAGGACTCTTCTACAATGAACTCTGCATTAAAGGGAATCGTAGCCGGAGTTATGATGGCAGGTATTTCAACAGTGTTAAGTTTCTTAGGTTTTTAGGAGAAAAGAGACTTCAGAGTTAAAGGAAAGAAGAGGTGATTAACAAGTATGGATATTTTCAAACTTGGAGATAAGATCCTTGCTTTGCTTGAAATGGTCTTTGGATTCTGGAATAACCAGGTTGCGTTGGTATTTGAGATGTTGGGGCAGTCGCCGGTTGCATTTAAAGACGGAGGACCTTGGGCAGTCATTGAGGGAATTGAGCCAATCTTTGTAGCGGTTGGCTCTTCCCTGGTTGTACTATTCTTTGTCATTGGTTTTTGCTCGGAAAGTATAGACGTCAAAGATGAAATGCGTTTTGAAAATATACTTCGCATGCTGATCCGTTTAGGACTTTCGGAGTGGTTTGTAGCTAATAACGTAAGCATTATGAAGGCATTCTTTACTTCCATCGGTAATCTGGTTGGACTGTTGTCAGAAGGCACAACAACGCAGCTTACCATCGATAGTGCACAGGCAGATATCATTAAAGAACTGGGATTTGGAGAAAGCCTTGTCATGCTGATTTTGGCATCTTTATTGTCCATTATCGTTATTATCTGTGGGTTCTTTATTATCTATACGGTATATTTCAGATTCTTGAAAATATTGATCATTGTTCCTTTAGGAGCAATCGCTTTCTCCACGCTTGGAGGAAACAGGATGGTAAGTCACACCGTAGTGACATATTGCAAATATTTCTTAGCCTGTGTATTTGAGGCTGTAACGATGGCGTTAGCAATTATTTTGTGTAATGCGTTTATCAGTGCAGGCCTTCCTGAATTTACAGGCTCGTATGCAGAATGGGCACAGACTCTTATCTATCTGTGTGAAATGACATTTACGATTGCAATGACAGTTGGAAGTGTGAAGGGTGCACAGAGTCTGACAAGTAAAGCATTTGGATTATAGGAGGCAGATATGGAAAAAAGATTGAAGTTAGAGACAAGCTGGGGTGATACGCAAGAAGTATCACTTGAGATTAACAGCTATTTAAATAATAAGGGGCTTTATATTGGTCTTGTTTCCTATGGCGAGGATTATCCTGAGCCGTATGGAGACATTACAGTGAATCTTAATAAAAAAGCACCTGATTATTGTGGGTATGTTGATGTCAACAATATGCCGGAACTTGAGAAGTTTCTTCAGGAGAATGAGATTGGAGAGTTTACAGGTATTGTACAGAGAAGTGGATTTGTAGAATATCCTCTTTATCTGTTTGATGTAGAAAAGCTCAGAGAGTTATGCCCGGAAGGTATGGCAGAATATGAAGCAAATATTGGACAAGCAAGGGTTCCGCAGACGAAAGAGTTATCAAGGTAGGAGGCGATGAGATGGTAATTGAAATCAATAAGGATATCGACAGATATCAGGAGACAATCGCTATGGGATTAACAGCAAAACAGTTATTCTTCTCGGTGGCAAGTGTAATTGTCGGAGGAGGAATTGTACTTGCACTCTACAGATATATAGGTCTTACCGGATCTGCATATGTTGCAATCCCTTGTGTTGCACCGATTGCGCTTGGAGGATTTTACTCTTACAACGGTATGGATTTTTACCAGTATTGGAGAAGAAAGTTTCATTTTATTTTTGGAAATAAGGCGCTTCATTATATTTCGACAGAGGGGGAAAACGCTATAAAAGAGTTTGGAACGGATGAAGCAGCTAATCGTAACAAGAAGACAAAGAAATCCGTTACCAGTGTGGAAGGTAATCAGAAAAAAACAGAGGAGTTTGAAGCAATGAAAAGGAAAACAAAGAAAATGTTAATTGGAACAGTTGTCACCATAATCGTGGCAGCAATTGGAGTTGTAATCTATAAGGTTCGATTTCCTAGATAACAAGTTGTCTGACTGACTAGTCGGGCAACCTTGGCATTTGCCGGGGTTGCTCCCGGCGGTGCTTTATATAAAAGAAAGCGAGGTAAGATAACATGGGTTTATTTACAGATGGGTTTAAACTCTTAAAAAAGGCAAGTGAGCCATTATACAAGACACCGAAATCCATTCAGGAGACGATTGAGATAATGGCGGTGGCTGAAAATGGTATCTTTGAAGTAAGCAAAGGGAAATACTCAAAGTGTTACCGCTTTCAGGACATCAATTATACAACTGCAACAGAGGATGAGCAGATTGGTATCTTTGAGAGATACTGCAAATTCCTCAATTCGTTGGATTGTAATTACAAGATTACAATCAATAATAAGAACAGAAACATGACAGAACTTAGGGACAAGGTGCTGATTACAGAGCGTGATGATGGATTCAATCACTTCAGAGGAATTTATAATGACATCATCGAAGAAAAGATCATTGAGGGAAGACAGGGAATTGAGCAGGAGCGATATCTTACAATCACTATTGAACGTAAGAACTTTGAGGAGGCAAAAGCGCAGTTCGCCACCTTAGAAGCAACGATTCATAAGGCTTTTATCGAATTGGGAGCAGAGATTATTCCTCTTACCGGTAATGAGAGATTGAAGATTCTTTATGATTACTACCATCTTGGGAATGAGGGAAGCTTTGACTTTGATATTCGTGAAGCTAAAAAGGTTGGTGCAGATTTCAGAAACGATCTATGCAATGGAATGATTAAATTCTTCCCGGATCACTTTGAAGATGAGAGTAAAGTCTGCAAGGCTTTATTTATTAAGAAGTATCCGAGCAGTCTTTCAGACAGATTTATTAATGAGATTACTTCGCTACCGGTTCACTCGATTACCAGTATTGATGTTGTACCTGTACCGAAGGATATCACTACCAAGGTATTACAGAAAAAGTACCTTGGAATTGAGTCGGATATTATCAAACAGCAGAGAGTCCGTAATAAGAATAATGACTTTTCAACAGAAATCTCCTATGCCAAGAGAACAGAGAAGAAAGAGATTGAAATGATCATGGATGATGTGAGAGAAAATGACCAGTGTCTTTTCTATGTTGCTGTTACCATTATTCTTATGGCGGATAATAAGAAAGAACTTGACAGTGTGTGTGAGACAGTTGAAACTATTGGGAAACGTAATAGTTGTACCATTGATACACACTATCTGATGCAGAGAGAGGCATTAAATACAGCTCTTCCGATTGGAGTAAGACAGGTAGAAACCATGCGAACACTTCTTACACAGTCATTGGCGGTATTAATGCCTTTTAATGTTCAGGAACTTAATGATCCTACGGGAATCTATTATGGAATCAATCAGATTTCTAAGAATGTGAATATCGGAAATCGTAAAAAGTTGATTAATGGAAACGGCTTCATATTTGGTGTTCCCGGTTCCGGTAAGTCCTTTGAAGCAAAGATGGAAATGGGAGCAGTATTTCTTTCAAGTGAGGATGAAATTATCGTAATTGATCCAATGAACGAGTATTTTGATATTGCTCGCACATATAGCGGAACGGTGGTCAATATGTCCACATACACAGATAATTTTGTCAATCCGCTGGATATGGATGTATGGAGCCTTGATCCGAATGATTCAAAAGGAATGGTCAGAGAAAAAGGTGAATTTATGCTTGGTTTATGTGAGCAATGTATGGGTGAAAGTTTAAACTCCAGACAGAAATCAATCATTGACCGTTGCGTAAGAAAACTCTATATCGACATAGCCAGAAGCAAGGAAAAATATGTGCCGATTATGAGTGACTTCTATGAGTTGTTGATGTCACAGCCGGAGGAAGAGGCAAAGGATATTGCATTATCCCTTGAGTTATTCGTCAATGGTTCATTGAATATTTTTAATCATCAGACAAATGTGGATGTAGATAACAGATTCACGGTGTATGGTATCAGAGACTTGGGTACAGAACTTAGCCCGATTACGATGCTGGTAATGATGGAGTCCATCCAGAATAGAATCATTGAGAATGGTAAGAAGGGTATTGCAACATGGCTCTATATAGATGAGTTTCATGTTTTGCTCAATTCTGAGTACTCTGCAAAGTATTTACAGCAGCTTTGGAAAAAGGTAAGAAAACAGGGTGGCTTGTGTACCGGGATTACGCAGAACGTAGTAGATCTGTTGCAGAATTACACGGCAACTACCATGCTTGCAAACTCTGAGTTTGTTGCATTATTGAAGCAAGCAAATACAGACAGCGTTAAGATGGCAGAGGTGATTGGCGTATCAGAAGCACAGCTTCGATTTGTTACCAATACTTCCAGTGGTAAGGGACTCTTAAAGTGTGGTTCCGTTGTCATTCCATTTGATAATCAGGTGAGCAAGAATACGGACTTGTATAAGCTATACAATACCAACATACACGAAATTGCCGAAATGAAGGCAAAGGAAAAAGATTCTTAAGATTGTTGTGAATGATGGAATTAGTATCTTTGATATGGTATTATAGTGTACAGGGCGCCAAGGTGCCCTGTATATTATGAGAAATTAATTTTAAATTTTATCGACTAAAGGAAGGGATGGATATGGAGAAAATTAAATTCAAATATCATCCGAATATTTATGAAGATGACATTCTTGTTCATGAAAATGGAGTGTGTCAGTGTTGCGGAAAGAAAGTATCTGAATATATAGAACATATTTATTCGTCCGAGGATGTCAATTGTATTTGTTTGCAATGCGTGAGCGACGGGACAGCTGCCGTAAAGTTTGATGCAGAATTTGTTTCATGCGCAGAAACTGTTAGTGATCTTGAAAAGAATGATGAGCTGTTTCACAGAACTCCCGGGTATCTGGGATGGCAGGATGAATATTGGCTTGCATGCTGCGATGATTATTGCCAATATCTGGGGCGAGTTGGAATTGATGAATTAAAAGATATGGGAATCAAGGACGAGGTGCTGGAGGAGTACGTTCAGCGAGAAGATGCATATTCGCATGAAGTTGTTGAAGAATATATGTATAAAGACGGAGATATGTCCGGATATCTGTTCAAATGTATTCACTGTGGAAAATATCATTTGTGGGTGGATGCAAATTAGTATAATTGAAAAACTGAAATTATATTTAAATTTGAAGGAGTATACAAATGTTAGAGAAATTAGAATTGACAGAGTTATTTGATACTGAAAGTGATTGGGGAAAAGAGCATATCATGGCTCCATTGACAGATGAAATGATAAAAAGAGCAGAAATCACCATCGGATACAAGCTTCCGAAGTCATATATAGAACTACTCAGATTCCAAAATGGCGGTGTTATAGAGGATGATGATTGTTGGTTGACGGTAATATACGGTATTGGAACCACAGTGGATGCTTTTAATGGACTGGAAGAAATGTTTGATAACTGGATTCATGAATGGGAATATCCTAATATTGGGATACCATTTGGAGAAACTCAAACTGCCGGACATGATATGTATTTTATGGATTATAGAAATCTTGACAGCAATGGAGAACCTGCCATAGTACATGTTGAAAATGAGGGTGGTTTGGAAGATATAAGAATAACAAAAGTGGCTGACAATTTTAAGGTGTTTTTAGAGATGGTATTGTCAGGAAATTTGAGTGAATACTTTTGAAGTTGACAGCCGATTCTCGGATGTAAAGCGATGGCTATAAATACAAAAGGTAAAAGAAAAATTATTTTTAAATTTTGTGTGTGAAGGCACAAATCGGGATTTGAGGTGGAGATGGGCAGATGAAAAAATTGATGCTAACAATTTTGAAAATAGTAGTTTTCTTTATGGGATGGGCTGTTCTTTCAGGCGTTATAGAGATTCCAATCGATAATTCGGCCATATGGAGATTCTTTGCAGAATTGATACCAATGATAGTGATAATTGCTTTTTCAATGGTGTTTTTGCTCTTAGAAAAGAAGGAAATAAAGATTCCATTAATAGATAATATCGGTAAAGGCACATTGATTGGAACTATAACTGGTATCATCTGGATTGGGGTTGCTGCAGGTTTACTTCTGCTGTTAAAGCAGTTGAATATCACAGCCAAGAATGATATTCCATTGCTGTGGCTCTGGATTATATCTGCATTTATCAATGTGATTATGCAGGAACTTTTAGTAAGGGGCTACATATACCAGCTGTTAAGGAAAAGATACAACCTTTTTGCTGCGGTAATGGTTACGACGGCTTTATTTACATTCATGCACGGTGGAGCATTTGAAGTAGGGGTTATCCCGGTCATCAATGTCATTACTATGTGCTTATTTACCACGGCGTTATATGAGTCAGAAAAGACACTTTTTGCTCCAATAATGGCTCATGCCATATGGAACATTGTTGGCGCGCTTTTTCTTGGAGGAGTAAGTTTAGCAGATGATTATCCTCATATGTTAACGATGCAGGCTTCTGCTAATACGTTACTATCTGGTGGAAATTATAAAATCGAGGCAAGCATTATTACTTTGATACTAAATATCGTACTTATGACCATATTCTATATTAAGTGTAGAAAATCGAAGCGGGAAGGTGTTTTTTAAGGCTCAGATATTCGAGAAATAAACACAAATTTGTAAAGATCTTTAACTTTTAATATATCGCTCAATAAGAGCATTGTTTTGAGGGAGGAAATAAAATGTCTTTTGATAAAGCAGAATGGCAGTATGACTCGGCAAGAGAAAGTTATTGTGAAAAATTTAATAAGAATCCCAACTCATTAACGGATGAAGATGAGAAAATAATTTGGGGATTTGCCGGAAATCATATTGCGTTTTTTATTACATGGCTGATCCGGCATGATTTTTTAGGAGATTTGCATCATGAAGATGATTTCGAAGAAAATGATCTTGAAGCCGTTAAGAAACAAGAGAAGACAGGGATGGATATATTCGAACAGTACTTTGATATGGCATTTACAGATGAAGATGTTTCTGATGAAATTGCGCCCTTTGTAGAGGAATACTACGATAAAGATTATTTGCAGGACTATATTGATGGCATAGGAGAAGAAAAAGTATTGTCAACCACATTTTTATGGGAAGATTATTTTAAAGTTGAACCGAGTATAGATAAAGCATATAAGAAATATTGGGAAAGTAAATAAAATTTTAAAATATCGTGATATGGATTTGATATTATAAGGAGATTGGATATGAATACTATAGATGTTTTTGATAATGGAATTAGAGTGAATGGAAATGACTTGATATTTCCACTTTCTTATGATGAGATAAAAGCTGCATTGGGAGAGGCAAGGCTTGTTCATGATGATGAGGCTGAAACATCATATTACTATGACGAGCTCGGAATAGAATTTAATGGCTCAACCCATTACCTAAGTAATCTTAAAAGAAAAAAGGCATACAAGGATAAAGATCATAATATTATAGCGGTTTCATTGTATGTTACAGGTGAAAAATTATACGATTTCAAGGATTCAAAATGCGAAAAGAATTATGTGGGTGATCTGACTGTCTTAGGAGAAAAAATAAGCAAAGACAGAACCTGGAAAAACATACTTGGTTATAATTGTCAGCCGCTTCTTGATAGTAAGAGTAAGGAAAAAAGATATATTTATGTTAGTACTACTATTTTCACAGAGGATGAAGCTCCTTTTTATGAAGGAGACCGATTGCTAAAGGACGTCTGCATTTCCTTCGAACCTGAAAGGCCAAAGAGTAAAGTGGATTATAGTATAGTAACTCCTGACGAAGAATGTTTGGTGTTTGATACATTTAACTTCAAACTTGCTGTTATAAATGAGCTTATGTATAACCAATTTGTGCTGGAACCTTATTTTGATATTTATGACTATATGGCATTTAAGAAAGGAAAATGGAATCTTGAAACGGACAAGAATGTAAGGGCAGCAGTTAATTATTTTAAAGAATTGCAGATTCCGGTAAGTCTAGCAGATTATGTGACTGAAATCAATATGGATGGTTCTGATGAAATCTATATGAATATAGCTCCTGAGTGGGATGGAAGAGATGAGAGATTTGATTTTAACAGCCTTACAGAGTCAGAACTTAAACAATTTAAAAATCTTAAAAAGATGCTTATATTTGGAAATGATAAAGATGCTGAAAAGTTGCAAAAGATTTGCGAACCATTTGGAATAATAGTGGAACCTCTAGCTACACTTGAATAAGATCGATGCAAAGATAACTCGCAAAATAATTTACAACCATAATAACTGAATTATCGAATATTGAGTACATAAGCCATTTGGACTTACCATCCAGATGGCTATTTTTTTACCCTTTTGGGTGATGGATGTAGGAAGGAGATGAGAAAATTGAAAATTAAAAAGGTAGATGATAAACCGATGGCCATTCATACAAAGCAGAAGACCCAGTTACACGCACATGAGCCAAAGAATGCGTCAATCAAGGGTAGCAATATTTACACCGTTGATCGCTCGCCAAAGAAAGGTGACAGTGAGATTACGTATGCGAAGGGTAGTTCGCAAAATGGCGCATCTGCATATATCCGAGAAAAAGCAAAGCGAAGATTCAGAAAGAGTACTGTTCATCAGGCAGATGTTAGAGAAAAGGGGATTGCAAAGTTTAGGAGGGATATCAGAGAATCCAATCAATCCATTAAAGTAAAAAATCAAAATTTGCATTCAGCTGGAAGAACAGGCGCAATCGGAGCTAAAGCTGTTGCTGATCAGATGGAAGGCGGACAGGAGATTCAGCAAGCAGGAAGTATTGCTTATGAATTATCAAGACCGGTAACAGGAACACCATCAAAGGGAGCTGAATTATTCAAACGTAAAGCAAGGGAAAGAGCCAAAAGAAAAATTAAAAATGTTGATGCCGGAAAGAAGCTTGCTAAGAAAATGGTAAAAGATACTTCTAAGAAAATTGCGAAAGAGAGTGCAAAGGAAACAGTGAAAGTTTCGAGTAAAGTTGCTGCTAAAACGGCTGCAACTGCTGCGGGAACTGCCGTCTCTCCCGGAGTTGGTACTGCAATCGGTATGGCAGCAGGATATGCGGCTGGAGTTGCGGTGGAAGCAAAGGATACACAGATTAAAAACAGACACCGCAAGATAAAATTCTTCTTAGACAAGATGAAAGCTGAGGATCAACAGCAGGATAGTGTGGCAAAGCTTGTAAAAGATCTGGTCACAAGAAAAGTGCTTCTTTGGGTTAAAACCGTTGCGCCTCTGATAGCAATGTTATTACTTCCCCTGATACTTGTTGTGGCACTTGTGGGGGCTATTGTTATGGTAGTTGTGGGTGTAATCTATAATTCCCCATTTGCATTATTTTTGCCACCGCTTGATAATGGAGAAACGGTTCAGACGGTAGCAAGTGCTTATGTGGCAGAGTTTAACCGGGATGTGAATACGCTGGCAAATGAACACACAGGATATGATTCCGGTAAAGTTGTGTATGTCGGATATGAAGGTACAGATGCGTACCCGAGCAATTATTATGATATTCTGGGTGTCTATATGATAAAGCATGGTGTAGGAGATACGGCAACCGTTATGAATGATACTTCAAAAGGCTGGCTTCAAACAGTTGTGAATGACATGTGCACTTATTCTGTTTCAAGCGGAACGGAGGACGTTACCATCATAAATGAAGATGGAACTACAACCACTACAACGCAGACGGTCTTATATGTGAATGTCACTTTAAAGACGTATGTGGATATGATTTCCGAGTATTCGTTTAATGCGGATCAGGAGAAGTTACTACGTGAGTTTATGAGTCCGGAATACTTGGGAATGCTTGGTTGGAATCCGGGAGGTGGAGGCAGTAATGATCCGGGAGTCAGTACGATGTCAGAATCAGAGATTCAAGCGGCTTTAGCATTGATTCCGGAGGGTAAGGCAAAGAAAGCCTGTGATTATGCTTTCCACAGAGTTGGCTATCCTTATAGTCAGGAATTAAGGCATAGCGGAAGTTATTATGATTGCAGTTCACTGGCATATTATGCATGGCTGGATGCAGGCGTGGACATCAGTTATGGTGGTGCAACAACAGCAAGTTGGGAAGCAAAAGGTCTCGCAGACAGTAATAAAACGGTTGTATATGAACAGATGCAGCCGGGTGATCTGATATTCTACAGTCACAATTATAATGGTCAGTATTTGAACATTACACATGTAGCTATTTATGTGGGTGGAGGAAAGGTTGTGGAAGCAAGAGGAACAGCATATGGAGTGGTCTACCGTGATACACCGAATTTAGGAAGTATTGTCATGATCGGAAGACCGGATTAGGCAAAGGGCAGGGTGTTCACTCTGCCTTTTAGAATGGAGGAAACATGGAAATAACAGATATTATACTCGTAATCAACAATGAGAAGGGGACGGAAACAAATTGTTTGATGACCATCAATGATTACAAGGAGTTTATGAGCATTGTTCAGATGGACTCGAAAGAGGAAATTGCAAATCTTATGTTATCACTTGGTAGAACTGTGGGCGAAGAATATGGTTGGGCGGAACACTATTTTGCATCTAATAAGACGGTGTTTGCAAAGTACTGTATGGATGAGGAAATGTTGGAATACTTTCTTCAGGGAAATTTCAATGAGCGAGATTTGACTTGGAAATTCGATGAGAATCTTTGCTCTAAGGAATGCCTGGACAAACTGAAACAGATCGGAATGGATATCGAGGGATGGAGCAGGAGCGTTGGCTTTCATTATGAAAGAGTTGAACAGGAATACCATACAGGAGATATCCTTAAAAATCTGAATCGCAGACGATACAGAGTGATGGAAAAGTTTTCACCCAGAAATCTTCTGCTTATGGATATAAAGTCAGGAAACTTTCTTGTGGGAGTAAATGTTGCAACATTTGCAAGGTGCCCGGAAGGAGAAGAAATGACAGATAAGAATAAGGTTGTAGGGATTGAATGGGGGCACGGAGTTTATCTTCCAGATACGTTATCCAATGTGAATTTCAGAATGTTAAGACAGGAATACGGAGAACCGGAAAAGATAGAAGACTTATCTGATTACAGGTATATGCTTCGGGAAAGATTCAATCTGTACCATATTCTTTCTAAAGATGATCTTGCAAGTGAAAGCATTCGGGCAGCAGCTACAAATTCCATGTATGACGAATTTGGAACAGGCAGACCGGATACCTTTATGGATCATCTTGAAGATGGAAGATATGATGGTGGATTTATAAGGGAGAAAGCTACAGCAAAAGAAAGAGGTGGCAGGTGATGCAGGAATATGAGATTGAGATAAAGGAAGAACTTTCGAGGATAGAAAAGATTCGTGCCGAGAACTTAGGAGAGGCAATTGATAAGGCAATGGAACTCTACTATCAGGAGCAGATTATACTTGATGCAGAGGACATGAAAGGTGTGGATTTTATTCCTATAACACCGGGAAAAAACAGATAAGGAGAGACAGAATGATGAAGAATAATGAAATGATGAAGCAAATGGAGTACTTAGTGAAGTTACTCCATAAAGAATGGGAAAAAAGTGGCAAGACCAAAGTGGAGGCAGTTGTGAACTTGGGTGATCTTAGTGATTTTGGTATCGAGATTGATAAACGTGTGGCAGATACCATTTCTATGATGAATGAAGCCCAGTTAAGCTTTGGTGAAACCTTGGAGTATTCAAAAGAAAATTATGTACTCTTAAGGCTTGCAAAGAAAATGGTAAAGGCACAACGCAGATGTAAGGACAAGGGGATTGATTTTAAAGTGAAGATTCCGCTTGATAAAGAAGAGTTGCAGATGTATCAGGAGATTGCGGAGTTGGTATGATAAAGACTTTGCAAAGATAGTTTTGAAGAAAGGAGGAGATCAACATGGCAAACAAGTTTCTGGTGCAGGGGATATATGACTCGGAAATCAGTAACATTATGGGAAATCCGGAAAAATGGAAAGATGTCTTAGCTCTTGCGGGCCAGTTATACCGTTATGAATTTGATAACATTATTCTGGTGTATGCACAAAGACCTCGTGCAACGCTGATTGCCGATTATGATACTTGGAAGAAAGTCGGCAGGTATGTAAAAAGAGGGAGCAAAGGAATTGCTATATTTCCATCTCGGGCGTTAAATCCAAGAATGAGATATGTGTTTGACATTAGTGATACCGGTGGAAAGAATGTAAAACTGACCTGGGATTTAGATGGTAATGCATTAACGGATTACTTGCATTTTCTGTTGCAAAACGGTCATATTAGTGGCTTTGAAAATGGGGACAGAAAACAGCAACTGAATCTCTTAAAGGACTTTACAGAATCGAGAATAAGCGTCATAATAGAGGAAGAGTTCGGGGAAAAAATAACCGAACTGATGCAGCTATCAGGTAGTGTGATAAAGGAATTCAGCGAAAAACGTGAGGGCTTACAGCAGTACGATATGGAAAGGCTTGTAAAGGCAAGTATTCTTTATGCTGTAGGTACGAGATGTGGATTTGACCTGTCCATGCAGGAACAGGATTTTGGTCAGATTGTAAACATCAAAGATGAAGAGATGATTTACCGTCTTGGTTCCCTCGTATGCGATGTCTCCTGTAGTGTTCTTAGAGAGTTCAATCATAACATTAGGACTATTGAAAGAGAAAGGAGAAACGCATATGGTAGAACAAATGACTTACAAAGAAGTGAACGGGATTCTGTATCCGGAGATTCAGTTGCCGGAGAATCAGGAAGAGGAGCTGAAGGAACTGGGCAAGTACGGAAGGATGGCAATGAGGTATCTGAAAGAGAACGAACCGGAAAGATACAAGACGCTCATGCGGTTTGGAAAGCTGTCACAGAAGATGAAAAAAGTGGAAGAGGAAGCGAACACGCTTTTAGATCAGCTGATGGAGAGTTATCTGAAAAAGCACAAGCCGGAGAATCCGAACTCCACCATGGAAATGTGGAAATTGAGAGAGCAGGCGAAGATGGAGGCGGAGGAAGTAGTCCTTCACCAGATCGTGCTGAAGTTTCATTAGAAACAGATGAAGAATTAAATAGAGAACTTGAGGAATTAGATTCTTTAGGTAAAACAGAGGAAGCCAGTCAATACGTACAGGCTTCCTTTTTTGATTCAGATTTTGGATTATCACCATCACTTCCGATGCACACTGTCAAGAAAAGTGGAAACACCTTTGAATATAATGGTCAGAAGTACACTTATATTGCTCCGAAAAAAGAACCTGTGGTTCCAGAAGAGTATGTGAAACAGACAGTTCTTAGAGGCACAGGTTTTGTGGAAGGAAAAACGAGAGTCTGTAAGATTTTTGAAACTGAAATTGATGCCGCAACCAGGGCAAAACTGATTAAGAAAGAGTATGGTCAGGGAGGTGCAGGATGGCCGCTTGAAGGGTATGGACTGCATGGTTATGACACGTTTCATGGTCAGGGGATTCGCTTTCAGTGGAGAGATGCGGAAGGTGAAAAAGAAGGTTACGTTTCTTGGAAAAATATTGAGAGTACAATTGCTGCATTGATTCTTACCGGAGAATATCAGCAGGATGCAAAAAGAGAGGAAGAAATCGTAGAGGATACAAATTCAGAGATTGAGGAAGATGAAATTGATGAATATGCAATTCCCGATGAACCTGATAGTTATGCAAGAAACCGTCTGACAGAAGATGAACTGGTAACAATTGCAGAATATGGAGACGAATTAGAAGCAGAGTATGAAGCCGATGAATCTGTTGAAATTCCGATGGAGGCAGAAGCTACTGAGGGTGAAAAGAAACTTAATTATCACTACAATCTGTGGGAAGTAGAAAAAGGCGGGGCAAAGACCAGATACCAGTGGAATGTGGATTCGATTCGTCTGTTGAAAAAGATTGAGTCAGAAGGACGTATGGCAACGGGTATTGAACAAAAGGTTTTGTCGAAATATGTCGGCTGGGGTGGACTCTCACAGGCATTTGATGAAGAGAATGAAGGTTGGAAAAAAGAGTATCAGGAACTGAAAGAGCTTTTGTCAGAGGTGGAATATAAGGACGCAAGAGCAACGGTAAATAATGCGTTTTATACACCACCTGAAGTTGCAATGTGTATCAATCAGGCACTTATAAAGTTTGGCTTTCGTGGAGGCAATGTATTGGAACCTTCCATGGGAATCGGAAACTTCTTTGGATGTATCCCAACACCGATGCAAAAAAGTAATTTGTATGGGGTGGAAATTGATAGTATCTCAGGAAGAATTGCAAAGCAGCTGTACCAAAATGCGAAGATCAGTATTACGGGATTTGAAAATACAGAGTATCCGGATAACTTTTTTGATGTGGTAATCGGCAACGTGCCTTTCGGAGATTACAAGTTGCATGATCCAAAATACAACAAATATAACTTTCGTATTCACGATTACTTTCTTGCAAAGTCCTTGGACGTAGTAAGACCCGGAGGTATGGTTGCAGTAATCACCACAAAGGGAACCATGGATAAGAGCAATCCGGCAATCAGAAAATATCTTGCGGAGAGAGCAGAACTTGTTGGAGCAATTCGTCTTCCAAACATTGCATTTAAAGATAATGCAGGTACAGAAGTGACGGCAGATATTTTATTTTTGCAAAAGAGGGAAAGAAAAGTTGATATTGAACCGGACTGGGTGCACCTTGGTTATACTGAAAACGGTATTGCTGTTAACTCCTATTTTGTAGAACATCCGGAAATGATTCTTGGCAGAATGGAATATGATACAAGGATGTTTGGGAAGGACAGCAAATATACGGTATGCGTGAACGATGATGAAGACTTCAATCTGTATGAAGCACTGACTCAGGCTGTAGCTAATATCGAAGCAGAGTTAACAGATCTGGAGGTAGTGATTGAGGGTGAAACAGATGCGATGGATGAAGAGGTAATTCCTGCTGATCCGGATGTGCGCAATTTCACCTACAGCTTCTTTGAAGGAAAACTGTATTACAGAGAAAATTCTTTGATGGCTAGAAAATCAGTATCAAAAACTATGGAAGAGAGAATCCGAAATCTGGATGAAATCCGACAGATTACGAGAAATCTGATTGATATTCAGTTGGAAGGAAGTACAGAAGAGGAGATTGCAGATAAGCAAAAACTGCTGAATCGGAAGTACGATCAGTTTGTAAAACAGTATGGCTATATTACCGGAAAAGCAAATAGAACAGCGTTTCGTGATGATAGTGATTATCCTTTGCTTTGCAGCTTAGAAGAAGTAAACGAAGAGGGCGAGGTGAAAAAAGCGGATATGTTTTATAAGCAGACGATAAAAGCAAAACCTGTGATTGAGCATGTGGAGACAGCTGTAGAAGCATTAAATGTTTCGGTATGTGAGTTTGGGTATGTAAACCTTCCGTATATGCTTAGTATCTATGAACCAAGTCTTGATGAAGCAAAGATGAAACTTGCTGAGGAAAAACAGATTCCTGTAGAAGAAATCAGTTTTTCAGCCCAACTTGAAACAGATATGAAAAGGGAAATTCTCGTGGAAGAGTTGTCTGGAATTATGTTCCTTAATCCTTCGAGGTATAATGAGAATGATCCGGATGCCGGATGGGAGACAGCAGATGATTATCTTTCCGGCAACGTGAGAGACAAGCTTCGTGTTGCCAAAGCAATGTCAGAGGAGAATCCAAGGTTTCTTATCAATGTGGAAGCACTTGAGAAGGTGCAACCGGAATGGGTAGAAGCACCGGATATTGATGTTAGGATTGGTACAACATGGATTGAACCGGAGGATTATGAACAGTTTATTTACGAACTGCTTAATACTCCGAGAAGAGCAAGAGCGGTAAGGTCGCAGTGGTATAATTCAGGAATACAGGTAAAAGTGAATAAACTCAGTATGGATTGGTTTCTTGAAAACAAATCCATGGATAAGCATTCAGTGGCAGCTACAAAGACTTATGGTACAAGCCGCATGGATGCTTATTCTATTTTTGAGGACACTTTGAATTTAAAGACTGTGACAGTCAGGGACAGAATTGAGGATGGAGATGGAAAGTATCATTATGAAGTCAACAAAACGGAAACCATGCTCGCTAGGGAAAAGCAGAACATGATGAAAGAGAAGTTTAAGGAATGGCTGTTCTCTGATCCGGAGCGCAGACAGAAGTATGTGGAGTATTATAATGAGACCTTTAACAATATCAGACTCAGAGAGTATGATGGTTCGTATTTGCAGTTTCCGGGAATGAATCCTGAGATTGAATTAAAACCACATCAGAAAAATGCTGTGGCTAGGATTCTCATGGGCGGTAATACTCTGCTGGCACATTGCGTGGGAGCAGGAAAATCTTTTGAAATGATGGCTGCATGTATGGAACAAAAAAGACTCGGACTTGCCAATAAGACAATTATGGTAGTTCCAAAACCTTTGATTGGTCAGACTGCTTCTGAGTTTTTGAGACTCTATCCTTCAGCTAATATTCTTGTTGCGACAGAAAGAGATTTCGAAAAGAGCAGACGTAGACAATTTGTTTCAAGGATTGCCACAGGAGATTATGATTGTGTGATTATGTCTCATTCGCAGTTTGAAAAGATACCGATTTCTTATGAACGAAAACAGAGGATGTTGAATGACCAGATTGAGGAAATCTCCTATGCGATTGAAGATATGAAGTATCAAAACGGAGAACGCTGGACAGTTAAGCAGATGGAAAGCCAGAAGAAAAAACTGGAGAACGAACTGAAAAAACTCAGTGATGAGAGCAGAAAAGATGACTTGATCACGTTTGAGGAGCTGGGCGTGGATTGCATTATGGTGGATGAGGCTCACAATTTTAAGAACCTCGCTATCTTTTCTAAGATGAATAATGTGTCCGGCATTAGTAGTTCCGGAGCACAGAAATCGACAGATATGCAACTGAAATGTCAATATTTGTCGGAAATCAACGACGGAAGAGGAATTGTGTTTGCAACAGGTACTCCAATCAGTAATACCATGTGTGAAATGTATGTCATGCAACTTTACTTGCAGAAACAGGCATTAGAGCAGATGGGAATTCATCATTTTGATTCCTGGGCATCAAACTTCGGAGAAGTGACAACAGCTTTGGAACTTACCGTTGAAGGTAGCGGATTCCGGTTTAAGAGCAGATTTAATAAGTTTACCAATTTGCCGGAGCTTATGAATATCTTCAGGGAAGTGGCAGATGTTCAGACTTCCGATATGTTAGATCTTGATGTTCCTGCTCTAAGGGGAGGAAAAGCAATCATTGTGGAGTCAGAACAGGACTGGTATGTAAAACAGGTCATGGAAGAGTTTGTTGCCAGAGCGGAGCGTATCCGAAACGGAGGCGTTGCTCCATCGGAAGATAATTTTCTAAAAATATCCCATGAGGCAAGGCTTTTAGGAACTGACGCAAGGCTTCTTGATAAGGATGCACCAAATAATCCGGATGGAAAGCTGAATAAAGTCGCGGAGAATGTATGGAAAGAATATGAAAAAGGAAATGCTGATGGCAAAATAGGCTGTCAGCTTATTTTTTCGGATATTGGTACACCGGGACCGGGGAAAGAGTTTACGGTATATGACTACTTGAAGGAATCACTTATCAAGTATGGCATACCGGAAGAAGAGATTGCATTTATTCACGATGCAAAAACAGACGCTCAAAGAGATGCGTTGTTTAAGGAAATGAGAACAGGTAAAAAGAAGGTACTCATTGGTTCAACGGATAAATGTGGTACCGGTGTTAATGTTCAGACGCACCTTGTGGCAATGCACCATGTAGATTGTCCTTGGAAACCTTCTTCCATTGAACAAAGGGAAGGCAGAGGCATCAGACAGGGTAATGAGAATGAAGAGATTGCTGTGTATCGCTATGTGACGAAAGGAACCTTTGACGCATACAACTGGAGCCTTGTGGAGAATAAGCAGCGCTTTATTTCGCAGGTAATGACAAGCAGATCTGTGAGCAGAACCTGTGAGGATATTGATGAGGCAACTCTTTCCTATGCGGAAATCAAGGCAGTGGCAACAGGTAATCCTATGATAAAGGAGAAGATGGAGATTGATAATGATGTGCAGAGACTGAAATTGTTAAAGGCTTCTTATGACAGTCAAAGATATGGTTTACAGGATAATTTTATGATCCGTTATCCGAAATTGATTAAGACAGCTACAGAAAAGATGGCATGTGAAAAGGAAGATATAAAGCACAGGGACGAGGAATTTCTCAACCATCCGGAATTTGAAATCAAGGTGGGCGGTGTCACCTATACCGAGAGAGTAGATGGAGGAACGCAGATGCTTTTGGCTGTCAGCAAGGCAAAGAGTGGGGAGACAACGCATATAGGGGAGTTCCATGGGTTTGACCTTTTGGTTGAAAAGAACTTCATGGGAATCAACTATATGATTCTCAGAGGAAAAACAGATTATAAGACCGAACTTTCCACCAGTCCGGTAGGAAGCATGGTAAAACTTGAAAATCTGTTTAATGGATTGCAGGAGAACATTGATTATCTGGAGAAAAAGATTGAGCAGTATCAGAATGACTTAGAATCGTCTAAAGCAGAGTATGAAAAGCCTTTTGCACATGAGCAGGAATTGAAAGAAAAACTGGCAAGGCAGATTGAACTTAATGCCCAGTTAGATTTGGAAAATGAAAAGGTGGCAGATGCTGATCTTGGTGGCTTGAAAGAAGATTCCCTGGAGCAAGGAAGCAACGTTGCAGAGAAGGGAATCAGCTATCAAACGGATCATAAAGAATTGCGTTAGCACAAGAAAAGGAGATGGTTAAAATGGACAGGAGAAAAATCATAGCGACTGTACTGATTGGTGTAGGGATTGCCATTATGGCAGTCCCTTTTTACTGGCATTTTTCAGGCAAACATCGAACAGAACAGTTGCTTACTCATTTTGAAAAGACAATCGAGTATAAGCAGGAGGATGACGATGAGGAGGAAGAACACGTGGAAGACGAAGGGAAAACCGCCCTTAGTGAAGAGGATGCAGCCGTATTGGAGGAGGGTAATGTTATCGGAATCATTGAGATTGAAAGTATCGGGATTCGTTACCCGGTAATTGAAGGAACCGGAAATGGTGCTTTGAATTCAGGAATTGGTCACATCACAGAAACCGCAGGAATTGGTGGTAACGGAAACTGTGTATTGTGTGGTCACAACGGTAGCAGATATGGCACATTTTTCACACCGCTTTGTCAGGTGAAAAAGGGAGATGAGGTTTCAGTTATGGATGATTTCGGACAAGTGCATTTGTATGAAGTCGAAGAGACTTTCGTTACGAATCCTTATGACAATAGCATCAAGACGCAGGGAGAAGAAAAAGAATTAACTCTTTTTACCTGTGCAAATAAAGGGACCATGCGGTTTGTGGCAAGGTGCAAAGCAAAGGAGGAATGAGATGAAAAGATACAGATTATTCGAGATTGAGGATGTGCTGGCGGATATGGATACTTCGGAAGTGGATGATGATATAGCGGAAACAGAAGAAGATTATCAGATTGTAGTCAGCGGAGTGGTGATATTTGTTGAAAAAATAAATCTTTATCTCAGGCAAGGAGTGGTCTGTAACTGGGATGAAGAGGAGAAAATGTTCATGCCTGATTTTGCAGTTACCGTAATCTACGAAGCGGAGAGTAGCTGTGAAGAATGGATTTATTATGAACAGGATGGATTTGTAACCACTGTGGCAAACTGGCTAAGTGGCAGAATGCCGGTGGAGCAAATAGAACAGCTTTGGTGTGAGCTTATCATGCCGGATAACAATAACAAACAAAAGAAAGAGAGGAAAAGTGTATGAAGTATTCAATTAAGGTGAATGAAGTAAGAGCAAAAGAGGGTAGCAATATCAAGGGATTTGCTACGGTTGTGTTTGGAGATTCTTTCAAGATCACAAACATTGCAATTTTGGAGAACAGGGAAAAGGGGCAGTTGTTTATCTCCATGCCCCGCTATCGCTCCAATGAGAGAGACGAAAACAACGGTGTGGTCTATAAGGATGTATGTAATCCTATCACATCCGAATTTCGTGAGGAACTGTATAACAACATTTTTGATATGTATGAACAGGTAGTTGCAAAGACTTTAGATCAGACCAAAATGCAGGAAGGTGAAAGGGAAGAACCGGCATTTTCCGTAACGGTTACTCCGTTTGAAAAAGAGGGAAGCAATATCAAAGGGCTTGCCCGTATTTATTTTGATGATTGCTTTATTGTCAACAACGTAAATATTCTTCAGGGCAAGGAGAATCTCTTTGTGGCTATGCCTTCTTACAAGACAAAGCAGGTGGATGAACAGGGAAAAGCAATCTATCAGGATGTTTGTTATCCTGTGACAAAAGAATTTCGTGAGAAGCTCTATGAGGAAGTTCTTGCAGAGTATGAAAGAGCAAAGGAAAAGAAGCAGGAGCAGTCTGAAAAAAGTGCCGAGGAAAAGAAAGAGGAGCAGGATAAAGACGGATTTATGAAGGTTTCCGGTGAACCATTGCCCTTTCGATAAGGAGTAATTGATGTGGGGAGGCGTTGTCCTCCCCTTGCATTTAAGGAGGAATTTAAGATGGAAACGATTGAAAGAAAAGCGTTAACGCAGGATGAAATGATTATGGAGCTGTTGCAGCTTCTTAAGCAGAACAATATGCAACAGGAGTCAAAAGATACCTATGAGCTTTGTGCGTATATAGACAGTCTTGAAAAGAAACTGGATTCTATGACTACAGAACTTGTGAATATGCAGAATCGTATTGATGAGTTGCAGGAGAGTCAGATTTCTAAGGCAATACAGGCTCGTATGGCAGAAGCAAAAGAACGAATTACTGTTCAGTGCAAAGAGATAAAAGTGAAGATTATTCAGACGAAAGAAGCGGTGCGTGAAAAAGCACAGAATATTGTTTCGGATGTGAAGATCAGAGGGATGGTTGCACTTAACAGAGTATCGGAGATTCTTAAAGTAAGGGATAATCTTTCTGTGATTCGACAAAAGGTCAGAGAAGCAAAAAAGAATGTAACACATGAAATCAATAAAATCAAGGCAGTTGGAGAGAGTATTCGTGAAGCCAATCAGATTATTGCAAATGCGGTTCGCAAATATGCAGAAAAGCCGGAGGTGGATTATTCCAAGCAGGAAAGAACGGTCTTTAAGACGGATATCGTTGCAGCTCCATGGAAAGCGATTGAAAAGTTGCGTAATTCCGCAGAACTTCATTTGGATGGTGCGATTGATAAGGTCGATAACCTAGCATTAGATGTCGAACTGAGTCGAAATGAGGAGATAAAGGTTGGTATGTGTGTGAATGATTCGATGGTCGTTACGGTTGGAGAAAAAGAGCATGTGTATGGAGCGGAGCTGTTTGAGGAGTATCAGGAGAATCAAAGTGAAGCAAAGGATAGCCCAAAATTGAAATTTCAAGAATGCAAACACAGTATTAAGAGATAAGATTTAAGGTTTTTTGTTAGTGTGGAGGTACTCGGGGATTGCTCGGGTACCTTTTTGTTAACCTCCCAAGTTCGTAGTACATAGCCTCACATGTATATAGGTTTAATGTTCACTGGAAGTTACTGTTGTCTAAGTTTTGGAAATTGTATGCTAAATATGAGCAATATTGAGAAAAAGCAAAAAATGATATATAATTAAACTATAAATGAAAATACATGCAAACTATTGTTTTTGACTCCTTGTTTATACTTCTAAATAGATAATTGAATTATATGAATTATGTTTTGTTAAGAAAAAATTCTATTTTTATTTCAATTCATAATAGAAAAGAAAAAAGCATTTTTGGTGGTTTATGTTATATATAGTTAGTGTTTGAGACGTATGGTATTTTTGTGTGCAAAGTGACTAGCAGTTGATGTAAATATGAAAGGAGCAATGAAATATGTGGAAGAAAAGAATATTGTGTTGTTGTTTGATATGCATAATAATTATTACGAAATTTACCAGTATTAGTTTTATAAAAGTGAGTGCTGCGGAATTAGATTCTATTGATATCAAAAACTATGTGCTTTCCAAGGTAGGTATACAGTATCCTAATAGTCGATGTCTTCAGTTCGTAGAAGAATGCTATCAAAATTTAGGGGGCAATAGATCGTATAATTGTTGTGCATTTAAGAGTGGAAATTTATATATAAAATCAATGAATTCTACGGATATACCTGTTGGTGCAACAGTATATTTTGGAAATTGTGGGGGAGGACCTTGTTCATCTTGCGGTTCATCATATTATGGTCATGTTGGAATTTATGTTGGAGATGGTTATTTTGTTCATGCAACAGGAGGAAAAGTATTAAAAAGTACATTAAGTAGCTGGGGGAATAAGTATAGAGGATGGGGATATTGTGGTAATTTCACATTAAAAAACGAGTATATTATAAACGGCACGCTAGTCAACCTTGGCGATAGTTTTTCAGCCCGAATAGCCAATTGCTCTTCAGGAAAATTAGTAACCAATGCAAAAGGGAATGTTGCACTTTATTCTCATGCAAATGATATGCTTGCGGAGCAGATATGGAATTTTACCAGAAATTCCGATGGCTCTTACAAGATAATTAGTTGCTTGTCAGGGGAGGCAATTGATTTAGATAATGCAAGTGATGAAGATGGCACAAATATAAAGATGTATGGTAATTATAATTCCAATGCACAAGATTGGTTTATTTATCAGAGGAGTGATGGAACCTATTATTTTAGGTCGAAGTGTTCAAATAATAGAGTTTTTGATATACCGGGTGGTAGTTTTGATGAAGGTTCTAATATTCAATTATGGACCGGCAACGATACAGATGCACAAAAATTTTACATTAGTAAATGTGCGTCAGTTTTGAATTTGGGTGACGAATTAAAATCATTAATCATCAATACAGAGTGTTGGCGTCCAATCATGCAAACTGAAGATGGAAATATTGTATTAGGTGAGGAAAATGCTGAAAATATGCCTAAGATTTTATGGCATTGGTATAGAAATCCGGATAAGGGTTTTTATACAATTTACTCATACTATAATGGAAAAGTTTTGGATGTTGAAAATGCAGAAGATAAAAATGGAGCAAATGTCCAGTGTTATAATTATCACGATTCATATGCACAAAGATGGTATGTGTTGCAACGAGATGATGGGTCAATACTATTAAAAGCTGCATGTGCGTCTGGAAATCTTGACTTACAAGGTGGTAGTCAAAGTATTGGAACTAATGTCCAAATGTGGGAAGGTAACAATACTTCTGCACAGCGTTATTCTATTTATCAAATATATCCAAAGGATGCAATTTCATATAATTTACTAACAGAAAGTGCAAGTGTTGCTCAAGGTGAGAGTACAAAAATTACAATCAAAAATGCACTGTATGCAATTGACTACAAACTTCATATTGTATCGCCAAGTGGCATAACCAATACTGTTGAATTAGGACAGAGAAATACATATGATTTTTCTGCTAATGAAAAAGGTCTTTATAAAATATATGCCAGTGTAAAATCTCCTGTATCTGAATTTACAGGTTCAGAAACAGATAGATGTATAACCATTGCAGTGGGATATGATTATGTTTCATCAGAACAATATAGTGCTGTTTATAATGGGCATTTATATCAGCTGATTGAAAAACAAAATGTTAACTGGGCACAGGCAAAGAGTTACTGTGAGGAGAAAAACAGTTATATAGCAACAATAACGTCAAAAGAAGAAAATGATATTGTAGAAGGTTTGGTTAAAGCTTATGGTAAGCCGACATTCTTAGGAGGAGTAAGAAAGAGTCAGAATGAATTTCGTTGGATGCTGGCAAGTGGAGATGACTTTGTTTATTCAAATTGGAGTGATGGAGAACCTAATAATACAGACCATGGTGCTTGCGCCATAAAGGATCCTTACGGAGAATATGCAAGAGAAAATTATATATTAATGTATATTGATGGTAAATGGAATGATACGCCGATTTTTGGTTCCACAAAGTCATTTGTGATGGAGTCAGCTGCAAAATCTTTGGTTGTTGGAAATCCTACAAAAGTCAACTATAAGGAAGGAGAATCATTTGACAGAAACAGTATTAAAGTTGAAGTTACATTTTCCGATGGAACAAAGAAAATTGTAGCAGATTATGCAATAAGTGGATTTGATTCAAATACGGCTGGAGAACAAAAGGTTACAATATCTTATTATGGAATCAGTCAAAATGTTTATGTAAATGTTAATCATGTTTATTTTGCTGAAGTAACAAAACAACCTACCTGTGAACTGAGTGGGGTTAGAACATATACTTGTACAAAATGTAATGACAAGTATACGGAAGTAATTCCTGCACTTGGCCATGATTATGAAGAAACAGTTGTACAACCTACGGATACTGAAAGTGGATATACATTGCATGAATGCCAAAGGTGCCATACTACATATAAGAGCGACTTTACAGATCCGTTAGGACACTCATACTCAGTTATTGAGCATAAGGATGCGGGATGTACAGAAGAAGGATATGATGTATATAAATGTAAAGACTGTGATGATTCATATAAAGTTACTATCCCTGCAACAGGGCACGATTATAAAACAATAGTAATTGCACCAACATGTATTGAAAAGGGATACAAATTACATAAGTGCAAGAATTGTGATGAGAGTTATAAGGATAATTATACTGAACCAACAGGACATAACTGGACAGGACAAGTTACAACATGGCCAACATGTACCATGGATGGTGAAATATCGCTAAAATGTAGTGAATGTGATGTTCAGAAAACTCAGAGATATCCTGCAACCGGTCATGAATATATATCATCTGTGAAAGAACCGACTTGTCACGAAAGGGGTTATACACATCATCAGTGTAAGAAATGTAATGATTTCTATGATGACATTTATACGGATAAATTAGAACATAAATATGAGGATGTAGTTACAAAGCAGGCAACCTGTATTTCAACGGGGGCTCTAGAACATAAGTGTAAGTTATGTGGAGATACACATATAGACATCATTCCAATGATAGAGCATGATTATGTTCAGACATTGATTAAGAGTCCAACATGTACATTAAAAGGTCAATGTGAATATAAATGCTCATATTGCGATGACTGCTATTTCAGTTATATTGTAGCGTTAGAACATAATTATATTGAATCAATTATTGAGCCGACTAGCACAGAAAAAGGGTATACAGTTCATATATGTGATAGATGTGGTGATAGCTATATGGATAATTATGTTGAAGCGGTTATTAAAGAAGAAAATAGTACATCAGAACAAGTTGAAACAGCAGATAAAAGGAATGAACAGACCACTTCGACGTATTTAGATATAGAGGGCGTAACAACAATAAATCCGTCTGAAAATGTAACGATGAAGATAGGACAAAAGATAACTGAACAGACAGAAACCAATACAAAGTCAACTAATACCTATACGAATAATAAAAGCAAAGACGAACCAACTATTTCATCAACAAAATTAGAAAAAGTTAAGGCAAAGAAAAAGGTGCTATTGGTAACATGGAAAAAAGCAAAAGGTGTTACCGGTTATAAGATTCAATACTCGATGAACAAAAAGTTTAAAAAGTCTAAAACAAAAACTGTAAATAAAGGTTCAATTACAACGATTACAATCAAGAAGTTGAAGACTAAGAAGAAATACTACATAAGAATCCGAACTTATAAGAAAGTTAATGGTAAGATTTATCAGTCTAACTGGTCAAAACCTATGTCAAAGAAAACAAAATAGAAGATTATAAAAAGTCCTCTCAGCATGGTTTGAAAAGAAATGATATGCATATGAAGAGGGCTTTTTTTTTTTCGTTCATATTGTGTGAGTAAGTAGTATTTATTGTAGATTAAGTGTAGTAAATAATATTGAATGAGGGGCAGGAGGAAATGGACGCTTTGATGATGTATTTGTTATAAAAATGATAGTGATAAATAGATAATTGTATGTTATAATCGAAAAAGCGATAATTTATAAACGTAATAAATGGTGAATAATGAAAGAAGGGGTATTGTGACAACAGCAGAACAGAAAAAACATGAGGAAGAATATAATCAGGCAAAACGAAGATATGAAAATGCATATGGCGATAAGGCACGATATGAGAGAGAGCTGATTAATCTTCAGTCCAGAAGAACTCAGATTATAAATGAAATAAACAGTAAGAAATCGGATAAAAAGCACTTGAAAAGTACATATAAGACGATAGAACAATCGAGTGGAAAGAATAGTGATATTAATGCATATCTAACAAAATCAAATGAGAAACTGGCTTCAGCTGCTTTACAGTTTAAAGGTATTGGCGAATCTAGTAAAGGTAAACAAAAAGACTTGGAACAGTTGTTTTCGGAGAAAAATACAAAATCCAAGAACAATATAAAAAAAGCCTTTGATGAGATGAAGAAAGCCAAAGGAAAGCTGGATACCAAGATTGCGGAATTAAAGAAAAATATTAAAGATTTAGAAGATGAAATGGATTCCAATGGTACGAACCAGTCAAGATGTAAAGCAAACATTGAAGCGGCAAAAAATGCTATGAATAAAGCCTCAGCAGATATGGCTTATCATAAAAAACATATGCAACAGTGATTTGAATAAGTGATTAATACGAAAGTAGGAATAAATGGCAACAATTACATTATACAAGGATAAATTGAATGGAGTAGGCGGATTTATTAACGGTATACTTAAAAATTCTAATAATTTAGATACGCAGCTAACTACATTAAAGTCAACTCTTCAGGGTGTCGACAGTAGCACCTATAATTTAGAAGATGCTGTAGAGAGTATTCGATCTTCTTCAAAATCAGAGAAAGACAAGGTCTCTGATTTGAAGAAACTGAATAAAGAAATAAGTAACTTTATTAATACGGTAACCAATCGTGATAACTCTGCTAGAGATGAAATTAACAAGAAAAAAGATGACTTTTATACAAAGTATAATTATTTAAAACCTGAATGCGAAAAGGACGCGTTGGAAAAAATTGTTGACAGTTTGGAAACGGTGGCGGACTGGTGTGCTAAACATTGGAAATTAATTGCAACAATAGTCATCGTAGCAGTTGCAATCGTATTGCTTGTAACAGGTGTAGGAGGAGTTATCCTTGCAGGCGCATGTTGGGGAGCTATAATGGGAGCTGTTATAGGTGGTGTCTCAGGTGGGCTGGAAAGTATGGCAAACGGTGGTTCATTTCTACAAGGTTTTGAGGATGGAGCATTCTCTGGTGCTGTAAGCGGTGCTATTATGGGAGGAGCATTTGCTGGACTTGGAGCAGCAGGTGCTGCCGCAGGCAAGGGAATGAATGCCTTATATAAAGGTGCAGCGTGTGCCTCTAATTTAGGAAAAGCAGTAAAAGGAATTGCTGTTGTATCTAAGGTTATAAGCGGTGGAATGGGATTGTTTGATACATTGGCATTGGCGGATATGGCTCTAGATAATGGTCATAATCCTATCGCAGATTTAAACAAAAAGCTACATTCGAACAAGGCATATAATATTTTTCAAACTGGTGTATCAGCATTGGCAGTATTCACAGGTGGTATGACTTCCACGATGAAGTGCTTTATAGCAGGAACAAAAGTAATAACATCGAATGGATTAGTCACAATTGAACGAATAAAAGTCGGAGATATGGTATTGTCTACTAATGCAGATAATATGGAGACAGAGTATAAAGCAGTTTTAGAGACCTATGTAAGGAAAACAAAAGAGTTGGTTCATTTATATTTTAATGGCGAAGAAATAATGACTACATCTGATCATCCTTTCTATGTGGTGGATAAGGGCTTTGTAAATGCAATTGATTTATGCATCGGTAGCAAACTTATGAACAACGATGGTGAGATAGTTGAAATTGAGCAAATATACCGTGAAATTCTTGCGCTTGAAACAGTCAAGGTATATAATTTAAAAGTAGAAGATTTTCATACATATTATGTTGGTGAAAATAGTATTTTAGTTCATAATGCAGATTATAATCAAGCACCAAAAGATATAATCGGCGAAAGGTCAAAGGATTTGGATACAAGAGAGCATCCATCCAAACAAAAACAAATCGGTGCAAAAGAGAAAAAACTTTTGAAAAGTAAAGTAGAAGATAGAACAATTACAAAAGAAGAATATAAAACACTGAAGTGGAACGAAAAGATGTCAAAAAAGAGACAGAATGGTGTTAACAAGTTCTGGGAGCAAGAGAGAACAAGAGTTAAAAATGGCGAAAATGGGACTAGGAATTGGAGTGAAAGTCAAAAGTTAGATATTATCAATGGTAAAAGACCGAAGTATAATGGAAAAACAATTCAAGGGCATCATACATATAGTGTTTCAAAGTATCCACATTTAGCAGATAAAGGGGAAATAATATATCCTGCGACTCAAAATGAGCATTTTAATGGGTGGCATGGTGGAAATTACAAAAATAGTTTGCCAGGAGAACCAATAAAAACAATATTAGATTTTTAGGAGAAAGAATATGGGAATGATAGGTTTAAAATTAGCTAATCAATCGTTTAGTGCATGCGTAGCAAAAATAATTAGAAAGTACACATCTTACTCAATTTCTGATATCAAATTAAAAGTGCAAAAAGAAGAATATGTATTTGAGTGTGACTATATCGATTCAGAAGGGATTAATACAATAATAAAGATATACAAAGAGATGAAAGAAAATGGCATTGATTGTGTGATTTATGAACATGATGAAATTACTACAATTGACTTTTTACATAATTTATTGCTGTCATATGAGGAAACTGAACGACAGGTTGAGGAAGAAATAGAAGATGAAGTTTTGAGAGAAAACAATATTTAGATATAATATGGACTGCGGCAAAAAAAGTGTGATTTCTATGATATAGATATCAATTAAAAAAGAGAACAACTATGAAAAGTCAAGAATAAATCCAGAAAGAATTAATTGAACACTAGCTTTATTAATCGGCCGACCTTAACTAGACTTTCTAGAGAAGGTGCTTTGAAAATCTATGATAAGGCCCTTCTGTTTTGGGTTAAAAGTTACATTATCAGTTAACATCATTATTAATGACACGGACAAGTAAACGAACAGTACCCAGAAACAGACAGTTATCGAGTTGAAGGAGAGAAACTTCTAAGGGATTCAAACGAAAAAAGTAGGTAATCCAGAGACTGGAACTGGAGGTAGAATTGACTTTGTTGTTGATGAAAATGGCAAAATTGTTGATTCTATTGAGGTTACATCACTTACAGCTGACAAAACAGCACAAATGGCTAAAGAAATGAGGATAAGAGAAAAAGGCGGAAATTATGTAAGAATGTCTGATAAGTCTTTAGCTGAAATTCCTAGTGATATCATAACTAGAATATTAAAATTGGATTAAATAATTGGTAAGCAGGAACATAAAGGGTAATTATTGATAAGGCGGCTTGGCAAATTGATGGTGGTGTACCGGAAGATTTAGTTGTAAGTCATTTTAGAACAGTATTCTTATGGCTTTATAGTCATGACATGTTAACTGATGAAGGAATTGAAGAATATGAAGATGGCATTGATGATTGTGCATCTTTAATTGATGAATTGATAAATGAAAAAAGGGATAAGTTTCCTTGAAAAGTGCTATGATGATTATATAAAAGCTGTTGCGGACGAACTTTATGGAAATGATATTGAAGGTAGGGTGCTTGATAAAATCTATGCTTCATATATGGGCTAGAGGAGTGAAAAAATAATGGATTGTAGGATTAGTGTATGTTTTGTGCAAAACATTTACTCAATGTGAAAAATGATTGACATTTTGTAATGCTGCTGATTTAAGACTATTTGGTTACTCAGTAATCAAATAGTTTTTTTGTTTAAGAAAATGTCAGACGATAATACAATATAAATAAAATTGTCAGAATATGGTTGAAAATCTGATTAATAATTGATACTATTATTTAAGGTGATGAAAATAGAAAGATGGTGGATACATGAGTAATAATATAGATATTGATTCAATTATTGCAGATTCTAAAATAGCATTTATTCAGGGGAAATACGATGAAGCATTAGTACTTGCAAGTAAAGCTATTAGAGAGGATTCGAAAAATCCAGATGCGTATTTGTGCGCGGGAAATGCCTATATGTCTATGACAAATTACGAGCAGGCAGTTGAGCAGTATAAGAAAGCGGTAGAGTGTGATCCGGAAAATGGTGACAGATATTTTCATTTAGGATATGCGTTCTCGACTAATGGGCAGCCTGCTGAGGGTCTGGCAGCATTTGCAAAGGCAGACGAGTTGGACTGTTCTCCGGAAGTAATTGGACAATTGTACAAGATTATGGGAATGCTTTGCTTTGAAATGAAGAGATACGAAGATGCTGTGTTGAATTTATGTAAGGCAGAGAGAATCATAGGCATTGATGTGGATATTCTTCAGAGAAAAGCGCTAAGTTATGGCTTGAGTGGTAAATTGGCACAAGGAATAGAGGTGGCCAATCAGATAAAACTGTTAGCACCTACTCAATACATAGGATATAGAATAGCTAAAGAACTGCTTTTGCAGGAAAATCGAGAAGAAGAAGTTGAAAAGGAATTGGATAGAGCAAGACGTTTCGCTGATCCATGTATGGAATATTTCTTTGATCGTGTATCTTTGGAATTGGCTAAATATTCTTTGGATGCAGAAGAAGAACATTTGAATGAAGCGCTTAAATTGTTAAATGATGCATTGCTAGTGCTTAATCCAAGTGTTGAAGAAGTTGTTGATTGTTATGTCAACGCTGCTGAAATTTATATAAGAAAAGAAGATTCTGAAATGGCAATTAATTGTCTTCAAGCATCAGAAAATCCTGCCCAGTCATATAATGAAAGATTTTCGGTTGTAAAGGTTGATTACCGTCAACCAGAAGGAGCCATTCTGAGACCAAGTGAAAGAGAGATAGAACGAGCAATTGAAGATGCGCGTAGAAAATATGGTGACAGAGAAATTGAACGAATGGGCATGCAGAATGCAAGAAGGATTACAGAAAATAGACCAATGAATGATGAGGCATTAACTCCGGTTAGTGTTGACATGAATGAAAACAAGAAAGCGTATAAGCTTAATCCTGATGAGGAGTTGAATTATACAAAGGAAGCGATAGATAAAATTGATAGATTGTATGTATCGGCATATTCAATTGATAATGATACCGCTAAAATTAAACAATACGCATCAAAATTGGTTGCCAGCGATGATATTCAAAATCAGTATATTGGTAAATATAGTATGGCAAAAGCGCTGAAGGATGAAGGATATGAGCAGGCAGATGAAGAGTATGAAACTCTTCTTAAATTCCTTAGAAATGCATCTATCAAAGATCCGACAGATTTGATGGCAGTATCGTTTAGAGTACAGTGCCTGATTGATATGGAAAGATATGATGAGGCAGAGGATATAGCTAGTCTGCTTTCGGATGAACTGAAAAAACCGTTATTAGAACAGATAAACAATGCTAAGCAAAAGTATTAATTGCTTCTGTGTTGCAAACAATAGATAACTAGATTCTATTTATGCTGAAAGGGGGGGATGAATGTGGCATGGATGACAAAGGACATCAAAATTAATGAAGAAAAGTTTGAGACTGCGGCAAAAGATATGAGAACGTTGAAGAGAAGAACCGAAAACTTAAAGAAAAAGTTAGAAGGTATGTATAATGATTTGTCAAAGGCAATTAACACTGAAGCAGGAAGTGAACTGAAATTAGAAGCAAAAAGCGTTCTACTTGAGCCTGTTGAAGATATGGCAAAAGTGGTTGGACATATATCAGAGACACTTGATACTATTATTGGAAGTGGCTATTATAAGGACGTTTTTACAGGTTTTGAAGACCTGAAAAATATAATATAGGAGGTATGATTAAGTTATGGCAGGAATGGGTACTACAGGTACAATTAACATGACAAAAGACATGATGGATAAAGCAATTTCAGCAATTGATACATATCAGACATCCATCACAACAATCAACACAGAATTGGATAATGAAATTAAGGGGTTAATACCAAGTAGTTTCTCAGGAGCAGCAGCTACAGGATTTAATACATTCTACACAAATAATATTCAGCCTAATACAGGTGAGAATTTGAAGAAGATGTTAGATTCACTGAGAGATATCTGCAACACTATCAAAAAGCAGATTCCTGGAGATCAGGAAGGTGTTGATGACAAACTTGCCGAAGGCAACAAGGGCCAGAGTGGTTCAGCAGAAGGTAATAACTAAGGAGGAAAGATATGGCAGATTGTAAGATTGTTAACGCAAAAGTCACTTCAACAGTTGGAAAAATAAACGAAATTAAAGGAAAATATAAAACTGCAGGAGAGACCTTCAATACAGATTTCACGACAGCAATTAGTGGTATGGAAGGTGAAACAAAAGACGCGTTACTTGATTTGTTCAACAAGAGTTATAAGGACTTTGTTACAAGTGAAGAAAAAGGACTTCCAGGCATGATTAAAGGTTTGGCAGATTTATTAGAAGGAAATAGAAGTAACTTTGAAAAAGTAGACTCACAGATTGCGAGTAGCATAAGAGGCGACAAGTAATAGTAGTCGTATTTAAGTTCGTAAAAAGGTGCAACCGGTTTTCATGGATTATATGATAATGGGGTGCACCTTTTGACGGATATGGGAGGTTAGAGAGTATTTTGACTGAAGATAGTAATTTGAATATTGAAATTGAAGACGACATCGCTTTAGAATATGAAAAGAAAAAAGAAGAGAGAATACGTTTCGTAGACAGATTAGAGGAACTTGATAATGTTGTGATTCCAAGAGTAAAACCGAAACGCACGAAGCTTAAAAGAATAAAACTGAGTGGACTTTTGAATCCAATGAAGTTTGATGAAGTTGAAGTTTCGTTGAATAATCAGCCAATGAGAATAGCAAGAGAAGCAGAAGCGGTTACAAAAGAAGCAGACAAAATCAGCGATGCATTGGATAGTATAAAAGATAAGAATGACATTGATATCCCGGTAGTAACAATGGCAAAAGCAGAGGAAGTAAATGTCAGACCAGTTGAGAGTGTTAAGATAGATTTTTCAGAAATAAAGCGAGTTAATATAGATATAGAAAATGAAGTGGAAGGAATCAAAATAGAACCATACGAATTGACCGATATTTCACCAGCAATGTCAGTAGAAGCACCTGTAGTTCCAATAAATATGGAAGATTCCGACAATAATATTGAAATGCCGGATATTACATTGTCACATCCGGACGAAATTGATATAAGTATTCCACAGGAAAATGATATAGATTTACAAAAACCTGTTATTGCCAAAGCAGAAGTTAGACAGATTGAATTTGGAGATGCACAGGATATTGCGCTTGAAAAAGTACATATAGAGAAACCTGATTTTGAAAAGGTTGATATAGCACCTATGGATGATGTTTCACTTGAAAATAACACTGTAGTCGGTTGCCCTGAAGTAGATGTCAAATTACCTGAAGACATCACAGTAGATATCAGACAGGGTGATGTTATATCAACACCTGTAGTTGATATAAATGTACCTGAACAGAGGGTAGAGAGTGTAGTTGTCAACTTAATTCAGGCGCCTCAGAATTACAAAGTAGATTTAAATGAAAAAGTAGAAATTGGGGAAATAGCTAAGGTGGACATACCGTCTGTAAATGTTCCTGACATTATGTTCAAAGAGAATGAAGTTAAGGGACAGGATGGAATAGTGTTTGAAGCACCAAAGGTAGATATTGAGATACCGGAGGTCAGTCTGGAACCGACACCGGACACGCAACCATTTAATAATATTGACTTATCAAAAAGTATTAATGATGCGTTACAGCTTATTAAGAGTTTGGAGAAATAAATGAAGAATAACGAAATATTAGTGTCAGTAAGATTTAATAAAGACGATAAGGTAAGAGATATGTTTTTCCTTGTAATCAAGGACATATCTCTAAAGTCATTTATTGAAGGCGTTTATTATGGCCTTAAAAAACATTCAAAATCTAATGAAGGAAATGTCCAACTTAGTACCGATGAATGTTTTAAATTGTTTGAAGAATACATAAAAACCCATAGAAAAATAGCCGTTTTGTATAATTCAAACGGGAAACATGGAGTGATTGATTTTTCTGAAATCATAGCTGAGGAAGAAGGAAAACAAACACACTATTATGATATGACACTTAATGAACTGGGAATAGTTACATCAAGTTGTCTTTATATCACAAATAAAGAGAGATTTAGTGAAGAGTCATTGTTCAAGACATCCAGCAGTTACATTATTGATGAAAAAGATTCTTTGGAATACAACATCAGTACAAGACGACTAAATGTTATTGAACCATCAATTATCGATATTATTCCTCCTAATGATATGCCGGCAAGTAATAAGAGTTCCATTTGGGATGTTATTATTCCTATGGCGATTTCGCTTGTGGGAATGAGTGGAATACGTTTTGTCACATCAATGATGTCAAGTAATTCAATGATGAACGATACAATGATGATAATGACATTGGCGATGCCTTTGGTTTCAGGTGTAACATCCTTCTATAATTACAACAAGCAGAAGAGAGAACACAAAACCAGTGTTGCTGAATGGAAATCAAATTATGAGAATTATATTTCAAGAGTTTTAAAAACGATAGGTGAGTGGCAGGAAAATGACATTACATATTTGAACAGTGTTTATCCTGAGATGAATAAACTCTTTTCTAATGCAGCGGAAATAGACAGTGCTATTTTTTCAAGATCACAAAATGACAATGACTTTATGATGGTTACTCTTGGAAAATCAAACGAAGTTAAGCCACTGTTTGAGATAAAGGCAGAGAAGAAAGATAATATTTTCTATGATATTTACTACAAATTAAAAAAGGGTGATAACGGAGAACTTGGAATAGAGATTACGTTACCTAATACAAAAAAGAAGAAAAAAGAGACCAGAACTGCTGAGCAGATAAGTGAAGATAACAGAAATAAATTTTTACTTACAGACCTTGCATATAACTTTGCGAACAAGGGTCTGGATGGTGATGAAGTTGTAGGATTTAATTATCTTAGAAGCCAGAGGAAAGATAAGGATGGAAATCCAAAGCAACCCCCATTGTTGTTAAATTTGAAAACATGTGGTGTGCTTGGAGTTATTTCTGATGACAACAAAATGTCTCAAAACTTTATTAGGCATCTGGTATTTGAATTGGCATATTATCATTCACCTGAAGATTTACAGATGGTATTTTTCTTTGACAATGAAGATGATGTCAATATTCAGAATGATATGATTAAGAACTACAAATTCCTTCCTCATACAAACGAATTGTTTGATGGCATGTCACAGTTTGTTTTTAATAAGGAAAGCTCAGGACAGGTATTTGGTAAACTGCTTAGCATAATGAATGAGAGAAAGCGTGAAGGAAAAGGCAGTGAAGATGGCGGAGATGAACAGGAAGAACAAAAGTTTACACAGATTGTGTGTATAGTATTCTATGATTACGATATTAAGGAGACAGGTTTCTCCAAATATCTTCCTGAAGCGCCTAAGGAGGGAGAGGCATATCAGAATAAATTTGGCTTGACATTTATATTTATTCAGAAACATAAAGATATGCTTCCAAAATATTGTGGAAGTATTATTAACTTAGATAGTTCAATCAAGAAGAATAGACGTCTCAGCATGAGATATAACGTGTTGAGCCGTGAGCAGTTAAATGCTCTCAGTGAGGACAGCAACAAGAAAGATGGAGCTGCCAGCACAGACAGTCTTATTGAGTATAAACATTTTGAAAATGACTATATATTCGAGGGAGCGTCAAAATATGACGAGGCTTTTGAAAAAGCATTCAAGCAGTTAAGTGCTATTTACTATACAAGAATTGCTGAAAACGGAAAAGTTCCTTCGATGGTAACCCTGTTTGAATTGTATGGATATAATTCGAGTATGGTTGCTAATAATGAGATTATCTCAGAGATTAAAGACAACTGGCAGAACGTTGGAAAGAACGATGTAACAAGGAACATGAAAATTCCAATGGGAAAGAATGAGCATGGAGTGGTATTTTTGGATTTGCATGAAAAAGCAGACGGACCACATATGCTTGAGGCCGGTACAACAGGTTCAGGAAAATCAGAAACTATTATCACGTATCTGATAGGTCTGTGTATGAAATATTCACCAATGGACTTAAATATTATGCTTGTAGATATGAAAGGTGGAGGTTTTTCAGACAGATTAGGAGATTTACCTCATTGTGTAGGTGCTGTTACTAATACAACAGGAGAAAGTGAAGGTATTTCAGCAGTATATATGCTTAAGCGTTTCTTAGAGTCCCTTAATGCGGAAATCAAGAAAAGAATGTTGATTCTGTCTGAACTCGGTGTTGATAACTGTGATGCTTATATCAGAGCATCCCGTATCATTAAGCGGATCAAAGCGATAGAAAATGATCCGATTAAGAACTCAGAAAAAGAAGAGTTAATTAATAAAATAAAAAACAATAAATTGCAGATGGAAGCTCTTGAGAAGGATATTTCGGAACTGAAACCTTTATCACATTTAGTTTTGGTAGTTGATGAGTTTACAGAATTAAAGAGATTCTCTTCTGAATCAAATGATATAGACTTTATCGCAGAGATTACAACTATTGCCCGAGTAGGTAGAACATTGGGACTTCATATTATCTTAATATCACAGAATATTGAAGGTGCAATCACTGATGATATCCGAGTAAACTCTAAATCAAAAATCTGTCTGAAAGTTGCAACTAAGCAGGCATCAAAAGAAATGCTTGGAACTCCTGACGCTGCGGCAGCTACTATGCCCGGTAACGGTAGAGCATACTTGCTTGTTGGAACAGGTAGCAGATATGAGTATTTCCAGTCTGCTTACACAGGCGCAAATAAGAACTTGGACATTGAATTACCGGTAAATATGTCATACGTTCCTAACAGTGGAGGGGTTGACAGTGATTATTATCTGTCTTCAAAAGATAACAAGATAATAGAAATGAAAAATAAGAGTGTTAGTGAATATGACACTCAGTTGAAGTATATTGTTGATGTTATAAAAGAATTAGGACAGGAGTTTGAAAATCCTGTAAAGATTTTCAGAGATCCGTTGAGAGCAGTAATGTCGGATGATACACCATGGGAGGGAGTAGAATAATGTTAAAAAATATTATATGTACATTGGGACAATACGATATTCCGATTATTCAGATGCAACCACCATTTAGTGTTGATTTACTTGATTCGAATATTGCAGTTTTTGGCTCGTCAATGAATGGAAAAACTAATTTCCTACGTTTATTGATTAATATTTTACATAAGAAAATGGACGAGAAAAGTGAGCAGATATTTATATTAGATTTTGGTGGTGCATTGGCAGGATACGAGAAGTATCCGCTGGTATCTGCATACTTTGACAATTCAAACGAAGAATACGTTAAAAGAATCTTCAAGATACTTGAAAATGTATTAAACGACAATATTAAGCAGTTAGACGGAAAAATATATAGAAATGCAACTGAGAATCAGCCGGTTCATACAACTTTTATTATTGATAATCTCAATGCGTTTATCAATGAAGACAGATATTCTGCATATCATGAAAAGTTTGCCAGACTGTGCAGAGACGGTTCATCAAAAGGTATCTCGATTATTTTTACAGCTACTGAATTAAAGGGAGTAAATCAGTATTTGTTATCATTCAAGCAAAAGGTCGCATTGAACATGCCTGTTGACACTTATACGGATATATTCTCATCAAAAGTTGAGATGGCCGGCAATGTTCCAGGAAGAGGATACGCAAACGTTACAGTAGCACCAAAAGGAGTTACCGGAACATTCCAGATGAACAATCCGTATGAAGTTCAGTGCTATCTTGCAGATGACATAGATAATGAAGAAGCTGAATTCGTAAAAAAACTCAGAACAAAATATGAGTACATTAACAACGGTGAAACAGAGAGTAATCCATATGATGAAGAATATGGCAGACATGTATCGGTGAGATATAAAAAGTTTCCTCAGGAATTGCTTAGGTATGATTATGACAAGTTAAAGCAGTCTAATTTTGAGGGGAAAGAAATATCTCCAAATGAAGTTGAAGTAGGTTTGGATTATGTAAAATGTCAGCCGGTAACTGTTGATTTTAAAAAATCAAGAGTGCTTGCAATATATGGAAAAAAAGAATTCGGAAAGACTAATCTTTTATCAATGCTCTTAGAAGGCGTAACTGATCAGTTACCAAATGCAAGATATGTATTCTTTGATGACGGAAGAAAACAGTTAGACATTTTCTATAGAAAGTACAAAGGGTTGGTTGACTGTATGATGATCGACCAGTTCAAAGAACAGGAGATAACATACAATCAGGGAGGTTATGAGAGCAGACCGTCCATCAGAAAAAAATTATCTCCAATACAACAGTTTTATATGTTGATTCACAATGAATATATGGACTTGAAAGCGAATTACATAGACTTGTTAGAGTCGGTGTATGGACGTGTATATGAAGAGGATATTCCGAGTGGTATAGGAAATGATTCATCCAGACCAACAGTATTTATTATTCAAAGCAAATCAATATATTTAAATTCTAAAATCAATGCGGATTTCTTACACTATATTTTGCCGGAATTACTTGATGTGGCAGAGGATAGAAACTATATATTTATCTTCTCTGATGTACAGAAAATTACAGATACTGAAGTAAGTTCAATATTTAACAGCACGTTGAAATCAATATTTGTATTGGATAATATCGCTGAATTTGCAAGTGAGAGAGGAAGCAGAACAGTATTTGGCGATATGGATATAAAAGGGTTGAAAGAAGAGTTTGCTCAATGTGAAAAAGGTGATGGATATTACTATGATGTTGAAGCCGATTCTTTAATAAAATTGAAATTTATCAAGAATGATTTGGAGGAGGAAGCGTAATATGGCAGATTCTAAATTTGTTTCAGTAGACACATCCAAAATTACGAAATTTAAGAATGACAGCAAGGATGCAATAAAAGAATTCAAGGAGATAAAGAAGGAATTCAAAAGAATTAATAAAGAACTTCTTGCAGCCTGGGAAGGTGAAGGTGCTGAGGCTTATAAGTTTGAGACAGATAATATTTTAGAAAAAATCAAAAGTGTGGATGACGTACTTGACGCAATTAATAATGGAGCTGTAAGTGAAATCAGACAGAGTTATAGTGACATGGATGATGAAATGGGTGAATACAACAAAAATCCATATCCGGAGGAGGACAATTAAATATGCCAAGTATTACAGATGCTGAATTCGTTAAAAATGGTGACAATAAAGAGTATGATAAATGTGAAATCAAGATAGAAAAGGTTCAGGAAAATGATCCAGGCACAATATATAATTTATTGTTTTCTGAATTGGATAAGATTAAGTAGGTAGTTATAAAATGAATGTTAATGAAATAATAGGTTCTGATTTTATCTATAAGGTGGACACATCTTATGGATTAAGTCAGGACGGTTATATAGCAACCGGAACGGAAAGTATTGTATATAAAGGCTTGAAGATTTCAAAAGATGGTAATATATCATTGTCGTGTGTACTCAAATTTAAATACAAAAAAGTAAGAATGAGTAGTACAAAAAAGGACAATGATTTTGAAACAATAGATGTGTTAAGCCGTTTCAAAGAAAATGATCTGGAGATATTTGACAGATTACAGAATTGCCGTTCTGTAGTAAGGATATATGATGTAATAGAAGATTTGGGAGATTTTTCATTGTTAGACAGACATGTTGCTGATGGAAGAGAACCATTGTTGATTGACAGTGAAAAATTTTTCTGTGTAGTAGAAGAATTTGTTGACGGTTGGTCTTTAGAGGAATATTGCCGAGATGAATATTGGCAATTGACACAGACAAAGGAATTGCAATATGGAATAAAACAGAAGATAGGATTCCACGATTTCCCACAAAATATACAAAATGATATGCTGGAAAGTTACAAAAATGATTACACAGGAATAATAAGATATCAGAATGAAATATATAATTTTATGATTAACCTCTGTGAAATCATGGAGTATGTTACTGAGAAGAACAGAATTCTTCACTTGGATATAAAGCCTGACAATATCATGGTAACAAGATATGGAAAACAGCTGATTCTGATTGATTTTGGCCGTGCCTCTTATCTCAACGAAGAAGATTATGTAGAGAATAGGCTGGGGGCAGCTGATTATAACAGTGAAGAGTTAATTGAGAGAATGTTCCAGTATGGTACACTCGGATATTCTGCACCGGAAAATTACGTGGAAGCGTTAAATGGTTCGAATTTTCCTTTTGAAGATTCAGAACTGAAACGAGGAAAGATGACAATCGAGAGTGATATTTTTTCTTTTGGCGCGACATTTTGGGAATGTTTAAATATCTTTGAGTTATATACAAAAAGCCGTGAATTTGCAAAAGACAAAGGCGAAGGTGGCTCGTATGATTTCTACAGAAAGAAAATGTTAAATGACGATTTGTATTTTGACAGAGATTTATCATTTACATCTTCTCACTATCATGTTGCATTGGAAAACATACTAAAGAAATGTACCAAGGCAAGAAAAGGAAACTATTTGGATAAGAAGAATCCGGAATATTATCATTCATATAGTGAATTGAAGGAAGATATAGAAATTGCACGTGATTCATCACCAGCAATTGTTAAGACAGAAAATACAAAAGTGCGTAATACATTTGGAGTAATTGGTGTTGTGTTAGGCTTTATTGGGATACTGACAGTATTTTCAATGGTGCTTGGTATTTCGCTTAATTATCTGTCACAAAAGAAATGGAATGCGTTAGTAAATAATTATAATGCAACCCAGATAGAAAAATTAGGAAAGACAGCAAATGATCTCATGTCATCAACACCTAGTGGTGGAAAAGGCAGGGTATATGAAAATACAGTGGAATTTCTGATGAAAAATGATGGAGTAATAGACTCAGCAGAAGCGAAGATACTGGTAGATTTGTTAGAACAAATTGAAAGTAAAGAATCGCTGACTAAGTATATTAACCAGTTAATCCAAAATGCAGATGACAGGCGATATGGAGACATATCTACAGAAATAGTCAGATTAGAGCCGGGAGATAACTGTATAGGATACAATATAGCTGCGGCAATATATAATGTCGAGGTAAATGGAAACAAACAAAAAAATACAAAGAATATTATCAATTCCTATGAAGTATTGAATAAATATAAAGATAATAATGATTTCAAATCTATTGTTATCAGATTAAAAAATACTTTGGATCATGATGATATTATAGGGATTATTTCAAATGAAATTGGGGTATCCCGAAGTGAACTGAGATTGTTGTTTGACGGCATTGAAACGAGGTGATTCAATGAGCAAATGGAAAAAGTTATTAAAAAAGATATGGAATGATGAGACTAAAAAATTGCTTCGATATGCTTGGAAACCTGCAAAGATAACTTTTGTATTAGGTATCGGAGTATTGTTTCTCATATTTTTAATATTGGTGATATCAGGCAATTTTGAAAGCTTTATGGTATCAACAGATTTGAAATATAATTCGCCGATAATTAAATGGATGTTTGCCATTTGTTTTATTGGAGAGGTAATATTGCTGATATATGGAATAAGTTTGTGTTTGTACAAATATCACAGGCCTAAGCATAAAAGTGGAAAAAAAGATGATGTCAAAAAGACTATTTCATCTGTAATTAATGAATAACAACAGATAATTTGTAGGAGAGAAATAATGAGGAAGATAAGAAGTTTTTTGGCTGCTATCATGGTGGTGACCGTAGCATGTAACACATTATATATTTCAGCAGCCAATACTGGAAATATTACGAATCGGACAGAAACTGAAGAAATAACTACAGAAAAACCAGTAGAAGTTGTAGAAAAGACAACGGATGGTGACGACGATTATATAGATACAGATATGTCGAATATTGCAGATGATATTTTAGACGAATATGAAGAAAAAGGAATTTATCTTGCAAGAACTGTTATTGAATATGCAAATAATAACGGAGTAATAAACATAACAGAGGAGGGAGCATATGTAAATAAGGATATAATTATTACAGCATATGTTATTGAAATAAAAGATGAAAATGCAGTATCTGATATCTCAAGTGTTTCAAAAATCGCATTAGTAAGTGGAGATAAACAAAGCGATGGTAATAATGATAACGAAGAACTGCCAACAGAAAGTGAAGATATTGTTTGGGCAGAGGCGAAAGCAAATTTCGTTAAATCTGATGTAAGTAAAGCGGTTTATTATGCTCAGTTTAAGGTGAAATGTCCAGCCAATGATATTCAGTCTTATGCTGTTGCAGTTAGTGATGACGAACAAAGAATTATGAAATCTCCTATTAAATTGAAGTTTTATGTTGATGAAAATAAAGTTCAATCAACGGACACTATTATCTTTGATGCCGAAGCACCTAGAGTTACAAATGCAAAACTTACCTATAATAACACGGATAAGATGATAGAGATTTCAGCTCAAATTAGTGATATAGGTACAGGGATAAAGGAAATATGGTATGGTACGTCAGAGGCACAACTATTTAAGTATGGACAAAATCATAAGAAAGATTATTTTGAAAACGGTGAGAAAAAAGAAGATGAGAATAGTGATTTTGAGATTATTCATACTAAAGGTGAAATAATTCAATTTGATGTATGGAAAGATTATTTAATAGATGATCCTATTATTTATGACTTTTATATTAAAGTAAAAGATAACATGAACAATGAGATGACAATCTCAACCTACGATAATGGTATTATGATGATTGGAGGAAAAGATACTAAAGCGCCAATTATTGATAATATAAAGATTACGCACAACAGACAACCAGCTAACGTTAATGGGAATGCCGAAGAGACCACTACACAAGAAGCTCCATTTGAAATATCTACTGATAAAACAGCAATGTACTTTAATGAACGATTTAAGATTATAATTTACGCAAAGGATGAAGCAGAGGATAATAATCATATATCGGGTATAGGTGAAGTATGTCTAATGGATGGAAAGGATAAGAAAGTTACCTCTACCAACACAATAGTAAAAACTGAAAATGGATGGAATGTATACGAGATTTATTGTCAAGCAAATTTTGGCGTAGATGACTTTATTATTTCAGTTACCGATAATGGAGGTGTTGCTTGTACAAAAGAAATATCAGAATATAAGTATAAAGAGGAAAATAAAACAACTAAGTCTTATAAACAATCAGCATACTACGAAACTGAAAGCCCGGCGATTTATGTTGATTATTCTGGGGCGTCAAATTATGAAAACAAGTCTGCAAATGAACCATATTGGTATAATATAGAGTCAGAAAACCTTAAAATAGTAGCAGAGGAAGAAACAGCAAAATATACACCTAGTGGTCTTAGGAGTACAAGTATTTCGGAAATTAAAAACACAACTAATGCAAACGGCGAAATTGAAACAACGTTAGAACCAGTCAGTCATATGGAGGAACCAACTGATAAGACAATATTACATGAGTTTGCAATTGATACAAAGGAATTAACAGATGGTATGCATAACTACATAGTTTACGCGGAAGATAGATGTGGAAATAAATCACAAAAAGAGTTTTCTATTGGTGTAGATCATACGATACCTACTGTAACATATGAGATGGTGAGTCCGAATAAAAAAGAAATAGACGGTGAAGTTTGGTTTGATATTGAAGATACGATTATAATGAAGGCACACTTAGAATCTCAGATATCAGAAGTGGACGAAGTTGAATTGACGGTTAATGGAATACCGTATGCATTTAATCTAGTAAAATCAGCAGAGGGCGAGATAGAAGAGCCATTAAAGAAGTGCATTGAGTTTGAAATTCCAGCAGATAAATGTGATAAAAAGTATCAAACGATTGAAATTGTATGCAAATGTACTACGGAATCGGGAAATACCAGCGAAGAAACAAAGTATTTATGCCATATTGATAAAGAAATTCCTAAGGTAGAATATATTTATGCAACCAAAGAAAATACGAATATTATCGGTAAAATTATTAATTTTATTAATACAGGTACTTTTTCAAATGATACAGTAAACATTTATGCAAGAGTATCTGACCCTAAGTTTGATAGTGGAGTTGGAAAGGTTACAATTAAATACAACAAAGGCGGGGAGACTATTACCGAAGACATGGCTACTTATATTAGTAATAATGAAAATGAATCATATTTTATTTATCAAATCATCAATGACGGGACTGTGTTTGATAGTGATATTGAAATTGTAGTATATGACAAATTGGAAAAGTATAGTTTGGAAATCCCGGTAATTGTAGGTAAACTTGAAGAATTAGGGAAGACCGGTAATGACCACTTGATGATAGAGATGGTTAAACCGTTAATTAGTATTGATCTTCCGAAGAGTGATGGTGTAGATAGGACGGATAATAAAATTTGGTATAGAGCAAACAAGGAAATAAAAGTAGTTGTCGAGGATGTTAATTCAGGAATTAGAGAAGTGGATATGGATATTAACGGAGTAGATATAACAAAGGATATTACTTCTAAAAATATCTTAAAAGCGGAATCTACTTCGAAGGCAGATAAAAACATTTTGACAGAAGAATATAATTTTACTACTGACTATTTAGAAGGGGTTGCTGGAGAGTCGAAGGAAGGAAAATATTTATTAAGCATAAAAGTAGTTGATAATGCAGGTAATATTTCAACAAGTAATGCCGAGTTCAATATTGATCGGAAGAATCCTGTTATCACACAATTTACTTTTACTCCTTTATCGGAAGATGATATCGAGAGTACAAATAAGTTCCTAGATAAACTTGAGTACGGATTTTATTTTAAAAAGGAATTTACTGCTAAAGTAGTTGTAAATGATGATGCCCCCACATCAGGATTAAATAAAATTACATATGAGTTAGTGCCTTATGAAAATGGAAAGCAGGGTGAGAAAACTGTTGATGAAGTAGCAATAGTTAATAATGTGGCAATCATAAAGATACCATCAGAATTCAAAGGACAAATAGTTGCAAAAGTGTATGATAATGTAGGCAATGTTTCAAAAGAAAAAACGCCGGAAGCATTTGTAGCAGACAAGACAAGTCCTGATATTGTTATATCAGATTTAAAAGAATCTGAAAATAAAGACGGAAATAAGAACAAGTTATATAAGAAAAATGTGAAAATTTCAGTTGCAGTATCGGATTATAAATCAGGTTTACGAAAAGTTTCGTACAGCATAGATGCTGAAGTAGGAAAAGTTGATGAAACGCAAACACAGATTGATAATTTAGGGTTGAAAGTCGGAGATAAGCTGGAGAACGGCTGGGTTGTGTCAGAGATGGATAATAACCTTGTTACAAAAGTTGTTAAAACATTCAAATTTGTAACTGACGATAATGATGTCAGAGTCAACATTCAGGCGACAGACAGATCAAATAACAAATCTGAATGGATGAAGTCAGAAACATTCAGTTTGGATAAGACTCTGCCACAAATCACTATTGACTTCCCAGAAGGTGTAAAAGATAATCCTACATATTATAATTCAAATAAAAAGGCTGTGATTACAGCAACTGTAATTGAGAGAAACTTTGAAGAAAAACTTATTGAGACAATGATTGAGAATACATTTAAAGGTAATGTTCCTAAGGTACAGTTTGTCAGCGATAAGGAAGACAATAAGAAACATGTCGCGACAATGGTATTCCCGGAAGGGGATTTTGAATTTTCTCTTTCAGGGAAGGACAGAGCCGGACATCAAGCTGAAGTTATATTTGGCAAAGAAAAGAATACTTCATATAGTACAAGTTTTATTGTAGATGAGACAGCTCCTGTTATACAGACTAACTTTAAATCATTTACAAACAAAAACAGCGAAGGAAAGACTTATTTTAACAAAAACAGAATTGCTGAGGTAACAGTTACGGAACATAATTTTGATTCAGAACTGATGAATCTTGTTGTTGAGGAAAAGAAATCTGGAACAAATCATGACGAAAGTGGTTTTGAAGAAACATATTATTCAATTTTCTCCGATGAAGGATGGAGTAGTTCTGAGAACAGTGATGTTCATTCAATCAAATTAAATATCAAGAAAGACGGTGTATATAAAATTAGCATTAAGCCTACAGATTGCTCTGAAAATAAGGGTAATTCGGACATGACAGAAATATTTGAAATTGATTGTACAAGTCCTGTTATTTCTTCGAGAAACGGAGAAGAAGTAAAAGCGGATAACACTGAATTTGTAGACGCATACGATATGTCAAAGGAAGAGGTGAATAATCCGACAATTGGATTTGATGACATAAACTACGATTACTTAGAATATTCGATTACAAAATATATACCTGAATATAGTAGTGAAAAAGAACTTGACAGAGTAGTACCAAATCAAGAATCAGATAAACAGACTTCAAAGAAGTTTGTATTAAAAGATTTTGAAAAAGATGGTGCATATTTTGTTGAAATAAAGGCTTATGATAAAGCAGGAAATGTTAGTAAGTTGAATAAGAGCACATACTTAAAAACAATGGATACAGATGTGCTTGCATATATTGAAAACAGTCATCCTGGAAATGGTACAGAACAAGGGACAGGCTGGTATTCATTTGAAAATCAGAACGGTCCATTAAGTAAGCGACCAGATAGTTTTTCGGATCTTCATATTGTTGTTTTTGCCAAAACGGATACAACATCACATATAGTTCTTAAAGATAATGATGGAAATGAAACTGATACAGGTTTAACTGCTGAGAATGAAGAGAATAAGTATGGCGTTGGACTGTACAGATATACTTTAAAAGGTGATTATTTCAAAAATAATTATCAAGAAGATACAGATGCAACTTTTTATCTTACGGTTAATAACTCCGATAAGAGAGTCGAGTTGGGACAAATCCACATTGATAATATTGCACCAACATGTACAATTCCTGAACAATTCCATGATTGGGGATGGGTGGCAGGATCGAATCCTGAACCAATGAAATTCACAGGAATCAGTGAAAAACTTGACGTAGAAAAAACAGCAGTATATGTTGATGGAAAAGAAGCATACTTTGATTATGATGAGGAAAATGATGTGTTAAGCGTGTCATTAGAAAAAGGTGAGCACAATGTTGGATTGTCTTTAACAGATAAAGCAGGAAATATATATAATATTGCCGAGGTATCACATTTAGGAGTAGGCAATTTTAGATTATATTCAGGTATCGCCGGAGGATTTGCGCTGATATCAGGCGTAGGGGCAGCAATATTCTTCAGAAAGAGAAAGAAAGTGGCATAGAATACTTAATAGAGGTTACCTGCAACAGAAAGAGTAGCAGGTAACCTATTTAAAAAGGAGAAGAAAATGTATAACAGGTTCAAGCATATAATAATTAAAACTGCTACAATTGCATGTGTTGCAATAATCTTTATTGCAAATTGCAATGAAGTAGAGGCGGCGGGGAAAAAAATAAAACTTAACAGAAAAAAAATCACTATTAGTGTTGGGAAAACTAAGAAACTTAAGCTGAAAAATCTTGGTGGTAGGAAAGTTAAGTGGATAAGCAAGAATAAAAAAATAGCGAGAGTCAGTAAAAAAGGGAAAGTTAAAGCAGTTAAGGTTGGAAAGTGCACTATAATTGCTAAAGTTGGAAAGAGAAAGTTTAAATGCAAGGTGGTTGTAAAGAAAGCCTCTAAAGGCGGTGATACAAAAAAAACAACAGCCTTAAATAAAACGAACAGTTCAGAAAATAAAGAGCAGAACAAGAAGAAAGAAGCTGATGACAGAATTATAAATACGTTTGAGAAAAACGAGAATGATGTAAAAATCATTAACAAAGTAATAGAGTATCAGAAAAAGAAGGGAGCGATAGTTAATCGCAATCTTGAATCTCTTCAATACACGTGGGAAGATGGAAGACTTGTAATGATTAACTGGGATGGAGTGAATCTTTCGGGAGATGTTGATATACAAAAAGTTACAGAACTTAGGTGTTTTAATGCAAGCAATAATCCTAATTTGAATGATCTTGTTTGTACGTTTGGTAAATTGGACACATTGCTAATTGAGAATGATATTAACTTGAAAAAGTTGAGTTGCAATAACAATAACCTTAAAACTTTAGATATATCGAAATATCCTAAGTTAGAATATTTATACTGTGCATATAATCAATTGGAAAATATAGATGTTACCAATAATAGACAGTTAACAAAATTGTTTTGTTATTGTAATAACTTAACAAAACTGGATGTGTCAAAAAACTCAAAATTGACAGAATTGAATTGCTGTTACAGTGGACTTACAAAACTAGATGTATCTTCTAATGCAGATCTTACAAAATTGTCTTGTCATGGTAATGAATTGGAGAATTTAGATATAACAAACAATTCGAAGCTTACAGTTTTAAAAGCTTACAAATGCAAATTAAAAAACATAGATCTGACACATAATCCCGAATTGAAAACCTTATGTTTAGATGAAAATGAATTAACCAATTTAGATTTATCTAAAAACTCAAAGCTAAAAACGCTTGATTGTTCCAAGAATGAACTGGAAAAACTAAACCTAGATGAAAACATATTACTAGAGCATTTTTATTGTTCAGATAACAAACTTACAACATTGGATTTAAGCAATCACGATATGGCAGAAATAGTAAAATGCAATGGAAATAAATTATCTTCCTTAATATTAGAAAAATGCACTTATCTGTATGAGTTTGACTGTTCAGATAACGAGTTAACGGAACTGGATTTAAGCGACTGCAAGAAATTAGATCAATTAAATTGTATGAATAATAATTTGACTGTTCTGGATTTGTCATTTAATATATCATTAATGACTCTTAAGTGTGACGAGGGTATCGAGTTAATTAAATAACCATAGTTTGAGAAGGCAAGTTGCATTGATGACCGTGGATACGAAGATATGGAATGCAGAAATAATGAAGAGAGGGGGAGATACAATGGCAACAATTACATTATATAAAGATAAATTGAATGGCGTTGGAAGTTTTATAAACGGAATACTTAAGCATTCAAACAATTTAGATACACAACTTACTACTTTGAAATCAACTCTACAAGGGATTGACAGCAGCACTTATAATCTTGACGCTGCAGTCGAAAGTATTCGTTCTTCTTCAAAGTCGGAAAAGGATAAAGTATCTGATTTGAAAAAATTGAATAAGGAAATAACCAATTTTATTAACACAGTAACAAATCGCGATAATTCTGCTCGAAATGAAATAAACAAGAGGAAAAAAGATTTTTATACGAAGTATAAATATCTCAAACCAGACAGTGAGAAGAATGCTTTAGATTATATTGCTGAAGATTTTGGAAAGGTATGTGATTGGTGTAAGGAACATTGGGAGCAAATTAAAATTGCAATTGCAGTTGTACTAGTAGTGGCAGCCGTTGTTGTTTTGGTTGTGTTTTCAGGAGGAACTGCACTGGGAGTATTTGCGACACTTGCGGTGGCTGCAGCCAAAGGAGTTTTGCTAGGAGCTGCGATTGGCGGTGCGATTGGTGGGGTTTCTGGATATGCACAAAATGGTGTGAGTGGTATACTCCCTGGAATAATAAATGGTGGTGCTGATGGTGCAATCATGGGAGGTGTTTTTGGTTTGCTCGGCGGTCTGGGTGGACTAGCAGGTGCCCATTTTGGTTGTAGCGCTGTAATGGAAAAAATATTTGCAGCATCTACCAAAATGTCGTTTGCAATGCTTGGGTTTGACGGACTTGCACTGTTAAGTGATTTTCAAAACAGACTTAGTTTGGATACAGGAATCAAATTTGAATTTATTAATTCTTCATTTGGTAATTTTATTTCTAATCTTAACCATAAAGCACATGAAAATCCGTTCTACAATGCATTTCAATTAACAGTTGGTGCAACAGCAGTATTTACCGGAGGATATGTAAAGAGTGCCGCATGCTTTGTTGCGGGAACTATGGTTGCTACTATAAATGGCTTAAAGGCTATAGAAAATATTAAATCAGGAGAAAAAGTACTGTCTTTTAATTTTAACACTATGAAAACAGAGTACAAACCTGTTGTAAGAACGTATTTGCGAAAAGTAAAAAAATTGGTACATCTGTCAGTGGAAGGTGAAGTAATAGTAACTACAGAAGACCATCCATTCTATGTTAAAGGAAAGGGTTTTATTAATGCATCATTGTTGAACGTTGGAACTGAATTATTGAACAACGATGGTCGGCTTCTAATAATTGACGCTATTTATAGAGAAGCCGAATGTAAAGAAACAGAAGTATATAACTTGCAGATTGACGAAAATCACAGTTACTATGTGGGAAAAATATATATTCTTGTGCATAATGGAGGCTATGATAGAGCACAAAAATATTCGGAAAACTGGAGCGATGAGAGCCTTTCAAATACAATTGAGGAGATTGCACCAGATTCAGAGCCAGTTAACACTGAAACAGGAAAAACGATTTATAGAAATAACAAAACAGGTCAACAAGTTGTATATGACAATGAAGGAGATTATTTCAGAATTGAAGATACAAATTTGCCGGGGAAAAGAGTTTATACTGATATTAATGGAAAACCAATTCCAAATAACAAAGTTGTAAATGGAAAGCAAGTTGGTATATCTAAATCGGAATATAATGCAATGACTCATTTTAATAATATAGATGGGAAATAAAGGAGTGTAATTATGAAATTAATGGCAGAGAGCGAAAAATTCCAAATTTTATATGAATATGAGAAGGTTTTTCTAAAAATAAAGTCAGATTCAAGATTAATATTAATTGGAGATTTTTATGGAGATCCAGAAAGTGCAGTTATTTCTGAAGACGAGAAGTGTTGTGCTATTGTTGGAGAAGGATTAATTGTTTATTTCCTTCATGAGCCTTTTGACGAATATAATTCTGATAGTAACAAAGCAAATCAATGGTGTACTTGGGGAAGAGAGAATGAGATAGTATGGATTAATAAAATAGAAAAATGTGATTCACAAGAAATTATAATTCAATTAGAGGATATGCGATTGGTATCCATAAAAATCGATGAATTATTAAATAAATAGTGGATTGCGGTGAAAAAGTGACACCCATTTTGTGATATCATATGGGTATAGAAAAGGACTCCCAAAAGGAAATACACCTAGAAATAATCGAGCACAGAATAGAGAGTATTCCAATAATGAGATTGTAAATGAATTGGTTGATGAAGCTAAAAATCTATGCAAATTCGGAGAAAAAAGAATTGCACTTGAAAATTTACTTGAAAATTTACTTGAAAATGATATTGAACTTTCGGTTGAATTAGTTGATTTAGCTGAAAAAGCGTTTATTTGATTAGATACTGTAGAGAAGAATACAAAGAGCGTTCTTGAAATGGTTCAATGCTTTTTTGAAAAATAAAAAAACGTTGGGTAATTAACACTAAGAACAAAAAGAGGGATCAATAATAATATACAAAGGTACAAAAAAACGCTTCGCTGTTTATGCTAAAAAGTAGAAAAAAACTGAATACATTGCAAAAAATATTTTTCTGCGCTTCAATCAAAGTATCTAGTCTGGATGTTGGTAGGGGTTCTATCCAGAAAAATCGTGCGAATAATAACTGAATAAGGAACAACAAAATGCCAATACTCCAACTTTGAAACAGAGTTGTTGGAATTAGAGCTATTATAGTTTTGATTCTGACGAGATTATTGATTTTGTTTTAGTAAAAGGAAACCAGTGAAGAGCCTTACAGGTCAGGATGGCGGAGAAGATGTAGTCACATTTAACGCAACAGAGGCAAGATATGTAAGAATGCAGGGAGTTACAAGAGCATTACCATATGGGTATTCATTGTGGGAAATGACTGTATTTGGAAGATAGCTAGGTAGGAAAATAAATAAAGATACTAATAGGATTAATAAAGAAGGGAGCGTTGCACTGTGTGTAGCGCTTTCTTATTGAAATCAGCGATTAGTCAAGTACAAATTCGTGAACTTTCTGTAGAAAGTTCCACTAAACAAAATCTGGACTAAGTTGTCACAACAAAAACGTCAAAAAACCGCATAAAATCAGTACTTTTTGACAAAAATTGCTTGCCCTCGGCGAGAAAATATGGTGCTATATTTAGTGAGAAGTGGCACTAAAAACTTAGTATCACAGGAGGGCAAAAATGTACTTGGATTTTCTCGTCGAAGTGCCGGATGAAAAGGGCAAGATAACCACCAAGAAGAAGGGCGATGCCATCTACGTCAACTATGAAGTTGGTCGTGAGTATCTTCCGGATCGGCAGTACACCATCCTTAAGAGAGTGATCATTGGAAAACTTTCGAAGGCGGACAAAGGAATGATGGTGCCTAACCAGAACTTTCTGACCTACTTCCCGGAAGTAGAGCTGCCGGAGGAAAAGTTTAACCCGAACCGCAGCAGTTGCCTTAAGATTGGACCATACATTGTGATCCAGAAGATCCTGGAGGAGTACAAGATTCCTGAACTCTTGGAAAGGCAGTTTGAAAGCAAGGTTCTTGGGCTTTTCTTGGATCTGATGGCGTATTCGATCATATGTGAGAATAACGCCGGACAGTACTATCCGATGTACGCTTATGGACATCCACTCTTTACAGAGGGAATGCGGATATACAGCGATACAAAGGTTTCTGATTTCCTGTGCGGTATGAGCGGCGAGGAAAGTGTAGGATTCCTGAATGATTGGAATTCAACCTGTGATCATAGAGAGAAGAGCTATATTTCGTATGATTCAACGAATAAGAATAGTGAAGCCGGAAATATCGAGATGGTGGAGTTCGGAGAAGCCAAGGTTGATGTCGGGGCACCGATCTTCAACTACTCCATCGCGTATGATACGAAGAATGCAAAACCGCTCTTTTACGAGACTTATCTCGGAAGCATAGCTGATATATCCCAGCTGGAGTCCATGCTTGGGAAGGCAAAAGGCTATGGGTATAAAAACATCGGATTCATCCTGGACAGAGGGTATTTTAGCAAAGGAAATATCCGGAAGATGGACGAGTATGGAGACAGTTTCGTGATCATGGTGAAGGGTATGGCGAAGCTGGTGAACACTCTGGTCCTGAAGAATAAGGGCAGGTTCGAGGAAGAGAGAAAGTACAGCATCCGCAAGCATCATGTGTATTGATTCACTGTAAAGAGCAAGCTGTATCTTGATGACGAGAATGGCAGATACTTTCATATATACCACAGTATCGGAAAAGAGCATGGAGAAAAGGAAGCGCTTGAGGAGATGCTCGAACGGCTCGGCAAGAGCCTGAGGGCCCGGTATGGAACGGATTATCAGCTCAGTGACGCTGAGAAGGAATACTTCGATACGTTCTATGACAGTCATGGGATTCTTACGCTGGTGAAAGAGAAAGATGATGTCATAAAGAGAGCACTACAGCTGTGCGGATACTTCTGCATCGTTACATCCGATAAGATGACAGCTGCTGAAGCGATAGACCTGTACTATAGCAGAGATGCTTCGGAGAAGCTTTTCAGAGGTGATAAATCTTATCTGGGGAATAAGAGCGAAAGAACACATTATACAGAGTCGACAGAGGCAAAGATTTTTGTTGAATTCGTGGCGTTGATCGTTCGGAACAGGATCTATACCAGACTCAAGGAAGAATTGGAAAGGATAGATGAAAAACCGAATTACATGACCGTCCCGGCTGCCATAAGGGAACTGGAGAAAATAGAGATGATACGAGGCCATGATCAGGTGTACCGGCTTGATCATGCGGTAACGAAAACGCAGAAAACAATACTGAATGCGTTTGAGATGGATGCCGCATATGTAAAGCACAGGGCACAGCGGATCAGTGAACAGTTAAAGATCGCAGATGAGATCAGGAGGTAGCAGATTATGGCACGTATGACAAAGGAAAGCCTTGAGGCAAAGATCATAAAAGCAGAAGAAAAAGTAGCAAGCACTGGAAAAATCTACAATGCGGCTTGTGAAGAACTTCAGGAATTAAGGAACAAGATGGCTGCCATCGAGAACGAAGCTTTAGTGGAAGCATTCGTGAGGAGCAATAAGACTCTGGAGGAGGCATTGGCGTTTTTGGCATCGGATGTGAAAGAAGAATCTCACACAGCGAAAAGGCGTGGTGGGAGAAAGAGAAAAGCGTAAGGAAATGGAAGAAATCTCAAGAATCAGAATAAAAGAATATTGCCGAAGTCATAAAACTAAAAAAGCTGAGCAATTAGCTCGGCTTGTAGAGATGTCTTACGATCTTTATTGTGAAGGCACGGACTATGATGCAATAATTCTTGAATGCTTGATAGAACGGGAGAAAGATCCAGAGTTAAGAAAAGCAATTGAAGATCTGGATGATTTTCTCTTTCCGTATTAAGAAGAAGTTTAGTGTCACTATTTCAGGAAGTTAACGAAATTTGTGCAGTCTGTCCGCAGAAAGTGTTCTTGAACTATAAAGAAACTTAAAAACAACAATAATATGTAAGCAAAATATGTTGACAAGAACTAGCTAGATATGATATTCTAGTTAGCAGAAAGTGCTTACAATGCATACACTATAATAACTGTTGTATTTTCCTTCCGTTTTAAAGATATCCGTAAATCGGATTAGGATAAATGTAAGTAACTATAGTATTAGGATATATACTGTCCGCTTCCTGTGAAGTTAGTGGACTTAGAAAGGAAATGGATATCGTGAACTTAAAAGAAATAATGGTGTCGCCGGGTGTGGATGAACGTACTTTTGGTCAATTTGTACGGCAATGTCGAGAGGAAAAAGGATATTCAGTACGTGCCTTTGCGAAGATACTAGGTTGCTCAGCAGCATATCTTAGTGACATCGAAAAAGGAAACCGATATGCGCCAAAAAAATATTTAGATAAGATATTTGAGGTGTTGGATCTTCCTGAAACAGACAGACAAGATTTTGAGGATTTAGCTGGCGCGACGAGAGGTTTTTTGTACGAGGATATCAATTCGTACATGGGACAACAACCACTCGCCAGAGTTGCTTTGCGTACTGCAATGGAAGAGAATGCTTCAGATGAAGATTGGAAAATGTTTATCGAAGGATTAAAGAAGCAGTAAATGATAATCTCTAATCGTAGTCTGTATAGAAGAAAAGAGGAGAATGAAAATGCGATTAGAGTATCCAATGAAGGAAAATGGGATGTACATCCTTAGTAAGAAGAATTTTGATGAGATTGCCACGAATGTTCTACTTGAATATATGCCTGACACTTTGAACTATCCTAAAGCAACAGATATTGAATATTTAGCTGAAGAATGCTTGTATTTAGATATAAAACATGATTATATAGTGCCGAATGGTAAAGTGTTGGGTATGATAGCATTCTCGGACACACAGTTTAAAACCTATGATTTCGAAGCAGAAGAAAAAGTGATAGAGATGCAAGAAGGCACAATGTTAATTGATATGAGTTTAATTGGCACTGAAAATAGAGCTAGAAAAAGATTTACCGAAGCGCACGAAGCATCACATTGGATTTGTCATAGAAGCTATCATTCTCCTTCTAATAGACAATATGATTTCCGTATTAACAATTATGTTGCATGCAGAACTGAAAATATTGAGGCATATGGAGTAAAGAATAAGATAGTTAAATCGGATAATGATTGGGAAGAGTGGCAAGCAGATAGTCTTGCGGCTGCATTGCTTATGCCTAAGGATACATTTATACTTGCAGCAAAAGAAGCGATGAATGAACGAGGCATTTGGAGAGGATACTTGTCTATGCAATATGATGTGCAGATTATAAACAAGGTAATTAGTGAGCTTGCACATGTTTTTGATGTTTCGTTTAAAGCAGCAAAGATAAGAATGCTACATTTGGGATTGATTGGATAATAAAGATAAATAGAGGATGGAATAAAATCCATCCTTTTTTCAACTAAAATGTGTAAGCAAAAAAAGCGACACTTGTTAACGAAAGGGAGATATAATGCAGGAGAATTACAAAGAAGAATATATAGGAGAAGTGCGAACCATTAAAGAAAATCGAAAAGGAAAACTTTTGTTTCGAGTAGCATCTGGTGAGAACGGATTAGCTATTGTTATAAAAAATCGAGGTTCCGATGAAACGGTAAAAATTACATTAGCTACCCTTAAGGAATGTTGCAATAAGAGTTTTGAAGATGCCAAATATAGATTTATTAGTTATAAAGACTCATCAACTAAAAACAAATAATAGATAAATTCACCAAAGAGTTGCAAAGACGACCAGGTTAATGATGAATGGAAAGTAGTGTAGTGTTCTATTCTATTCATCATATAATCGGGTCTTTTTTATTTTGAAGAAGTGGAAAAACATGACAGAACAGTGAGGAGGTGAGCAGAGTGGCTATGGTAGATGTACAAGAATACAATTCAGATATTCAATTTCAAATCGGTCAGAGAATTCAAAATTTACGCATTGCCAAAGGAATAGCGGCAATCGATCTGGCTGTAGAACTTGGAATTGGTAAAAATCAGATGTCAAGAATTGAAAATGGAAGAGCTAACTGTACACTTCCTCAATTATTTATTTTGATACAGATACTTGGTTGCTCTGCCGACTATCTTCTTTACGGAAAAGAGCCTTTGACTATTTCGCAGGAACAGGCAGATTCAATTCGGAATTTATTGCAATCTTTCGCTTAAAAATCATAGTAGTCTTTAAAAGGCTACTGAAGGTGAAAAGTTAGTCCTCATAGGTGGAGCATCAAAAGGAGAAATATATTACCATATAAATGTGCTTAAGAAAAGCACACCATCAGAGAGTGGAGGCGCCAATACTCTCCTTAAATATCAAAAAAGGAGAATTAAAAATATGAACATTAAGTTGGAAAGAAAATATCAAACAGTGAATGACGAAGTTGTAAAGAAGGAAAAAGAAGTTCTTGGGCTGGCTGTAGCATTTATACGCACACGCATGGCAGACTCAAAAGTTAATCTTATATCGGAAACGATGGAGGAAGTTGCAAACCATCTTGAGGTGGAGCTTCTTGATGTAATTGTGGATCGTTCGGGATCTAGACATGTGGACAGAAAGGAAATTAACGATTTATATGAATGGTTCGATGTTGCGCCGGTAAGTCTTTTATTGCTTGAAAGTCTCTCGGCTATAAGTAGCGATGAAGAGGATGTTGATAGATTTTTGAAGGATATGAACGACAGGGAAATTATTACTCTTTGTCTGAAAGATCTTGAAGTCTACTATCCGGAATGCATGGAAGAATTGATGCGCCAGGATAAGGAGTAATGGCAGTCAGGTATCGTGGCGGAGGCGTCAATCCTCCACTGTCAGTATCAGATTACAGGTTTGTCATAACGGCAGTTGGAACAGTTGTATATGATTCTGGAGGAAAATATATCAGGAAATATGAAACTGAGGATTCTGCAGTTGAGATGGTTCGACTAGCACAAGAGAGGTGAACGAATTGATATATGATGAAGAAAAAATAAGAGAAGTACTTAAAAAACTTCGTGAGCAAATGGGAAAAACACAAGCTGAAATGTCAGAAATACTCAACATAAGTGTGATTCATTATTCTCAGATAGAACAGGGAAGACGCAAAATGAGTCTTGAGCTGTTATTGAGGATAGCAGATGTATTTGAAGTAGATCCTAATACAATACTTGGAATCAATACAAAAAGTGAAACAGAGGATTCTACGATTGTCGATTTGCTCAAGCGGTTAAATAAATTAAAACCTGAAGAAAAGATGTATGTGTTGTCTGTATATGACGCATTTATGGATGGTTATTACGCAAGAAGAGGAGCGATTGCTGTATGAGTAGAAAAGGAAGAAATAAAAAAACATTGCTTTCTGAACCGTTGAAATGTGTGGTTTTACTTTCATCGGACGAAGAAATCGATTGCTTATTAGCGGAGCGAAAAGAAAATAAGCAGTTGAACAGAGTTAATGAGTTTGTAGACCGCAATAATCTAATACCTATGAAGATCTATCGAACAGGTATTTTCGGAAGAAGAGTTAGTAATGAGATATTTCAGACAGCAGTCAGATATATGCAGGCGGGCAAGGCAGAAGCATTGGTTGCTGTCAATCTTGATGCAATTTCTTACGGGATTGCAGATGCATATTATAAAGTTGGAGTTGTTAGAGAAGCTGGTTTTAGGCTGTTTACAGTAGATGAAAAGGAACCAATGCTTGATATTTATACTCCACCAAAGAAGAAAATGGAGGAATAAGCGACATGGATATAAGAAGAAATACGATTGTTTGGGCTGATTTGAAAAATCAAAAAGGGCATATTCAGTCCGGTAGAAGACCCTGCATGATTGTCAGTTGCGATATTGCCAATAAACATGCACCTGTTTATACGGTTATTCCTGGGACAACTCAGATGGAAAAAGCTGATTTTCCTGTACATTTTACGGTGCATCCGAAGGATATAAAAGGAGCATTGAAATGGCCTACAGTCTTTCTGACTGAGCAGTTGACGACAATTGACAAAGATCAGATTATTCAGATTGCAGGTTATGTATCGAATGAAGATATCATTCGTACTGCCAATGAAATGATTGTGAGACAGCTTGAGTTGGGAGGTAATGCGAATGCATGAAGAAAGAATGAATAACGAAGTGTCTATTAATATTCCGGTATGGAGAAGAACTCTTTTGACTATCGTTGAAGCTGCTCAATTTTATCACATTGGTGAGAAAAGGTTAAGGATGATTGTAGATATGCATCCAGAAGGCGATTTCTATCTTATGAACGGGAACAGGGTTCTCATAAAGAGAGAACTTTTTGAAAAATTTATCGCCGAATCGAGCGTGATTTAAAAAATATAATGGAAAAGGGGGCACAAATGTGGTACAATAATACCATGCTAGGGCTCTCTTTTTTTGAAAGGAGAGAGATGGATGAGCGAGAAACGACGAGATAATCGTAATAGAATTCTTCGCGAAGGAGAGTACCAGAGAGCAGATGGACGTTATCGCTTTAGATATGTAGATATTAACGGAAATGAAGGAAATATTTACAGCTGGCGACTTGACCACAATGATCCAATTCCCAAGGGGAAGAAGATGGAACTTTCTCTTCGTGAAAAGGAAAAACAGATTGAGCAGGATATGTTTAATCAGGTTGTTCCGCATGGAGGAAATCTTACAGTATTAGGGTTAGTTGAAAAATATGTAGGATTAAAGGTTGGTGTAAGGAGCAGTACGAAAGCTGGCTATAAGACTGTTATAAATATCTTGAAAAAAGATGACTTTGGGAAAATGCGCATAGATAAGGTGAAATTATCGGATGCAAAGGCATGGCTCATTAAGTTACAGCAAGTCGATAAAAGGAGCTACAGTTCCATTCATACAATCAGAGGTGTCCTTAGACCTGCTTTTCAAATGGCTGAGCAGGATGATCTGATAAGAAAGAATCCATTTGCTTTTGAATTAGTGACAGTAATTGTGAATGATAGTGTAAGAAGAGAAGCTATCACAAGAAAACAGGAAAGAGATTTTCTTCGTTTTGTGAAGGAAGATCAGCACTTTAGCAGATATTATGATGCTATTTATATTCTTTTTAATACAGGTCTTAGAATCTCTGAATTTTGCGGATTAACCAAGTCAGATATTGATTTTAAGAAAAAAAGAATACGAGTGGATCATCAATTATTGAGAACAAGTAATATGCAGTATATAATTGAGAAGCCGAAGACGGAAAGCGGTGAAAGGTTTGTGCCTATGTCTGAAGAGGTAGAGCAGTGTTTCAGAAGGATTATCAAAAACAGGCCCGAACCGACAGTCGAGCCAATTATTGATGGTAAGATTGGTTTCTTATTTCTGGATAAGAATGATAGACCTATGGTTGCTTTGCACTGGGAAAAATATTTCCAGCATATTTGTGAAAAGTACAATAGTATCTACAAGATTCAAATGCCGAAGGTGACTCCTCATGTGTGCAGGCATACATTTTGTTCTAAAATGGCATCGTCAGGTATGAATCCCAAGATGTTGCAGTATATTATGGGACATTCAGATATCAGCGTTACAATGAACACGTATACACATGTGACTTTTGATGATGCAAAGGATGATTTCTTAAAAGCAATAAATGAGTAGCTGAACATTCCATATGGCAGAATAATCTTTGGTAAATGGCTTGTTTACTATATTTGAGGAAAATATATTATCGTTCCCCAACGGCAGAATTGCCTTTGGTACGGACTTGAAATTTACCAAAGATTTTACCAAAATTGCCGACAAAAACATGCCAAAATATGCCAAGATTTGCGGATTTTGAGTGAATTGAAGAAATGATGAAAATGGCTGAAAAGCCCATAAATACGGGAGTTTAGAGCAATGATTAAAGTTTTATTCGTATGCCACGGCAATATCTGCCGTTCACCCATGGCAGAGTTTGTTTTAAAAGATATGGTTGAGAAACGTGGCATTAAGGAAGATTTTCACATAGAATCCCGTGCCACAAGTACAGAAGAAATATGGGGAGGAAAAGGCAATCCCATTTATCCTCCTGCGCAAAAAGAACTTAGAAGAAATAATATAGGAAATACAGCCTACACTAACTTTGCAAATAAGAGGGCAAAACAGGTGACAAAGCAGGATTATAATGATTATGATTATTTGCTTTGTGCTGATAATATGAATATCAGAAATACATTAAAGATTGTTGGTGGTGACAGTGACAGAAAGATTCAGCTTTTGTTGGATTTCGCAATTAATGAGAAGCGTCATGGACAGTCAATTGCAGACCCTTGGTATACCGGAAATTTTGGAATTACCTACAATGATATTGTTGAGGGATGCGAAGGACTTTTGGATTTTTTAGGCTATTAGTGCGAAAAAATTATAGAGAACTGTCTAATTAATAAAAGAGGATAAAAAGTTGATTCTAATAACTGATAATATATGTTATACTAACAAATGTTACAGCATTTCGAGATTATGAAAGCACGAAGCACTTCTAATTATAGGTGTTACATGGAACTATACAATTCCGGAGGATATTATGAGTTACGCAGATAAATTATTTAAAGAGATGTGCAGGGACATTCTTGAAAATGGAACTGACACAAAAGGAGAAAAGGTAAGACCTAAATGGGAAGATGGAACACCGGCTTATACCATCAAGAAGTTTGGTGTTGTTCACGAATATGATTTGAGAAAAGAATTCCCGGCAATTACACTTAGAAGAATTGGAATCAAATCAGCTATGGATGAGATTCTTTGGATATATAGTAAGAAGTCGAACAACGTACATGACTTGTCCAGCCACATCTGGGATGCATGGGCTGACAAGGATGGCTCTATAGGAACTGCTTACGGATATGTCATCGGTGAAAAGTTCAATTTTAAAGGCGAGATGATTGATCAAATGGATTATGTGCTCAAGCAACTCAAGGAAACACCATTCAGCAGAAGAATAATGACAAACATGTATCAGTATCATGATCTTGCTACAGGACATCTAGATCCTTGCGCATACTCTATGACTTACAATGTTACAGAAGAAAATGGGCAGCTCGTTTTAAATGGAATTTTAAATCAGCGCTCTCAGGATATATTAGCTGCAAACGGATGGAACACAGTTCAGTATGCCTTACTTCTTATGATGGTGGCACAGGTTTCTGGTATGGTTGCAGGCAAGTTTATTCATGTTATTGCGGATGCACATATTTATGACAGACACGTTCCAATGATCGAGGAACTTCTTGAAAGAGAAGAGTATCCGGCACCAAAGGTAAGACTTAATCCTGAGGTAAAGAACTTCTACGATTTCACAACTGATGACTTAATAATAGAAGATTATCAGTATGGTGAGCAGATTAAGAACATTCCTGTGGCAGTGTAAAAATGCCGGAATAAACAATAAAGTAATATGTTTATAAGATAACGATATAATAATTGTTTAAAGGAGAATTAGATGAATTTAATTTTTTCTGCCGATAGAAATTGGGCTATAGGATTTAAAAATGAATTGTTAATCAGAATTCCGGATGATATGAAGCAGTTTCGCGCAAAAACTACAGGAAATGTTGTGGTTATGGGACGTAAAACTTTGGAGAGTTTCCCAAATAAGAAGCCATTAAAGGACCGTGTAAACATTGTGATTTCAACAAAAAAAGACTACAAAGTGGAAGGAGCTACTGTAGTTCACAGCGTAGAAGAGGCATTAGAAGAATTAAAGCAGTACCCGACAGAAAAAGTATTTATTATCGGTGGCGGAAAGATATACAAGGAATTTTTACCATATTGTGATACTGCTTATGTGACTTATATTGATCACGCTTATGCAGCTGACACTTTCATTCCAAATTTGGACGAATTACAGGATGAATGGGAAATGGTTGAAGAGAGCGAAGAAAATACTTACTTCGATATTGAATATTATTATCGAATTTATAAGAGAAAATAAATGATATCAATAAATAATGGAAATAAAATAATAGAAGTAAGATAATAAGAAGAAAAGATTATAAAATATATAATTGAAATTAGATAAGAAAAATTATTTAAAAAAAACTTGATAGAAGAAATTAATACAGAGAAATTAGATAAGGAAAAATTATAATGAAACAATTGGTAAATAAGTTAATACTAAAGGATAAAACAAAGCACAGAGCAGTTTGGGTAAGCAGATTTTGTACATTCCTTGCCTGTATAGTATTGCTTGCATATGCTTTAATGATGTCCAACGAAAGTATTAATGTCAGCGTTTTCAATACAGTAACTTTTAAATTGTACACAGTTTTAACGGTAGTTTTTTTATCCATAACCGCATTAATGTTGTTTGTTCTTGCAATTCTTGAAGTCGCTGAAATGAAGGTGAATGGAGAGGGCTCGCCTGTTTCAAAACTTATAACTAATTTTATCGGATTATTTGTACTTGTGTTTTTGATTTACAGATTTTTTATGAAGTCAAATGACTCGATCATATCAATCCTCTTATTTTCAGCAGGGATTTCCATAGCAAATCTTGGAGTAGATTATTGGAAGAGAGATCCGGTTAAAATTGCAAAACTGGAACAGATGGAAAGAGAAAATAAATAGAAATAAAGTTTTAGGACCTAATCACGCATTAGGTCTTTTTTCATATACTAAATAATAAAAAATATAGGTTGTTTTATGGTTGTTAAGATGCAGACGGACAGTGAGAGTACAGGCCGACTTCAGGTAAATGTAACCGGAGACAATAATGAACCAATTCAAAATGCTACAGTCAGAGTAATAAGAGATTATGATGGTACAGACGTAAGTCAACAATTGATAAATAAACTAAATAGGAATATCAGTTTGGATAATCAATTAGACGGAAGAAATGATGGAAGTGCATATTATAATTTAAATGGAAGAAACGATAGGGATGAGTATGTTAATATAAATGAAACGGTAGTGGAAAATGTTGAAACTGATGAATCGGGGCAAACAGATGAACTTAATTTGGAGGCACCGGATATTTCACTGAGTCTTGATGAAAGTAATGAAATAAGACCTTATTCAAAATATACAATTATCGTTTCAGCACTGGGTTTTGAATCAGAAATAATAATAGGTGCAGAAATACTGCCTGATATTTTGGCAATTTGTAATGTAAAACTGTTAAGCGTGCAGAAAAATGATAATGATATTTATGGAGATGCTGATATTAATAGTGGTAATGACATAGATACAGATATAGAGACAGATAATTATATAAATAATGATACAAATTATGATGGCGTTTCTGTTATCATCGATATTCCTCCGCATACACTTTACGGTGATTATCCGCCAAAAGAAATGGAACCTGAGATTTCACAGATGGGAGAACCAGGTGAGATTGTACTGAGCAGAGTTGTTATTCCGCAGACTATTGTGGTACATGACGGAGTGCCTTCTGATTCTTTGGCACCAAATTATTTTGTACCATATAAAGACTATATAAAAAATGTTGCATCAAGTGAAATTTATGCTACCTGGCCACGTGCAGCTATAGAGGCAAATGTTCTTGCAATAATGTCATTTACATTAAACAGAGTTTACACGGAATATTATAGAAATAGTGGGTATGATTTTACAATAACTTCTTCAACAGCTTACGACCAGAAATGGATTTACGGACGAAATGTTTTTGAACCAATAAGTGTGGTTGTAGATAATATTTTCAATCAATATCTTTCAAGACCGAATGTAAGACAACCGATTCTGGCTCAATATTGTGATGGAAAAAAAGTCACATGTCCAAACCGCCTTAGTCAGTGGGGAGCATGCAACCTTGCACAACAGGGATATTCAGCTTTGGAAATTCTCAAATATTATTATGGAAATACTATTTATATCAATTCAGCTGAGCAGATTTCCGGAATTCCGGCGTCCTGGCCACGAGTGAATCTTTCTGTCGGATCAAGGGGTGAAAAAGTAAGACAGATGCAGGAACAGTTATTTACAATTGCGAAGGTGTATTCGGCAATACCTCTAATCAGCGTGGATGGAATTTTTGGCGAACAGACCCAGGGAGCAGTGCGACAGTTTCAGAGAATTTTTAACTTGCCTGTAACGGGAATTGTTGATTTTGCAACCTGGTATAAAATTTCACAGATTTATGTTGGGATTGAAGGATTGCAAATTTAATGATCGGTGAAAGAACAAAAAAGTGAAAGAGCTTTTTTGAAATAGAAATATGAAATTAAATAGAAATATGAAATTAAATAAAAATATGAAATAAATATTTTAAAGTAAAAGAATGTAATTGAATGTAACAATAAACAAATTAAAAAAATAATTAACTATTTGAAAAATCTGTATTGAAAAATGAATAAAGTTTTGGTATAATTCTATCAATTTGAGCAAAAATCAATAAATAGATTTAAATATAAGTTCAAATTGCAAAAATAATATCATATTACGAAAGGAACATGAACTAATGAATGCATTTCTTATTTTGGAAGACGGCACAGTCTACAAGGGAAAATCAATAGGGTCCACAAGAGAAGTTATCAGTGAGATTGTTTTTAACACTTCAATGACTGGTTATTTGGAAGTTCTGACTGATCCTTCATATGCAGGGCAGGCAGTTGTTATGACTTATCCACTTATTGGTAATTACGGAATATGTCATCAGGACAAAGAATCTTTAAAACCATGGCCGGATGGTTATATTGTAAAAGAGTTAAGCAGAATCCCAAGCAATTTCAGAAGCGAGGACACTATTCAACATTTCTTAGAGGAGCATGATATTCCAGGTATCTGTGGAATTGACACAAGAGCTCTTACAAAAAGACTTCGTGAAATCGGTACTATGAACGGTATGATTACAACGAATGAAAATTATGATATCAATGAAATTATCCCAAAATTAAAAGCATATTCACCTACAGGTGTTGTTAAAAAAGTTACATGTTCAGAAAAAAGTGTGTTGCAGGGTGACGGATTTAATGTGGCATTATTAGACTTTGGTGCAAAGAATAATATAGCAAAATCATTAAATGACAGAGGTTGCAACGTGACAATCTATCCTGCAGAAACACCTGCAGAAGATATTATTTCATCTAATCCTGATGGAATAATGCTCTCAAACGGACCTGGAGATCCAAAGGAATGTACATACATTATTGAGCAGATAAAGAAATTATATGATACAGATATTCCTATTTTTGCAATTTGTCTCGGACATCAGCTTATGGCACTTGCCACAGGAGCTGACACAAAGAAAATGAAATATGGTCACAGAGGTGGCAATCATCCTGTAAAAGATTTAGATAGTGGAAGAGTTTATATTTCTTCTCAGAATCATGGATATATGGTTGATGGAGATACTGTTAATCCTGAGGTGGCAAAGGTAGCATTTATTAATGTAAATGATAAGACTGTAGAGGGCCTTAGATATAAGAACAAAGATATCTTTACAGTTCAGTTCCATCCGGAAGCATGTCCGGGACCACAGGATTCTAACCTGTTGTTTAACGAATTTATACAGATGATGGAGGGAAAGAAGAATGCCTAAGAATCAAAGTATTAAAAAAGTATTAGTAATCGGTTCAGGTCCAATCGTTATCGGACAGGCGGCAGAGTTTGATTATGCAGGAACACAGGCGTGCCGTTCCCTCAAAGAAGAAGGAATTGAAGTTGTACTTTTAAATTCTAACCCTGCAACAATCATGACAGACGGCGACATAGCTGACAAGGTTTACATTGAGCCACTTACACTTAAAGCATTAGAAAAAATTATAATAGAAGAAAAGCCTGACAGTATTCTTCCAACTCTTGGAGGACAGGCAGGACTTAATCTTGCAATGGAAATTGCAGAGACAGGTTTCCTTGAGGAACATGGAGTAAAACTTATCGGTACTACTCGTGAGACTATCAAAAAAGCAGAGGACAGACTTGAATTCAAAGAGACTATGGAGAAGATTGGCGAGCCATGTGCACCATCTTTGGTTGTTGAAAATGTTGAAGATGGTATTGCATTCTCAAACAAGATTGGATATCCGGTTGTACTTAGACCTGCTTACACATTAGGTGGAAGCGGTGGCGGTATCGCAAAGAATCAGGCAGAACTTGTTGAGATTCTTGAAAATGGTTTGAGACTCAGCCGTGTAGGACAGGTTTTGGTTGAGAGATGTATCGCAGGATGGAAAGAGATTGAGTACGAAGTGATGCGTGACGGTGCAGGAAACTGCATCACCGTATGTAACATGGAAAATATCGATCCTGTTGGAGTTCATACAGGTGACTCAATCGTAGTTGCTCCTTCTCAGACACTTGGGGATAAAGAGTATCAGATGCTTCGTACATCTGCATTAAATATTATTAACGAGTTAAATATTACAGGTGGATGTAACGTGCAGTACGCACTTCATCCGGAAAGTTTTGAGTATTGTGTAATCGAGGTTAACCCACGTGTGAGCCGTTCTTCAGCGCTTGCTTCAAAGGCAACAGGTTACCCAATAGCCAAGGTTGCAGCAAAGATTGCTCTTGGATATACACTTGATGAAATCAAAAACGCAATCACTCAGAAGACTTACGCAAGTTTTGAGCCTACACTTGACTACTGTGTAGTAAAGATGCCTAGACTTCCATTTGATAAATTTATCATGGCCAGCAGAAAACTTACTACTCAGATGAAGGCTACAGGTGAAGTTATGAGTATCTGCGATAACTTCGAAGGTGCTCTTATGAAGGCAATTCGTTCATTAGAGCAGCATGTAGAAAGTCTTCTTGATTATGATTTCACATCACTTGATGATGAGGAACTCGAAGATATGCTTCATAAAGTTGATGACAGACGTATCTGGGTAATCGCTGAAGCATTGAGAAGAGGATTCTCATATGAGATGATTCATGAAATTACAAAGATTGATTTATGGTTTATTGATAAATTGGCAATTCTTGTAGAGATGGAAAATGCTCTCAAAAATGAAGAGATTACTCCTGAACTTCTTGCGGAAGCAAAGAGAATTGAGTTCCCGGATACAGTTATTTCCAAACTTTCAGGAAAGTCTGTTGATGAAATTAAGCAGATGAGAAAAGATAATGGAATAGTTGCAGCTTACAAGATGGTTGATACTTGTGCAGCTGAGTTTGAGGCAGCAACACCATATTATTATTCTGTGTATAAGGGAGAAAACGAGGCTGTTGAAACAAAGCCTGAAAAGAAAGTTCTCGTTCTTGGTTCCGGCCCTATCAGAATCGGTCAGGGTATCGAGTTTGACTACTGTTCGGTTCATTCAACATGGGCATTTAAAGAAGAAGGTTATGAGACAGTTATTATAAATAATAACCCTGAGACAGTTTCAACTGACTTTGATATCGCGGATAAGCTTTACTTTGAGCCGCTCACTCCTGAAGATGTTGAGAATATTGTTAATATTGAAAAGCCTGACGGAGCAGTTGTACAGTTTGGTGGACAGACAGCTATTAAACTTACAGAAGCTCTTATGAAGATGGGAGTTCCAATTCTTGGAACAAAGGCAGAAGATGTTGACGCTGCAGAAGACAGAGAACTCTTTGATGAGATTCTTGAAAAATGTCAGATTCCAAGACCTACAGGCGGAACTGTATTTACATGCGAGGAAGCACAGAAGGTTGCAAACTCACTTGGATATCCGGTTCTTGTAAGACCTTCATACGTTCTTGGTGGGCAGGGAATGCAGATTGCAACATGTGATGAAGAAGTTGCTGAATTTATGGAAATCATCAACAGAATTGCACAGGATCATCCAATTCTTGTAGATAAGTATCTTCAGGGAACAGAGGTTGAGGTTGATGCAATCTGTGACGGAGAGAATATTCTTATTCCTGGTGTTATGGAGCATATTGAAAGAGCCGGAGTTCACTCTGGTGACAGTATTTCAGTATATCCTGCACAGACATTGTCACAGGAAATTATCGATACAATCGAAGAGTACACAAGAAGACTTGCAATGGCACTTCATGTAAAGGGAATGATTAACATTCAGTTCATTGTATGCGATGGAAGAGTATATGTAATTGAGGTTAACCCACGTTCTTCAAGAACAGTTCCTTATATTAGTAAGGTAACAGGTATTCCGATTGTTAAGCTTGCAACAAAAGCAATTATTGGAAAGAAGATTACAGAAATGGGTTACGAGCCCGGACTTCAGAAGAATGCAGATTACATTGCAATCAAGATGCCTGTATTCTCATTTGAAAAGATTCGTGGTGCGGATATCAGCCTTGGACCTGAAATGAAATCGACAGGTGAGTGCCTTGGTATTTCAAAAGACTTCCATGAGGCATTGTATAAAGCCTTCCTCGGAGCCGGCGTAGTACTTCCAAAGCATAAGAAGCTCATCGTAACTGTTAAGGACGCAGACAAAGAAGAAGTTACACCATTGATCAAACGTTTCGAAGCACTTGGATACGAAATCTATGCTACAAGAAGTACAGCAGACCATCTCAGAAAGAACGGTGTTGATGCAATCAAAGTAAACAAGATTCATCAGGAAGCACCAACAGTAATGGACTTACTTTTAGAGCATAAGATAGACATTGTAATCGATACACCTACACAGGGTAGAGACAAGAGTAGAGACGGATTCTTAATCAGACGTACATCAATCGAAACAGGCGTAAACTGCTTCACAAGTTTAGATACTGTAGATGCTTTGCTCACAAGTTTAGAGAGCGATGCTAAGAATCACCTGTCATTAGTCGATATCGCAAAGATTGCTAAGAGATAGGAAAGATTAAAAACATTAAAGTGCAGATATCACAAATGTTGTGAATATTTAGGGATTTATAAATTGAGCCCCTCCTTACTGGGATAACCAGTAAGGAGGGGCTTTTTGGTATAAGATAATTGAGAAAGCATAGCAAAAGAAGGCGAGCTGAGATAAAAGAAGATAAATTGAGATAAAATCATATTGAAACTATATATAATATGTTGTATACTATACCGTAGAATGTGCCACATAATATATGTGTGGCACTGTATGGAATTAATTAAAAGTAAAAATAATTCTTGTGCATACGAAACTAAAGAAAACATCAAAATCATCTGATATGAACAAAACATGAGAACATACGAAAACAAATAAAATGCCAAAATCATCTGATGTGAATAAAGCATGAGAACATACGAAAACAAAAAAATGCCAAAATCATTTGTAGGGAATAAAGCATGAGAACATACGAAAACAAATAAAATGTCAAAATCATCTGATATGAATGAAACATGAGAACATACGAAAACAAATAAAATGCCAAAATCATCTGTAGGGAATAAAGCATGAGAACATACGAAAACAAATAAAATGCCAAAATCATCTGTAGGGAATAAAGCATGAGAACATACG
>JAEELL010000107.1 GCA_016282745.1 Lachnospiraceae bacterium
CCGCCCTCTTCGTTCGGGTCGCCTTTTCCTCTAATCGCAATATAATTTGCCTTTGGCACAGTTATTATTTCAGGTTTATTCTTCGGCATATAAAATTCTTTATATTCTTTTTTAAAATCAAAAGCCATAATATCTCTCCTCTACAATGCCCCACATCCATTTTTTCCTCTCGTTCATGCACAATCTTTCCGTATTCATCCGAGGCAAAACAAACACCGATTTAGCTAACAACGTTTAAAAAGCACTGAAACATCATCTTTGCTAAGTCCACATTTTCTATAAAATATCTCATTAGGTTCGATTGACATTAACTGAACAACTGATATTTCCTTCTTTCGTAAAATGTCCTCTAAAGCTTTGATTAAGTTTTTACCAATGCCTGTCTTTTTGCTCTCAGGAATAACAAATATTTCAGAAACATAAAAGAAGTCTTCTTCCGCATATGGATCAACAAAACCTAATAGGCCACCCTTAATAATTCCATTATCTACCGCAGCTAAACCAATTGCTTCGTAATTACCCATTATTGCTTTTACTCTTCTAATTGCTCTGTCTTCGCTCCAATTCTCATTCCATGGTTCCTGAGAATACGCATTAGCCATTGCCATAGCTAAACCTTTATAATCATTTTCTGTAGCAATTCTATAGACCATATAAACTACCTCCATAATTTAGGGAATCGGAATAACCGCTAAAACCTAAACTCATAAAAGCGATCAAACTGAACCTATAATCTCATTTGTTTTCTTTAGACCAAGTCGAAAAATAGCCATTTATTCCCTTGATTCATTTGTTTTAATCTCCCAATCTCAAACTCTCTCATCTGTCACAATATGTTCTATACCACTGTGTTCAGACTGCAAATAATCCTTTAAAAATGTTGGAAACGCTTTATGTTTATCTAAATCTTCAATTGGTATCCAGTGCATAGTTTCTCTAACGCCCTGAGAGTAACTGTCACTGTTAAGTTCTCTTGTTCCTCTTGGTTTCATAAAAAAATAGAATGACACTTCGTGACAATCCATGCCTTTCAATGTGCCCATATTTTCATTAAAGAAATTCTCATGAATTACTGCAAGACGTTCAACTTCATAGTGCACTCCCGTCTCCTCATAGACTTCTCTTTTCACTGCATCCTCAGCAGTCTCCCCCATATGAACTCCTCCACCTATGGAATAGTAATAATCATCTATCTCATTTCCGGCAAAAAGCACACAACCTTCTTCAACAATTATTGCTGCCGCACGGTATCTGAACCATTTTTTATCTTTTGTAATTCCACAATCGTATTTCATAATAGTCCTCTTTCTTTCCAAATATTCTCAATGATTATTCTGTCTCTCTCCCATAAGTCAACCGGTATATGTATCCCATTTTCTTACCTCAATCCAATATTTTTTAACGCCGTATATTCCCTCAAATACATTCCTCTTCTCATTTCATCAGAATCTGCATACATCTGGTGCTTTGAGAAAATAGATAATATTTCATCAACAAGCTTCCATCTTGGTTCCATACCAACTTCCTGTTCTCTGTCCGTCAATTGAACGTTCGTTTTTCCAACCATTTCGCCCAAAAAGTACCGATTCACCCATTTCCAATCTTCATAGTACTCGTCAATTTCCAGTACGCATTCAGAGGGCTTAATCACGATTCCTGTTTCCTCTGCCACCTCACGAATCACACAATCCGCGTCAGTTTCATTCACTTCCAAACCTCCGCCCGGTAACATCCACTGATCTGTCTTAGTTTCGTATGAAAGAAGCATTTTATTATCTTTGATTATAACAGCTCTACAAGCTGTTCTGGTTTTATTCCATTTTCCAAAATAATTTTCGCCAACAATATCTATATTTTTCATTTTATTATTCCTACTACTCCTAATTTTCAGTGACATCATGTCACTAACTTCTATCTGCCATGTCAACACATAAACCCATTTTATTCGGGTATTAGGGTTTCCCTAACAAGAATCTCATCAATGTATAACACTTCCTCCTCAAGAACTTTTTTATTTACAAATAAATCTCTTTCAATAATGATACTCCCATATCTCTATCAAAAGGCAGCCCCATCTGTCTGAGTCTTACTTCACTCTCATCGACGTCATTTATTTCCTCAATATATCTTCTTATACTCTCTGTTACGAGTCCTTCGGATTCAACTTTTGTTCCTGCTGTAACAATCTGCAACAGGCGGAAAACATCATATTTATGTTTCTTCAAATCCCTTTCGTTTACATGTTCTCCATTTTTCTTTCTATCTAGAAGATTAATCCACGCATACATTTTAAAAGGAATTAAGTATTCTGCTCCAAGAATACCAATACCATCTACCACTCTACGTCCAGACATCATAAACTTATAAAAATCATCATTTAATAAAATTGCCGACAAACTAGAAGTATCATCATCAATATGTACAGGGACTATTCCTTCTTCAACTTCAAGATGATATCCCGGCTTTCTTGAAAACAATTCTATAATTGTCGGATATCCAAACTTTCCTTCAGTAAATCTATAAAAGTGCATGTTTTCTTCATTTTTCCATCCACATTTATATTCGCCTTCCTTTATGTATTCCCAGAATATTTTTGCAAATTTCGGGAAATTATCCTCCATGATTAGAATCATATCTATATCTTTTGTCGCTCTAAACGGCAGGTCGGCTTCCGATAATAAAATATCACATGCAGTACCTCCAATAATAGTATAATAATCTGCATATTCTTTAAATTTTTCTCTAAAAGAATCAATTCCTAATACCATTTACAATTCCTCCAACATTTCTTCAATACTCATCTCAATTCTCTCGTCTTTGCTCTCTTTAAAAGTGCATGCAATCGAAACCGGATCGGCAATCCCATTTTTGGAAAAATACATGGGATTATACTTCCATAATTCCACCTTCAGAATGTTATCACCTTCTAGTAATCGTTCATCCACAATTTCAAACTGATCTACAATTTCCTCACCTTTGTAAACTGCATATTCCTCTATTCGTGGTAGGTTTAACTGAGACAATTTGCTAAGTGCTGTTTCTCCAGCTTTACACATCTCACTATTTGGTTCAACCCTCTTAATAGTAACCAATTTCTGTACCGGATTAATTAGATAATCTTTTGCTTTCTTATAATATTCTTTTCGTGAAAAATTTCTGCTAATAAAAATCTCTTTACCTGATTTAACTTGATTAATAAGCCCCATCTCTTTTAATTGTGCTGTTGCTCTTGTTATAGTAGTTTTTGTAAGATTTAGTTTATTTGCCACATCACTTTTTAATATAGCTTCATCATCATTCATATAGAGTAATTCCAGGAAAACCATCTGAGTTGTAGGCATCATTTTATCTACTTTCACAATTTGTTTTTTATATGCATCAGATAATACAATTCCTATAAACGGCAAAAATATATTTCCATCTAAATCCACAAATGTGATTCCACTTTTTATCATAGCATTTCTTAAGGCCACACTATTCAGTTTAACTCCGTACGCCACAGGGCACTTTAAAGCTATCTCATATTTCGTCTTTTGTTTTTTCATTGTTGAAATAGTCATCTCAGTTTCCGTTGTTATATCAACAATTGCAAATCTGACGCCATATAATTCAACCAAAATTATATCACGCATAGTCATAAAAATAGGCAAAGACAATTTTTTCTTACATTTTTTAGTTTTAACTTCGTTTCCAAAGTATTGCTCTAAAATTTTCTTCATATGGCGCCTCCTCATTATATAATAGTAACATTTTTTTATTATAATAACATTTTAGAAGTTATTATGCAAATTTTATGTTATTATTTTTCTTGTATTATTATTCTCATAATCGTCAGATTGTTTGCAACTCTTTTTGCTACTTTAATTACCACTCACACATTACTAATTTGTTCATAATTTCAATTATCCATACTAAAGAAACAGGAGCAAGTTTTCTTGCTCCTAATCATATCTCAGTCTCTTGCATTTTCATTTGATCTAAAAATGGTCTAAATCTTCCATTCATCTTCCACAATCCCTTTATTTATAAGCTTTTTATAACCAGCGGAACATGTTGCCGTGGCAGATGAATAGTATTTTTATCATTGGCTTTTTTCCTCGATTTTTAATTCTTTATTTCAGATTCCCATACATCTATAAGTCTTTCCAAACTCCACGCTGCATTTGCCGGACTAGTGGATGGAAGCACCACTGCTTTTATCCCCGTCACCGGTTCAATATACTTGATATACAGTCGTTCAGCTGTTTTCCC
>JAEELL010000108.1 GCA_016282745.1 Lachnospiraceae bacterium
AATAATTTAATTATTGTCTGTCTGTCTGTCTGTCTGTCTGTCTGTCTGTCTGTCTGTCTGTCTGTCTGTCTGTCTGTCTGTCTGTCTGTCTGTCTGTCTGTCTGTCTGTCTGTCAAGATGCTTTCACCTGTCTCCGCAAATGTCAACAGTACATCTCTATAATATTCGTATTGTTTTTGACGAGCTTCTATTTCCGCTGGAAGACCAATACTTAAATCATGACAAATAGTTTCAAAATTATCTAAAACACTTACTAGCCTTTCTTGTACATCGACAGGAGGTACCGGTACTTCAATTTTTGCAAGCATCTCTCCACTCACATGTGGAACACCTGCACCTCTTTTCATACCATTTAATTCCTTTTCACGTCTCTTAAGAGAGTAATACAAATATCTAGGAGTTGTAACTCCTTTTTTTGCTTCAAAACCAAAACCATCTGTCACATATATAGGTTCATTCCAATATGATACAAATCCGGCAGACGCCCCACTTCTAGCAACAACAACTATCTCACCTTCATGATTTGATTTATTGATATAATATGCTGGTTCTTGTCCTCCAAGAATAACAGGTATTTCCCCAGCAACAGAATCCTTTTTGGTTATATACTCCCCCCTAAATGTGTCAGCAATCTCCGACAGCGGTTTTTTCTCTATCGTATCACCAAAACTTAATAACTGATTTCTATAGTATTCATACTGCTTTTTGCGAGCTTGAAGCTCCGCTGAAAGCTCCGCTGAAAGCTCCGCTGAAAGCAGTGTGAACTCGTCCAATATATGGACAATTTCACGCTGCACCTCCAGCGGAGGTACAGGGACTCTCAACTCTGATAAAGCCTTTTGAGTTACATGTTTAAGTGTTGATCCAGTAAATTTTTTCGAATAATCATTGTAAGCTTTGTCGCTATCCAAATAATAATATAAAAATTTGCTGCCGATTTTTTCTTTTATCGGTTTTATAACATAAATTCCCTCATTAACTCCCCAATTATCAGCTGGTTTTGTCACTAAAGCTAGTTTTCCAACAGTGCCGGTATTTGAGAAAAGAATATCACCACATTCAATATGTGCTCGTTCATTAATTAGTGCAACAGCATCACTATCAATGCTATCTGTTTTTTCATATCTCATAACTCCCTTTAGCCCATTTAATTCTCTGACTGTTACATAAAATCCTGTAGCCCCTTCAGAGTTCAACTTAAAAAATTTTCGCGGATTTATTCCAATATTAATTTCTGTCGTTAACTCGCTTAACAAAGCACACTCCACTCCATTTGGGCACAATTCTTTTATCAACTCATCTAATCTGCTCATGAATTCTGCCCTCCTTCTCTCTCTTTCATATCATCTGTCAATTCTTCTTCGATTTCCTCAATTGTAGGCATACTACCTTTGAATTTATCCGGAATCAATCTCGATAATTCATAACTTGAAACACCTATAGGCTGGTTGCTAGATTCCAGTGCGTATTGTGCCTCAACTTTGTCTAATCCTTTGCACACAAGAAGACCTATTGTAGGATTATCATTTTCTCCTTTTAACTGATGATTTACTGCAACCACATAAGTTCCTAATTGTCCTGCATTTGATGAATCAAATTCACCTGTTTTTACTTCTATAACCACATAACAATGAACCTTTGTATTGTAGAACAACAAATCGATAAACTTTTCTTTTTCACCTACCATAAGGCGCACTTCTCTACCCATATATGCAAAGCCTGTTCCAAGTTCCATCAGAAACTTAGATATATCATTTATCAGCGCATCCTTAAGTTCTTTTTCATCATATTTTTCTCTGATAGTCAGAAAATCGAAGTTATATGGATCTTTTGTTATCGACTGTGCCAAATCGCTTTGTATTGCCGGTAGCGTATTAGTAAAGTTTGTTATTGCTTTTCCTTCTCGTTCATATAAATCTGTATCAAGGAAATTCAAAAGAACATTTCTTGACCAATTATTTTCTACTGTTTTATTCACATAAAATAATGCTTTTTCACTATCATCGCTACATTTATTGATGATTTGAATAATATGTCCCCACGGAATCATAAAAACACATTGGTATTTTTCTATTTGCGAAACAACTTGTTTCGCAATTTCAACTTTTTCATTATTCATTTGCGAAACATCATGTTTCGTAATTATTGCATTTGGAAACAACCTATAAAATTGACTCATAAACAAAAGATTTCTTGGTGAAAAAGATTTTACTCCCGGAAGAGAATCAACCAAATCTTTACTAATTTGGTCATAAAAATGACTTCCCCATTTGAAGTTTTCTTTCATTTCATCCATTTCTTTTCCCAAAAGCCAATAAAACTGAAGCATGCTCTCGTTAACCTTAACAGCTGCTTTCAATTGACTCTTTCTAAAATTTTCAGATATCTCAGTTATCCACTGTTTGTATGTCTCATCTTTTTTTATCAAGTCACCCATTTAGTTTCCTCCCTCAATATCTGCAATAATCTTATCTATTTCGCCACGCAATACCTGTTCACGTGCAACAATCTCTTTTATCTCTGCATTCAATTTTACAATATCAATTTTCTCTCTGGTATCTTCTGCTTCAACATATGTTGTTACTGACAGATTATAATCATTATCCACAACTTCCTCGTAATTTGCCAAATGTGAAAAATGCTTAATCTCTTCTCTGTTAGCATAAGTATCCACTATTTTTTTGATATTATCTTCTGTCAGTTTATTATTATTTGTAACCTTAACACACTCATTTGTTGCATCAATAAAAAGTGTCTTATTGTCTATTTTTCCTCTTTTCATTACCATTATGCATGTTGCAATAGAGGTTCCGAAAAACAGATTATTAGGGAGCTGAATAATACAGTCAACGTAGTTATTATCCACAAGATATTTACGTATTTTTTGTTCTGCTCCACCACGGTACATTATTCCAGGGAAACATACTATCGCAGCTGCACCATTTGGTGCAAGCCAGGAAAGAGAATGCATAATAAATGCCATATCAGCCTTACTCTTAGGTGCAAGAACACCTGCCGGAGAAAATCTCGGATCATTAATAAGGAGCGGATTGCTATCACCTTCCCATTTAATTGAATATGGTGGATTCGATACTATAAGTTCAAATGGTTCATCATCCCAATGCTGTGGGGATGTAAGCGTATCTTCACAAGCTATATCAAATTTGTCAAAACCAACATCATGCAAAAACATGTTAATTCGGCAAAGATTGTATGTCGTAATATTAATTTCCTGTCCGAAAAATCCGTTACGAATCGCTTCTTTTCCGAGTACTTTTTCCGCTTTCAAAAGAAGCGACCCCGAACCGCAAGCCGGATCATAAACTTTATTAATTTCTTTTTTACCAACTGTTCCAAGGCGTGTTAGTAATTCAGACACATCTGCCGGAGTAAAAAACTCTCCTCCTGACTTTCCTGCATTTGATGCGTACATAGTCATGAGATATTCGTATGCATCCCCAAACGCATCAATATCATGATTTTTAACATCACCAAGATTCATATCTGCAACACCGTGTAATAATTTTGCAAGCTTATCATTTCTTTTTGCAACCGTGGAGCCTAGCTTATTGCTGTTTACATCAAAGTCGTCAAACAAGCCCGCAAAATCACTCTCTGATTCACTTCCTTTTGCGGAATCTTCAATATGACGAAAGACTCTTTCCAAAGTTTCATTAAGATTCTCATCATCATCACATTTTTTTATTACATTACTGAACAATTCACTTGGAAGAATAAAGAACCCCTTTTCTTCCACCAAGCCTTGTCTTGCTGTTTCTGCATCTTTATCAGACATTTTTGCATAATCAAAGTCTTTATTACCTGCTTCAATTTCTCCCTGATTAATATATGCTGTGATGTTTTCTGAAATATATCGATAAAACATTGTTCCAAGAACATAGTTTTTAAAATCCCATCCGTCTACTGCTCCTCTAAGTTCATCTGCGATTGCCCAAATAGCACGATGTAATTCATCTCTTTCCTGTTCTTTTTTTGTATCAACTGCCATCTATTTTTTCCTCCGTCTTAGTTCTATTATTAGATAATTATTATCGTGTAAATTTATTTTATCTTTTTACCTGAATAACGGTAATGTCTTCCGTCTTCCGGCTTTTCTGCATTGTCAGGTATAAGCCAAACTCTGCTCTTCTGTACCGCACCGGGAATTCTTCCTTCCTGACACAGTACAACTACACGTCTGGTCGTTATTCCCCACCTTTCAGCCACTTCAGAAGTCGTTAAATATTCCATTGCAATCCTCCGTTCAAATGCTAAAAACACTACACTTATATTTTATTCTCTCAAAGGAATAATAGCAAGAAAAAATTTGTATTGTGTCTACTGCAAGATACGCTTTTGTAATACAACGCTGCTTGTTAGGAAGTATCCTAAAACCTCTTATGTATAGTTGTCATGATGACAACACATTAGGCATTACTACTCCCTACGTAGTAGCGAAATACCCAGAGAATAAAATCGTCAGATTTTGTGCGATGGGTGTATTTCGCTCTCAAACGCCGAGAGCTTTATAATCTTTGCTATATTGCTTTTTATTGTCATCATGTCACTAGATTGTAGTACTCAATAAAAAAATGTGATATTATAAGCAAAGATACTTAAAGACAAATCGTAGTTTTGTGGAGGTGACATAACATGGAGGTTAGACCATTCAAACCAGAGGATGCCGAAGAAACAGCACAGATAATTGCTAAAACTCTGCGTATAAGCAATAGTAAGGATTATTCCGAAAAAAACATAGAGTTTAACATAGCCTCTCACTCGTCAAAAGAATTGATAGAAGCTGCAAATGAACGG
>JAEELL010000109.1 GCA_016282745.1 Lachnospiraceae bacterium
CATCAAGAAAACTCGTGAATTGGAACGGACGAGTAATCATTATTATTATGAAGTTAAAAACTAGTACTTGATGAACAGTTTTAAGAAAACATTTGCTTAATGCGATAGAGGATTCTGAAAACTGCGTATGTCCGTTTCAAAATGTATACTTTTTGGAATGGTTATTTTTTAACGTAGAAAATAAGGAAATAAGGAGAATTTAGTTTGGGAAATATAGATCAGAGTAAGATTAGAAATTTTTGTATAATTGCGCATATCGATCACGGTAAGTCTACACTTGCGGATCGTATTATTGAGATGACAGGGCTTCTCACGAGCAGGGAGATGCAGGCGCAGGTTCTTGACAATATGGATCTTGAGAGAGAAAGAGGAATCACTATTAAGGCACAGACTGTCAGAACTGTGTATAAGGCAAAAGACGGAGAAGAATATATTTTCAACCTTATTGATACTCCGGGGCATGTGGATTTCAATTATGAAGTGTCGCGAAGTCTTGCAGCATGTGACGGAGCAGTATTAGTAGTAGATGCAGCTCAGGGTGTAGAGGCTCAGACTCTTGCTAATGTATATCTTGCACTTGATCATGATCTTGAGGTGTTCCCGGTTATTAATAAGATTGATTTACCTAGTGCGGATCCTGACAGAGTTAAGGAAGAAATCGAAGATGTTATAGGCATAGAGGCGGAGGATGCCCCATGTATTTCTGCGAAGACAGGACTTAATATAGAAGAAGTGCTTGAGGCAATTGTACATAAGGTGCCGGCGCCTACCGGTGATAAGAATGCACCACTTCAGGCTCTGATTTTTGACAGTATCTATGATTCATATAAGGGGGTTATTGTATTCTGCAGAGTAAAAGAGGGTACTATTAAGCCTGGAATGAATGTAAAAATGATGGCTACAGGTGCCACTGCAAATGTGGTTGAAGTTGGATATTTTGGTGCGGGACAGTTCATTCCATGTGACGAGTTGTCAGCCGGTATGGTTGGATATATGACGGCAAGTATCAAAAATGTTAAGGATACAAGCGTAGGTGATACTATTACCGGTCTTGATAATCCTTGTGCAGAGCCGTTGCCTGGTTACAAGAAGGTTAACTCAATGGTATATTGTGGAATGTATCCTGCAGATGGTGCAAAGTATCCTGACCTTAGAGATGCCCTTGAAAAGTTACAGCTCAATGATGCAGCTCTCAATTATGAACCTGAGACTTCCATTGCTCTTGGTTTTGGTTTCAGATGTGGATTCCTTGGATTGTTGCATTTGGAAATTATTCAGGAGAGATTGGAGAGAGAGTACAATCTTGATTTGGTTACAACAGCTCCATCGGTTATTTATAAAGTATACAAGACAAACGGAGAAGTAATTGAACTGACAAATCCTACTAACCTTCCGGATCCGTCTGAGATTCTTTATATGGAAGAGCCTGTGGTGAGAGCGGAGATTATGGTTACAACTGAGTTCATCGGAGCAATCATGGAATTGTGCCAGCAGAGACGTGGCGTGTATATCAGTATGGAATACGTTGATAACGGTGCGAGAGCAATGATAAAATATGACCTTCCTCTCAACGAGATTATCTATGACTTCTTTGATGCTTTGAAGTCACGTTCAAGAGGATATGCTTCATTTGATTATGAAATGAAAGGATATGAAAAGGCTGAACTTGTCAAACTTGATATCCTTATCAATAAAGAAGAAGTCGATGCACTTTCTTTCATTGTTCATGCAGATACAGCTTATGAGCGTGGAAAGAAGATGTGTGAGAAGTTGAAGAAAGAAATTCCAAGACAGATGTTTGAAGTTCCTATTCAGGCGGCAATTGGAAATAAGGTTATTGCCAGAGAAACAGTAAAGGCTATGAGAAAAGACGTTCTTGCAAAATGTTATGGCGGTGATATTTCAAGAAAGAAGAAACTTCTTGAAAAACAGAAAGAAGGAAAGAAACGTATGCGTCAGGTTGGTAACGTTGAGATACCTCAGCAGGCGTTTATGTCGGTTCTTAAACTTGATGAGGAGTAGGGAAGATATAAACATAACCTTAGAATAAAATATGACAAATAATACGAAATCTTTAGAAATATATATTCACATTCCATTTTGCAAAAGCAAATGCAAGTACTGTGATTTCCTGTCCGTGCCGACAGATGATGAGACAAAACATGAGTATGTAAATGCATTGATTGCCCAGATAAAGAGCAAGAGCAAAGAATTACATTCTTATAATGTAGATACGCTGTTTATCGGAGGGGGAACCCCTTCGATACTGAAAGCTGATTATATAGAAGAGATTATGACGACGGTAAGGCAGCACTACAATATTTCTGATAATGCTGAAATAACCATTGAATGCAATCCGGGAACCGTGACAAAAGAAAAACTCAGTGCTTATCGCAGATGTGGAATAAACAGAATTAGTTTCGGGCTTCAGAGCACAGATAATAAGGAACTTAAGTTTCTTGGAAGAATTCATACATATGAGGAGTTTTTGCAATCTTACAATATGGCGAGAGAATGCGGATTTGATAATATCAATATTGATCTTATGAGTGCACTTCCTTTTCAGACTGTTGAATCATACAAAGAGTCTGTGCTTAAGGTTGTAAAGTTAGATCCGGAGCATATTTCTGCATACAGTCTTATAATAGAAGAAAGTACTCCTATTAGTGAGTGGATAGAAAATGAAACAAGGGAAGGACATGAGGTTCTTCCAAATGAGGATGATGAGCGTACCATGTATTATCTTACAAAAGAAATACTGGAACAAAACGGATATCATCAATATGAAATATCCAACTTTGCAAAGGAAGGAATGGAGTGCAAACATAACATGGGTTATTGGAAACGAAAAGACTACATTGGTTTTGGGATAGGAGCAGCATCCCTTGTTGATAATAACAGGTTTAGTGTTGTTTCTGAGATGGATAAATATATTGATATTCTAAAGCGTTATAAAGATGAAGAGTTAGAAGAAATATATGAAAACAGAGAAACGCTGACTGTTGAAGAACAGATGGAAGAATTTATGTTTCTAGGCCTTCGAATGATAGAAGGAGTGAGCAGAAATTCATTCAAAAAAGTATTCAATAGGGACTTGGATAAGTTGTACGGTGAAATAATCAACAAATTAGTTTTAGGAAATCTTATGGAGTCTAGTGGTGATACATTAAGATTAACCCCAAGAGGTATAGATATCAGTAACAGGGTGCTCTCAGAATTTCTTCTGTAGTATAATTTTACTACAAGTGCGTTGTCAAAAGATAATGCACTTGTATTTTTTTGGTTGAAAAATAATGATTCTCGCCAATTACAGATATTCATTACAGAAAAAAAAGGGGTTATAATGTAGTAGATTTTGAGTACGGAATAATTTAATATTCATGGCAAAATAAGCATTTCAAGGTAGATTAGGATTTATTTAGGGAGGTAAACAATGAGATTAAATCTATTGAAGGGACTTAGGAAAACAGTTGCCGGTTCGTTAGTGGCAATAATGGTTGCAACAACAGCTATGTCAGGAGGAGTTGTTTTTCCACTTAGCAGCGTTTCAGTAATGGCAGCAGAACAGTGGAGCAGTACAGCTGTTTATACCAAAGGAAACCAGGTTGAGTACAATGGAGCTATATATGAAGCACAGTGGTGGACTCAGAATGAAATACCGGGGAAGGCAGGAGTTTGGTTGTTTATTTCAAATGTTTCAGGCGACAACGGAAATAATGGCGACAACGGAAATAATGGCGACAACGGAAATAATGGCGACAACGGAAATAACGGCGATAATGGAAACAACGGAACTGTAGATGTTGGAACATTGGATCCGAAGGTTGGAACTAATCCTTTCGGAGTTAAGTATCCAAAATCATACTACAACAAGAAAGTTGTAGGATATTTCCCAAATTATGCAATAGGTTCAGACGCTCATGAGCATTTCAACATCGCAGATCTTCAGTGGGATGTTCTTACTCACGTTCAGTACGCATTTGGTGTTGTAAATAAAAACACATGTGAAATTGAATGCGGTGATGTGGCAAACGATATTCAGAACAGATTTGATGATAATACATTCATCCACAAAGGAAAAGCTATCAAGATGGATGAATCTTTAGGATATTACGGACAGTTCAACATTATGCACACATTAAAGAAGATGTATCCAAATGTTACAGTTCTCATCTCAACAGGTGGATGGGGTGCATCAGAGGGGCTCTGGTATGCAACACAGAATGAAGCATCTATGAGAAAGTTCAGTAAGTCAGCAGTTTCATTTATCAGAAGATATGGATTTGATGGTATTGATATTGACTTTGAGTTCCCATCAGAGACACCACTTTCAGGAAATTACACAGACTTTACTGAGTCGATCAGACCTGGTATTGCAAACAGATATGCACAGTTTATTAAGATATTAAGTGAAGATTTATCAAAAGCAGCAAAAGAAGATGGCAAGTACTACTGGCTTACAAGTGCAGTTTCAGCGTCTTCATGGGTACTTGGAGGACAGACTAACTCAGACTTCCTTGATTATCTTGATTTTGTATCAGTAATGTCATACGACTATCATGGTGGTTGGAACAATTATGTGGAGAATCAGGCAAACATTTATCCTGATCCTGCAGATGGCGAAACAGCAAACATGGATGTCAAGACTCTTGGATTTGACTGGTCTTACAAGTTCTACAGAGGTAAAGTACAGTCAGAAAAGATTCTTATGGGTGTACCTTATTATACAAGAGGTTGGGCAAACGTATCAGGAGGAACAAACGGACTTCATGGTTCTTCAGGAAATCCTCTTACAAATGCAACAGACGGCCTTAATTTATGGTGTGACCTTGATGCAAACGGAAACGAAGTTGCAGCAGGTGCAAACCCATTGTGGCATGTAATGAACTTAATGAAGACAAACACCAACTATAAGAAATACTGGGATCCTGTAGGAAAGGTTCCACATATTTACAATTCAAGCAACGGAGCATTCCTTACATTTGAGGATACAGAATCAGTTCAGGAGAGAATTAACTATGTAAAGAATCAGAATCTTGGTGGTGTACTTATCTGGGTAATGCACGGTGATTATGATTACAATTCATCAACAGGAAAATATGAAGTTGGTGATACGCTTACAACAATGTTCTATAACCAGTTCAAGGCAGCGGGAGCATCACAGGTAACAACTGATATTGATTACAAAAATAGTACAATGAACTTTGATGTTGATTTGAGTGCAGGAAAGTATGATCATCCAAACTATACATACTCAATCAAAGTTACAAACAGAAGCGGAAGCGATATTCCGGCTGGATTTACATTCAGCTTCCTTCTTCCAAAATCATCGAACTTTACAAGTTCATGGGGAGGAACATATTCAGTAAGAGATTACAATTATGCTATGAATGAAGTTACACTTACTTCTTCAAGCGGATTGGCAAATAATGGAACAGTAGAGTTCACAGGTATGATGAAGTGCTGTTTCTCAGCATTAAAGAATTTCAAACTTAACGGATATTCACAGGCAAAAGAAGTTCAGGCAGAGATTGCAAGACTTAACAGATCATTTATCACAGATGCAAATGGAACAGATGGTGAGGAGAATCCTACAGAGACACCAACAGAAACTCCGACTGAAGCACCAACAGAGACACCTACAACAGCCGTTAATACAAGTGCAAAACTTAATGTAAACGGATTCCAGATTAGCTCTTATGCAAAGGGATTCAGAACAGTTTATACAGTTGATGATCCAAAGAGCGAGGTTAAGAATGTTGGTATGATTTACGGTGTTGCTTCATATGCATCACAGAGCGATATGGTTGTTGGCTCATCAAATGCATATGTACATGATATTGATGCAACAACAAAGGGTAAATTAGACAAAACATACAGCAGTTCTTCAACAGCTGCAAGTTATGCAATGACAATGGAGCTTTTAAATACAAAATCATTCCTTACATCAACAATGTATGTAAGAGCGTACGCTAAATTAAAGAATGGTTCTGTTATTTACAGTGATATCAAACCTGTAGTAGTAAGAGATATAGCAGAGAAACTCTACAAACAGGGATTAATGCCAAATGAGGCAGGACATTCATATCTCTACAACAGCATCTTAAAAGTATGTGATTCTTCATATGCAGAGATACCGTTTGACTACAGAAAAATGTTGGTAAGACCATAATAGTTAGACCTTAATAATCCAAAAAATATAAATCTAATATCGGTATTCAATGCTGATATAAAAAAGGAAAAAGAGAAAAAAAGCGGGACAGGGATTTATTCCCTGTCTCGTTTGCTGTTGATTTGTGGTAGAATAATAAAAAAGATTTCAGGAGACAAATTACCTATGACAGAACTACAAAAAGAAAAATGTCAAAAGTTAAATGATTATATGAAAAAACTTGGTAGCGTTGCAATTGCTTACTCGGGTGGTGTTGATTCTACATTCCTGTTAAAAGTAGCAAAAGACATTTTGGGCAATGATAATGTTATGGCTATAACAGTAGGCGGCAAGACTATGTCAAAAAGAGAAAAGAATGAGTCGGATGAGTTTTGTAGGGAAGAGGCAATAAAACACATAGTTCTCGATGTAAACGAATTTGATGTAGAGGGATTTTCGGAAAATCCGAAAAACAGATGTTACATATGTAAGAAATATCTATTCGGAAGAATAATAGAGGCTGCTAATGCTAATGATATAGAATATGTTCTTGAGGGAACCAATGTGGATGATATTGGCGACTATCGTCCGGGAATGCAGGCTATAGAGGAACTTGGAGTTTTAAGTCCATTAAAAGCGTGTGGGTTTACTAAGCAGGATATCAGAGATGTGTCAAAAGAACTAAAGCTTTCTACATGGAAAAAACCATCCCTGGCTTGCCTTGCAACAAGAATTCCTTACGGAGAAATAATCACAGAGGAAAAACTGTTAATGATTGATATGGCTGAACAGTTTCTGCTTGATTTGGGCTTCAGTCAGGTTAGGGTGAGAATGCATGATAAGCTTGCAAGAGTGGAAGTTCAACAAGAAGAGATAAGAAGGTTTATGGAAAATGAAGTGAGAATAAAAGTAGTTGAAAAGTTGAAAAAAATCGGATTTACATATGTTGCCGTGGATATGTCAGGATACAGAACCGGAAGCATGAATGAAGGTATGAACAATGACAATCAAACAAATCAATAACAACACTGTTGACAAAGCCTGTTAACAGTGTTATCTTATTCATAGATGTTAGCACTCAAACAACTCGAGTGCTAATAAAAAGAAAGGAGAGATGTTTTGGAACTTAGTGAAAGAAAGATTAAGATTCTTCAGGCTGTTATACGCAATTATTTGGAAACAGGCGAACCGGTAGGTTCCAGAACTATTTCCAAATACACTGATCTCAACTTAAGTTCGGCAACTATCAGAAATGAGATGTCAGATTTGGAGGAGATGGGTTATATTATCCAGCCTCATACATCTGCAGGTAGAATTCCGACTGATAAGGGCTACAGATTATATGTAGACAATATGATGTCAGAAAAGATAGCAGAACTTGATGAGAGAGAAAAAGCTCTTACAGAGCGGGAAGATATCCTTATAGAAAAGGTTGATAAAGTAGAAACTCTGCTAAAGAATATGGCAAAGATGCTTGCGACAGATACTAATTACGCAGCCATGGTAACAACGCCAAAGCACAAGGGCTCAAAAATCAAATTTATTCAGATTTCGGCACTTGGTGAGAATCAGTTGTTATGTGTCGTGGTATCAGAGGGAAACCTTATCAGCAATAAGATAATTGAAGTTGAGGGTATCGATAACGAAGAACTTCTTAAACTGAATATGCTGATTAATACAAATCTTGCAGGCCTTACATTAGAAGAGATTAATCTTGCTCTTATTCAGAAGATGGCAAAGGCAGCAGGGGAGAATGCAACATTAGTTGATGAAGTTATAAACGCAGTTACTGATGCAATCAAGGTTAATGATGATTTGGAAATCTACACATCAGGAGCAACTAATATTTTCAAGTATCCTGAATTGAGCGACACAGAGCGCGCAAGCGGATTCCTTTCTGCGTTTGAAGAAAAAAATTCACTGGCAAATCTTATCAATGAAGAGGATAGCGATACGGGAATTCAGGTTTACATCGGAAACGAGACACCTATTCAGAATATGAAAGATTGCAGTGTTGTCACAGCAACATACGAACTTGATGATGGAATAAAAGGTACGATTGGTGTAATAGGACCAAGGCGTATGGATTACGAGAAAGTTGTGGAGACACTTAGAGTTGTCAAGAAACAATTAGCTGACAGCTTTAGAAAAAAAGATGATTAGAAAGGATTTATCATGAGCAAAGAAAATATGGAAGAAACATTTGATGATGCTGCTGAATTAGAAAAAGAAACATCTGAATGTGAAACAAATGCCGATGAGTGTTCTGAGAAAGAAGTTGCATCAAAAGAAGATGACACAGCAGAAACTTCTGATTCACAGGACGATGCAGCAGATGACAACAGTAAGGAAGAATCAGAAGATAATGCAGAAGATTCATCTGATAAAGAAGAGTCATCAGAAGATGATAAAAAAGATAAGAAAAAACTCTTCGGAAAGAAAAAAGACAAAAAAGATGAGATGCTTGAAGAACTTACAGATAAGCATCAAAGACTTATGGCTGAATTCCAAAACTTCAGAAACAGGACAGAAAAAGAAAAGTCAATGCAGTTTGAACTTGGTGCAAAATCAGTTATAGAGAAACTACTTCCTATTATGGATAATTTCGAGAGAGGACTTGCAGCATTGTCAGAGGAAGATTTGAATTCACCTGTAGGACAGGGAATGTCAATGATTTACAAGCAGTGTGAAACAGCACTTACAGATATGGGTGTTGAAGTGATTCAGACTGAAGGCTGTGAATTTGATCCGGAATTTCACAATGCAGTAATGCATATTGATGATGAAGAACTTGGAGAGAATGTTATAGCTGAAGAGTTTCAGAAAGGTTATACTTACCGAGGCACAGTAGTAAGACACAGTATGGTTAAGGTGGCTAACTAGCAGTGTCAGGTGTGGTAACAATTCAGATACAAAATAAATAAGATAATAATCCATTTATTTGAAGATTGCAGAAATATGTATGCAATCAAAGGAAAAAACATATTAAAGAAATTAGGAGGAAATTAAAATGGGCAAAATCATAGGTATTGATTTGGGAACAACAAACTCATGTGTTGCAGTAATGGAAGGTGGTAAGCCGGTTGTTATTGCAAACGCAGAAGGAATCAGAACTACTCCATCAGTAGTTGCATTTTCAAAGTCTGGTGAGAGACTTGTAGGTGAGACAGCTAAGCGTCAGGCAGTAACAAACGCTGAAAAGACTATCTCATCAATCAAGAGACATATGGGAACAGATTACAAGGTTGCAATCGATGACAAAAACTATACTCCACAGGAGATTTCAGCAATGATTCTTCAGAAGTTAAAAGCTGATGCTGAAGCATATCTTGGAGAAAAGGTAACAGAGGCGGTTATCACAGTTCCTGCTTATTTCAACGATGCACAGAGACAGGCTACAAAAGATGCAGGTAAGATTGCAGGTCTTGATGTTAAGAGAATTATCAACGAGCCAACAGCAGCTGCATTAGCTTACGGTCTTGATAACGAAAACGAGCAAAAGATTATGGTATACGATTTAGGTGGTGGTACATTCGACGTATCTATCATCGAAATTGGTGACGGAGTTATCGAAGTTCTTGCAACAAACGGTGACAACAGACTCGGTGGTGATGACTTCGACCAGAAGGTTGCAGATTACATGATCGCAGAGTTCAAAAATCAGGAAGGTGTTGACCTTTCAGCAGATAAGATGGCTTTACAGAGAATTAAGGAAGCAGCTGAGAAGGCTAAGAAAGAACTTTCAACAGCTACAACTACAAATATCAACCTTCCATTCATCACAGCTACAGCTGAGGGACCAAAGCATTTTGATATGAACCTCACAAGAGCAAAATTTGATGAACTTACAGCTGATTTAGTAGAGAGAACAGCAGTACCTGTTCAGAATGCATTAAAGGATGCAGGAATGACAGCTTCAGAACTTAGCAAAGTATTATTAGTTGGTGGTTCAACACGTATCCCTGCTGTTCAGGATAAGGTTAAACAGCTCACAGGACATGAGCCTTCAAAGACACTTAACCCTGATGAATGTGTAGCAATTGGTGCTTCTATCCAGGGTGGTAAGTTAGCAGGAGATGCCGGTGCAGGCGATATCCTTCTTCTTGATGTTACTCCACTTTCATTATCAATCGAGACAATGGGTGGTGTTGCTACAAGACTTATCGAGAGAAATACAACTATTCCTACGAAGAAGAGCGAGGTATGCTCAACGGCCGCTGACAAGC
>JAEELL010000110.1 GCA_016282745.1 Lachnospiraceae bacterium
AACTGTTCCGCAACTTTCTATTGAATGAATTATACCTGTTTTCATTAAAGAACACTTCCTTTATTATTCAGCTGGTTTGAATCCTGGGATATCAATGTCGCCAGCGATAACCTTGTCATCCTTACCAAGTGCATCAGGAATAATTGTGAATGTATTTGAAATACCATCCTGTGCGTTCATGAATGGAATCTTAGCTACTGATGAAAGTGATGCTACAGCACCGTGTGTATCTCTTCCGTGAAGTGGGTTAGCACCTGGAGCGAATGGCTGTCCAGCCTTTCTTCCGTCTGGTGTGTTACCTGTAGCTCTACCATATGTTACGTTTGATGTAATTGTAAGGATAGACTGTGTTGGGATACCATCTCTATAAGTATGGTTCTTTCTGATGTAACCCATGAACTTGTTAACGATTTCTACAGCGATGCTATCAACTCTGTCATCATCGTTTCCGTATTTAGGGAAATCACCTTCGATTTCGTAATCAACAGCAAGTCCATCTTCATCTCTGATTACTTTAACCTTAGCATACTTCATTGCTGAGAATGAGTCAGCTACGATTGAAAGACCAGCGATACCTGTTGCGAACCATCTCTTAACGTGTGCATCATGTAATGCCATCTGGATTGATTCGTAGCAGTATTTATCATGCATGTAGTGGATGATGTTAAGTGCATTTACATAAACACCAGCTAACCACTTCATCATGTCTTCGTATTTAGCCATGATTTCATCGTAGTCAAGGTACTCACCTGTGAATGGTCTGTACTTTGGTCCTACCTGTTTCTTTGTCTTCTCATCAACACCACCGTTGATAGCGTAAAGTAAACACTTAGCAAGGTTTGCTCTAGCTCCGAAGAACTGCATTTCTTTACCGATTCTCATTGAAGATACACAACAAGCAATACCGTAGTCATCACCGTGTGTTACTCTCATAAGGTCATCGTTCTCGTACTGCATTGAAGAGTACTCGATAGATAACTTAGCACAGTATCTCTTGAAGTTTTCTGGAAGTCTTGTAGACCAAAGAACTGTTAAGTTTGGTTCAGGAGCTGCACCTAAGTTCTCCAATGTATGAAGATATCTGAATGACATCTTTGATACCATGTGACGTCCGTCAATACCAACACCACCGATTGATTCTGTTACCCAAACCGGATCTCCAGAGAAGATATCATTGTATTCAGGTGTTCTTGAGAACTTAACGCATCTTAACTTCATAATGAAGTGATCTACGAATTCCTGAATCTGTTCTTCTGTGAATGTTCCGTTAGCTAAATCTCTCTCAGCATAGATGTCGATGAATGTAGATGTACGTCCAAGTGACATTGCAGCACCGTTCTGTTCTTTAACTACTGCTAAGTAAGCAAGATATAACCACTGAATAGCTTCCTGTACGTTCTCAGCTGGTCTTGAAATATCGAAACCATAGATGTTTCCTAATTCTTTTAACTGCTTAAGAGCCTTAATCTGCTCTGAATACTCTTCTCTATCTCTAATAACTTCAGCTGTCATGATGTCAGGTGTTGCTGCCTTCTGAGCTTCCTTATCTTCGATAAGTCTGTCTACACCGTAAAGAGCAACTCTTCTGTAGTCACCGATGATACGTCCACGTCCGTAAGCATCTGGAAGACCTGTGATTACGTGGCTTGATCTACAAGCTCTCATCTCTGGTGTGTATGCATCAAATACACCTGCGTTATGTGTCTTTCTGTAGTTTGTGTAGAAGTCTACTACTTGTGGATCAACTTCGTATCCGTTGTCTGAACAAGCCTGTACAGCCATACGAATACCACCATTTACATGAAGGGCTCTCTTAAATGGAGCGTCTGTCTGGAATCCAACGATTGTTTCTTTATCTTTGTCGAGGTATCCAGGTCCATGAGCTGTAATTCCTGTAACAACCTTTGTGTCCATATCTACAACTCCGCCTCTTTCTCTCTCTAACTTCTGGAGATCAATTACCTGTGCCCATAAATCCTTTGTGTTCTGTGTTGGTCCAGCAAGGAAACTTGCATCACCATCATATGGTGTGTAGTTCTTCTGGATGAAATCTCTAACGTTGATTTCTTTTTCCCAAGCGCCGCCATTAAATCCTGTCCATGCTTCTTTCATTTTGTTTCTTCCTCCTAAAAATAATAAATAAGCTAATGCTTTTTATAACATAAGCAACTAACGGTATGTCAGTAAATCCTCAACCGTCTTTCTCTTTGGTGCTGTTGGCTCCTCTGCAGGATATCCAAGAGCTACCATAGACATGAGTAACTGTCCTTCAGGTACCTGTAAAATCTGCTGAGCTTTATCTATATCATAAAGTCCCATTATAACTGTTCCTAATCCTTTGTCTGCAGCTGCTAAGCAAAATGTCTGAGTTGCGATTCCATTGTCAAAGGCCTGCCAGTTATCTTCTCTTACTGTGGAGAAACTTCCATCTCTCTCATAACCTGAACGTTTGTCAACGATTACTGTTGCTATTATCACAGGTGCACCATTTATAATCGATGCATTGTGCTCTGCACAACACTCTGCAGCGAGTTTAGATTTAATCTCTTCACTCTCAATAGCAATATACCTTGTTGTTTGTGTGTTTTTCCAAGAAGGTGCGTAAGCTGCAGTTCCGATCAATTCCTCAATAATATCTCTTGAGACTTTTTCGGAAGTGAACTTTCTAACACTTCTTCTTGACTTTATGCATGTTACTGTATCCATCGCCAATCCCTCCTTTTTCCTGACATGCAATGCAATTTTTTAAAGTTACAGCTTCTACGTGTCAAACTACTGATCGGCATATATCTACATCTTATAAGAAGTATTATTCCTTCTTATAATGATTGAATAGATACTGCATAAATAGTTAGTATGGTTACCTAACCCTCATAAATATAACACTTTATTCTTTTTTTTGCAATGTGAAAGCAAAATTTATTTGATGAAATTTAATCTAAATGATTGATATATTTTGTTTTGTTCAAATCCTTCAAAAAAACTTCACACTTATATAGGATAAAACTCTTCTTTTAAAGACATTTATTCTATGTATAATTACACATTACAAACACCGATACTCAGTAAAGCTCCTTAGTTATTATTGCATTGTGTTTTTGATACAATATTTTTGTATAATAATATCTCATTCAGCCATACACATATCACTATTATGCTTGTCCGAATAATCCTCATTACTTCCAGTCATAATTTCTCAGATGCCCTTCCATCTGCATTCCTGCAAAATCATTTTGTCTTAACGCTTCGTACAGAACAATGGCAACCGAGTTTGCAAGATTAAGTGAACGAATCTCCGGGTTCATTGGAATTCTGACACATGTCTCCTGATTCTCAACTAATATGTTTTCAGGAATACCGGCACTCTCTTTTCCAAACATTATGAAGTCATTCTCACCAAATGACACATCACTGTATCTGTTTGGAGCCTTTGTGGTGGCATACCATATTTTTGCATTAGGATTTTTTTCAAGGAAATCCTCATAACTGTCATAAACTGTTACATCCAGATGCTCCCAGTAATCCATTCCTGCCCTCTTGACTGATTTTTCATTTAGTATAAATCCCATAGGCTCAATCAGATGAAGCCTTGTGCCTGTGGCACAGCATGTCCTTCCGATATTGCCTGTGTTCTGTGGTATCTCAGGTTCAAGTAGTACTATGTTCATTTTCTAACCTCTCAACAAATTTTCTAACTCTCTCAAGAGCTATCTTGAGATTATCAATGGAATATGCATAAGAAATTCTAAGGAATCCCTCACCGCAATCTCCGAAAGCAGTTCCCGGAACAATTGCAACTTTTTCTTCCATTAGAAGTCTTGTGGCAAACTCATCAGATGTTATTCCAAACTTTTTAATACATGGGAACACATAAAATGCACCGTAAGGTTCAAAGCAATCAAGACCCATATCGTTAAGTTCGTGTACGAGATATTTTCTTCGCTGATTATATGACTCACGCATTCTGTCCACATCTGCATCACCATTCTTCAGTGCCTCAACAGCAGCGTACTGACTTGTGGTTGGGGCACACATTATTGCGAACTGATGAATCTTAATCATCTGTTCCATAATAATCTTTGGTGCGCAGGCATATCCAAGTCTCCATCCTGTCATTGCATATGCTTTTGAAAAACCGTTAATCAGAACAGTTCTCTCTTTCATTCCCTCTATACATGCAATGGAAACGTGTTTGCCACTGTATGTAAGTTCTGAATAAATCTCATCTGAAATAACATAAATATCCTTCTCTATACAAACCTTGGCAATTTCTTCCAAATCTTTCTTTTCCAAAATAGCTCCTGTCGGATTATTTGGGAAAGGAAGTACAAGTACTTTTGTCTTGTCAGTTATATGCTCTAACAATTCCTCTTTTGTAAGTCTGAATTCATTCTCTGCTTTGAGATTAATAACCACCGGCACACCTCTCGCAAGTTCAACACAAGGAACGTAAGATACATAACTTGGCTGTGGAACAAGTACTTCATCACCGGGATCAATCATGGCACGCAATGCGATATCGATAGCCTCACTGCCGCCTACTGTAACAATTACCTCTTCGTTATAATCATAATCCAGATTCATCTTTCTCTTGAGATAATTACAAATCTCGATCTTTAATTCTTTGAGTCCTGCATTGGAAGTATAAAAAGTTCTTCCTTTCTCAAGACTGTATATTCCCTCTTCTCTTATATGCCATGGGGTATCAAAATCAGGTTCTCCAACACCAAGTGAAATTGCATCTGTCATCTCACTTACTATATCAAAAAACTTTCTAATACCCGAAGGCTTCATATCCTTTGCAACTTTTGAAATCGGATCTCTCATTATGGTGTCACCAGCATCCTTTCATCTTTTTCTTCATCTATCATAGTCACTCCGTAATCCTTGTATTTTTTCAGAACAAAATGAGTTGCAGTGTTGAGTATCTGATCAAGTGTTGAAAGCTTGCTTGTAACAAACTGTGCAATCTCCTTCATGCTCTTTTCTTCCAGGATAACGGTAAAATCAAATCCGCCTGACATGAGATAGACAGCCTTCACTTCGTCGTATTTTGCGATACGCTGAGCAATGTTGTCAAATCCCATACCTCTTTGCGGTGTAACTCTCACTTCAATAAGAGCTGAAACTCTCTCATCACTGGTGTTATCCCAATTAATCAATGTGTAATATCCGCAGATAATCTTTTCCTTCTCCATCGCGGCTATCTCATTGGCGACTTCCGCCTCCTCGGCCCCTAACATAATCGCAATATCTTTAAGATCGATTCTGCTGTTCTTTTCAATGATTCTCAACAATTCTTCTCTCATGTCTACCTCCTTATGTTTTCATTTATTCAATAATTGAATTTCTACTGATACTATTTTGTTACTACCCATGAGATAACTTACAAAGTAAGTTATCGACAACGATAGCGATTATTTATAATCTCTATCGCTATATGCTTGAAGTGGTAGTCATCTTACATCTCATATATATCATCCCCACGAGGTGAATCTAGAAATCTCTTTTCATCATTATTTATCAGTACTCTGTCGTTGTTGTCTGTGAACACTCCGATCACTGCTGCCGGTATATCCTGACTTGCAAGAGCCTCCACAATCCCATCCCCGTCATAGGTTGCAATCAGTAATGAACCCTGCGAAACCATCTTATATGGATTCATTCCAAATACTTCCGTGACTTCAATAGTTTCCTGCCACACAGGTATGGCTCTTAAATCCGCCTCCACACCTTTTCCAAGTGCTCCAGCCAGTTCCCAGATAGCAGCAAACACTCCGCCACCTGATACATCATGCATTCTGACTGCTCCAAACTCGGCAGCAACCATCGCTTCCTTTTCTATTGAAATGTACTTTTTGAAATCAAGGCACTGATCACAGAACCTTCCGTTAAATCTCTTTCTGAGAATATCTTCCCTGTCCTTTGAGACTATGGCAGTCCCCTCAATCCCCATGGCTTTTGTCATTACAAGGGATAATTGCGAGTCTTTTTCTATTATATCATCAAACCGGGTAAATTGCTCTCCCATAATTGTAACCGATGTAATTATTTTGTTAACGTTTTTTGAAAATTGTGTATGTCCGCCACATATCTGCATATTGTGCTCCCTGCACAACTCATCGTATCTTTTTTCAATTTCTTTAATGTTTTTCTCTTTTCCATCAACAGGCAGTATGAGATTAATCATCATTGAAACCGGGCGATATCCTGCCGCCATCATGGAATTGTATGCGCGATAAAATGTATAAAACTCTACATCATCCTCTGAATAATCCACAACACCGGAAGTTACCATTCCCACATTTGTTCCGGCGATAACTGTAACGCCACAGTCACTTCCCGCATTTGGTTTTTCAGTCACTTTGCCATTCTTTGAAGTTATATTTTTAAGAACACTTCTTGTCAGCATTAATTCTGATACTTTTCCAATCTTCATTTGAACTTACTCCCACTGATACTATTTTGTTACTCACCACTTATCACATATGTGCTTGAAGTTGGAGTCATCTCACATCTGATATGCATCTGATATACAACAAACTGTCGCACGTTTTCACACACATAGCATGCAAAAAATCTGCGACAGTTTATTATACGCGTTTATATATTTTTGTTTATATTGTTTATTATTTATATTAGTTTATTATTGTTTATTATTTATATTAGTTTATTATTGTTTATTATTTATATTAGTTTATTATTGTTTATTATTTATATTAGTTTATTATTGTTTATATTCTCTATAATTATATAGAATTTATTAGGAATAGATAATCCACAGAACTACTCTCCTGCATCCTCTGCTGCAGGTTCCTCTTTTTTATTATCTGCAGGTGCCTCTGCTGCAGGTTCTGAAGAAGGTTTATTTGCAGTATCATCTGACTTCTTCTCTGCATCCGTCTTCTTATCAGCGTCTGTTTTCTTATCTGTATCTGTCTTTTTGTCGGTATCAGTCTTCTTGTCAGAATCCTTGTCCTTATCGTCCTTGTCGTCTTTATCTTTATCGTCTTTTTCCTTCTTTGTTCCCTGAACAACCTTTTTAGGAGTCATTCTGTAAGTGCTTGTATTTACAAGTTCCTTGGAAACTTCTTTTCCATCCTCGTAGACTTTCTTCCATAACTTTGCAACGTAACCTACGTGTCCGGATGAAACAGTTTCACTGTAGCTCTCTGATCTTGAGCTGTCTTTCTTTACCTCAGTCTTAATAGGAGTTGTGCTGACTGTTTCACTGATAAACTCTATTTTTCTGTTTGCATTTCTTGTCTCATGCCCGTAAACCTTGAAAGTAAGTGCACCGTTTTCGTAAATTGATCTGATAAAGATTGGTGCATCTGTGTTGTTTTTGAACTTGAGATCCTTATAGTCACCTGCAAGTGCAGCGTCTGCCGCAAGTGGAACATATCCTACAGACATTGAATGCGGATATCTCTCAACTATCTCCATCTCAGCACGAAGAAGTGCATTGTAAAGAGTACTACTTACCTGACAGATACCTCCTCCAAGACTGTCTTCAACCTGACCGTCTACATAGGTTCCTGCAGGAAAATAGCCATTTTCTTCTGTCCATGGTTCCAAATGTTCATTGAGTGAGTACTTTTCTCCCGGATATAAGACTATTCCGTCTAAAAGTCTTGCTCCGTTTTGAATGTTCTTATTTCTGTTTGTAAAACTTCCTCCGGTAGAAAATGTTGTTGTGTATGTTCCCATAGCCTTATCGGAAATCATTGCAAAATCATCTTCTGTAAATTCCGGTTTGTCTATTTCAGTCTGGGCTTCAATATCTATTTCAGATTTGCCGTCCCACTTATCAGTAATTGCTTTATAAATACTCTTGGCTGTCTTGTCGTAATCAACCTTCACACCTGTCTGCTCAGGTACAACTGTAAAGCCTGTATTGTTAAACTTGAGTGTGGCATTCTTTGCCTTTACATTGAGTTTGTAATCCTCGCATACTTTCTGAATCTTAGAAGTGATATCTTCCTCTTTGATATTCATTTCAATATCGTATTTCTTGCCCTTGTGATCGATATCCAAAGAATCCTTGTATCTTGATACAACATTTCCTTTTTTACCAATCTCAACAGCATCATCGACAACATCAGTATTAATCCATTCATAACCAAGTTGTCCTATGCTAATGTTAATCTTCTTTTTGTTAACTAAAATATGAACTTGTGTTTTCTGAATATCTCCGACAAGCTTGTCAACGGCTTTCTTCGCCTCTTCTTTTGTCATTCCACCGACATCTATCTTGTCAATTGAAACACCTTTTTTGATGGAATCTGCCGTTGCCTCAGAATTGAATGCAAGACCGACAGTCACCATAAATAATACCGCAAATAGAATAATCTTTTTACTCATCACTGCCTCCGCAATATCTAATAGTTACCGGTAATAACTACTAATAATAACTCCTTTACATTTTATAACTGAAAAACGTTATAAGCTAATATACTAATATCTGAATAATTATCAATTTTAAATATACGGAAGCACAGTTGTAGCAACCATTGCAAGAACTATAACTACAACAATTGCAGCGGCTATTGTCTTATTGTGTTTTTGAAAAAATCTCATATCATCATACCCCTTATATAAAAACATTTAAATCGTAATCCACACTAGAGTATATCACAACAATTTAAAAACTCCTAGTACAAAATTCGACCTTTTTCGGTAAGAATTTTGTCTATTTTTTTAGATGCTTCATTTCTTGACAGTAATTCCAAATCAAAATCCATTGTTATTTTATGGTATCTGCAAAGGTCTGTCAGATACTTTTTCTGCTTGTCGGTAATAGGCTGAAGCTTCTTTATTTTGTGTTTCAGTTCGCTGCATTCAAACAGTTCCGGATTGGATTCTCCAAACCTCTCCTTGAGTTTGAGATAAAGTTGCGACGTTACCGAAGCATCATTAAATGCTCTGTGGTGATTTTCATCTGCTATACCATAATATCCACACAAATATTCTAAAGATCGGCTCTCAAGTTCCTTATGCACCTTTCTGGAAATCTTCAAAGTATCAAGTCCGTTTTTCTCAAATTGGCAATTAAGATTTTCGGCATTCTGCTTTAAAAAAGCAAAATCGAAAGCCAGGTTATGCCCAAGCAACGGATAGTCCTCTGAAAAACTTATGAACTTAGGAAGTATGACTTCTATGGGCTCACAGTCTTTGACCATACTATCGTCGATTCCTGTAAGCTGTGTTATAAATGGAGAAAGAGGAACTCCCGGATTAATCAATTCCGAAAAAGTATCCACAATCTTACCCTGAACAACTTTCACAGCTCCTATCTCTATTATCCTGTCCCACTTCGATCTGATTCCCGAAGTTTCTATATCCACACAAACGTAACTGTCAACCATCCTATTCCCCTTTGTATCTTTCCTTAGTATCTTTCCTTTGTATCTTTCTGTTATTTCTTTCTGTTGTATCCTTTTGCTGTATCTTTCTTTTCTGTTATTTCTTTCTGTATTGTACTCCCTCTGAGACTATTTTGTTTTTGCACGCTAATTATAGAAGCGGAAAGGTTATGCGACTGATATAATCACACATTCACTTCAAATATTTTTGCACTGTAGTCGATGCTGTCTCTGTTCCTGTAATCATACAAAATGAAGGTGTCCTCTTTATTATATTGTCCATCTTTGCAATATCTGATTATATCAAAATCAAATCTCTCAATATGTGTCAGTCCTGCAAGTTGCTTTGAATCATACCTGTCATAACCAAACAGATATTTCTTTTCCTTTTCTTCATTTATATAGAAGTTATTAATCTTCTTTTTGAGTTCCGACATGTCTGATGCAAAAGAAGGTCGGCTCTTGATATTATCCCGCAGGTAAACATCCATAACAAGTAACTGCCTGAACACTTCCAGTTTTGTACAATCGCTCTCCGCCTTTGTATTATCACTCTCAAGTTTTGCACTACAACTCTCATATTCTGAATTATCGTTCTCCGACTCTCCACAATTTTCGTTGTACACGAATTCTTTAAAGAAATCAAGTAGCAGAATATATCTCTTTATTCTCGAATGACTCTCACCGTTTGGTGAATGATTTTTATAATAATTTCCGAGTTTATCATACATTTCAAAGGCATTGTCAAAATATTTTTCAAGTTCCACAATGGAATATTTGAACTGGCCGCTGTTATAATAAATCTCTAGAACTTCTTCTACTCTTTTAAGTCTCAATATGTCATCATAACTAATCCACTTTGTGGACAATATCTCATATGGCGGTCTTGAGGAGTACTGCATATTGTTTTTTTCAACCTGTTCCTCAATCTTTGAACCGTGAAGTACTTTCAAAAATCCCAACTGCAACTCATGCGGTTTAAGTCCATATACCATATTGAAAGAATTAATAAATGAATTTATATCTTCTCCCGGCAACCCTGCTATCAGATCAAGATGGAGATGAATGTTGCGGGGCTTTTTGAGTTTTTCAACCACCTCACTGACCTTTGCAAAATCCATCTTTCTGTCAATCAGATTGATGGTGTCAGGATTAGTTGTCTGAACTCCTATCTCTAACTGAATAAGTCCGGGGCGCATATCACTGATAATCTCTATCTCCTCATCAGTCATTATGTCTGCTGCAATCTCAAAATGAAAGTTTGTAATGCCGTTATCATTTTCTTTGATAAATTTCCATATTTCATCTGAGTGGTTTCGCTTGCAGTTAAATGTCCTGTCGACAAATTTGACCTGGGCAGTTTTATTATCCAGGAAAAACTTCAGTTCCTTTTTCACCAGTTCTATGTCCCTGAATCTCAGGCTCTTATCAATTGACGACAAACAATAGCTGCATGAAAAAGGACATCCTCTGCTACTTTCATAGTATATTATCCTATTTTGAAAATCATTCAGATTTTTGTAAACAAACGGAATCGTCGACATATCAACCATGGCTGCATCTTCATTATTATGAATGAAACCCTCATCACATTCCCTAAATGTTATACCGGGTATATTTCTCAAGTAGTCATCCGATGAAAGATAATATTCAATCGGTTCTCTTGCACAATCCTGCAAGTCTCGCTCATCAAAATCAGGAGTTCTAACCACTTTCCTTTCTGCTGTTTCTGATTCTTTATTACAAATCCATTCTCTAACAATCTTTGTAAAAGTCTCTTCACCCTCACCTCTGAAAATTCCTTTCACAAAAGGATATTTTTGCAACACAGCAGTTGCATTGTAAGAAACCTCCGGGCCTCCAAGCCAGATTGGAACATTAGGGAGAACTTTTCTCAAATCATCAATCACATTTGTGACATACTCAATATTCCAGATGTAACATGAAAATGTAAGAACATCCGGCTTTCTCTCATAAATATCCTGTATGATTTCTGTCTCGTATCTGTTTATAGTATATTCCGCTATCTCTATTTCATTACCTTCAAGCAATTCTTCGCCAAGGTATTTTTCTGCATATGCTTTCAGGCTGTACACTGCCAGATTAGAATGAATATATTTCGCATTTATTGCAACCAGCAAAATCTTCATGTCACATCGTCCTTTCATTTGTTTAACTATTCTTTTATGTATTTGTTGTTATTTTCTAATACCGTATCATTTTCATATATAGAAACATTCTATTTTTCTAACAATAATAAACTATACACCATATTGCTGTTCTGTTACAATACATAGCGTAAGTAAAAAAATATTAATTTGAAATACTAATTATTTAGGAGCTTCTAAAATGAATTTGAATGATTATACCCTCGTCTGGGAAGACGATTTCAATGTTGACGGACCTGTAGACAGCAGTAAGTGGTCCTTTGAGACCGGCAACCATCAATGGCCAAACAAAGAACTTCAGGCATACACTGACAGACCGACAAATGTTCATGTAAAGGACGGCAATCTCGTTATCACCGCCCTGAAAGAGCAGGATGGTGAGCGCAGTTATACTTCTGCAAAGATTACCACTGCCGGCAAAAAATCTTTCCAATATGGTTATTTTGAATTTCGTGCAAAGATTCCACGCGGCAAGGGTTCATGGCCTGCCATCTGGATGATGCCCGAACACGACTGGTCATTTCTTCCTGACTACGTGCCAAGGAAAGAAAATGGCAGACCTGACTGGCCGAAAATAACCGAGGAAATGAAGCAACAGTTTGGTGGTATTCCCGACAAAATGAAATGGCCTGAGTGTGGTGAAATAGATATTGTTGAACACGTTGGCCGAATGGAAAATGATTTGCTATTCAGTCTTCATAACAAGAATCACAATCATGCCAACAAAAAGACGGTTCCATACACAAAGAGAGTTCATTTTGATATTAATCTCTGGGATGACTTTCACAATTATGCAATGGAATGGACTAAAGATTATATTGAATATTTTATAGATGGCGTGAGCTATTGCAGATACAACAGAAGCGATGACAAAGAATGTCAGGGACATGATTCATGGCCCTATGACAAACCGTATTTCATTATTATGAACATCGCTGTCGGTGGAGGTCTTGGCGGTCCTGTGGATGAAACCGCACTCCCCTACAATTTTTTAATAGACTACGTTCGCGTATGGCAAAAAATCGATGCATAAGTTCCTTATCATATAAGGTCTTTCCCTATAACACTTCCGGCCACATTTGAATTCCCTACAAATGTGGCCGGTTTTTTTATTATATTTCTGCAATTTTCCCGTATCCAAATGAAAATCTTTGTACAAAAGTCCGCAAACCTTATGTTTACGGGCATAAAAAGAAGCGGGTGATGGGAATCGAACCCACGTATCTAGCTTGGAAGGCTAGTGTTCTACCATTGAACTACACCCGCAAAGTGCCCAGTTCCGGAATCGAACCAGAGACACGAGGATTTTCAGTCCTCTGCTCTACCAACTGAGCTAACTGGGCACACACTTATGTGTGCTTTAGCACTTGCATTGACTAGTTTATTATAAACGCAATTATTTGTCAAGCAGTTTTTTTATTTCTTTATTATCGCCATAGAACTTTTTTAATGCTTGACAATTTTTCTTTTAAAAATTTGGGAAGTATTATCCGATTGAGATAAAAAACAGAGCGGTCTCTCGCTCTGTTTTTTATCATTTTTTACTGTCCACTTAACTCAAATGAAACAACTTACAAAGTAAGTTATCGACATCGATAGCAATTACATATCTGCAAGTTCTCCATTCCAAATATAATCCACTGCTTTGTAATCCGGATTTACTCTGAGGAGTATCTTATTGTACAGGTATTCATGGGCGGATAATGTTCCCATGAGGCACCCCTTGTAGAGACAATCAGCAACGCTGTAAACTCTGTATTCTTCCACGTTACTGTAGATATATTCTCCTGTGGTAAGTTTTGCAAATGCTCTGACGTATGTTGGTTCACTAAGGAATGCAGTATTCACATTTCCAAGTATCATTGTCATTGCATAGCTTGTTGAATAATCTGCATCTGAATAACTTGTGCTAAGTTTGCCTGCACCTGTTGCATCATATGCAAATACATTCTTGTTTGAGCTGCCAATTATCATGTCACTCTCATTGCAATCCTGCTTCAGTGCATATATCAGTCCGACTTTTTCCACTTTACTGTTTTTGTCAGTTACAGAATAAACAGTTCTAAGCCCTTCTGCTTTTGTGCTGTACTGGAATCCGGTTATCTCAATTGATGTTCCGTATGATGGATCAGGAACGTATTCAGACACTTTTAGATTCTTGAATGATGAACCTGCCTGCCAATGTCTGTAACCTACCGTTCCACTTGAGAAATCATTGTCTGTTGCAACTATATCAGGCTCCTTGGTTCCGTCATAATTTACATATCCCTTGATTTCATTTCCGGATACTGCAACTGTCAGATGGTAATATTTATCGTAGTCTATTGTCATCTTACTTCTTGCAATCATGGTCCAGGTATTTTCATGAACCTTTCCAAGAATCGCCTCGTTATTTCCGGCATCTATTCCAAAGTAATATCCGTTATATCCGTCCGATACTCCCGAATATGGGTTAGTCACTCTGAAAATAATACCCCCCTGATTGCTGGTCTTGCCGCCATTCTTATATACTCTCACATCCGATTCAACCACAAAATCAGTGTAATTCTTTCCGTCAACAACAAGTTTGTTGGAATTACCACCCGGAATAGTGAATGTATTCTTTATATAAATCGGAGTGCTTGCACTTGTTCCAGCGTAGTATGAAAGCCCTGTGCTATTTGCAAAATATTTCTGATATAATATATTTCCCTGACCCGGAAGTTTCACTGAATCAGGAACCACATCTTCATCATTATAACCTGATGGCATTGCCTGTGGTGTAATGGTTGGTCCTTCAACTTCAAGAACTGTGTTTCCGTTATCATCTTTAATGAAATGCATTCTGTCAATGCACAATCTTCTCGGCTCAGTTTTTGTTAGTGAACTGTGGCAGTGATATACAATGAACATTTCCTTACCGTCCGGAGACATTGCTATACCGTGATGACCTGCACCGTGAACTAAAGTATTTGACTGCATTATCGGATTGTTTGCATATTTTGAGTATGTTCCAAGAGGACTGTTACTTGTGGCATATCCGCTTCCGTACATTTCACTCTCAAAATGGGAACCGGAATATGTAAGGTAATACACTCCGTCTTTCTTTAGCATAAAAGGTCCCTCACAAACATTTGCCTTATTTGTCTCCCATGATGCCTGAGGTGAGATAAGACATTTGATTGTAGACTCATCCATAGTTCTCATATCTGAATTAAGTTTTGCTCCGTAAATATGATTTCCGTTATTGAATCTTACAAAATAAATGTAATACTGTCCGTCATCATCTTTAAATACATGTGCATCTATTTCCTTTGTCTCATGCATTGGAACCTGCTGAGCCTCCGTCTGCTTGAATGGTCCAAGTGGTGATGTACTTGTTGCAACGCTCAAATGTTCATTTGCCACATAGTACATATAGAAGATTCCGTCCTTCTCAATAAGATCCGGTGCCCAGAATCCGCTGGTTCCGTAAACATCATCTTTTACCAGCGCCCATCCTTTATCAACCCAGTTTACAAGGTCAGTGGACGCATAAACTTTAAAACCGTTATTTGCCCCTGTTGTGTTTGTGGCATACATATAATAAACTCCGCCGTAGTACAAAACATCAGGGTCTGCACATGAAGCAAGAACCGAATTGGTATATGTGTCTGCCGGTGTAGAAGGTGAATACTCAGATACTGAAAGACTCTTAAAAGTCGCTCCTGCCTGCCAGTGTCTGAAACCTACGGTTCCACTTGAGAAATCACTGTCCGTTGCAATAATCTTTGCATAATTGCTGCCATTGTAATTGACGTATCCTTTTATCTCATTTCCGGAAACCGCTACTGATAAATGATAATACTTGTTATAATCAACAGTCATTTTCTTTCTTGCAATCATAGTCCATGTATTATCATGAACCTTTCCAAGAATCGCCTCTTTGTTTCCTGCATCGATTCCAAAATAGTATCCGTTGTATCCGTCTGACACCCCACCGTAAGGATTAGTCACTCTGAAAATAATACCGCCTTGATTACTGCTGTTGCTTGAATTCTGCGAAACTTTTACATCTGCCTCAACAACAAAATCTGTGTAAGTCTTTCCGTCGACTACAACCTTATTGGAATTACCTCCCGGAATAGTAAGGGTATTTCCGCTGTACACAGGAGTGCTGGCTGACAAACCTTCGTAGTATGAAAGTCCGTTGCCATTTGCGAAATTATTCTGATAGAGAACATTTCCCTGCCCCGGAATCTTTGCGTTATCGGCAATCTGCGACACCTGCTGATTTGCGGTATCGGCAATCTGCGACACCTGCTGCACCCTGTCTGCTTCTGCGGCAATTACTGTTTTCATACTATCCGCAATTGCACCTGAAAAGAGCATGGTCATCGCACTAATAACAGCCACACTTTTTTCCAAAACTTTTTTTCTCATTTTATCCTAAACTCCCTTCTTATTTTTCCCCTTTCTTCAAGAACGTTCTCACGACCGATTAAGTCGGATGGATTTCTCTCAAATTTTGTATTATTCAAAAATGATTTCCGTTCTTTTCACCTAAGTATGATTATAACAAAAACGAACAATGTTAGATAGTGTAGAATTTCACGATTTTATGTAGTTTATTTTTTGAAGATTTTTCCACTTGGCGCGTCGTGGATGCAATATCGACTCTTCGTGGATGCAATATCCACTCGTCGTATATAGCAGAAGGCAGATTGCAATAATCCGGGAAAAATCCCCCAATATTACAATCTGCCTTTTTAATTCATTTATGAAAAAATATATCTTTTTATTCTTTTATGAAATTATTTATCTTTTTATTCTATTATGACATTTTTATCTTTTTCTATTTTTTTACTTTTATCTGTTACTTTTTTGTTATCTTTGTTCTTTAATACCAAATTATTTATAATCGCCGCAATTGCAATCAGTATCAGTTCAGCTACTGTTGCCCAAAGTCTTGAGATAACTGAAATAATTACAATCGTAGGCTCACTTGGAATAATAAGTGCAAGACACACTCCGATGATTCCCTCTCTGACTCCAAGTCCTGAAACTGTAAATATTGCAAGAATTCCAATAATTGCGGAAATTCCATATATACCTGCACAGTACAATGCTTCACTGAGTGGCACCGGATAAATTGATCTTACCAAAAGATAGAAGCCGGCACCAACCACAATCCAGTTTGCTATGAAAAGTAACACTACCTTTATCATCTGAGGATATGTAATAGGAATCTCCATATCCTGCTTCTTAATTATCTTACCGAAATTTCTAAGGAAGAAATTGATGATTGCCGGATTGATGCAAATGAAGAATGCAATAATCAGCAATACCAGCATTCCGATAAAAATATAAAGTGCAGTTTCTTCAGAAGCATTTGGAACAATTTTGTGTGCCAAGTCCATCAGTGCAGTTCTTGGAAAGAAGAACAATGACACTAAGAATAAAAATGCTGCGCCGAGAAGTGTACAGATATTTTCAAGAAAGAAACAAATTGTTACCTTTCCAAGATTGACTCCTTCTTTCTCATATGCAGGCAATCTTGCTGCTAACATGAATACCTTTCCCGGAATATATTTACCAAGAATAGAATACAAATATCCCACAACTGCATCCTTATATGCAATGGATGAATCGTTGAGATATGTTATATAATGCCAAAGTGAAGCCAGTGTAACTTTGTATACAAAATAGAATAACATTGAAAGTGCAAATACTCCCCAGTTTGGTTTGAAGTCAAGCTCTCTTATCTCTTTGATGTTTCGCTTGAAATAACGAATCAAAAAGAATGCAACTAACACGAGAAACGCAATCTTCAAAACCTTCATTATCAACGCTTTATCTATCTTTATCTTGTTCATTTTTTCCTCCTAATTAACATTTTTAAAATGTATAATTGTTGAAAATTTTCAAATCTTTTACTCACACTTCACCACTACATACATAATTGTAATTTCTTGCTTTTTCATCCGTAGTATTCTATATGTCGCTACAGATTATTCTTGCTTTTTTCTACTTTTCGTATGTAGTGCCCTATATGTCGATACAGACCATCATTCTGAAACTAGAAACTCAACAGCACTCGTATGAAACACATGTAGTAGTATATGAACCAGGTTGGTTTCTTTGCAAGTTTGTCGTAGTGTTCTTCTGAATATTTTTTATTTTTCTCTGCAAGTTTGTATGCGAGTTTGTGATTCCACTTGCACTTTGATGATACATCAAGTGCGGCGTTATTCTTCTTTGCCTTAGCGGCATTGAACTTGAATACAAGTGCACGCTTCTGACTTCTTACAATGTCACGGCTGCTGATATGTGCAGCGTGAATATCCCCTTCTGCTACTGCTCTGTTCAGAATTTCATATGCTTTATCTGAACGGATTACACAGCTGGTGTGCTTGATTTTTTCTTTCTTCATCTCCTTGAGCCAGATATCTCCGAAACTGATATCACTGCCCTTTGCAAAGTGATCCTGACAATACATGCAGCTGCCGTTCTCAAAGTAGTATGCATTCTTGTATGCACAGATTGTCTTTGCGTAGGAGAACTGTTTCTCTGTTTTGTCTTTATATATTACACTTGAGATTCCTCTCCAGTGTCCTCTTCTGTAGTAAAGTCTCTCTGCATTCTCACTTGTAACACCTGACTTTTCCATTGAAAGGGTTGTGGCTTTTGGTGAATGTGTTCCACTGCAGTAAAGCCCAATCTTCAAAACAACCTTTTCTCTAAGTTTCTCATCCTTTTCAAGAATGGCGTTAAGTCCTCTGATCATACATGGAACCATTACCACAGCAACCTTACCGTCAAAGTTTTTGATTACATCTATGTGTTTTAGAATTGGAATGTTCATATACACACTGGAAGATGCATCTTTTATTTCTTCTTCAGTTGTTGCAACGAATGTCTTGTAGGTAAGTTCACCGTTTTCAAATGCAGTCTTTGTAACCCAGGCACCGTCTATGTCGCCGTGCTTTAACATGTTGCAAAGAAGTGCTGTAACCATACCGCCTGATGCCGCATTGCCACGAATATTCTCATCGAGAGCGTATCCTTTTTTACAACCGATATGCTCGCCAATGTATTTGTCCGGGTTCTTAAGATCTAACAGCCTGGGACGTTTGGACGGTTTGTCCACAATCTCATCTATCACTTCACTGATGTATCTTATGTTATCTCTTGAACTCTCAAGAACCTTATCCATGTTCTTGTCAAGTTTATGTCTGATTTCATCTTCATTTGCTACGAAGTCTTCAAAACTCTTCTTGAGTTCATTAATATCAAGTTTTGAGAAATCGATAGCATACTGTCCCAGTTCAAACATATCAAGAACTTCCTGATATTTGTGACTCCAACCAATCAGAAGTACAGGAACCTTCTGTTCCAGTGAACCAATCATGGCGTGGAATCTTGAAGCGATTAGGTAATGACATTTACCGATAAATGCACGAATCTGCTCTGCATCCATCTCTTCATGATACCAACGCACCTTATCCTTATTAGCAACATCCGCATAAATTCTGTCACCTACCATAAGGTCATTGTTTCTCGGTTTCTCACTGTTTATACGGGCAGCATTTGCAATAAGCATTACATTGTATCCCTGTCCGTTAAGATAATCTACCAGAGATACCATAGTATCTTTGTAGTTAATATTCATCTTGTTACATTTCTTTTCAACAACGGAACTGATGGAAAGTCCTACAACGTTACCTGCAAAGAAAGAATCATTTGCACAGATTTCGTCAACCTTCTTATTCCATTCCTCGCTGTCTTCCATGGAAAATGCGCCGTCGGCACAGAGTTTGACATTGTCTTTTACCCCAATGCCCATAAGATTATCATATGTCACCCGGCCTCTTGCACAAACCAACTTAAGTTTTGGAAGTATCCATTTTGCAAGGAACTTATTGTATGGATTCTTGAAAGTTCCAAGGGCCTGTGAATACTTTACAACCGGAGTTCCAACCAGAAGAGGAACTGCTGCACAGATAAATGCATAAGTATTCATGACAAATCCTCTGCTGTCAACAAATGCAATACCCGCCTCATCAACTACAAGGTCTGTCTTTGTGTAAGTATTTATAATCTTATTCTTCAGTATAAGTTTCTTTATCGGCGGACACCATTTGAATATTCTGTAGAGAACAGCCAACGGAAACGCTATAAAAATCAGTTGTTCCGGTTTTGTACTTGTAACATTGATAAAATCAAAAGGTAGCTGTTCTTTATCTTCTTCAGGATAAACAGACATAAGATTGATATTGAGTCTGTCTCCGTACTTTTTGTATAACTGAGTGATGGAGCTTTGAAGCATAGCTGCCGCTCCTTTATTACCGCTGTAACTTGCCGCGGTAATGCCGATAAAAATATCACGCATTGTTATTCTCCTTAATTCAAGACTATGGATTGCCCGTCTTTATTTTACTCATTTTTTTATTACTATCTAAATAGCTAATCTTCCGATTATTTATTAACTATCTAATTATTTATTCTTTTCTGTATTTGCAAATTACTTGTCATTCTTTGCTGCATCTTCTTCTGCTTTGAGGTCTTTTGTCTTGTCATAATCCAACTTGCGTACATGATACTGAACATCCTCGAGAATCTTTCTTGTTGAATTGATAACATCTGCCAACAACGCAATGATATATGTTTCAACGCCCATCAGAATGAATGTGCTCGCAAGAATCAGTGACTGAATATGCCCTGCACCCTCGCCGAGAATCTTATAAATAATATAGCGAACTCCGATTCCGACACCGATAAGAAATGAAATAATACCGATTGTGCCAAAGAATCTGAGTGGCTTGTACATAATGAAAGAACGGACAATTGTAACCATAGAGCGCTTAACATATCCAAACATACTGCTGAAAAGTCTTGACTTACGAAGCTCAGCATTTGTTCTGATAGGCACTGACTGCATTGCAATCTTCTGATGTCCTGCCTGAATGATAGTCTCAAGTGTATATGTGTATTCATTTGTAACATTGAGTCTCATGGCAGCCTCTCTGCTGTAAGCTCTGAATCCGCTTGGTGCATCAGGAATATCTGAGTTAGAAGCAACTCTAACAGTCCAGCTTCCTAAATGCTGAAGTTTCTTCTTAAGCGGAGAGAAATGCTCTGTTGAATCTATCGGTCTCTCTCCGATAACAATATCTGCTTTTTCATCTAAAATAGGTCTTACTAACTTTTCAATGTCATCACCACAGTACTGATTATCAGCATCAGTATTTACAATGATATCGGCACCGTTTCGAAGACATGCATCAAGTCCTGCCATAAAACCTTTGGCAAGACCTTTATTTCTTCTGAAATTAACTACATAGTTAATTCCCCATTTCTTTGCAACTTCAACTGTATTATCCTGACTTCCGTCATTGATAATAAGGTACTCAATCTCGTCAATGCCATCAATATGCTTTGGCAATGCATTAAGTGCAATCTCAAGTGTTTCTGCTTCGTTTAAACACGGAACCTGAATTATTAATTTCATAACTTCATTTTTCCTTTCAAAATAACTTTTGTATAATAAATCTAATTGTCAAAAACAGGCAGGTTATTCAAATCAACTTTTATCAGTTCATTGCCATACTCTTCAAGTCTCTGTTTCAATTTATTTCCTCTGATAATAAATACATCTCGACCTCTTATGCTTGTTCCGTAATCCTCAAACATATAAAAATCAGACTCACCCATTGTTGTGATGCTCTCATTAATAGCCTCTCCAACGAATTTTTTACTTGATATGATTAAATAATCACTCTGATTCTGATCCTTAATGTATCTTATCTTTCCTATATTAAAATCGGTCATGACATACTGATACAATTTCAAAAGAACTGCACTGTCATGCCTGAACACGCATGGGAACTCCTCGGATATTTTGTCCATTCCCTCTACCTGACGGTAGCAGTTGGTGATCTTTCTCATACGCTTAACTATTCTATCGTCTCTGTCATTTCTGTAATTGTAGAATGTATTGCTCATCATAGCGAATGAAATCACAAAAACTATTGCAAAGAGTCCCATATGGATAACCTCATTTTTGGCAAATGAGAATGCAATTATAATAAGCATAATTACAAGTGCAAGAATCCCTGCCTTTTGCATTGCAGGTACCAAATCAGGGAAATTGGTATTTGTTCTTGATTTGATTATGTGCAAAAACGTAGTCAGTGAAATAAAATATCTCGAGTTAGTACAATGAGTATCCGCAAGACTCGGACAAATCTTCTTTATAAATATCACGAAAGTCACAAGATAAACAGCAATGGCTGCAATCTTACTTTTTATTCTGATAATCTTCTCTTTTTTGTTTGTCAAAGCAAACAATGCCAATGTGCATATCGGTGTGACAACGCTGACCATGTATCTTCCGTACATCATTCTGTCAGCTCTGTCTATCTCTATTGCCGTAAAAAAGTTCCAGGCACTCGGGAAAAAGAATAAAGCTCCAAGTGCAAATGTCCCAAGAAATGCCAAAAGGCCAAACACCGAGAACACTACTTTTCCATCTGCCTCTCTGCTCTTAACTGTTCTAAGTAATATTACAGCAGTTGCAATAATACCGAAAATAACCAAACCGTAAGTTGAGGCAAACAGATTGAAACACCAGCCGATTACCAGCTTCATCTCAATAAGAATTCCCTTAACTGATAATATCTTCTTGAATGTATCAATATCAAAACTCTCAAGACTGGCATGCTGTGTTCCATACTTTCCATACACACCGTGCTTGATATATCTTGAAATCATCTTGTCGATAATCAGCAATACAAAAGTCGCCGGCACATACACACTGTACATTATCATCTTTCTTTTGTACCAGATGTGGACAATTGCAACAGTCATTACCGTCGCAATAAGAAGAACCACTCCTCTTGTATGGGACATATATGCATACACAGACACAAAAGCAAGCAGTCCACTATACACTGCGAACTTTTTACCACTCATATCTTCCATACTGAGTTTCAGTATTATAATCATCAAAACCCACGGAAGAAATATCATCATAGTATCGGCGCGGGCATATGTTGTATATAACCACATTGATGGAATTCCTGCTCCTGCACATGCAAGGAAAACAGAATATATCTTAGATTCAATCTTGAAGTATCTTCTAAGTATATTATAAGAAATAACCGGTACAAAACTTACTAACATCATCTGAAGTGCCATAAATGCTTTGTACATTTTGAAAGAATCATGTTCCAACAATAAATATATCGGCAAATATAAAAGTGACTGCCCATATTTATAATAGAAGCCACCCATGGACTGAACGCAAATGCTCCAATCATCTCCTGCCAAAAATGCTGCATTGGCAATAGTACCAACTTCATCTAAAACTAAGGGAACACACAAATGAATTCCATAAAATACAGAAACAGCCGCAAATGCCAAATACATTAATATACTAATAACATTATCGGATAATGATTTTGATAATATATCGGATAACTTTTCAGATTTCTTTTCCACTTCTTCACCTCTCTGTAATCATTCGTACCCTAAGATACATTATCACATTTATCCGCCACTTTGCAAGTAATTATTCAATAATGCCCTATAACTGTCAGAATAGAAAAGAACTAATATTGCTATTATCCAACATTAGTTCTTTTATCTGTATTATTATCAGTTTTCATTTTCAATATTAATATTGTTTTGCATATCAATATTTATAATCAATATTAATATTATTATTGTTTGCTTACTTCTGGTGAGACTTCACCTTAGTCCACAAACTTGCACAATACTGCTTGAGTTCTGTTTCCTGATATCTGAATGTCTCATTGAGAGGATTGTCAAGTTTAGGGGCACATGCGTTGTTTCCAAGATAGTAATCATCTCTGAATTTTTCGTATGTGCTCTTAACCGCAGAATCATAACCTACATACTCTTCATTTATCTCGGATACATCTTCCTCCAGCATAAAGTTGATAAACTGATTTGCCAGGGTTGTCTCCTTGCAGTCTTTTGTGATAACCATACAGTCACACCACTCATTGGTTCCCTGGTCAGGAAGGAAGAAATCCAGATTCTCATTCTCGTTGATAACATATGCACCGTCCCCGGAATAAACAACCGCCATTGCCTTATTCCCGGAAATCATATTGTCCATCACATCATCTCCGACATAAACCGGATCCATTGTGTCTCTCTGTCTGATAAGCCATTCATATGCTTCCTTGTATTCCTTTTTGCTCTTTGTATTCATGGAATAACCAAGAGACTTTAATGCAATCATAAATGAATCTCTCTCCGAATCGTACATGTAAACATTACCTTTGTACTTTTCATTAAGAAGAATATCCCATCCCTCTTCCAAATCTTTTTCATCAACAACATTCCTGTCGTATACAATTCCAACTCCGCCCCAGAAATACGGAACGGTATATTTACCTTTAGGATCATATTCATTTGTCCAAAGGTGCTCAATAACGTTATCTCTGTTTGTAATGAGACTCCAGTCTATCGGTTGCAAATACTTTTCTTTGATAAGTCTCTCAATCATGTAATCTGAAGGAACCAAAACGTCATACTTTTCACCACTCTGAAGTTTGGTGTACATTGACTCGTTAGAATCAAAGGTTTCGTAAATAACTTTGCAGTTGTATTTCTTTTCAAAATCATCCAGCAATGTCTTATCAATATATTCACCTGCATTGTACACCTTCAATACTTTCTTACCGGCACCACTCATATTGAAAGAAAAACCTGCAATAAAAAGTACAAGTACAATTCCACTTGCAAGAACAACTCTTCTTCCAAAAGTTCCGGCCTTCGTCTGATAAGCCATTCCTGTGCTCTTGTGATTCTTTCTCATAATTGCAGGAATGACATTTACACAGACAAGTATAACTGTAACAACCACAATGAGAATTGTGGACAGCGCATTGATTGTAGGATTAATTCTTTTTGACATGTTGTAAACAACAATTGAAATATTCTCAACTCCGTTACCCGTAACGAAATATGATACAACGAAATCATCCAGGGACATTGTAAATGCAAGTAACATTCCGGCAAATATTCCCGGCTTTAACATTGGAATTACAACCTTAGTAAGAGCCTGAAAAGGTGTTGCCCCAAGATCCATTGCCGCATTGGCAAGATTGTGATCCATTCTTCGCACCTTCGGATAAACGCTCGTTATAACATATGGCGTACAAAAGGCAATATGGGACAGTAACATCGGAATGTATCCCTTTTCTATCTTTAACGAAGAAAAGAAGATCATAAGACCTATTGCAGTCACAATATCCGGATTCATAATCGGAAAATTATTTACATTTAAAATCCATTCTTTCAAAAGTTTTCTGCTTCTCGAAAGTCCGATTGCAGTTATGGTTCCAAGTACCGTTGAGATAATTGTGGAAATAATTGCAATACTGATTGAAACATACACAGCACTCATAATGCTGTTATCGTGAATCAGTTTCTCGTACCATCTGAATGAAAAACCCGTAAAGTGCGTCAATGACTTTGACGAATTAAACGAGAAAAACATTGTCACCAGAATCGGAAGATAGAAAAACATAAAACATAAAGTAATGTATAATTTTGCACCAATACCGTTCTTCTTATTCATGCTATTCTCCTCCCTTCTCGTCCGGATCAATCTTGTTCATAAATCTCATAAGCGCAATAATAATCAATGCAAGAATGAGAGAAATTGCACTACCAAAGTTCCAGTCTCCGATTGAGATAAACTGCTGCTCAATAAGGTTACCGATAAGTGTGTACTGAGCTCCTCCGAGAAGCTTTGGAATTACGAATGTAGATATTGAAAGAAGAAATACCATTGTAATTCCGCTGATTACACCCGGAAGTGATAGTTTCAAAATAACCTTTGTGAAAGTCTGAACCTTATTTGCTCCAAGGTCAGCTGCAGCCTCAACAAGGGAGTGATCCATCTTTGTAAGTGATGTGTGAATCGGAATTACCATAAACGGCATAAGATCACACACCAGACCCATGATTACGGAAAAATCAGTATACATCATATGTGCAGGTGCAATGCCCATCACTGAAAGCAGTCTGTTAATAAGACCGTTATCGGACAACAGACTTATCCACGCATAAGTTCTAAGCAGCGTGTTGATCCACATAGGAATAGTAACAAGTAATATCAAAATTCCCTGAACACTTTCGCTTGCCTTTGAAATAATATATGCCATTGGATATCCTAATGTCAGACATACAATGGTTGTAATAATTCCAAGCTGTAATGACTTGAAAAACACATTGAGATATACCGGCTCAAAAATCTTCTTGAAGTGCTCCGGTGTAAATGTAATATTTACCAATGTGCTTGTTCCCTTGGTAATTGAGTAAAGCACAATCAGAAACAGCGGAACTACAATCAAAAAGAACGACCACACTATATATGGATTTATCAATTTCTTAAAATGTTTCATCTCTTTATCCTTTTCCTGTTTTTTAATATTCCATAGTGTACATTACGTGGATGTCGTCGGGATCGAGTCGCATTCCAACTTCAATTCCGAGATTATAGAATTCGGTTGTGTGAACTTTGTAATCTCTCTTATCAGTCTGAACGATATATTCGTAGTGAACTCCTTTGAATACTTCCGACACCACTTTTCCTCTAAGCTGCCCGTCCTTTAGATCTACGATTTTTATATCTTCCGGACGAAGGACAACTTCGATTTCCTCGTTCTTCTTAAATCCCTTGTCCACACAGACAAATTCCACATCATCAAACTTTACAAGACAGTCGTCCAACATTGTTCCCTCAATTATATTTGATTCTCCGATAAAGTTTGCCACAAATCTGTTCTCAGGTTCGTTATATATGTCGATTGGTGTTCCTATCTGCTGGATCACACCGTCATTCAATACTACTACTGTATCTGACATTGAGAGTGCTTCTTCCTGGTCGTGGGTTACAAAGATAAATGTTATTCCTACTTCCTGCTGGATTTTCTTTAGTTCTGTCTGCATCTCTTTTCTAAGTTTTGCATCAAGGGCTCCGAGTGGTTCATCAAGCAGAAGCACTTTTGGCTCATTTACCAGCGCTCTTGCAATAGCAACTCTCTGCTGCTGTCCGCCTGATAATAAAGTAACATCTCTTTTTTCAAAACCCTGAAGTCCTACAAGTCCAAGCATTTTTGTTACCTTTTCATGTATGATTTCTTTATCAACTTTTTTCAGGTTGAGTCCGAATGCAACATTGTCATATACGTTTAGAAACGGAAAGAGTGAATATTTCTGAAATACTGTATTTACCTCTCTCTTGTAAGAAGGTATTTTTGTTAAATCTTCTCCGCTAAACAATACTTCGCCCTGACTTGGTTCTTCAAATCCGGCTATTATTCTTAAGATTGTTGTTTTTCCACATCCTGACGGACCAAGCAATGTGAGGAATTCATTCTCGTGAATGTTCAAATCTATTCCTCTAAGCACCTGCTGATCATCAAAATTCTTTGTTAGTCCTTTTATTTCAATTATGGTATTACTCACTTTTTTCTCCTTTATATAATAAGGATTCATTTCATCCTATTTTTTCTGTATTATCTATACTTCAAGACTCGTTTTTCACTACCTGCTGTGATTTTTTGTGTATGCGTAGTTTCTCAGTACCTTGTCCCAAATCACATAGGCTTCATATGTCTGGTGAAGGAATCCGTCCGAGCAGTATTTTCTCTGAAGATATCCTTTTGAATTTGCAAGGTACGATGCAATATCAATATATTCATAACCGTTGTCTGCACAATATGTTCTCATATAGCTGTTCAGTTTATGCAAACGTTCTCTAAATTCAAGATACATTTTTGAACCCTTAAGAGTATAGGTGTCACTGATTATGTATATTTCCACGTCCGGATTGTATTTTTTCATTTTTTCAATAAACTGCGTGTAGTGTGTTATGGCATCTTCCAATCCGCCCACATTACATACGTCATTTATTCCAAAAAATAAGAATACTTTCTTTGCCTTCATCTCCTGTACTATCTTGTGAGGCGCCACGTGCTTTCCCTTGTACAATGGGTGAAGTTCCGAGTCTTCCATGAGTGCCTGAATGAGATTGTAACTTCCAACTCCCATCATCTTTGCACCATCCAGATACCCCTTATCCTTTTTCTTTATATAATTGCCAAATCCAAGCATTACCGAATCACCAAAGAAAGCGGAATCTTCAAAGAAGCCATCTGTTTCTTTGAAACTACCGTTTATGACACTGTCAGCATTCTTGATGGTACACTTTTTGGTCTTTGACCACATGCTGTAGATTCGTTTCTTTTTGACTGTTTTGTATGTTCTGATTCTTACGTAATATTTCTTATTCTGAACCAGTTCATAAATATTAGTCATATCCGCACTGTTATTCTCTATTCTCTTTTTCTTTGATTTTGAAAAGTCTTCTTTTTTGCTGTACTGAATCTCATAACCGTCTGCCTTCTTACTTGTCTCCCAGGAAATGTTGAGAGTTGCAGTCTGAAGTGATTTTGCGGAAACTAATTTGACATTGGTCATAACTACAATAGGTTTGCTGAATCCGCCACGCCTTATAACACCGTTTCTGTTTGTGTATCCGCACACCTTAATGTTGTAATAGCAACCCGGTTTTAAATTTCCAAGTTCAAAAGAAGGTTTTGTAACGTCGGCAACTTTTTTGAACTTTTTCTTTTTGTATTGTCTTGCATAAACTTCATAACCTCTTATTCCGTTCTGTGCTCTCCAGGAAAGAGTAGGTTTATTTTTCACAAGCACATTGCTAACTACAGGTTTCTCTATAACAATCTCCGGTGCCTTCGTTGTAGTTTTCTGTGTTGTGGCAACAGGTGTTATTTCTTCTCTATCCGAATCGGAATGAGTTGTTACAACTTGGGAAGTCACATTTTGGGGAGTTTCAGTATCTGTAATTTCTGCCACTGTAGTTTCTGTAACCAATTTATCGTTGTCAGCAAAAGCCAAATTATTATTCAATTGAAATACCATGGCTGCCGAAATGACAATTATTCCAAACACTATTTTTCTTTTCATCTGTTTTTTCATAATAACCTCTTTAAACTCTATATTATCGTTCTATTTCCGAACATAAAAATACAAGATATATTATATCACGAAACAATATAAATGTATAATTATTCAGTCATTCCGTTTCTGTCAAGTAATCGTTGGCACGATTTCTATCACAAAAAAAATCTTATGTTTAATTGCCTCTCCGGGCAGTTTTATTCATTAGCTGCTTAATTACCCTTTATCATGCGTATATGTCCTGTCAAGGGTGCAAAGCATCG
>JAEELL010000111.1 GCA_016282745.1 Lachnospiraceae bacterium
CTTAGAAGGATTCTGATAAAAGAAGAATGATTCGAAGTTAAATATCGAGGATTTCAGTTCCTCGATATTTAGCACAAGCTGAGTGAGTTTTCATCAAGAAAACTCACGAATTTGTGCGAACGAGAATCATACTTCTTTTGAAGATAATCCTTCAAGCAATGTCGAACTGTTTTGAGAAAACATTCATATAATGCGAAACGGTTATTTTGAAAGCATCGTATATTTCAAAATGTATACTTTATGAAACGTTACTTTGCAGTAGTTTCTTCTTCTACATATGTTCCCTTTTCTAACTGCTTTGCAGTCTTGTCATCAATGTGTTTTCCGTCGAGAACGAGGTGAGCCATCTGCTTTCCGATTTCTACGGAATCATCATCAAGAACAACTACTGAGGCGTTCTTGCCCAGGGTGTAGCAATATTTGTAACCGCCGCCTGTTGAACCGTCAACAGCATAGTTTACAATATTCCATCCTTTGAAGTCTTTCTTTCTCTGGAGCTGAAGCTGAAGTTTTGCCAGAGATGAAACATTGAGGTCTGTATCAAAACTTTCAGAGATAGAATCTACTACTTTGTTGTAGTTTACGATAGAGTTTGCTGATACTGCCTGATCAACAATTGCTTTTATTACTGCTGTCTGGTTCGCACCACGCTGCATATCGCCCTTTGCGAATGAGTGACGTTCTCTTACATATGTAAGTGCATATGAACCGTCGAGCTTCTGTTTTCCCTCTTTAAAAGTATATGTCTTTCCGTAAGTTGTAGTAGTGAATCCTTCAGGAACATCAACGGTTACTCCACCAAGGGCATCAACAAGATTTGAGAATCCTGTGAAGTTGATTCTAAGGTAATGTTTCACATCAAGATCATAGAGATCGCCGAGCATATTCATTGATACGTCACATCCGTATCCCCATTTGCCATTGGCATCCTTTATGCCGTTTCCGTAGAGTCCGGCGTGAGTAAGCTTGTCCATGTTGCCGGCAGGAATGTCCTGACCGTTGAGTTCAAGGTAAGCATCTCTAGGTGTCGAAAGTAAGAGTGCTGTATAAGTCTCAGGATTTACAACTGCTAAAATGTTTGTATCTGAACGTCCGTTAGAATCCTTGCTGAGTTCGTCAAAAGTATCGTTACCTGAAAGGTAGACAACAAAAGGCTTGTTGTGTGATACTACTGAGTTTCCACCTAACTCCATACCGATAAGCGGATAGAGGAAGTATGAACCTAAAACAAGAAGGACAGTTATTATAATAGAAATAACTTTTCCGATTCGTTTTACTGTGAGCTTCTTGAACTGCATTCTAAATGTCATTATAAATAGAAGAAACAGTACTACACCTGCTCCTATATACACCGGGAGAGTGACGAATGCATCGAGATTATCCTTTGCAAAAAACAGGATAACCATGAATACTGCAGAAGCAATGAGCTGGATAAGCGTAAGGATTATACCAAGCTTTTTGCTCTTTCTGTATTTTTCTTTCATTTTCAGTTCTGCAGTTGAAGGTCGTGAATTGTTCATTTCTCTATTTCCATTCGCTTTGTTTCTTTGATTTCCGTAATAGTTTGAATTGTCGCCAGTTCTGCGGTTACTGTTTACACTATTGCCTGAGTTGGCGCCGGCTCTGCGGTTGCCGTTAGCAGAAGAGTTGCCGTTTGTATTGCCACTTGAATTTGCACCGGTTCTGCGCTGTCCGCCGTTGCCTGAATTTGAGCCGGCTCTACGCTGTCCACCATTGCCATAATTTGATCTATCATTTCTTTCGAATTGCGAATCTGCCGCAGGTTCAATCCCAGAGTTGTCGGAATAGGGATTGAAAAAATTACTAAAATCATCTGAATCATATTTTGCCATGATGTTCCTCCTATTTATAAGTTTATGACAAACTAAATACAGTAAATGTAACTATTCGGCCGAGCGACAAAGCATTTGTTGTCCCGAGCGAAAGTGATTTGATATCCGAAGGATGCAAATCACGAAAGCCATGTAGCCATGCGGATTCATGCTGGTGTGGCTGAAAGGCTAAATAGTCACAGTAAATCATTGTACCACATATTATGTATAATTGACAAATATAATGTGTTTTGCTAAGATTTATGAGAGTACGTTGTCTTTTAAGTGAGTTGTCTCACATCTTATATAACGTAGCATGATTAATAATTATCGCAATTAATGCGAAAGATATTATTAAGATATAGTGAATTTATGAATTGGATGAATTAGAGTTGGAATTCATGGGAGAAAGAATGAATAATTCAAATAAATCAAGTAATTCAAGCAAGGCAGATAAATCAGTTAAAGCAGAAAAAATAGTTAAAGCAGAAAAAACAGTCAAAGCAGACAAATCAGTTAAGACAGGCAAATCACGAAAGCCTATTAATTCAAATAAATCTAATCCGTTTACAAGAATATCAGTACTCACCTTATATCTGATATTGGTAGTACTTCAGGCTTTTGTATTCTGGTATACATGGGACAAATACTACAGTTCCGATATTTCGAGAATCTTCGTTTACAAGGGACATGTAGTTATAGTTTTCATTTACGTATTATTGTATACGGTATTTGCAAACGTTTACGGTGCAATGAGAATTGCTCACCTGCTAAAGGGAGATATTATTTTCTCACAGCTCATTGTAAATGTATTTGTCAATATCATAATGTACATGCAGATTTGTTTGCTCAGTTACAGACTTGTACATGTGGCACCAATGATTGGTATGACATTCCTTAATATGCTGGTTGCCATTTTCTGGTCGTTCTTTGCAGTTGAGATTTACAGATTACTGTATCCGCCAAGAGATGTTCTTTTGGTATTCTGTGACAGAGATCCGGATAATCTGGTTACAAAGATTAACAGCAGACAGGATAAGTACAGCATCAAGAAAGCTATTCATATAAATGCCGGTTTTGACAATGTGTGCCAGGCCATGAAAAAGCATGGAAGCGTATTGCTTTGTGATATCCCGGCAGAAGTCAGAAATGATTATATCAAGTTTTGTTTTGACAACAATATCAGAGTGTATCTCACACCTAAGTTGTCAGATCTTATTCTTATGGGAAGCGAGTCTAACAATCTTTTTGATTCACCATTGCTTCTCCTTAGAAATAAGGGACTTAAGTGGGAACAGTCTTTTGCAAAGCGCTTGCTTGATATTGTAGTTATTCTTATAATTACAATTATTGCGGCTATTCCGATGATTATAATCAGTGCTTTAATCTGGATTGAGGATGGTGGTCCTGTATTCTATAAGCAGGAGAGACTCACACTCAACGGAAAGGTCTTCAAAATATACAAGTTCAGAAGTATGAAGATTAATTCCGAAGAAGAGGGTGCGAGACTTTGTGCAAAGGATGACGACAGGGTAACAAAAGTCGGTAAGATTCTGAGAATGGCTCATCTTGACGAGTTGCCTCAGATATTCAATATCATAAAGGGCGAGATGTCAATTGTAGGTCCAAGACCTGAGAGACCGGAGATCGCAGAGGAATACAGAAAGAGTATTCCTGAGTTTTCTTTCAGACTCAAGGTAAAGGCAGGACTTACAGGATATGCACAGGTGTATGGTAAGTACAACACAACACCGTACGACAAATTGAAATTAGACTTATATTATATAGAACATTACAGTATCTGGTTAGATATGAAGCTGATTCTTATGACTTTCAAGATTATTTTTGATAAAGAAAATACCGAAGGGGTCGAGAAGGATCAGACAACAGCGACAGTCACGGAGGATGTGCTTCGCAAAAAGAAAAAGAGAAGATAGTGGAGAGAAAAATGGATTATTCTGTTTTGATGTCAGTGTACCATAAGGAGAATCCGGATTTTTTGTCAGCATCGATAGAGAGTATTTTGAATCAGACGGTGAAGACCAATGATTTTGTTATTGTCTGCGATGGACCATTAAATGAAGATTTATACAGGGTTATTGATGACTATTGTCACCGGTACCCTGTACTTTTTCATATTATAAGGTTGGAGAAAAATATGGGGTTGGCCCATGCTCTCAATGCAGGAATCGGTTACTGCAGAAATGAGATAGTGGCGCGAATGGACAGTGACGATATTGCTTTGCCGGACAGAATGGAAAAGCAGCTTAGCATAATTGAAGATAGAAATGTTGATATAGTCGGTGGTACTGTGAGAGAGTTTCGAGGAAGTGCAAAGACCGTGGAGGAGATAGAGAATGACATAAACTGCCTTGGCAGCACCAGACAGTTACCTCAGGAGAGAGATGAGATTCTAAACTTTGCCAAGAAAAGAAGTCCTTTCAACCATCCTTCTGTTATGTACAAAAAGTCATTTGTACAAAAATGCGGAGGTTATCAGAGTTATGATTTCTTTGAGGACTACAACCTCTGGGTAGCAATGCTGATGGAGGGCGCGGAAGCGTACAATCTCAGAGACATTCTGGTTTATATGAGAGCCGGTGATGAGATGTACAAAAGACGTGGCGGACTGTCATATGTGGGAAAGATTGTGAGATTTAAGACTCACCTAAAGAAGATTGGTTTTATTTCAACAGGTCAGATGATAGTGGGAGTTGGCGGTCACATTGCTGTGGGGATTATGCCAAACAGTCTCAGAACTTTCGTTTACAAAAAACTTCTTAGAAAAGATGGAGATTCATGAAATGAATAAAGATTTGCTGAGAGTTGCCTTCAAACCTCTCACTTTTGTAAATAGAATTATTAAAAAGAAAGACATTATATTCTTTTATTCAAATCTCGGTTTCAGGGATAATGTAAAGGCATTCTATGATTATCTTATTGAGAATGAGTTCAATAAAAAATACAGGATAGTTGTAAGTGCAAATGACTGGAAAGATTTTGTGAGTGAGGCTCCGGATAATGTGACATTTACAGATAACAAAAAAGGGATTTTCTATTTTCTGAAATCTAAGTACGCATTCTACAGTTTTGGAAAGTATCCGATAAAACCTTCAAAAGATCAGATAGTTGTAAATCTCTGGCACGGTATGCCACTGAAGAAATTGGGCAATATGGAGAAGGGACTTGAGAAGATTGATTATAATTATTTCACTTATATTATCTCTACGTCCAAGTTGTTTAATCCAATTCTTATGAAGTGTTTCAGCTGCAGTGACAGCCAGGTGATTATCACAGGACAGCCAAGAAATGATGAATTGTTTGCAGTGGATAGTAAATCTGACGAGAGTCTGAGAATGGGTGCGGACAAGTTGATTGTCTGGCTTCCTACATACAGAGACAGTGAGCAGGTGATTCCCCTTCCGGGATTCGCAGAGTCAGATGTGAAGATTTTGAATGATAAGCTGAAAGAGCATGGAATGAGAATGATTGTCAAGATTCATCCTTTCCAGAAAGTGGTGGGAGATCTTGCAGATTATGAATGTATTGAATTCCTGACTCAGGATGATTTGAAAAAAAGAAAGTGCAGTGTGTATGGACTTTTAAGAGCAGCAGATGCACTTATCACGGATTACTCGTCCGTGTATTTTGATTATATGTTACTTGACAGACCGATAGCATTTACCGTGGGTGATTTAAAAAAGTATGACGTGGACAGAGGTTTTACTTTCGAGAATCCTTACGATATGATGCCCGGACCATATTTTACAGAGCCGGCAGAGGTACTTACGTTTGTGGAGAGTATCGCGGAAAACAGGGATGAGTTTCGGGATAAGAGAAGAAAAGTAAATGAATCAGTCAATTATTACAAAGACGGAAATTCGGCAAAGCGAATCAAAGAATTTGTTTTTGGAGAGTGAGCCGGTTGATTGGTTCTGAGTTATTGATGGTAATAGAGACAGAGAATGTTGGATAGAGACAGAGAATGTTGGATAGAGCAGAGAGTTTTTAGTTGAATTGAGAGGTTGTATGAGTGCAATTGTTGAGAAGTTGAAGAAGAATAAATTGGCGCGAGTCGCAAAGAATTACATTTTCTATGTGCCGTATTCAAAATATTATGAGAAATTAAAGGTTGATACAAGGGTGATTTTGTATGAGTCTTTTTACGGCGCGGGAATGACTTGCGGACCAAAGGCATTGTTCAACGAACTTATCAAAGATAACAATTACAGACATGTATGGGTATATAATAACGAGGCTGACTGGAAAGATAATTTTGAGCAATATAAAGGTGCAGGCAATGTTAGTTTTGTTAAAATAAAGAGCAGGGAATATTATAAGTATCTTGCCAGTGCAGGTTATCTGATTAATAACAGTACTTTCCCGCCTTGCTACACGAGAAAAGAAGGTCAGGTTTATATCAATACCTGGCATGGTATCCCGCTTAAACTTATGGGGTATGAGATGCCAAAGGGCAATATTCAGGTTGCAAACACAGAGAGAAATTTCCTGCAGGCAAGTTATCTTCTTTCACCAAATGCTCATCACACTGACATGTATATGAAGTCATATAAGCTTGAAAATATTCTGCCGGGAAAGGTTATTGAAACAGGACAGGCAAGAACCGACACCATAATAGGCAGTGACAGAAGTGTGGTTGAGGATAAGCTCATTGCTTCAGGCGTTGAACTTGATAAAAATAAAAAGACGGTGCTGTATGCTCCTACATGGAAGGGTACAGATTTTAACAATACAAGAGGAGATGTGGAGAAGTTCGAGGAGTTCTATGAGAGTCTGAAAGGACTCATGAAAGAAAATGATATGCAACTTCTTATCAAACCGCATCAGGCAATTTACAAAAAGGTTAAGGCATCAGAGAAACTAAAAGGGCTTTTAGTCAGTCCTTTGTTTGATACAAATGAAGTGCTTGCAGCAGTGGATGTTCTGATATCAGATTACTCCAGCATTTTCTTTGATTTCCTTGTGACAAACAGACCGATACTGTTCTACATTCCGGATCTTAGTGAGTACAGACAGACAAGAGGAATGTATATGGATATTGATGAACTTCCGGGACCGGCAACTGACAATTTAGGGGAACTGTCAAAGTGGCTTTGCAACATTGACAGTGCAGTAAAGCCAAAGGAAGAAGATTACAGAAAATCAAGAGAGAGATTTTGTGCTAATGATGATGGCAACGTGGCAAAGAGAATTATTGATGCCATTTTTTACGGGAATGCAGGACAGGTAAAAGTGATAACTGCAAAGAATGAGAAAAAGAAGATTTTTATTGCCTTGGGACGTGCCCTCCAAAACGGCATTACCCATTCCTTCTTAAGTCTTCTAAATAACATTGACTACGATAAATATGACGTTACAGCATATTTGTACGAGGCACTTACTCCGGATCAGGAACAGCGAATGGAGGAGATAAACAAAAATGTTCGTGTGCTTGTGAGAACAAGTTACAACTTTGCTTCAATCGGTGAGAATATAAAAATGGTAATCGCCATGGCCTTTAATATAAACGGAGCATTCAAAAAATTGTTGCCGGAAAAGATGTTTGCAAGACAGGCAAAGCGAATTGCAGGCAATGCAAAGTTTGATGCTGTTGTGGAGTTTTGCGGATATTCACCGATTATGGCATTTGTATTTCCACATCTCAATGCGCCGAAGAAATCTATATGGATGCACAATGATCTGATTGCAGACCAAATGAGAAAGGTAAATCATAAACGACCGCTCAAGAGAAAGATGGCAATGATTTTCAATATGTACACTGACTGGGACAGACTGGTGTCATGCAGTCATTCGGTTATGGAAGTCAACAGGAAGAATCTTGCCACACCGGAAACAGACTCGAAGTTTTCATTTGCAAAGAACACTATCAACTATCAGAGAGTCTATGACTGCCTTGAAGAGGAGGCGGTCTATGAGGGATTTGTTCTTCCAAAGAAGGAAGAAACAAACTTCGTTACCATGGGAAGATTCTCACCGGAGAAGAACCACAAGACACTGGTTAGTGCTTTCAATGAATATTTGAAAGAGTATCCTGATTCAAAACTTTACATTATTGGACAGGGACCGCTTCAGGGTGAGGTGGAGACTCAGATTAGGGAACTTGGAATTGAAGATAAGATAGTTCTCACAGGGAATCTAATGAATCCGTTCAAGCTTATGAGCATGTGCGACTGCTTTATTCTGCCATCCATATATGAAGGACAGCCGATGGTTCTGCTTGAAGCCAGAATTGTGGGATTGCCGATAATTGTCTCGGATTTTTCATCAGTGACGGACAGTCTCATGGAAAACGGACAGTATTTGATAAAAGCTGATAAAGATAGTATAATAGATGGGTTAAGGGCTTATAGAGAAGGTCGCGTACCAAAGTGTGACTTTGACCCTAAACAATACAACAAAGAAGCAGTCGAAGAATTTGAGAATGCTATTTTTTAGGAGGATATATTTATGAAGAGAGTAATAACCTATGGAACATTTGATATGTTACATTACGGACATATAAATATTTTGAGAAGAGCCAAGGAACTGGGGGATTACCTTGTAGTTGTTCTCTCAACAGATGAATTTAACTGGAATTCAAAACAGAAGAAATGCTATTTTACATACGAGCAGAGAAAGATGGTTCTTGAAGCCATTAGATATGTTGATCTTGTTATTCCGGAAGAAAACTGGGAGCAGAAGGTAACAGATGTACAGAAATATGAGATCGATACATTTGTTATGGGTGATGACTGGAAAGGAAAGTTTGACTTCTTAAAAGATTATTGTGAAGTTGTTTACCTTCCAAGAACACCTGACATTTCAACAACACAGATTAAAGAAGATTTACATTCATAATTAGGAAATACGAAATAACTTATGATTCTGCAAGCAAAAAATAATGTGATTGCAGAATCAGAAGAGTATTAATTGAATCATTAAATAGGAGATTGTACCCCATGATTAGCATTATTGTTACACATAAACAGTGTCTTGCATATTTAGAGGATGCGCTTTGCAGTATAGCAGAGCAGAGTTATAAAGATATTGAAACCATACTTATTTACGACGGTGATGAGGATGATCCGACAGAACTTGTGGAGAAGTATAAGGATTCGGCAAAGATTACTATGTACAAGAATGAAGGAACACATGGCGTTGCAGCAGCCAGAAATCTCGGACTTGATAAAGCTGCAGGCGAATATATTATGTTCCTTGATAATGATGACTATATGTGTGGAGAGTCTCTTCAGGCACTTGTCTCAATGATGGATAATGAAACTGACATTGTGTACGGACAGGTCAAAAATACATGGTTCAAGAGAGCTGCATATGTAACAGGACAGGCAGAAGCCTACGAGGGCGAGGAAGAAATGCTTGCTGAGATAGATTTCAATAATCCGATTGATTACTGTGTCAACAGGTACAAGAGATTCCAGAAGGTTACAGTACTTGGATGCCTGTACAGAAAGAGTTTGTTTGATGATTATAATATCAGGTTCAACGAAGAACAATATTTCTATGCTGATGTGAGAGTTATGGCGGCTCTGTTCAGTAATGCAAGAAACATAAAAGGAACAGAGGATGCACTCTATGTCAGAAGAAGACATAATGACAAGCAGACTAACCCGTCTCTCAGTCAGGCTACATTATATGAGACTATGCCAAGTCTGTTCAGTGCATATCCGGATGCTTTGAGCGTTGCCACTAAAGCGGAGATAAAAGATTATCTTCAGTATCTTCTTGGAAGATTTATTACATTGGAATTTCCAAAGAGATACAAGTGGGGTGAAGAACCTGAATGGAAAAATGAATTTTTTGACAAACTTGTGGAAATGGCAAAGACAATCAATCCAAAGGCTTTACTTGGAAGAGGACTAAAGCTTAGAGACAGAAGATATATCAAGGCATTTGGAAAAGGAAACAGAAAGAAACTGGAGAGAATGCAGAAGTCATTACTTGCCAGAAGAAAGTTTGAGACAATCATTTTCGACAAGAGAAAGTTATATAAGACCATAACTATTTATGTGTTCAGCAAATTCTCCCTGAAGGAGAATTGGATTGTGTTTGAGAGTTTTATGGGAAGAAACTGTTCAGGGCAGCCAAAGTATATTTACGAGTATATGCAGAAGGAATTCGGCGACAAATATACTTACATCTGGCTCAAGGACAGAAAAGGAATAAAGATAAAAGGCAAACACAAATCATGTAAGAGATGGAGCCTTAAGTACTTCTATTATATGAACAGAAGTAAATACTGGGTTACCAATATGAGACAGCCGTTGTCTGTGCCAAGACGTGATGAGACGATATGTCTTTCAACCTGGCATGGAACACCACTTAAGAAGCTTGTGTTTGATATGGATGATATTCATTCAGCAAATCCAAAATACAAAGAAGTCGTCTACAAACAGACAAGAGGATGGGATTATCTTATATCGGACAATCCGTTTTCAACTGAGGTATTCCAGAGTTGTTTCCAGTTTGAAAAGGAAAAGATTCTGGAATCAGGATATCCGGCAAACGATCCATTGTATGCACCTGATTTGGAAGAGAGAGCAGCAAAGATCAAAGAGAAGCTTGGTATTCCAAAAGATAAAAAGCTTATTCTCTACGCTCCGACATGGAGAGATGATGAGATGTACGAGGCGGGCGAATACAAGTTCAGTCTTGCACTTGATATTGACAGATTGAAGAAAGAATTTGGAGATGAGTACATTCTGCTTCTCAGACTGCACTATCTTGTAGTAGACAGACTTGACATGTCTTCTTTTGGAGATTTTACAAAGGATGTATGTAATTACGACGATATCACTGAGTTATATATGATATCAGACATGCTCATTACAGATTACTCGTCAGTATTTTTCGACTATGCAAATCTTAAGAGACCAATCCTCTTCTTCATGTATGATTTGGAGAAGTACAGAGATGTCCTCAGAGGATTTTATCTTGATATTGATAAAGACTTGCCGGGACCAATTTTCAGAACAAATGATGAATTGGTTGACGCAATAAAGAATATAGATAATATTGTTGCAGATAATAAAGAGCGATATAATCAGTTTTATGACAGATTCTGTTGTGTGGATGACGGATTTGCAGCAAAGAGAGTTGTGGAGAAAGTATTTAAATGATAAGTATTATAGTTCCCTATCACAAGGGAAGAGCATTTTTGGAAGACTGTCTTGGCAGTATAGCAGCTCAGGAGTACAAAGATATTGAAACAGTACTGGTATTTGACAGATGTGCCATGGATAATGAAAAGGACTATGATTTTGAGAGAATCGATGACATTATCGAAGCATTTGCAGCTCACAACAGACTGGTTATCGTAGAGATGACGGAAAAGACCGGCGTTGCCGCTGCAAGAAATGCAGGGTTGGCAAACGCAAGCGGTGACTATGTGTATTTTTTGGACAGCGATGACTATCTTGTGGAGGATACGCTGAGTAATCTTATGAAGACAGCAAAATCTCTGGATGATGTTGTTTATTCGAGAATATTACACACGTGGTTTAAGAGGGCGGCCTTTAATGTTGATCAGCCTGACGCTTCAAGCGGAAGCGGAGACAGTGAGTTTGATGAAGGCTTAGTTAATGATACAAAACAGGATTTCGGGGACATAATGAAAACTCTTCTGACGGATAAAAATAAGTTAGAGGATATTTCTTCCCTTGGGATACTTATAAAGAAGTCTTTTTTGCAGAAGAATGATTTAATGTTTGATGAAGAGCAGAAGTATTATTCCGATGCAAAGTTTGTGGCGCAGATTCTAAACTGCGTGGAAAGATATTCATCTTCCCGAGACAGTGTTTATGCCAAGAGATTTCACAATGACGAGATAAAATATCCGTCTCTCGATCGATTTGACGATCCGGAAAAGATACAGTATTTTGCAAAGGCTTTTCTCTCATGTATTAACACAGGAGAAAAGACAGCTGAACATTTTCAGTACATGGCAGCAGCTTATTACGTTGGTACCTTTGCAAGAAGGTACTATGATGGAATGCCGGGAGTTGATAAGGAGTTTGATCTTTTATCCAATGTGATATTTAAGGTGGACAAAAAGGTGCTTAAGAAGTTTGGCGGCAGAGACAGAAAGATTCTTAAAGCTGCTGCAGCAGGCGACGGCAGGACCGCTAAAAAGAACATCAGAATAAAACTCATCAAGAGAAAGTTAACTATGATGTTTTCTGAGAAGAAGCACTTGTACAGAACCATTAATCTATATATTTTCAACCGAATGAAAGTTAAGGATAACTGGATTTTGTTTGAGAGTTTTGTGGGACGTAACTGTTCCGGACAACCAAAATATATTTACAAATATATGCAGGAACACTATGGAAGTGAATATAAATATATCTGGGTTGTTAATAACAAGAAGATCAACATAGAAGGCAAGCATAAGAAAGTTAAGAGATTCAGCCTTTTATATTATTATTACATGACCAGATGTAAGTATCAGGTCAACAACATGAGGCAGCCACTGTCCATACCAAAGAGAGACAACCAGATTTTACTCTCCACATGGCATGGAACACCGCTTAAAAAACTTGTATTTGATATGGAGGATGTTCACTCAGCCAACCCAAGATACAAAGACATAGTGTACAGACAAACGAGAAAATGGGATTTCCTATTATCGGATAATCCGTTTTCAACGGAAGTTTTTCAGAGTTGCTTCAGATTTGATAAGAATAAGATTCTCGAGTACGGATATCCCGCAAACGACCCGATGTATGCAGAGGACAGGGATGTTTTGGCAATTGAGATAAAAAAGAAGCTTGGAATACCAAAGGACAAAAAAGTAATTCTGTACGCACCGACATGGCGTGATGACAGTTACTATGGAGCCGGAGAGTACAAATTTGAACTGGCTTTAGATATTAACAGATTAAAAAAAGAGGTGGGAGACGAGTATGTTCTTCTACTCAGAATGCATTACTGGATAGTGGACAGTTTGGATTTGACACAATTTGGAGATTTTGTTTATGATGGAAGCAGTTATGATGACATAACGGAGCTGTATCTCATTTCCGATATATGCATAACAGATTACTCATCGGTATTCTTTGATTATGCAAATCTTCGCAGACCGATATTATTCTTTATGTATGACTTGGAAAAATACAGAGATGTATTACGCGGGTTCTATCTTGATATCGAAAAAGATTTGCCGGGACCAATATTTCAGACAAATGATGAACTGATTAATGCGGTTAAGCGAATCAGGAAAGTGACTTCAGATTACAGTGACAAATATAATAGATTCTATAGAAGATTCTGCTGCGTTGATGACGGTCATGCGGCAGAGAGAGTTGTAAATAAGATGCTTGAAGAAGGGAAACGGAGGTAAGTGTTTATGAATATAGTTAAATACCTTAAGCTGGCAGGCTTGAATCTTGCTGTAGTTTTTACTGCTGTCATATGCTATTCTCCGGGATTATTAAATCTAAGACCTTCTGATCCGGGAGTTATAAGACCCGGAATGTCAATATTTATGGCACTGGTTCTTTTGTTTGCGTTTTTTTATGGCAATCACGAATTGTTGTCAGATCCAAAGCGCACAAGAGTTTCAACAGATACTGTTGATGACATGAAGAAAGCAGGTATGGTTCTCAAATCATATTTTACAAGCAGACCTCTTGGAGACACAGCAAGAACTGCAAGTGAGCAGCTTAGACGAATGGATAATCTTTTTGCAAACACAGAAAATATTATCGGAGAAAAATTCCAAAAGGGAAGTCTGAGTTGGGGAAAATATGATGCAATCGTAAGGTCCGCTGAAAAATCAGCAGTCAGCAACGTAGTTGCCATGGCAAACAGAATGCAGATTTTTGCTGATCGTGAGTATGAGAAACTGTTGAGATATAAAGAGGATGATATTCCTGATGACATTCAGGAAAAGCAGCTTCAGCTCTACGAAGACAATCTTCAAAAGATAAAAGAGGCAATTGCCCTCAATGAAGAACTTCTTTTGAAGATAGAGACATTAATGTTTGAGTTATCTACAGAAAAGGATAATGAAGAACATGATGAGATTCTGGAAGAAATCGAGAAACTCACAAAAGAAGTAAAATTATACAGTTAATTATTTCGAGACATCGTGCAAGGTTCAAATCTGTTTGTAATACCGGAACTATAGAAATAAACCGGTCACACAGGGAACTTGCTGCTATGAGTTTCGGAATTAATAAATAAAAAAGACACACAGGAGGAAGTATGAATATGGGAAGTGAAGGAAAAAAGAACGGTCTGATTATTGGTATTTTTGCAATAGTTGCCGTGTTAGTTTTCGGGGGAATTTATATTACACGTAATATAGGAAAATCTCAGAAGGCTATTTCATCAGAGGATGCGAAAAAAACAATTATCAAAATGACAAAAAAAGTAGACCCAAAGAAGGGTAAAACTTATAAATCTTCTATCGAATATGAAGAAGAGGATAGTGTTGCAAATGAATTACCTGATATAAATACATGTGAAGTTACAGTGCCTGCTACAACAGACTTGTATGCGGAAATTTTCTGTTCACCTGAAAAGGCAGGTACAGGTACAGACGGATGGCTGTGCGATATGGCCAATGAATTCAACAGTCAGGGTGTAGAAATTAACGGACAAAAAGTCAGCGTACAGATCAGAAATGTCAGCAGCGGACAGGCAAAGGATTATATTGCCAGCGGAAAAGCAGTTGCAGACGGATTCTCTCCATCAGCATCAATGTGGGTATCTATTTTGAATGCAGAAGGTGTTGAGACAGAGTATGCAGCAGACTGTCTTGTTAGTAACGTTGCAGGAATCGTAATTAAAAACAATAAGTACAAAAAACTTGTTGATGAGTACGGTACGATAGACATGAAAACTATTACAGAAGCTACAGAAGAAGGAAAGATGAGTATGGGATACACTAACCCATTTACAAGTACTTCAGGACTTAACTTCTTAGCTTGTACACTTCAGAGATATGATTATGAAAATCCATTGTCTGATACAGCAATGGAGGGATTTAAGAAATTTCAGAACAATGTTCCTTTTGTTGCTTTGACAACTATCCAGATGAGAAAGGCTGCAAATAAAGGTACTTTGGACGGATTTATTATGGAATACCAGTCTTATATCAAAGATCCTGCATTGGAGAAGAATTATAAGTTTGTTCCATACGGATATATTCATAACAACCCACTTGCTATTATTTCATCAACATCTGAGGACAAAAAAGAGATATTGAAGCAGTTTGGACAGTTTTGTACTTCAGAAAAGGCACAGAAGAGAGCAAAGGATGCAGGATTCAATTCAATGAAAGACTACAAGTGTGAGTACAATGAACTTGATGGTGAGGCACTTAAATCTATGCAGGATTTGTACAAGAACAACAAAGACGGAGAAAATGCCATCGTCGCAGTATTTGTTGCAGATACATCAGGAAGTATGGGCGGAGAACCATTGGCTTCACTTAAAAACTCATTGATAAATTCAATGAAATATATTAACAGCTCAAACTATATCGGATTGGTATCTTACAGTACTGATGTTACAGTTGAGGTTCCGATTGCAGAGTTCGATTTGAATCAGCAGAGTCTGTTTAAAGGATCTGTAGAACATTTCACAGAAGGTGGCGGAACAGCAACTTTTGATGCGATAGTTGTTGGTCTTGATATGATCAGAGAGCAGCTAGAGACAACACCTGACGCAAAACCATTATTATTTGTATTGAGTGATGGCGATTCAAATATCGGATATGATTTAAGAGAAATCAAGAGTGTTGTTCAGGGGCTTAGTGTTCCAATCTATACAATCGGATACAATGCAAATCTTGATGCATTGCAGCAGATTAGTGATATTAATGAAGCAGCAAGTATTAATGCCGATACTGAAGATATCATCTATCAGTTAAAGACGTTATTTAATGCATCGCTCTAAAAGATAATTACTATTACAGTTAATTGAAATTGAAAAAAATAATTGTTATTTCAGTTATTTACGAGTATGATAAATATAACTGAGAAGTAGATGTCCCTCTCCTCTAAACAAAGTGAAGGTGGGGGTATGAAAACATATTAATATCAGATTAAAAAGAATAAAATACAAGGGAGGATACATGTATGTTAGATTTAAGTTTACCAACAACAGAAGCGGTTAAAGAGGAAATCGCTCAGCAGCTATTACCTACACCTGAGGAGAATACTGCAATTGCAACAACAGTAGAACAGCAGACAGCTGAAATTATGTCTGTTGATATAGAATCTATTACTCAGAGAAAAGAATATGCAAGCGCTATGGAAGGTTTTGGTGATGAAATATTAAAACAGTCTTCAAAGAGCAATGCTATCTTAGAAAGAAGAGTAGGACAGCTTGGAATGCAGGGTGGAGAGACAGGTGAAGTTGCAAAGAGTCTTGAAGACCTTACAATTAAGATGAGAGACCTCGATCCATCAGGAATTGATTTCCTTAAGACAGGAACATTTGGAAAGTTATTTAATCCTGTAAGAAGATATTTTGAGAAGTTCAAGACAGCAGATGCTGAAATTTCTGAGATTGTTAAGTCATTAGAAAAAGGTAAGAAGACTCTTATTAATGACAACACAACTCTTGAGATTGAACAGGATTCAATGAGAGAACTTACAAAGAAGCTCAATCAGAGTATTGAAATGGGACTTCAGTTAGATGCAAGCGTTTCAAATGCAGTTGAAAACGCAAAGGTAAGCGGTGAAAATCCGGACAAGATTAAATTTATTGAAGAAGAACTTTTGTACCCTCTTCGTCAGAGAGTAATGGACTTCCAGCAGTTACTCGCAGTAAATCAGCAGGGTATTGTTGCAATGGAAATGATTCGCAAGAACAACAAAGAGCTTATCCGTTCAGTAGACAGAGCAAAACTTGTTACTGTAAATGCACTCAGAACTGCTGTTACAGTAGGTGGAGCTTTATATGATGAGAAAATAGTCCTTGAAAAAGTAACAGCTTTAAATGACACAACAAACAACATGATTGAAGCGACATCTAAGATGCTCAAAGAGCAGGGAACACAGATTCATAAGCAGGCTGCAGAGTCACAGCTTAATGCAGAGACATTAAAGCAGGCATTTGCAGATACATTATCAGCATTAGATGAAATCAATACTTACAAGCAGGAAGCACTTCCAAGACTTAAGAGTACAATAGAAGATTTCCAGACTATGGTAGTTCAGGGCGAAAAAGAAATCCAAAAACTCGAAAACAGCAGAGATGTATTCAACTAAGATATATTTTTAATATATAATTAATATATAATTTAATATATGATTTGTGAGCGGAAGAATAGACTAAAGATAGTCTATTCTTCCGATTGCTGTTAGGGAGATAAATTATTTGGGATTAAATTCGAAAAGTGTATTTATCACCTTATAAAGTGTCAAAGAACACAAAAATAACACGTTTTCAACACATTTACAGTAGTATACTGTAATGTGAAACTGATTATCTAATGACTGACGCGCATTTCGCAGCAAGAACTCCGAGGCGTTCAGGAAATCTCAGAGAGGGAAGATCTGAGGACTACAGACGAAAAGTAAGAAAATTAGGAAATAATAGGAGGATGTTATGAGAAAGACAGTAGCAAAGAGACTGAGTACGGTGCTCGCAGTGGCCATGGTGGTGTCGGGAATTTCTTATTCACCGGCAGTAAGCGCTCAAGAAGTGAAGACAGAAATTGCAGCTCCACAGGGAAATATTTTTATTGCAAATGAAACTGAGGCGGGGGTACCACAGGAGACTACATCAAATAAAGCAATTTCAGGCGAAACAACTTCTGCAGGCGAAACAACAAAAAACGGCAATGGAGAGACTCCATCCGGCAACAAAGAAACAGGTTCGGAAACAGTATCGGAGAGCAGTTCTGAAACTGTATCTGAAACAGCATCAGAGACAACACCGATTACTACTCCGGAAACAACAACTGTTGATTACGTTATTATAGATGAACTCTATAAGGTAAAAGACGGTGTTTTAATTGAGTTTTTGGGCAAAAAAGATGACAAAACATTAACTCAGATTGTACTTCCTAAGGGAATTAAAAAGATAAATGACAGAATATTTGCAGAATATACAAATATTACTACATTTACAACAGTAGCAGACAGTGATTTGGAAGAAATCGGAAAAGAAGCTTTCAAGGGATGTAATGCATTAAAGGTTGTTACATTGCCGGGCAAGTTAAAAGTTATCGGTGATCAGGCTTTTGCAGATTGTACTGTTATGGGAAATGTAGTGTTGCCACAGTCCCTCACAGACATGGGAACTGATACATTCAGCAACTGTCTTGCAATGACAGAGATTAGCATTCCTATGAATGTTACAAAGGGTGTTGAGATATTAGGTAAGGCCAGCAACGTTAAGAAAGTAACATTTGAAGTTGGAATGACAAAGATTCCTGATGATATTGTAAAGAATTGTACAAGTATCACAGAAGTTGTAATTCCTTCAGGAGTTAAAACAATCGGTGGTATGGCATTCTACGGATGTTTAGGACTCACAAATGTGACACTTCCAAATACAGTTACAACAATCAAACATTCAGCATTTAATGCATGTAAGAATCTTGCAACTGTAACTGCATATTCCGGAATCAAGACAATTGATAAGAAGGCATTTAAGAGCTGTAAAGCACTTACATCATTTACAATGTTCAAAACAATAACAACAGTAGGAGAGGGAGCATTCCTTTACGATACAAATCTTGTTCTCAAGGTTTATCAGAACTCATTTGGTAAGAAATACGCAATAAATAATCAGATTAAGTGGGAATATACAGAATCTGAAATAAAAAGACAGGCAAGATGCACAGAAATTCATAACACACTTATGAGCAAAGTTAGCAAGAAATATGGAATCAAGCATCTTGATAACTACGTTCCACAGGGACTCTGTGTTATCGGAAAATATGTTTACGTGTCAATGTACCACAAGACAAATTCAAAGAAATCACTTATATTGATGTACAACAAGTCAACAAAAGCTTACGTTAAGTACTTCAAAATCGGACAGAAAGATCACGTTGGTTCACTTACTAATGTAAAGGGAAGACTTGTAGTCAGCCTTAACAATATTGCTGCTGCAGACACATTAGGTATTATTGATTACAAAAAGACAGTAAGCATAAAGAAAGGCAAGACAATCAAATATACTCAGACAGTGAAACTTCCTGGCTATGCAGATTTTGCAGGCTTTGACGGAACGGTATTCTGGGCCGGAAGAAGTGCAAATGACAATAACTGTACAATGCAGGGATACAAGGTGACAGTAAAGAAGAAAAAACTTGTATTTACAAAGAAATATTCTTTCGCAGTACCTGCTAACTGTCAGGGACTTATAGTTACAAAAGCCACAAACTCTTCAAAGAGAAACTTCCTTTTTGCACAGTCTTACGGATTGATTGCAGATTCATATCTGATTAGTTACTCATGTAAGGTTAACAAAGCAAAGACATTGGGAAATCCTACAGGAAAGAGAATTCTTCCTTCAATGCTTGAGGGAATTTGCAAGACTGACAAGGGAAATATGTTTATGGTATTTGAATCAGGAGCAGGACTTTACTGCACAGATCCAACTCATACAACAGAAATTCAGGAAAATGACATTTGCATGATGAAGTACAGTCAGGTTCCTAATCTCGCAGCAAACTAAAGATAATGTTCAGAAACACCACCGCATGCGGTGGTGTTTCTATGTTTCACAAGGTATACGTTTTGAAACCAAAAAACAAAAAAGTTCACAAAAAAAACACAGGGAAACAACGATGAAGGATAAAAGTCGGCTTGACAAAAAAAAAGTAGTTTAGTAAACTGTACACGCTTATAGTATTATGAGTATGGGAAAAGATAAATGATAATCTTGTTTATAAATGATTAATTATTATATCGGAGTTGTATTTTTATTATTTCTATACAGACAATACTTAATGGTACTATGAAGGAATGACTATAAAATTGTATTGTAAATTAAGGGGTTAATTTTCATTTACTATTTATTCCAAATCTATTAGAAATTTAATAATGTTAATTTTTTATGCTATTTTTTTGGCGGGATAGCGTTTTATTTTTATGCTATTTTTTTGACGGGATAGCGTTTTATTTTGATGCAAAAAATATGTGAGGTGCAAAATGAGAATTGATGAGTTGTTTAATGTAATTGCAAAAAGTAATTATGAAAATGTTGCTTTGGAATCAGATGATGAAGGAAAGATGACTTATGAGGAGCTTAATAAACTCTCAGATAATGTTGCTGCTAATTTGAATGATGTGAAGAATGGTGTGATAGCAGTGTATGTTGAGAAATCTTTCAACATGATTATATCTATTATGGGTATTTTGAAGTCAGGAAATGCATATCTTCCGTTGGACATTACATATCCGCAGGACAGAATCGAATATATGATTAGTGATGCAAATGTGGCAAAAATAATTTGTTCATCAAAAACTAGGGATCAGTTGAAGCATAGTGAAAAAATAGTACTGATAGATGAATTGCTGACAGAAAGTGCTGAGACAATTAATGATACAAGCGAAGATGCAATCAATAATGCGAGCGATAGTGATTTGGCGTATATTTTATATACTTCCGGAAGTACAGGAAAACCAAAGGGAGTAGAAATCGAGCACAATTCTATTATGAACACTATACAGTGGAGAATAAAATATTATGGCTTATCTTCAGAGGATAAGGTGTTACAGATTCCATCTATTTCATTCGACAGCTCAGTTGAAGATATTTTTTCAACATTGCTTAGCGGAGGAACCCTTGTAATGTATTCTGAGGATAAAAAACTGGATGTTAAATATTTAGCAAAACAGATAAAGGAAAAGTCTGTAACTCATTTTTTGACAGTTCCAAGTTTTTATACAGTATTACTTGAAGCTTTAAGTGATGATACTCAAATGAGATTTGTTGTTATTGCAGGAGAATCATTTACAAGCGAGCTGGTTAAGAAACATTATAAGAAACTTGAATCAGTAGGATTATACAATGAATATGGTCCAACAGAAAACAGTGTATGTTCAACTGTTTACAGACTGAATTCTGATGAAGATAACGTATATATTGGCAACATGATTGATAATGTTGATTATATCATTGATGAAAAGGATGAAGATGGAATTGGTGAATTATGGTTGACAGGTAAGGGACTTGCAAGAGGTTATCATGATGACAGTCAGCTGACAGAGGAAAGATTTGTGATAAAAGAAGGAAACAGATACTATAAGACCGGTGATTTTGTAAAGGAATCTGAAAATGGTGTTTTACAGTTTTGTGGAAGAAAAGATCAGCAGATAAAGCTGAATGGAATGAGATTTGACTTGAATGAAATTGATAATTATATACAAAAAGATTCAAGCATTATTGATTCAAAGACAGCAATCACTGATAATAAGCAGATTGTGACATTTTTAAAGTCAGCGGATATTCAGAATTCAGACGAGATAAGAGGCAGATTAGAAGATCATATTCCAAAGCAGTTTATACCGGTGAAGATTTACCAGGTAGAAGAATTTTTGAAATTGCCTAATGGAAAAGTTGATATCAACAGAATGATCGATGAACAGGAAAATATTGTTGTCAATTCTGCAATTAATTTCGGTGAAACATCAGATGAGAGCAATGAAGATGATATATATGCAAAAATACGTGAATTGATTAATTCAGAATTTGGATCTCAATTAACGGAAAAAGACAATGAGCAGGATTTGATGGAAAGTGGAGTACTTACTTCAATACGATTAATCAAGTTAATGGTAGCACTGGAAGAAACATTTGAGTGTGAAATCGATTTTGATGATTTTACAAATTATAAACAGGTATCAATCGTTAAGTTAGGACAATTATTAAGTCCAATGGAAGAAGCAGCTTCCTAAGGAGAATTAAGATGGGTCAGGAAATAATAAAAGTTAAAAATTTGTCAAAAACATTTATGGTTCAAAAGAGACGTGAAGGATTTTCGGGAGTGGTGAAGGATTTCTTTCACCGACAGTACGAGGAGAAAGAAGCAGTTAAGAATGTGTCTTTTTCAATCGAGCAGGGAGAGATAGTAGGTTATCTTGGACCAAACGGCGCAGGAAAATCCACAACTATGAAAATGCTGTCCGGGATACTGGTTCCGTCCGGTGGAAGCGTTAATGTATTGGGATATGAACCGTATAAGGACAGAGTAAAAAATGCAAAAAATATTGGAGCTGTATTCGGACAAAGAAGTCAGTTATGGTGGGATATTCCGGTTATTGACTCACTCAGTTTGATGAAATATATGTACAAAATTCCTGACAGCGTATTTGCGAAGAACATGGATATGTTTAAGGAATTATTGGAAATGAATGATTTCATTAACACACCGGTTAGACAGTTATCATTGGGACAGAGAATGAGAGCTGATTTTGCATGTGCACTGCTGCATAATCCGCCTATTTTATACCTGGATGAACCGACAATAGGATTGGACGTTGTAGTAAAAGAAAACATTCGAGAGCTGATAAGTACCATAAACAAAGAAATGAATACAACAATCATGCTGACAACTCATGATATGTCGGATATTGAGAAGTTATGCTCGAGAGTAATTGTTATTGATAACGGAACTAAGATGTTTGACGGAAGCATTGATGAAGTTAAAGAAAAGTATGGTAATGATTGCAGGATAGTGATACAGACTTCTGATACTGACATTGATTTGAATGTTTTGAAAATGAAAGGAATTACTTCAGCAGAAGTGCGAAACGGTAATATTGATATCTGGTATGAAAGAAAAGAAATATCTGCTGCTAACATTTTAAATATTCTTGTTAATAACGACATTTCGTTAAAGGACTTCAAGATATATGAAGACGATATCGATCAGATAGTCAGACAAATGTATAACGATTTGCCTAAGTGATAATCCTGGGCCTGTAAATATGATGTGACAGCTTGGATAAAAGCAATGTAGCATCTTGTAAAAAAGCAATGTAGCAGATTGGAGAAATGTGTTGTGAAGTTATATTGGGAATATATGATTAGGCAGTTTAATTCCGGATTAACATATAAATTTAATTATGTGTGCAATTTGGTATCTAAAATATTGTTTGTTTTCTCTCAATATTTTATTTGGAAAGCTCTTATGGAAAAACAAACAGTAGAAACTGCATCAGGTAGTATACAGTTTAGAGAAATGATAACGTATATGCTTGTCAGTACTTTCATTTCAACGATTATAAACAGTGATGTGATTTTGGAATTGAATGACAAAATTAAATCAGGACAGATAGCTTTGGATATTGTAAAGCCAATAGATTATAAAAAATTATTGTTTGTGAATACGGTTAGTAAAAATCTGTACAATGTAATCTACTTACTGTTACCGACTATGATAATATCAATTGCAATATTTGGAATTAATATTCCAAGTCTCGGTAACGGGTTTGTTTTTATAATATCTGTAATTTTGGCAACATTGATTAATTATATGATGTGTTTTTGTTTGGGGATATTGGGATTTTGGTTTAGCCAGCTATGGATAATGAACAGATTGGTATATGATTTGCTGGCTCTCTTTTCAGGAAAAGTAATTCCCCTTTGGTTTTTCCCGGTAATGCTGCTAAAAGTTGCAGACTGTTTACCTTTTAAGATGATTTATACCGTTCCAATTTTTATATATTTGGAAAAATATAATAATCAGGAAATTGTCCTGATGTTATTCGTTCAGTTAATATGGTTAGTCATTTTATTTGTCGTTTCCCGTTTGCTTTGGGGAAGGGGAATGAAAAAAATTGTAGTTCAGGGAGGGTGAGATATGAAACTGCTTATTAAGTATCTTAGTTTAATAATAAAGTCCAGATTAGAATATCGCTTGAACTTTTTCCTTGAAGTTATAATTAATATTTTTTCGTATGTTGTTACCTACATTAGTATCTGGGTATTAATGAACCAATTTGGTGGAATCGGCGGGTGGAGTTACTACGAAGTAATGCTTCTGTATAATTTCAATCTTTTTACATACGGTGTTGCGTCCCAGATATTTTTTATGCCAATGAAAACAATAGATTCATTAGTCAAAGAGGGTAGATTTGACAGTATGCTGATCAGACCGGTAAATCCATTCATAAATATCCTGATGAATCATGCTTACCTTGGTTTCCTAGGACATATAATTCTTGGATTTATAGTATTTGTAATATGTTTTGGCAAATTAGAAATAGAGTGGACGTTGTTGAGAGTACTGGCATTTGTAGTATTGATGATTGCAGGTGTTCTTATCCAGGCATCGATACTCATTTTGTCCGGAGCACTTAGTTTCAAATTTATTCAGGCATCTGCGTTTGCAGACACGCTGATTTATGGAATTAGAAATTTTATCAATTATCCAATTACCATATATTCGGGATGGCTGCAGATATTGTTAACCTGTTTAGTGCCATATGCATTAGTGAATTTTTACCCGACAGGTGTAATCCTTGGAAAATACAATTTCAATCACAGTGTTGCGATAGTTTTGGTTTGTAGCGCAGTTGGGATGGCTGTATTTGCATTGTCATATGCAATTTTTAATAAATTAATAAATAAATATCAAAGTGCAGGAGGATGATGAAATGAATAACATAATAGTTAAGGAAAATGAGAGAGAATTAATAAGACTGTTGAGCAGAATTGAATTGACAGAGTCTGATGATGAAAAAGTATCAGAACTTTTAAAGCAACAATTGGATTGGCAATATATATTCAGTGTTACAGTAAAGAATAAAATTCATTTACTTATATTTAACCATTTACAAAAATATGATATCGAGGATGCAGCATACAACAAATATGCTAAGGTTATGAATGATTTATTATATGCGAATAGTGTAAAAAATGAGATTAAATATAATGCTCTAAAAGAGTTTTACGATGCGGTAAAAGATAAAATCAAAATTGTACCGGTTAAAGGTGCTTTTATGATTAAGGAAGTATATAAAGATTATGCAATCAGAGGAACAAACGATTTTGATTTTCTGGTTAGCAAAGATGATGTGAAAAAGCTTGATGAAGAGCTTAACAAGATTGGTTTTGTTCAGGGGAAATATAATTCAAAAACAAAAGAGGTTGATAAATTTTCCGCTGAGAAGAAAATGTTGTACAGAATGAAAATGTATAATTTGTTACCATATGTGAAAGTTGTAGATAATCCTGCATTAAAAACAGTAATGTTTGATATTTCACATTCACTGGATTTCTCGCTGGACAAAGCGCCTGTAGAGGAAATGATTCAGAACGCAGACTTTTCTAAAGACATACCGTGCCTGGCACCGGAACATTTCTTCATTCATATGTGCTGTCATCATTACAGAGAGGCATCAAATGCGTCGTGGATAATGATTGGAAATGACTTAAACTTAATTAAGTTCTGTGACGTCAGAGAGTTTATTTTACATAAAATGGATGATGACACAATGGAGCGTGCAATTCAGTTTGCAAAGAAACATAATCTTGAGAAAGCTGTATACTTCACAATGTATCTCATCAGGGAAATATACAATGACGGATATGAAACAGATATTTTAAATAAGCTGGATATTGATGATGAAAGCTTCTTGTATGAATATGGTGAAAATGAATATGAGGAAGTTAAGGTAAGAAAAAAAGATTTCTGGACAAGCTTATTCTCAGAAAATAATATTGATGAAATTGATACGTTACCATCATTTGTAAGTTTAGATTACTAGAGGTGGCAAAATGGTAGAAAAAGAACTGAAAGTACTTATCACCAGAGAAGAATATCAGAAAGTAATGCAGATGTTTTCATGGGATAAAAATATTGTCCAGGAAAACTATTATTATGTTAATCCGGAAAACATCGATTTTGAAAATACATTCCGTGTCAGAAAGATTGAAAACAAGTATAAGTTGCAGATAAAAAGAACAATGAAAAAGGACAAATCACTTCATATAAAGAAGGAATATGAATGTGAACTGGAAACATTGCCTGAGAGAATTTCAAGTGATTTCCTGAATGAAAAACTGGAATTGAAATATGAAGAATGCACATATTCCTGTGTTGGTTCACTGAAAACTGATAGAAAAGTAATGAAAACAGATGCAGTTGAATTGTGCCTTGATAAAAATTATTACTTAGCAAATGTTGATTATGAATTGGAAATTGAATATCAAAATAGTGAACCGTTAGATTTGATAGCTGAATTAAGAGACGCAGGAATATCTTTTGAAAAAGAAATATCCGGCAAAAACACGAGATTTTTAAAGCGATATGTGGAACAGCAATCAAAACGACTGCCTTTTGTTGTACCTGAAGTATGTAATTATCCTTTTTTTACAGCTTTGCTCGGTATTTTAAGTGCGCATGGTAAAGAGAAGGGCTGGTTATATAGCAATTACTTATTACTTTGGTGTTATGAGAATACAGTTGAATTTCCATATTGGGTTGATTTTAAATTTGGCGATGAAAATAAAATGGAAGAATTATGTCCAAACATAACAAAGAAAACAGTGTTTAGAAAAGATGTTCTCGATAAATACGAATCTGTAATTGATTTTGTGAAAGAGAGCATAGACGGTAATCAGTATTTGTTTGTTTCGTACGATCCGTATTATATAGAAGAATACTGGACTACCTTAAAAATGAGAAGGCATATAAAACACCAGTGTCTTGTGGTTGGATATAATGATAGTTCTGGGAAAGTTGCTATTGCCGACTTTTTTGCAGGGAAATACAGAGTCATCGAAATAGGATACGATGTTTTTGAAAAGTGCTATAAGGATTTTGATTTGGATGAAAGTAAAGTGGATGCTGATCATTGTACAAATATAGAATTGTTATCAATAAACGAGGCATCGGACCAAATCGATTATCAAAGAATCATTAACTTTTTGGATGATTTTATCAACTCAAAAGATGAGACTTTGTATAACGGATTTTTGGATGAAAACAGCGCTGATATATACACTGGTTTTAAGTTCTTGGAAAAGATTGGAGAATATATCAACGGAAGAACTGCAGATAAGGAATACCTTGATGAAAAATGCTTCTATATAATTGAGAGGTTTGTACACATTTTTTTCGATAGAATTGAGTATTTGGAAATTGAAGGAAAAGAATTAAATGAATTGGCTGGATGCACAATTAAAATGAGTGAGAAAATAATGCGAAATGTTTTAGTATACAACGTTGCGCGAAAGGATACTGCTATAGAAAAAATAATAAATGATTATTATGAATTGAAAGAAATAATTAAAATAATGGTCATGAAATTTAATCTACAAATAAAGGAAAAGTACGATATTACATTTTGCAATGTGTAATTTGGGATTGTAGATAGAGAGGAAAGTAATGTTATGAAAGTAGTTTTTATTTCGGGGCCACATGGTTGTGGGAAAACGAAATTAATAAAAGAATTGTTGGAAGATAAAGAAACATTTGTGCTAAATGATTATGATATCAAATTTGTAGAAGAGCTAGATACGATTGCAGAGATGACTACTTTTGAAGAATGCTTGTTAAGATTATATCATAGATTTTATACAGCAGAACAAGCTCTTCTAAAATGTAAAGAAAATCAGACTGATAAGGTTTGTATTGTTGATAGAAGCATTATTGATTCAATGGTTTATAACAAGGTTGAATATGATTTAGGTACGTTAACAGAGGAGCAGTATAGAAAATTAAGTGAAATATCTAAAAATGCAATGAAAATAATAAAGCCCAATGTTATTATCCTAAATCCGGATGCTAAATATGTCGTTGAATATTTACAGCAGAGAAGAAAAACTAAGGCAAGAGAAAAAAGAGATTTTTTTTGTGCAAGAGAAGATTCATATGAGTACATAAATAATATGCATAAAGAATATGAGAGATTTTATGATGACAATAATAAAGTTTTGAATATTTCATCTAATGATAAAGAGAGCATAAAAAGGATATATTCTTGGATAAATAATAAAAAGTGAGACTAGTTAATTAATAGTAATATTGCTATTAAAAATAAATAAATATTATGGAGGGGTTAATAATGAAACCAATTTTTATTGCGGGACCACACGGTTCAGGAAAGACAACACTTATTAGTAAACTTGTAGGAGGTTCATCACAGTATATAAAAGATGATTTAGAATTTGATTTTTCTACTGAAATTGAAAGTCTTCCGGTAATGACAATATTTGAAAAATGTTTGCTGAGATTATATCATCGTTTTTATACAGCTGAGCTTGCTATAAAAAAGTGTAATGAGACAGATAAAGACGGAATCTTAATTGTTGATAGAAGTATTTATGATTCATTAGTGTATATTGAAGTTGAATATAAATTAGGAGAACTTTCGGAGGAACAGTATAAGAAATTGAGAAATATCGTAGATAATAGTTTAGATATGATTAAACCATATACTGTAATATTAAATCCGGAAGTTGATGAGGTTGTTAACAGATTAATGGTAAGAAGAGAATCTGGTAGTCGTAAATTAAGAGATAAATTGTGTGCCAGAGAAGACAATGCTGATTATGTAGGATTAATGAATGATGAGTTTGTAAAACTTTATAATAATGATAGAGTTTTACGCATCAGTAATAACGAGGAAGCAGATATAGAAATTATTAACAAGTGGATTAACGAAGTGGTGCTGAAATAATTTGGTAAATGGTATATGAAGAATTATATAGTATTAGATATTGATAGAACTATTATTAAAGGGACATCATGGTATCATGCCTGTAAGTGCGATAATCTATTGATAGCAAAGGATAATATTCCTTTGTTTGATAGGTTAAATACCGAATTGTTTACTAACGGAAATGAAAAAAGCAGAGAACAATTTAGAATTGAAACATTCAATTTAATTGAAAAAAAAATTACTAAAGAGGGACTCGAATTATTAAATAGTGAAAAAATAGAAAATAACTTTCCACCAGGTGAATATATTAACGATGAGTACTTTAAATTGGTAGGAAAATATACATTAAAAAAACTGGTGAATGTGGATAATGACTGTATTACATTTTTAATGTGGTTGTATCGCTTATTTTTTGGAAAAGTTACTTTTCTATTTTTAACTAGTGGATACACTCAATATATGAAAGGATTGATAGAAGAGTATGTTGGTCTGTTGGATGAAAAAATTGAGTGGGAAGTTATAGGATCAGATTTATCGATTGAATCCGGAGTGATTAAATTAACCAACGTTATTACTCAAAAAAAGAAGTATGATATTGTTCAGAATATTATTCTAGGTAACAATCATATTGCTTTTTTGGCAGATGATTCACTTGATGAATTAAGGCTGTTTGAGATAGTAAACGAAAATGGTGGGTATGCGTTTAAAGTACAATATAGTCAGCATGAAAAAAAACTTAACTGGGATGAATTAATAAAAAAAGTAAGAGATAAAGAATGCTTATACAAGTACCTAGTTAATAATAGTTCTATAAGAATAGATAGTCAAAATAGTATAATTAAGGAAAGCAAGATGAAATCACGATATAATCAGATTGGAATATTATGCTATAGTAGTGACGAATTTGGTTATATCTGTGATACGATTGGTGATAGAAGAATAAATGAAGAAATAGAAAAGTTTATATTTAGAAAAGGTAATAATATATATTTACGAGGAGAACTATATTATTATTGGTTGCCAAAATACATAAATCTATCAAGTGAAAGAAAAATAGATGGATGGAAAAGAAACTATTACTCAACTCTTCAATTATATAAATTATTACTGGCAAAAAAGGAAAAGAGTAAATATGATTATATAGTAGCTTACATAGTAAGTGATTATTTGCTATCTGCACTGTATTTATTATTGTATTGTATAGAAGAGGAACGTAAAAAAAAACAACCAGTAGATATTGAAGACTATTTAGCCATAAAAGAGGCAATTTTAATTGCTAATAATGTAATATTTGATATTTTATGCGGGCGAGATTTCTTGAATTATTTTGAAAAACTCGAGGCGGCATTAGACGGTATCAAGTTATCGGATTTATATCTAATCAATATGAATGAAAAATATATGCTTGAACTTGATGATTATAGTACTATTTTTTCTTTTGCTTGTAATATCGTGAAAAAAATGGGAGAAAAATTGGAACTTATTGATGGAGTGATTTCATTGGCATATGGTTCAACGGCACTTGGATACGCAATTAAGATTGTTATTGACAAGTATAGGAGCGAACCAATCAAACTATTTTCAAGTCATTTCAGTTATAGAAAACATAATAATATTGCTAGTTACATAGAGAATGAAGCTGAATATGATGAAATGCAAGAGATAAAATGTGAAGAGTCACTTTTAGTAGTTGATAATAATGTTACTACATTCGAAACTTTATCATCGATAAAAAAGTATTTAACAGGTAAAGGAAAGAAGGTACTATGTGCAGTTCCGGAGATAGATTATAACAATATCTGCAGATGGCTGCAAAATGAAAAGAAGGTTGAAGTTTTATGTGATAATTGGTTTGAGACACTTGATTTTTTGCCTATCAAGCCATATGTGACTGCATATGACACGTGGGGAACAAGTGAAAAAAGCAAATTATTAGAAAAGCTGTTCATTAAAAATAATATTTCATTTAAGGTTGAAAGAAAAGAAAATAAAGGGTATTTTTTTGAACATCGTAAAATTTGCAGAGTTCATAATATTTATGATATGCAACTTGCAATTGATATGGGAGCTACAATGATTGGAGTACATGCAGTTGTGAGTAATAAAAAAAAGTATTATGAGCAGAATGAAACAAGTAAGATTGAGAAGAAATATCCTGATTTGCCGGTTTGTGATTATGAGATTGATTCTATAAATCATATGATTTCTATATTGCCTTCCAATATAACGCCAATATTAATAGTAGAAAAAAAACAAACTGTTGAGAATATTGAAAGAATTATTGCATTATACGGGATGAAGATATCAGAGAGTGGAATACAACTTCAATTTGAAGCTGATAGCAGTTATATTTCAAAATTAATAAAAATGGGATTTGCTAGTGTAATTATTTCAATAGGAGTTACGCAAAGTGATAAAAGAGAATACTTGAATAATGTTAAGGGTATTTTAAGGAAAGACAGAGATTATATTTTAGTTGATATGTCTAAACATCAGCCACAATTGATATCGAATGGGGTGTGTAATGAAGATGAAATATTATCGTTTGGAGAAAAATATGATAAGCTGGATGAAATAATATATTTGTTAAAAGGAGATGATTATAGAGTTTTACTGGCGGATGATATTTGCCCAAGTGAATTTCTATTGCTTCAATTGAAATTAGCATCAAATAATGTGAATGTTGTTGGATTGGATATGCAGAACAATATTGAAGAAAAAAAAGAAAAGCAAAAATTTAGTAGCATTTACAATGGTGAAAAAGAATATATGGCTAAAATAAGAAAATCTGTTGATAAAGTTAGTAAATGGATGATATATGAATTTAATGAGTAAGAATATTCTGGTATGAGGTGATTATGAAAAAAGAGGAAATAAAGACATTGAATGTGACACCAATATCGTTGGAGTTACCAAAAGTAAAAAATGAATATGAGTCTGATATTAGAATTAGTCATTTAGAGGATAAGTCATATATGATATTAGAAAGAGAATTCACATTTGAATTTTCAAAAAGCGACTATCATAATAATGACTGGGAGGTAGATGTTGTTTCTAATCCTGTAAGTGGTATTGCAAATAAACAAAATTTTATTGTCGATATGAATGGAATAGATAATTTCATTACTTCTAAAGCAATGATTTTTAAAGATTCTCATATAAGAAAAATAGTTGCGGCGAATTTTGACGAAGTAGGAAGGTCAAGTTATTTACGTTTTGGAGTGGCAGGGGCGCGACCCAATAATTTTCATCCGGGAGGAGAAGTCGTAGAGTTTCAAGAGTTAGACTTTGTTGAAAATACAGGTAAATCAAAGAGCGTAAGTGGATACTTAAGAGATAAAGGGGAGAATTATAGTTCTGCAATTATGCTGAGTGAGGATGGTATAAATCTAAGGGATGAAAGAACTGTATATTCGCATTCTGCATGGATTAATAATGAAAAGAAGACGCCGCTAATTATAAATGCAGTGGCTAATAATGATGAAGTCAGCGTACTAGACTTGATATATGATTATTGTTGTGAAAATAAAAAGTCTGGAGCAGCAATAAAATTAGAGTTGGATGGCGATGATTCGATAAAAATAAAAGGAAGAGTTCTAAAACACATTCCCGAAAGAGCGTTTACGGAGTTACAAGAGGCGACAGATATTGCGGTTGAGCAAGAGTTTGTATTGCCACCAAATAGTAAGATGGAAATGTATGGCACCCTATATAAGCGCTTTGAGCCTGAGTGGAAAGAATTTACAAATGGAAGGCAGTACGAAAGAAGGGGACATTATCACGCAGTAATATTGGACAATGAAACTGAAGAATTGCATGAGGTTTTTCATGTTAGAGAAATGCTGATAAAAAAAGGCTGTAGAATAACTATTGAGATGTTTCCAATTGATAGAGTATATAGGATATATCCTATTGAGAAGGATGGCGAAAAATACAAGATAATATCATCTAATAAAGATATTAGAGAGCATGCAAAGGATTTTGAAAGTCAGACTATAGATTTATAGAGGCTTAATATTAAAGGAGTTATAGTTATGGAAAGAAAGATGATAGTTACGGATTTAGATGGAACATTATTAAAGGGTGATAAGAGTATTTCAGAATTAACGTGTAAAATAATGAAAAAAACTCGAGATAGTGGGCATAAATTTGTAATAGCAACTGCACGTCCTTTAAGAGCTGCAAATAAATTTCTAGAAGTACTAGATATAGATGCAGGAATTTATCATAATGGAGCATTGATTAATATTGCAGGTAAAAAAATAGATAGCTTTCAAATTGAAAATCCAAAGGCAGTAATTGATGAAATCAGCGGAAAGTATCCCAATTCAAATATTGCAGTTGAATCTGATGATGTTTTATATTCAAACTTTGATGCTGAGAGATTATGGCCAGGCAATGGTTATGTATTTACAGAAACAAATTTCACGGAGATAGAAGGAAAATCAGCAGATAAGATTATTATTGAAGTAACTTCATATGATGATATGAAAAAATATGAAGAGTGTTTAAATGATGATTTATATATTCAGCTATCAGAGAATAATATCGGAATGATAATGAAGAAAAAAGCAACAAAGAGCAATGCAATCAAATATATTGCTGATTTGTTTGATATTGAAATGGAAAATGTTATAGCTTTTGGAGATGATTATAATGATATAGATATGTTACTGTCATGCGGCACAGGTATATGCGTTAAAAATGGTGTTGAAGAAGTTCAAAAAAATGCGGACATTATTTGTGATACAAATGAAAATGACGGAGTAGCAAAATGGATTGAATGCAATATATTAAATGCAAATGAAGAATCTTGCTAGGCAGTATAAAAAAAGTTGTTCCGGAATCCTTTGGGGAAAATCGGAACAATTTTTTTGTTTTCAATATACATCCTTTGGAATATAAAATGTGAATGTATTTATATCATGTCGCAACTGTACTCATCCCCACAATTGACTTTATCTGAAAAACATATATAATATAATAGCATTATTAAATACAAAAATATCAGGATTTTTTTAAGGAGGGATATTTTGAAAAAGTATATTGATAGTTTTATGCGTTACAGGTTCTTGTTGATGGAGCTTATCAAAAAAGGGATAAAGCTTAAATATAGAAGATCATACCTGGGATTAATTTGGACGTTGCTTGAGCCGCTTCTTACAATGTTGGTTCTTACAGCGGTTTTTGGAAGTTTATTTGCAAATCACAGTGAGACCAAATATCCATCAAGTTTATTCCCTATATATATTCTTTGCGGTAGATTGCTGTACAGCTGTTTTTCAAGTGCCTCAAAGATCGGAATGAAGTCTGTCAGGTCGAATCAGGCAATGATAAAGAAAGTATATGTACCAAAGTATTTATATCCGTTATCAAGTGTAATATACAACTACGTTATCTTCCTTCTTTCACTCATTATTCTTGCGATTGTGGGAATTATACTTGGAATACCTATCACATGGCACTCTTTTGAGGCGATTATTCCTATTATAGTATTGTTTGTTATGTGTATTGCATCAGCGATGTTTTTATCTACTATTTGTGTATTCTTCAGAGATATTGAATACTTGTGGGATGTAATTCTTATGCTCATTATGTATTGTTCAGCTATTTTCTATCATGTAGAAAACATGCATAATGAAACAGTTAAGTTTGTTATTCAGCTCAATCCATTGTATTGTATTATTGAAAATTTCAGATATGTGGTAATTCTTGGTAAATCAATAATTACCGATCCACAGGAACTCTGGATGCTTGGCTATTCTGCAGCATTCAGCTTCATAGCGTTAGTTATTGGCGTAATTGTATTTAAAAAGAATCAGGACAAGTTCATTTTACACATTTAGGAGGAACTATGGGTAAAAAGAAAGTTGCTTTAAAAGTTGATGACGTTAGCATTCGATTTAATTTAAGCAAGGAAAAAGTTGATAATCTTAAAGAGTTAATTATAAAGAAATTAAAAGGTGAGAAGATTCGTTTCAACGAATTCTGGGCCCTGAAAAATGTCAGCTTCACTTTGAACAAAGGTGACAGACTGGGAATTCTCGGACTTAACGGTGCCGGAAAGAGTACTCTGCTCAAGGTTATTGCCGGTGTATACAAACCGACTTCAGGCACAATAACAAGACATGGTCACATTGCACCTATGATTGAGCTTGGAGCAGGATTTGATCCAAACTATACAGGAAGAGAAAATATATTCCTTTACGGATCGGTTCTCGGATTTTCAAGAGAGTTTCTTGAGTCAAAGTATGATGAGATTCTTGAGTTCTCTGAACTTGGAGATTTCATTGATGTTCCTATCAAGAACTACTCTTCAGGAATGAAAGCAAGACTTGGTTTCTCCATTGCAACTATTGTTGAGCCGGAGATTCTTATTCTCGACGAAGTTCTCTCGGTTGGTGATGCAAAGTTCAGAAAGAAATGTGAAGCCAAGATGAAGGGAATGTTTGATCACGGAGTTACAGTTCTTTTTGTTTCGCACAGTATCAAGCAGGTTGAGAGACTCTGTAACAGAGGAATACTTCTCGAGCACGGTCAGCTGATAGCAGACGGTCCTATTGAAGAGGTAATTAGCCTCTACAAAGAAAAAACCGGTGTCGATGACAACGACTAATGCATAAAGTTTTAATAGCGCAGATGAAAATGTCAGCCGCTTTCGTGATTGTAAACAATCACTGTCGCACAAGATAACTTACAGAGTAAGTTATCTTGTGGCTGACGCGCATTTCGCAGCAAGAACGCCGAGAGCGTTCCTGAATATATAATAGATATAAACAATAATGTACGGATAAAACAGAAAGTGGGGATACTATATGTTAGGTGTTATTGGAGCAATGGAAAATGAAGTTTCCGGATTAAAAGACATGATGAGTGACGTTGAGATAGTTACTCTTGCAGGGATGGATTTTTACCATGGTAAGTTAGAAGGCAAGGAAGTTGTTATTGTACAGTCAGGTATCGGAAAAGTTAATGCCGCTATCTGTACTCAGGTTCTTATAGACAGATTTAATGTAAGTGCAATTATTAATACAGGTGTGGCAGGTTCCCTCAGAGCGGAAATAAATATCGGAGATATCGTAATATCTACTGATGCAGTGGAACACGATATGAACGTTATGCCACTTGGATATGACAGAGGTGTTATTCCCGGAATGGAGACATCATTCTTTGTTGCCGATGATAATTTGATTAATCTTGCAAGAAAATGCGTTGAGGAGACAGTCGATGTAGGTGTTTTTGAAGGCCGAGTTGTTTCCGGAGATTTATTTGTCAGTGAGCTGAAAGTAAAAGAGAAGTTGATTGCTCAATTCGACGGATATTGTGCAGAGATGGAAGGCGGAGCTATTGCCCACTGTGCATGCGTGAATAAGGTTCCGTTTGTAGTAATCAGATCTATTTCCGACAAGGCAGATAACAGTGCTGAAGTTGATTATCCTACATTTGAAGCAATGGCAATTGAGAATTCAATCAAGCTTATTGTGGATATGGTTAAGAACTATGTGCCTGCAGGCGATACAAAAAGTTCTTCTTCAAAGAAACACGGTGGAAAAGAAGTGCTTTATAAGGCAAGCCACGTTCATAAGTAATATATAAAGCATAAATAATATATGATTCATAAGTCATATATTGCAGTGTCGGTTTATATGTTTTGCAGCGTAACTATGCAGAACTTGTCGAACGATTTTTAGTGAATGTCCATCTGTTGTATGATACGATAACTAAAGAGTGAGACCAATTATATATCAGATTTATGCATCTGATGCAAGTGAGGTGAGCTTTAGATTTATCATGCGGAGGTGGAAGTTATGGAATACATAATACATATTTTAAGACAAAAGAATAGTTACTTTAATGAAGAGTACTTCCTATGGATTGTAGGAAGTATTTTTTTGTTTGGAATTGTCGGTGCAACACTGACTTTGTCGATTTATAAGACGCTAAAAAGAGAAGCGAGTCGAATGAACAATAGTAATATCAAAGTACTAAAGCAGATAAAAATGAAATATGAGCAGTTTATTCTCATTAATGGAAGTATGATTAACACATACAGAATGGTGGAGAGATATATAAGAAATTACAGAGTGGGAAAAATCAGAATATCTGAGTGGAGAAAAATAGTTAATGCCTGTGAACTGCTGCTGATTATGGTATCAGGAATGGCAGGCGCAATTCTGTACACTGCAAACCGCGATAGAGAAAAGGCTGTGTTAATTGTGATAATAGGAGGATTTTTGGCCTATGCCCTTGTGTTGTATGAGAGGCTCATCAAAGTCGAGGATAAGGAAAAAGATTTGGTTTGCTATATAACGGATTATTTGGACAACACACTGAACACAAAATCTAAGAGAATTGAAAGAACAGAGTGCACGGTAAAAGACATTGAGAGAAGAATGGAAGAAGAGCGTGAGCGAATAAAAGAAAAAAAGCGGATGCAGGAAAAACTAATATCGGATATTATGGACAGCTACTTATAAAAATATGACAGTGAAAGAAAAAACGTCCATGCTATTGCTAAAATCGTTTCGAATAGTTATAATAAGTTTTAAAGCTCGTAAATCGTATGCTTAAAGAAGTATATAAAATGTGAGAGTACTCCCACTTCAAGTACATAGCTTTTGCGATTATAAATAATCGCTATCGCCTAAGATAACATATTTTGTAAGTTATCCAATGTGTGCACGGTGGTGAGCAGCAAATCATAACAAATGCGGAGGAACGAATAAAAATGGGAAAAGTAACGTTTGATTATTCAAAAGCACAGTCATTTATCTCAGAGCATGAGATGGAGAGTATGAAAGCAATAGCGGAAAGCGCAAAAGAATTATTATTATCAAAGACAGGCGCAGGAAATGATTATCTTGGATGGATTGACCTTCCTGTTGATTATGACAAAGAAGAATTTGCAAGAATCAAAGAAGCTGCAAAGAAGATTCAGTCTGATTCAGATGTATTAATCGTAATCGGAATCGGTGGTTCTTATCTTGGAGCAAGAGCAGCAATTGAATTCTTAAGACATGGATTCTACAATAACGTGTCAAAAGAAGTTAGAAAGACACCTGAAATTTACTACGTTGGAAGCAACATCAGCAGTTCATACCTCGTTGACTTATTAGATGTTCTTGAAGGAAAAGATGTATCAGTAAACGTTATTTCTAAATCAGGAACAACTACTGAGCCTGGTATTGCGTTCAGAGTGTTCAAGAAGTTCCTCGAGAATAAATATGGTGAAGAAGGCGCTAAGGGAAGAATTTACGCTACAACAGATAAGGCTAAGGGAGCGTTAAAGAATCTTGCAGACGACAAGGGCTATGAGACATTTGTAGTACCTGATGATGTCGGTGGACGTTTCTCAGTACTCTCAGCAGTTGGTCTTCTTCCAATAGCTGTTTCAGGAGCTGACATTGACAAGCTCATGGAAGGCTTTGCAAGCGGAAGGGAGTTAGCACTCAACAACAAATTTGAAGATAATGATGCAATGAAATACGCAGCAGTTAGAAATATTTTGCTCAGAAAAGGCAAATGTATCGAGTTAGTTGCAAACTATGAGCCAAGCCTTCACTACTTCAGTGAGTGGTGGAAACAGCTCTACGGTGAAAGTGAAGGAAAAGACGGAAAGGGTATCTTCCCAACAGCTTGTGACTTCACAACAGACCTCCATTCAATGGGTCAGTACATTCAGGACGGACAGAGACTTATGTTTGAGACAGTTCTCAATGTTGAGACACCAACTCATGAGTTGATTATCGAAGCAGAAGATGTTGATCTTGACGGACTTAACTACCTTGCAGGAAAGAACATGGATTTCGTTAACAAGAGTGCAATGAATGGTACAATTCTTGCTCACACAGACGGAAATGTTCCTAACCTTATGGTAAACATTCCTGATCAGTCAGAATTCTCACTTGGTCAGTTAATGTATATGTTCGAGTTTGCATGTGGTGTAAGCGGATATATCTTAGGGGTAAATCCATTCAATCAGCCGGGTGTTGAAAGCTACAAGAAGAACATGTTCGCGCTTCTCGGAAAGCCGGGATTTGAAGCTGAAAGAGAAGAACTCATGAAGAGACTGTAATTAGGAATCAATAATAAAGATTCAGTAATAAAAATTCAGTAATAAATATTCAGATATCCCATTTTTCTAAGAATAGTTAAGGAATGGGAATAACAAATAAATAATATCAGGAAAGAACTTCCTTTAGGATGGTGATGCGATATGCATACCATTTTGAAGGGAGTTTTTTGTTGTTTTGAAGAGAGTTTTTTTGTCTGAGACTCGATTGACTTGGGGAAAACTTTTATATATAATGGTGAAAGTTAAATGTGCAGATCTTGAATATCCGAAAAATATAATAACTTAAATGCAAATAATTATTATAGGAGAAGGATGGTAAAGATGAAAAAATTTATAATATTTATGTTTGTTTTGCTTGTAAGTATCATGCAGACAGAAGTTTATGCAGGTGAGGGTGAGCCTGAATGGATACAAGTTGGAGAGGCCGTTCATGTAAATGGAGATTCAGGGAACTATTATCTGCAGGTTGATGAAGAGTGCGAGTACAGTATTTGTGCATATAATGCCAATCAGTGCGATACTTTTTTGAAACTGTACGAGGGAGAAGTGTTGCTGGAAACTGCTGATGACAGTGACGGACGATATGGAAAGTACGGGAATTTTTTGTTAAATGTGATACTGATTCCGGGAAAGCAGTATACTATAGAGGTTGTTGACGATTTGGAGTCAGGTACCGGATTTGTATTTGCTGTAGTAAAAAAAGGCAGTGTATTGCCGGAGTATGACGGAAAGATTGTGGACGATTATGTTGACTGGGACAGCAGATACGAAGAAGAAACCAGTGGCCCTGAAATCGAGAAAGAGTGCAGGGATTCCAAAAACGAAGGTGAGAGCAGAGATTCTAACAATGGCTGGAATAGCAACGGGCAAAATAATAATGGAGAAAATAGCAACGGGCAAAATAATAATGGAGATGCAAAGTCATCAACGGAATATGGAACTATAGTAATTTCAGACAAAAGTGCAAATTCAAATGCTTCCGAAAAAATAAACAATTCAGGAAACAATCATGTGAAAAAAAAAGCCGCTTCTTATCATGTGAAAACAAAAGTTACTTCTTACAAGATTAAAAAGAAAAAACTGATTATCAAATATAAAAAAGTAAAGTCGTCATCAAAGTATGAAATACAGTGGAGCAATGATAAAAAGTTAAAAAAAATGCATAAGATTTTTAAGAAGGGAACAAAGCTCTCGATTAATATAAATAAACAAAAAATATATTATGTAAGAGTACGCCCTGTATTATGTAAATGTGATAAGATTGCAAAGTGGTCAAAAATCAAAAAAATAGTATTAAGAAAACTTTAAAAAAGCAGTTTGCATATTTCGGAATAAAAAAATGTATGTTATAATCATGTACAGTATTGAAATTAAGGAGGTAACTATGAAAACATACACAAACAAAGTGTTAGCATTATCGTTAGCAACAGTGTTAACTTTTTCTGCCGGTTATATTGGCAGTGTTTCAACAAATACGCGAGTACATGCAGATTCGGTAAATGAGGATGGTGACATCATCACAAATCCATACGGAGATATATTCGAAGATGAATCAGATGAGACAATGCCTGATATAGAGACAACAACACCGGATCCAAACGTAGAGACAACAACACCGGATCCAAACGCAGAAACAACAGTAGATCCAAGCAAAGAAACAACAGTAGATACAAGCAAGGAGACAACAGTAGATACAAGCAAGGAGACAACAACAGCTCCTGTAACAACAGCAACTCCTGCAACAACAGCAACTCCTGCAACGACAGCAGTTCCTGCAACGACAGCAGTTCCTGCAACAACAAAAGCTACTTTAGCAAAAGCTAAGATTAAGGCAGCTAAGAGAGCAAAGAACAAGAAGAAAGTTAAACTTACAATTGTTAAAGTAAACGGTGCTTCAGGATATGAGATTATGTATTCAACATCTAAGAAGTTCACTAAAAAGACAACAAAGACAGTTAAGACTGTAAAGCCAACAAAGACAATTAATAAGCTCAAGACAAACAAAAAATATTTCTTCAAGGTAAGAGCATTTGCCGGAAAAGGAAAGAACATTACAGTTGGTGCGTGGTCAAAGGTAAAGAAAGTTAAATAATAATAAATGATAATAACTTATAAGTTATTATTGAAACTAATAAAAGGCAGTCACTCGGCTTTGGGTGAGCTGCCTTTTATCGTAAAAGGACAAAAATATCAGGGAAACTGCAACTGATGGAATCGGTTGTGAGTGAATTATCGGAAAAGACAGGGAGGTCACATGTTATATCCAATTGAAAACAGAGTGAGAGAAGTAAAAAATTTGAACGGAATATGGAATTTCAAAATTGACAGAAACAATGAAGGAATTGAAAAACAATGGTATGCTCAGCCTTTGAAAGATACAGTTCCAATGGCGGTTCCTGCGAGTTTTAATGACCTTGAATGACTATCAAGAGATAGAAAAAGAACTTACACCGTCTGCAAAATCAGCAAATATATATGTCAGTGTGGAATCAGATGATGATGTGATGGAGATATCAGTTTTGGATGAGAATGGAAATACGGTTGCACTTATATCTGATAGGGATATTGAAAAGCAGGAAGGATTCTATAGAGCTACCATTACTGTTGACAATCCACATTTGTGGAGTCCGGGAAAGGCATATCTCTACAGTGTCAAAGTGGGAGGCAGTGAGTACGGGGCTGATACCATTGCGGGATATCACAAACTTCCGCCAGTGGCATTTACTGAAGAATTTCAATGCGAGTATCTCAGTGAATTCAATAAAGTGTTTGATCAGTTGGATTTTATGATTGGAGAGCATGTGTGGGCGTACTGTGATTTCCAGACAAAACAGGGACTCAACAGAGTGGATGGAAATAAGAAGGGAGTATTTACAAGAAACCGTCAGCCTAAGGCTGCTGCATTTATGCTAAAAGACAGGTGGAGTGTCAGCTAGTTGTCTGTACGTAATAAATAAATCAGAAAAAATAATAACAAATAAAAAAATGTCAGTGCAAATTCGCAAGAGAAAATGCACTGACTTTTTTTATCCACAGAGTGGAAAATGAGTAGGATTAAGCCTGCTCACTTTTAGATTTAAGATAAATTGCTAGGGATTGCGTAAAGCAGTATTGCAAAAAAGTGAAGTACGCTGCCAAGAATAATAAACATATGAAATACCGAGTGCATATATCTGACCTTAGAACCGACACCATACAAAACAGCACCGATAGTATAAGCAATTCCACCAAGCAGAAGAAGCATACCGCCATTAAAAGTCATTACTTCAAAAGTTTGCTTTATAAAGAAAATAATGCACCATCCCATTGCTAAATAGCAAATCATGGAAAACACATTATACTTTTTCAGATCTATAGCAGTCAGAGTACAGGCAAGAACTGCACATCCCCAGACAAGTCCGAAAAGACACCATGCAGCAACAGGATAAGCAGGACGTAGTTTGAGAAGCAATATAGGAGTGTAACTTCCTGCAATCAGAAAGTAAATTGTGCAGTGATCAATAACCTGCATAACTTTCTTTCCCATTCCCGGCTTTAGACCGTGGTAGATGCTGGACATAGTATATAAATCAATAAGAGTAATACCATAAATAATACTGCAGATAACTCCAAGCGCATTTCCACGAATAGCTGCCATAATAATGCAAAGTACAAGAGCAACTACTCCAAATCCTCCGCCTACTATGTGAGATACCATATTAAATATTTCTTCGCCTTTAGTATAATCAGGTAGTTTTCTGTCTTTAAGTTTAGTTCTTTTCATTGTAATCCTCCAATTAAAACAACATGTAGTATTCAATACTACATAGTATAGTACATTGCGTATTAAGAGTCAATACATCAGATCTGCGGATTCGAGCTGGCTATGCTGAAAGGCTGAATAGTTACCTTATATGCGTTCTGTGAGAAATGCAGAAATATAAAGATGCAGAAATGCCCATAAATAAAGAAATTGGCATTAATGTCACATAAGAAATATAAAAAAATACAAAATAGTGGTAGACAAAATGTTGAAGTGCATATATAATAAGAGAACAACGACAAACAAAATGTATGGGAGGTAAGAGATATATGGTTTCAATTGCATATTATGATGAGGATGTTGCATACGCAGAGAGGTTTTGTGATTTTGTCAGCAGAGATCAGAAACTGCCCTTTAAGGTTAAGCTTTTTACAAAAGATAAGGCTTTAAAAAAGCATTTTGAAAAAGGGGGAAGTGACATATTGCTGGTGGCAAGTGATTCCTATTCGGAAGACATGGAAATGATTGGTGCCCCTGAAATTATTATTTTCAACGGTATCAAGAAGGTAAGTTGTGATCCGCCACACAGGAGAGTGTATAAGTATCAGGCGGTTAATTTAATTATTGACATATTACTGAATTATATAGCTGATATGGGTTTGGTAACAGTGGGGGATTCTGCATTTTCAGGAAAGAAGGCAGAGATTATAGGTATATATTCTCCCATATCAAGGAGTGGGAAGACGTCATTGGCATTGACAATGGGACACCTTCTGTCAAACGACAAGGAAGTATTGTATATAAACTTTGAAGAATTCTCAGGTCTTAATTCACTGATAAGCGAAGATTATAAGAGTGACTTGGCTGATTTGCTCTATTATTATAAGCAGGCAAGGGAAATGCTTCCGGTAAAATTACAGGCGGTGGTCAGAAAGAACCACGGTATGGATTATATCCCGCCAATAAGGTACAACGAGGATTTGAGAAACATCAAAAGTGAAGACTGGGTGGGACTGATTAATGAAATTGCGGGAATGGAATATGATTATATTATTTTGGATTTGAGCAATATGATAAGTGATATTTTTGCGGTTTTAGAGCAGTGTGATTATATTTATATGCCGGTATGCAGTGACAGGATTTCCATGTTCAAACTGAATGCATATGAGGAATATCTGTTCCTGACAGGAAGAGAGAGTATATTGGAAAAGACCAATAAGATAAAAATCCCGATGCAGGATATATCCAATTGGCAGGAGAATTACATGGAAGAACTGGTATGGGGCTGCATGGGTGAGTTTGTAAAAAAACTGCTTTTGGAAAAAGAGGCAGGCTGACATGGAAAAAACTAATAGAAATGATATCGTTTTGGAACTTAGGAAACGTGTTATCGGCTGTATTGATATCGGCTCAGATATTAAAGATGATGAATTGCACAAAGTGATTGATGAGGTGTTAGATGAGAAAAACAATAATATTCATATTCCGGTGTATGAGAGGATTGGCATCCACAAGCAGATTTTTGATTCCCTCAGGGGATTTGGAATAATATCCGAATTGCTGCTGGATGATGACATCACAGAGATTATGGTCAATAATCCGGAGAATATATTTGTGGAGAAGAGAGGTGTGATTGAAAAGATTCCGGAGAGTTTCTTTTCAAATGAGCAGCTGGAAGATGTTATACAGCAGATTGCAGCTTTGGCAAATAAGAGAGTGAATCAGGCGAATCCCATTGTTGACACCAGACTTGCAGATGGATCTAGAGTCAACATTGTGCTTAATCCAATTTCAATCGAGGGCTCTGCAATTACAATCAGAAAGTTTCCAAAAGACAGTATAACAATGAAACGACTTGTGGGGATGGGCAGCCTGACCGGACAGGCCGCTGATTTTCTGAAAGATCTGGTTGAGTCGGGGTACAACATCATTGTATCAGGAGGTACGGGAACAGGTAAGACTACTTTTCTGAATGCTTTATCTGACTTCATTCCGTCAAGTGAGAGGATTGTTACAATTGAAGATTCGGCAGAACTCAGACTTAACAATGTTGAGAACATAATCAGAATGGAAGTGAGGCAGCAGAATGTAGAAGGCAAGAATGGAGTCAGTATCAGAGATCTTATAAGAACTTCTTTGAGGATGAGGCCTGACAGAATTATTGTTGGTGAGGTCAGGGGGGAGGAAGCTATTGATATGTTACAGGCCATGAATACCGGTCACCTTGGATTCCGTTCTCCCCAACATTTTCCATTAACGTATAATTCCCATTTCTATTTGGTTTAATAGTAATTAACTGTCCTGTCTTAAGGGTTATATCAATATTTCCTGAGGCAGGTAATTCAATTCTTTCGATATAGTTTAAAACCCTATCTCTATCGATTACAGTAAAATCTTTTAATTCTGTAATAGCATTGTTTATTTCTTCAATTTTTGTTGTTACATAAGAACTATCTAATTTAGTTTCTTCTTTGTTTTTTATTATCTCATTTAACCTATCAATCTCTTCTGTAATAGTATTTATTTTTGATTTGATTCTTTCTTGAGCTGATTCGACAAGCCCACCAACTGACAGTGCATCTATCAAGCTATCAATCTGCTTTTCACGATTACTTATCTGTTTTGCTAATTTTTTGATGTCACTATCAGTATTTTGAGTTGACTCTAAACATTCTGATAAGATTTTTTCTAATGAAGTAATAAGCTCTTTATGCTGCTCAATCACTTTTCTTAAAGTGATTTTTGTTATTTCTTCAAGATCCTTTTCTAAAATACGTCTAACAGGATTAGGACAATCTCCATGAGAATGGATAGAATAATATGGTATTGTTTTATTCTTATCGGTGTATCCGAAGTGATATGGCTTGCCACAAACAGGGCAAAAAATTTTGCTTGAAAAATTATGAGTTCCTTGAAAACGCGCTTGGACAGTTTCTTTGTCCGGAGCTTTGTAGACATTAATTCTCATTTCACGAACCCTTTTAGCCATTTCAAACAAATCGTCATCAATTATTCTCAGATCAGGTCTCTCGACTAAAACCCATTGCTCTTTTGGGAGAAATATTCTCTTAGATTTAACATTACCTGTTCCAAGTTTAGTTGTTCTTTTGTTGATATAAAAATTGCCAATATAACGCTCGTCTTTAAGCATATTGATTAACGAACGACTAGATATTTTTATACCTTCTTCTGCTAATGATTTACTTATTGAAGCTGGTGTACCATTTCTGTAAACATATTCATCAAATATTCTTTTAACAATTTCAGCTTGTTCATTGTTTATAGTGATTGTTTTACTGTCTCTATTCCAATCATATCCGTATGAAATATCTTTAGAAGTAAGCTCTTTACGTTTACATCTAAGTTCATGAGTCTTTCTGCCGTTGATGCTTTGTCTTTTAACATATTGTGCGTCAATTGCAAAGTTAAGACTATGAATAAGTCCCGAGTTGATATCTTCAAAATCATGGATTTGACCGTCTTCAAGAGTAAGAACAGTTGCGCTATTTTGTAATAATAGTTGAGTAAGTTGAAAAGAATTCATTTCGTCCCTATTTAATCTTGAAAGTGACTTAGTAATTATTAAGTCAATTCCACCGGAAGAAATTTGACTGAGCATTTCATTATACTGTGGTCTTGTAAAGTCATTCTTTCCAGAAATACCATCATCAATATAAGTTCCAACGTGTTCAATACATTTATGATTTGAGATATAGTTCATTGCCATCTCTATCTGGTTGGCACAAGAATCTTTTTGACCGTCGTTATCAGTAGAAACTCGAGCATAGATAACAGCTTTAATCACACCGGTATTATTTAATATTGTTTGTTTGATTTCTTCTGCATAATTCACGTTAATCACTCCTTGCTATTCTTATTAATCCCTCTTGCAATGAATATATATCAAGATTTAGCTCGTAAAGAATCTTGATAAAAAGTGCTGTTCTATGATTAAGCTCCTGGAGAGAATTGACAATAATAAGATCATATTTATCTTTGTTCTCCAGTAGCTTCATCAATTGCAATTGGGAATTGTATTTTTCATCACTGCATTCGTCATAGTATTGATCTACAACAAACCAATTGGTTTCTTTATTTACAAATAGATTTAAAATATCTGTTTTTAGAGGAACAAAAGGTTTTGACATAACTGATGGTCGCCAATGCCTGCTGTACGTAGCAACCTTTAAAGGTTTATCAAAATCTGCATTGCAAAACTTTATTTCACCATCTTTTAATGAGTATATTTTTATTCCTTTGTCTAATAGCTCTTTTAAAATAGAAAGACACTTTAATGTCTTCTTGCAAATATGGTAGAAATCTTTAACAATGAGAACATCGAATTGTTCACTTGTTGAAAGAAATCTATTAAACTCAACATGCTGGTATTCCAAAGTGGTTTTATCAATAAAAAATTCGTCTATAGATAAGTCTTTGGTTTTAGCATATTCTTTGAATTCGTCTATTATTTTTTGATATCTGATACCATCAGAATTTGTAAAATGATATACTGCGGTTTTCATTTGCATACCTCCTTACGCACTAGCTAATAAAGTAGTTGGAACTTCAATTTGTGAAGCATTAGCAAGTGCAATAATTTTTTCAATTGCTTTGTCATAGAGATTTCTGTCTATGACATTAGTATTTAATAGATCGTTTAATAGTAAAATTTCCATTGATATGTTTGCTTCATTTTTCATAGATTTCATCTCCTTTCCACAATTATCTATTTAAGTACTCAATTAGTTTATCTTTAGGTATTCTAATTAATCTGCCTACTCTAATACCGCTTAGTTCTCCAGTATTAACAAGATGGCGTACAGTTTTACAGGTTACACCTAAGATATTAGCTACTTCGTCAACGCTTAGTAAAAATGGATAAGAATCGAAATAATTGTTCATATGTATCGCCTCCTTAACAAAATGTACTTATAAAGCACAAATAAGTGCTTTTAGATACTTTAACATACTTTTAGCGACTTGTAAAGCACAAATTTGTGCTTTTTATGATTTTTTGTGCTTTATAAGAACTTTTATGTGCTTAATTGCTTTATTTTATTAGGGTTTGATGATACAATGAAACTATTATTATCATAGGGAAAGGACGAATGAGCTATGAGTATATTGGATAATCAGACAGATTTTAATTTTGATGTTGAGAAAGATTCATACCGAATTGGTAGTAGAATCAAAAAGATAAGAATGAATAAAGGACTATCTCAAGCTGAATTAGGTGCTGCAGTTGGTTTGACTGCTGATAGAATACAAAAATATGAAAATGGTGTGCGAAAACCTAAAAATGATATGTTGTTTAAATTTTCAGAGGTTTTGGAAGTAAGCCCTTGGGCATTACTTGATCCAAATACTATGTCTAGATATGGGGCTATGTATGCATTGTTTGAAATAGCAGATATTTTTGATATGAAGGTTGAAAAAACACCAGAAGGACGTCCTATAGGAATGTGTCTTAGCATTGATAATATGAATCCTTTGTTTGAATATATGAAAGCATGGTATGAAGAAAATACACGTATCCAAACCGAACTTGAAGTTGCAACAACGGATGAGGAAAAAAATGTGATAAAGCAATCTTATAATGATTGGAAATGGAATTTTCCTAAAGCATTGGTTGACAAAACTGCTAAAAATCTACAAAAAGAGCGTTTAAAAAGCAAGATTGAAGAGCTTCAAGAAGCTTATGAAAAATTGAATGATGAATAAGGTGGAATTAATATGCTATCAGCTTGTTAAAGCAAACAACAAGGCGTATTTTATTAGTGTGTAAAGAAGGAGTTTAAATGGCTGTTATAGATGATTTAAAAATTTTAGTAGATAAGTTTGATAAAAACTATTCATATTATAAAGATAAAAAGAATAAATATAACGAACAATCTTGTCGAATGGAATATATAGATCCTTTACTGATGTTATTGGGATGGGATGTTACTAATAAAAAAGGAGTATCCCCACAGTTTAGAGAAGTAATTGCTGAAAAGTATTCTTCAAAAAAAGATAGACCTGATTATACATTGACACTTAGAGGTGTTACAAAATTTTTTGTTGAAGCCAAGAGTCCATCAGAAGATGTAATCATGAATGCTGATCATGCAAATCAAACTAGAAGTTATGGTTGGAACGGTATGCACAAAATTGCTGTGCTTACTAATTTTGAATATCTTATTATCTATGATACGACAGTTATGCCAAATGACACGGATGCGAGCTCTGTTGCGAGATATAAGGTGTATCATTATTTGGATTATGTGAGTAAATTTGATGAAATATCGGCGTTTATATCTAGAAATGCCGTGTATAGCGGTTCGTTTGATATAACATTTAATAATGCTTTTTCCGGAGTAGGACACATTACACAGTCTGTAGATATGCATTTTTTGAAACAAATTAATGAGTGGAGGGTTGAATTAAGTAATGATTTATATTCAAAAGCTGTGCCAGGAAGCCCTTATAATAGCTTAGAAATACTTAATGATGTAGTACAGGAGTTTATAAACCAAATAGTTTTTTTGAGGATTTGTGAGGATAAAAAACTGCCTTTATATCATAGCTTAAAAGATAACATTAAAAATAAAACTGTTCTTCATAAAGAAATGGAGAAAATGTTTAGAGAAGCTGATAAACTTTATAATTCGGGTATGTTTTCGGGACCATATATTATTTTTGATTTAGATAATGAAATCATAAAAAATATGGTTGAAGAGTTGTATTATCCCAAAAGCCCATATAAGTTTAATATTATTGAACCAAATATGTTAGGCAAGATGTATGAAATGTTTTTGACAGAAGAACTGATTGAAGAAAACGGTGTACTATCGCTGTCAAAAAGAAGAGATTGTAAAAATCGTTCTGTTGTAACTACTCCTACAGAAATTGTGAAATATATTGTCGCAAATACACTTGAAAGATTATGCAAAGGAAAAACGCCGCAAGAAATAATCGGACTAAGATTTGCTGATATAGCATGTGGCTCGGGAATTTTTTTGGAAGAGTTATTTGAACAGTTACAAAATTATTGTGTAGAATGGTACATAAAAAATGATATATCTCATCTTGAGGAAATACACGGAGATAGATATAAATTGCCTTTGGAAGACAAGAAGAATATATTAGTGTCATGTATCTACGGAATAGATATTGATGTACATGCAGTTGAGGTGGCAAAATTTTCACTATTAATTAAATTAATAGAAAATGAGACGGCACCTTCAGTTTCAACGAGTGTAAAAGTGTTACCAAATCTTGATAATAATATTTTACATGGAAATTCTTTGGTTGATAATGCGTCATTAGCTGGAAAAGGTGTTACGGCAAATGAAATGATACAGTTAGTTCCGTTTGATTGGAGCACTTTTGGAGCAGATAATTTTTTTGATGCAATTGTTGGAAATCCTCCGTATGTTAAAACGGCAGAAATGCATATATTGTTGCCAGAAGTAGAAATTAACGATATTTACAAGAATAATTACAAAACTTCTTATCAGCAGTTTGATAAATATTTTATTTTTATTGAGAGGGCTTTGGAAAAATTGAAAAAGGGAGGATACTTATGTTATATCGTTCCCAATAAATTTTTTAAAATTAAAGCTGGCAAAGAATTACGAAGACTGATTAGTTATCAAAAATATTTGGTAAGTTTAGATGATTTTGGTGATGCTCAATTGTTTGAAGATAAAACCATATACAGTTCAATTTTGCTATTAAGGAAAGAAAAACAGGAATACTTTGATTATTCAAGTGTAGAAAATCAGTCTCAATTATGGGCAGGAACGTTAAAAAGAACTATTACGAAAAATAATAATGCAATAGATGAGAAACCATGGAGATTAACGACGGATATTTCACTAATGAAGTTTTGGGATGATGTCGAATCAAGAAGCGTTAAGCTGACTAAATATGTAGATATCTTTAATGGAATTCAGACAAGTGCAGAGCGCCCAGAGCCTATTTATTGGTTTTCGGATGCGGAAATAAGCAGAGAGGATTCATCTTACGTCTATTTGGACAGAAATGGGAAGACTTATAAAATTGAAAAAACACTTTTGAGACCATATTTTAAACCAGTAAAAAAAGAGGAAAAGGGTTTAAATACATATAGTTCACTTGATACAGATAAAAGAATTATTTTTCCATATGACAAAGATGGTAATTTAATTCCCATTAATACAATGAAAAAAATATATAGTGGTGTATATGATTATCTATTGGACTATTATGATCGGTTAGTTCCTAAAGGAATCTCGCCGAATGGAAAAAGAGATGTTGAAAATGCGTCTGCTGATAATTGGTATAAATATGGACGTTCACAAGCTTTATCAGCTTTTGCAGGAAGTAAAAAACTGATTGTAGGTATTCTTAGCAAAGAACCTATGTATGTAATGGATGAAGATAACATGTTAATATCATCAGGCGGTACAGCGGGTTATTGTGCAATAAGCTTGAAAGACTCGTGTCCGTATGAACTAGAGTATATTCAGGCATGGTTGACACATCCGTATACTGAAAAAATCTTAGGAGTAATAGGTAGTGATTTTGAAAATGGCTTTACTTCAAGGGGGACATTTGTATTAAAGGAATTGCCTTTTGTAGAGTTGGATATGAGTGTACCTAAGTTGAAATCAATACATGATGACGTGGTGAAGATGACAAAAGAAATATATAGTATTAATGATGATTTAAAAACTACTTTATCCAAAGCAAATGCTAGCGTGAAAAAGAAACGAAAAGAGTTTTTGAAACATAAGATTGAACTATTGATTACAATAGTTTATGAAGGAAGGTATTAAAAAATGGAATTGAAAGCTAATAGTTCTGAAAAAAAATTAAGAGGATCTTATTATACACCAAAAGAACTAGCTGAAATAATGGTACAAATGATTGATATTGATCGCGCAAAGTCTATACTTGAACCTAGTTGTGGGGATGGTGTATTTGTTGACGCTTTAAAAAAACATATTCCAGAAGCAAAGATAACAGCTATAGAAATTGAAAAGTCAGAAGCTGATAGTGTGAAAAAAAGATATAAAGAAGACAAAAGAGTTAATGTTATAAATGAGGATTTTTTTGACTTTTATGAAGAAAAGAAAAAATATCAAACTTATGATTACATTATAGGAAATCCACCATATATCAGATATCAGTATCTGTCAGAAGAGCAAAGAAAAATTCAAGCAGAAATATTAACCTCACAAGGTATGAAGGCAAATAAATTAATAAATGCATGGGTTGCATTTACTGTTGCATCAATTAAATTGTTAAATAAGAATGGTACCATTTTATTTGTCATTCCAGCAGAATTATTCCAAGTTGCATATGCGGAAGATTTGAGATTATTTCTTGCCAATAATCTAAGTAATATGACTATTATTACCTTTAAAGAACTAGTTTTTCCAGATATAGAGCAAGAAGTTGTTGTTTTGATTGGAGAAAAGAAATCAGAACAAAGTGGTATTAGAATTGTGGAGGTGTCAAATGTTGAGGATATAAAAAAAGTAGATTTGAATACTATACGTTTTCAACCTATATCTCACGAAAAGGAAAAGTGGACAAAGTATTTTGTGACAGCAAATGAAATGGATTTATTGTCTCAAATTAGAAGAAGCGAACTGTTTAACCCCTTTTCCAAATATGGGACAATAAATGTTGGAATAACAACCGGTAATAATAAGTTTTTTTCAATTGATAGAGACGTAGAAGAACAATTTGAGTTAGCGGAAGCAACTATGCCACTAATAGGTAGAAGTGCTCATGCTCATGGAATATATTTTACTGAAGAAGATTGGGAAAATAATATTAGAGATAATAAAAAAGCTTTGTTACTAAATTTTCCGGATATTCCTTATGAAGAATATCCGACTGGATTTAAAAGATATATAGAATATGGAGAAAATAATGAAGAAAATAAAGGCTATAAGTGTTCTATAAGAGACCGATGGTATATTGTACCATCGATTTGGGTTCCGGATGCTTTTTTTCTTAGAAGAAACAATTTGTTTCCAAAATTTGTTTTAAACAGATGCAATGCTGTGTCTACGGATACGATGCATAGGATGAAAATAAATGACGGAGTAGATAATGATTTACTCCTTCTGTCATATTATAATAGCATTACATTTGCATTTACAGAGATATGCGGAAGGAGTTATGGAGGAGGTGTGTTAGAAATACTACCAGGAGAAATGGGAAGAATAATGTTACCAAATATTACGGAACTCGATGAGGCATTAAAGACAGAGCTATTACATATTGTGGATAATACTATTAGAAATGGTGAAGATATAGAGTCTGCTTTGAACATAGTTGATCAAAGGTTGTTAATTGAAAGACTTGGTGTACCAGAAGAATGGTGTTCTGCATGTAGATCAATATGGAAGAAATTACAAAGTAGGCGTTTGAATCGAGGAAAACAGTAATTTATAATGGTGTAGTATAGAGTGAAAATATAAACTTAAATGCAGAGGTATTTATGTTAGAACCTAAACTAATAGATGGTAAATATGTTGAAATTATAATTGATGAAAAGTTTGCCAATAAGCATGGAGAAACTTTAAAAAAAATTTATTCCTGTAGAGGATTTAGAAGTTCGGTTATTGAAGAATTGTGTAAAATTGCAACCGAAGAATTGGATGTGGATTTTGATTCTGATGGAAGTGAATTATATGACGTGTATCCCAAAAAGAACGGATTAGCAATAGTTCTTAAAGTAAAATCTAATATTGTATATTTTGAAAACGAATATGTAGAACAGGAACGTATTGTTGATGGATATCTTAAGATTTTAAATCATTTACCAGATGAACGAATTCATCTTGGGTTAATGACTACCGAAAAGAAGAAAGAAGAACTGCTTAAGTTGAGAACCGACAGAGATTATTTAGCAACTTATTTGAAAGATAATGGAATATTGGATTAATAATGACAACCTCAGAGAACAAAACTCTGAGGTTGTAGTGATTATTATATGTTTTGAATATGTTCCCATTCATCAAAGCGTCGGCGATTTTCATAATAACCATCCATATATTTTAAAATACCTAAGTACAGTAATTGTATTGCTAAAAATATTAGTAACAGATTAGATGGCAATAATGACTTTATTTTGTCTCCAAAGATAAGTAGAACAGTCAACGAGATGACAAATACTTTTAGCGATAAAGTACACCAACGCCTTTTGTAGAAGATGCATATATTAAGAAATTTTCTTAATATGAACAACACAAGTATTATTGCAAGAATTACAGCCATTACCCTTGCAATCCAAATTATATATCCAGTAAAGGGTTTGAATCCATCGCTTAGAGTAAGATAAGATGGATGAGATAACCATTTGAAATACACAGTCCATATTGAAGCCAGAGACTTTTGAATCTCAATAAAGGATTCTTTTATGTCATTCAAAAACGGCTTACTTTTAACACAAATGCAGATTAAGATAAAAGTAAGGAAACGCCAATGAAGACGTGACTTACGCTCGAGTAAGTTCATAACTTTAATTATCTCAGTTTCTGCTAAGTGTTTTTGATTATTGATTTTGCGTATTTCTTTTTTGGAATTTTTCTTATATTCAGATAATTCATTTCTGGCTATATCTCTATCTTTGAGGGCTTTATTAACTACTTCCACAGAAGAATTATTGACCAACTTTTTGAGAGTGGTATTTAAGCTTTTTAGTCTAGTGTTTTCATCTTCTAATTCTTCCTGTTCTTTCTTCGTCAATAGACCATTCTCTTCTCTTAAGTCGTTGTTGCTTTTTGTTAATGATTGATTTATTTTCTGAGTCTCTAACAATTCTGTTTTTAACTCTGTTATCGTTAATGCTAGTTTTGATTTCTCTGAGGAAAGAGTCTGTATCTCTGTCTTCAGAAGATTGATTGCCTCGGATTGATTCTTTATCAATTCCTTCTCCTGAAATAATTGATTCAACTTCGGCGTAGTATTTATTAAGTTCGTTGCTTGAGCTGTTTCTGTATTCATTCTGTCTTTCAAATTCATGATTAAGTACCTCCTTATTTATATTTAGTGAGAAGGATTTGGATAGATTACTATCGCGTACCTTTTCACCGTTTTGGTTAATAAATGTAATATGCTTCTTTTTGTCTGTCCATATAGTCTGCCATCCATGCTGTAGCATATTAGAAATAAAATCTTCTTTGCTACAGCAATTTTCTTTTGATTCAAGCACAGCAATTGCACAATCTGCAACATAGCTTTTTTTCGATTCGTTACGAAGAAGGTTGTATTTATCCTTATTCCAAGCTACAACCTCACCCTCTTCAATGAGAGAACCATCAAAGTGTTTTCCCTTTTCTGTAACAGATAAGCCTAACTTTTTACATAGATTATTAGTGAATTGTTTTTGAAGTTCTAAGTCTTTTTTAGTTTGATGCAGCTTCTTTCCATCGATAAAAGATACAGAGTTGGTAACTATATGAATGTGAAGATGATCTTTGTCTTGATGAACGCCAATTAGACTTTGATGATTGGGGAAAAATCTGTCGACAAATTGGCGCCCTATTTCAAGACACTGCTTTGGAGAAACATCTTCATCTTTATGGAAACTAATAATATTATGTGTATACATTCTTCCAGAGTCTTTGTTCCATAACTTTTTTTCTGCAAGAAATTCAGTATAAACACCCTGCCAAGTGATAGTGTTTGGAACATAAGGACCGATGATGTCTACATAACCTTCTTTGATTTTTTTATCCTGAAGAACGTATTCTATTACGTTTCTCATTGCCCCATGCGATTTTGTTGATTTATTAACGACCTTATTAACTGCCATATTTCTTCACTCTCCTTTCTGAACTGATTAATCTCATTCGATGTATTGCTTAATTTATTCAGCGACGGAATCATACCTTGACCGTTAGCTATGTGAGCCATTTGATTTACATTTGTTGCTAAACCTCTAAGTTGTCGAACTAAATCTGCAAAAGTTTTACTAATATCTTTTTGAATTTGTATATCAGCTGAAGAAGATATAGTAGCACCTTTGATGGCGTTTATTATAAATGTCTGTTGAGTAAGTCCTGACTCATCAACTTTTTGTTGAAGAAGTTTTAATTCGTCAGGGCTCATTCGAATAGTAACTGCTTTGTTTCTTTTTCTATTTACTTTCTTTTTCATCTGTAAAACTCCTTTCTAAAGTGCTTGGTTACTGTGTGTCAGGTTGCAAGGGTGAAACCTTTGCCTAGGTGTGCAGAGGGCGAGAGCCTTCTAATAAATTGAATGAATATATTGCAAATAGTCCAGTGAACTGTTTGCAATATATGAAGACAATTTATGTGCCCAGGAATGCAAAGGTTGGGGAAACCTTGCTAGGGGATCCAAGGGGGCAAAGCCCCACTGGCAAGTTTAGGGAACAGCCCAAAGGCTGTAACCGGTGCGTTGTGGCTTGCCACAATGCGAAACTTGCCTAACAACTCTTATATGATTTTGCGCTTTTAAAAGCATATTTGAGTTGTTAGTTAAATGCTTTGCGGAGATATGCAATGAAATTGTCAAAGTGTTTCTCTTTGGGGAAAAATTCTTTGACGATGAATTGCATGTGAGAGCAAAGCTGGTTTAAAGGAAGGCTACTGAGAGTGGAAGAAAAGTTGTTGCCTTGTCTGGCAACAGTTTTTCTTTTCTCGAAGTAACCTGACTGAAAACCATACATAGCAATCTTGGAAAGATGGCTATGTAAAGCGACCGTTACGTATATTGGGAGAGAATCTTGTTAAGGGTATCTTCAACAAGTTCTCGAGGTAGCATATTGTCTTGTCGCTTTGAACGGGAGCAGTTTTTCCAATCATTGATGCTGATATTAGAAATTCCCCAACTATTAACAGTGGCAACTACGTCTGACTGTTTCAAACCGTCTAGTGCGGGGATTTGATATATCCCTGATCTATATCCCATTAGAATTGATAAGAGAATCTTTCTATCTAAATCTTTACCAATATAACCATTAACCTTGACAGTAGATTTAATCTTTACTCTATTAAGGTCAGCGGTAACTTTAACACAATCTTCGTTGTGCATTGTGTTTCGATAATTGAGAAACTCTTCAATATCGTTAAAAGGTCTGGTATCAAATTCAGCAATAGTAGTATCAACATGAAATTGATTATCAACACTGTCATAGTGAACTGGTGTATCTTTAGCAGTTTCTACAATAGGGCACCTTTTGTAATCAAAGTTCATAGAAAGTTGACGGATAGTTTCGGTAACGTGAAAATCGTGTTTTCTCTCGACAATTTCTGAAAACTCTGTCCACACTTTGGTAGAACACTTTAACTTACCTTCTCTTGAAAGAACTGCAATAATATAAGCATCTCTATCAGCACGACTGTCTTTGATTTCTCCTGTAGAATATGAATTGTGAGCTAAAACGCCTTTGTCGTTTACTGCAACATTTCCTCTTGTAGTAATATTTAAAAAGGTATCGTTGAAATGTTTAGGCTCCCATACTTGATTAGCTTCACAATCTTCTTTAGTCTGATTAAGAATAAAGCGACCATTTTGGAATATAGCCGCAAAACCATAAGCATCAAGATTTCTAACAACATCTGTAGGTGCATCTGTAATAAAACCATCTGTTGTGACAGAGTAAACATGATAACCTAAATCATGAAGTTGATTTATACAAGCAATTAGCATACATCTTACTAAAGCAGTGGTGTATGTTGCGTGATAAGGGCTTGTAACCGTAGAGGGTTCAGAATCCACACGTCCCATAATTTTAGCGTTGTATCGAGTTTTGGGACTTACATTTTGAGCGGTTTTGCCATAGCAGGAATTAACCATGGTTTTTAAACTCTTTTCAACTAAAGGATTGTCTTTATATATTTCCTTGGCTTTCATTCTGTCCTGAACTAGATTAGTAACAGCGTAGGCTAAACATTGAGAAGGTCTTCCGTCTTTTGTAAGCATCTGACATGTAAAACCTCTAAATATTTTGATTCTAGCTCCGAGCTTTAGGGCGAGGTACATATCGGGTCCAGACATATAAACATGTTTAGCGTGCTTAGGATATATTTTCATTCCGCCTTTTACCGGAACTGGTATATTAGGGCAGTAACAATCATCGGGAAAATCAAAATCTCCAACGGCTACAGCAGGAATAAGAGGATTTGTTAAATCTTGCCATGTAAGTTCATAATTGCGTGGAAAATCTCTAACATTTTTAGACCAGTCAATGTCTATAATGTTTGCCATAGCAGTAGGATAAGCGTTTTGTAAATCAAAATCAGTTGTTTGTTCTTCAATCCATCCGATATAGAAAGATGCATTAAAACCGCCTGTGTATGCTTCTTCAAAATACTCTGAAACAAGTTTGGCATCTGGATTATCTCTAATCGGTACGTAACGTGTTGCTTTTAAAAATTTCATACATTCATCTTTTGATGGAATAATACCTTCATCTAACATTTCTAAACCTCTATATATTCTGTCATAATCTGCTTTTTTACTAACTCCAAAATACTCTTTAATACTTCCGTACATAGAGGAAGCGGCTGCACTTGATAAAGTCATCGGAATTGAATGATTGCACTGGAATAACTCTGAACAAAAAGAAACTACGATATCAGCATCATTCATAGCGTATTTGTAATATTCAATTGGATTGGTTACAGCAAAATAAGCCATATTCTCTATTACATTGGGTGGTAATTCGATTTTGGGTTTATGAATTACTTTTCCAAGAGCTTTAAGTGATTTGTTATCGGCAGGTGTCAACCCGAGCGTGTCACGCACGGATAGGTTAACAAGCCAGTAGTAGTTGTAATTTTTATCATTTTCAGCTTTTAACTTTACATTTTCAGTAGTCATCCAACCGCCTTGGATTTCTCCTAGTTTACGAAGTATATCGACATCATATTTAGATCTTCTAAAAACAGAAATGTCAGCCTTACCGGTATGGCAGATAAGGGTGATTGGAATCATACTGTCTTTCATTGCCTTGTAATCAATTACTTTAAAAGACTTATTATTCTTAGAGTTACAGTTTTTATAAACAATGTCTTTTTTTAAAATGAGAGGAAATTCATTAAAGTAACAATTTTTTAAATCATATAAAATGTCTGCTAGACAATATTTAAGTGGAATTAAACCACCGTCAGAAGTTACTTCTTGGTAGTCTGGGTTGACCAAGAAAAAATACCTTATTAATGTTTCCCCGATAGCTACAGTCATTTGAAGTGAAAGAACACGTCTATTTTTGCTAGGAATATTTCTATAGTCTTGAAATTCAGTGTCAAAACCTATATTTAAACACATACTGTCAGACTGTATAACCTTAAATGATGGAATAACATCGGCAATGCTACCACTCTTTTGAATATCAAGAGGGGCTAGAAAAGGTTTGCTATAAACCTTTTTTATAGTGGTGTCATTTAAGGTATCTGCGTGGCATATAGGTGAATTGACACCACTGCTGTTAATCCCGATATTTAAAGGTGTTGAGGTGTTTGGAGCTTTACCGAAGTTTGAAACTTCGGTAAAGTTTCCTGACACCATTTTTTCTTTTAGTAAAGTGTATTCTCGTCTAGTCTTAATGATCTGACATCCATAGGTTTGAAGTTTATCAACTATTTCTAAATACTGTTCAGGTGTCCACTCAGAAAAAGAAGCGTTATGAATGTTAGATTGTATTAAATTGTCATATTTTAAAGCTGATGTTCCATTAATCATATCTATCCCTCCTTAATCTGTCCTTAGATAACAATTGACTGTTACAGGAACTTTTTTGTTGGGATTTATACGATTAGAAATAGATTTGTGATATTCAAAGGCTGTTATATAAAGCCTTCTTCCTCTGTTGGGAAGATGCGAATCCAAGGCATGAAGGGAGCTTGTCCAGCGCCCATGCCAACTCTGCTGCAGATATGATTTCAAGACTGGGAGTTATGTGTCTGATGGGAACCAATATGCCGCTCGAAGCAATTATGGGACAGATTAGTTCGGCAGTGGATATTATTGTTCATCTGGGAAGATTCAGGGACGGAAGCAGAGGTGTTGTTGAAATATGTGAGGTTGGCAGTTTTGTTAATGGAGAAATTAGCATGAATTCCCTGTTTGTCAGAAAAAAAGGAGTTGGAGGGAGTCTTGAAGCGACAGGTAATAAACTTATCAGAAGAAGTAAACTTGAGAGGATGTAGTGCAGATGGATTATGATAAATATACGTTTTCAATGCGGGAGTATATGGTGATGGTCGGACAGTTTGTACTGTTAGCAGCAATCGCAGGCAAGCTGTTTTACGGGAATATACTGTTTGGACTTTTGATGATTCCATTTGTGGTGATGTTTATCAAGTGGAAGAGAAAACTAAAAACAGACAGAAGAAAGCGAGAACTCAGGTTTCAGTTTCGTGATGCATTAAATTCAATATCCGATTTGCTGTCGGTGGGTTATTCAGTTGAGAACAGTATAAGAGAGTGCTACAAGGAAATGGCGATACTACATGGCAGAGAAAGTGTGATATGCAAAGAACTGTCATTAATAGTAAAAAAGACGGAACTCAATATTCCCATAGAAAACACTTTCGTGGATTTGGGGCGCAGAAGCGGAATAGATGATTTGAACATGTTTGGACAGATATTTATAAATGCAAAAAGAACAGGAGAAAACCTGGTGGCAGTAATTAGTATGGTTTCAGGGACAATCAGTCAGAGTTTTGAAGTGGAAGAAGAGATTTCACACATTATCGGTGAGAAAAAACTGGAAGCCTACATTATGGATATAGCACCCTTGGCAGTCCTTGCGTATGTAGGATTAACCGGAGGTGGGATGATGGATGTGATGTATGAGACTTTCATTGGAAGAATTGTAATGACAGTGTGTCTCGCAGTTTATCTGGTAACTGTCTTCATTTCACTGAAACTGACAAAAGTGAAAATATAGGAGGATGGATATGGAGGAAATGCAGGAGAACTGACAAAAGTGAAAATGCGGGAGAAGGGATATGGAGGAAATGCAGGAGAACTGACAAAAGTGAAAATGAAGGAGAAGGGACAGAGAAAAAGAGGGAGCGGGGTGGAAGTTGAAAAAGCAGGCAGATGAAAAAATAGAAAATATAAAGAGGTAGATATGTGGGGATATATAGTTTGGGACTGCATCTTACTGTTGATATGTGTGACAACTTTTTTTTACAGGAGAGAGGACCGGGATAAATGCAAGAGTGATAACAGATTGTGGTTGTTTTACGGGACTGCGATGTTTGTGGCAGATTATGTTTTTAAAAAGCCGGTACGCCACAACATGGACAGGGTGAAAAAACGAATCAGCGAAATACATGCTAAAGAAAAGGCCGAGTTCGAGACATATTTATATGTTGTGGACAAGATTGCCATAGTTATATTTGTGATAGTTGTGTCATCAGCACTGTCGACAGTCATAAAGATTAAATACATAAAAGACAATAAGGCAATAAGTGAAGTTTACAGGGAGGAACTGCTTGAAAATAATATGGATATCGACGCTTTCATAGAAGGTGAGAGGGAAACTTTTTCCATTGAAATAATGCCCAGAGAATACACTGAATCGGAAGCACAAAAAAGGCTCGATGGAGCCGCGGAAAAATTAGAGAAAATAATGCTTGCTGATAATGAATCCTGTAGCCATATTGATTGTAATCTGAATTTGTGTGAGTCAATTCCGGAGAGTAATGTAACAGTAGGTTGGGAGTTGAGTGATACGGATGTGATAGATGAAAGGGGAATGATTGGAGAAGAAGTGCCAAAATCCGGAGCAGATGTTGAGATAAAGGCGACTTTAAGTTTCAAACAGTATACAAAAGAGGTGAATTATTATCTGAAAGTATTTCCTAAGTCCGACAACAGTAATTTAGGTTATTATGTGCAAAAAGTAATAGACAGTGAGGGAAAAACGAAAACCAAAATCGGACTTCCGAAAAAATATAATGGAAAGGATATTACGTATTACGAAAAGAAGAGTGATGTGGGAATTCTGTTTTTGATACTGGGATTCTTTGTGGGGATAGCGGTATTCATTTTGAAAGACAGAGATCTTGATCGCGACATTTGTAAAAGAAATGAAGAGATGGCTGCAGACTATCCGGAAATTGTCAGTAATACAATGCTTCTTCTGAAAGCGGGGATGTCATTTCAGCATACCTGGGAGTTAATTTTGAGAATGAACAGTGAGAAAAGTGACAGATACGCATATAGGGAGATGAAGAATACACTGTATAAAATCAGGGGAGGTGTCTCGGAATATGCCGCCCTGGAACAATTTGGAAAGAACTGTGCAATTCACAGTTATGTCAGGTTTTCAAACATTATTAACCAGAATATCAGGAGGGGGAGTGAAGATATTTGTAAGAGTCTGGAGGAAGAACTGGAAAGAGCGTTGAGTGAGAAAAAGGGTAATGCACTGAAACTGGGAGAAGCGGCAGGAACAAAGCTGTTGGCACCGATGATTGTTCATCTTATTCTCAGTATAGTTTTGATTATTGTTCCGGCGTTTTTATCGGTAAACGGAAATATATAGATGGACAGATATAACAGAACTTATCCGCTGAGCAAAAGATGACACAGAAAAGCAACTTACCCGCTGAGCAAAAGATGACACCCATAGTGTAAAAAGGCGGATGTGCGAAAAATAACTAAGAAGCAGGAGGTATTTAATATGCAGACAATAAGAAAAATATTTGGAAATAAAACAAGTGGAGAAAAAAACGAAATACCACAGAGTATTAAAAATAACACCCAAAACAATATCAAAAACAGTTTAGGGAAAATAAAAAATAAACTCATTCATGGAGAAGAGGGAATGGGTGTTGTGGAGGTTATTCTAATTATTGTAGTTCTTATCGGAATAGCTTCAGTATTTAAGACAGAGATAAACGGAGTTGTGAAAACAATATTTATAACAATCAAATCACAGGTAGGATCATTTTAGCGATGAAAAAAGAAAAAGGGAGTATCACGGTCTTTTTCAGTTTGACTTTTACACTGATAATAGCATTATTATGCACGGTTGCTGAATCTTCAAAAGTTTACGTTTCTTATTCGAGAGCAAAGAGTATGTCATACATGGCTACAGAGTCGGAAATGGCAGGCTATGCCAGAGAACTGTTTGATGAATACGGAGCCTTGGCGGTATGGGACAAAAACATATCGCAATCTCTAAGATCCTTTGCCGAACTGAATAATTCAGACAGTGCAATAGTTTTGGAAGATGTCAGTACTACCGGAGACAACTCGGTGACAGGAGGCGGAGCAGATGCTTTTATACGGCAGATTACTGAATATGAGAAATATGAAGTGGTTGAAAAAGGAGCAGAGTATATAATTGAATGTCTGAATAAGTACAGGGAAAATGAGGAAGAAGCGGGAGACAAAAAAATTGATGCAGGGAAAATGTTTTCCAAAGAAAATTCAAAGCTGATAGAAGAATTATCAGAATCTGCTAAAAATACAGATAAACAGATTCGAAGGATAGTCAACAGGAAAGGCGATGGTATAAGGGTTGCAGAGCAGATAGAAAAGCTGCTTGAGAAGGAAAAAGACGGTTTTACAGAAAATGGAATAAGTAAAATAAAAAAAGAAAAGGAGAAACTGTCAAAATATATCGGAGAGATGAAAAAAAATATCGGGGATATCGAAAAGGCAGGAAATAATTATGAAACGAAAAGAAAGCAGGTTTATGAGAAACTTGATGAGAATATAAGAAAGAGTCTATCAGACAACTGGGACACAAACAGCATTTTAATAACGGAAATTAGGGAGAATATCAGGTTGCTTGAAGAAAATGAAATGGTTGAACTTGATAATTATCTTAATTCTTTGGAGAAAGGGAATAAACCTGATTTGGAAGAAATCAGAAAAAGTATACTGAATCCTCTAAATTGCAGGCTTGCCGACACAGATGTATTGATTGACGGGCTTATTGTGAATAAGGATAGTATCGATGAAAATCAAAAGAATAATCTCAAAGAGTTGTATGAAACTTCGAAGAAACTTGTTCAAGACGGGGTATTGGGGCTGGTAATTGAAAATGCAGATGATTTATCAAAAAGTGCGGTAGATACTAAATGCTTACCCTCAAAAGAAACGAGTAACTTATCAAAAATACACACACTTGATAATCTGATTAATAAAGGATTATTTGTAGCATACATTAACAATAATTTTAATTGCTATACAAAGTCCGATGTAAAGAAAGATACAGCTCTTTTGTATGAGATGGAATACATTATTAACGGTAAAGATACGGACAAAAATAATCTGTCTGCCACAGTTACAAAACTTGTTGCTATACGTCAGGTCATCAATAATATCTGCATACTGAATGATTCTTCAAAGATATCGGAGTGTGAAGAGGCTGCATTATTAATAAGTATTGTGATAGGACTTCCGGAACTTCAGCCCGCTATAAAAGTGCTGTTAATTGAAGCGTGGGCATTATCGGAGTCAGTTTGGGAAGTCAGAGAACTGCTAAAAGGTAATTCTTTGGAACTGATAAAAAGTTCAAAAGACTGGAAGACGAGTCTGTGGGGAATGGGAAACTCCATTTCAAAAGAATGTGAGAATTCTGTAGGAACAGAGTCAGGCGATAAAAAAATAGCTGATTTCAAAATTAGTTATGAAATATATCTGGATATATTACTCATGATTGAAGGAAAACAAAAACTGGATTACAGAGCTATGGATCTGATGCAGGCAAATATGACAAAGAAATATAATTCAGATTTTAAGATGGCCGATTGTGTAAATAATATAGAGGTAAGATACAATTACTGCTTAAATAACGTGTTTTTAAAACTGCCGTTGGTAAAAAATGTTACCGGGACGCAGGAAGATGGTTACAGCGTGACTGTAAATACAAAGTATTCATATATCAGCAGATAATAGAAGGTGGGGTGAATGAAAGTGTCCTTTTCCAATAAAAATCAAAAAAATAAAGTTGTGCTCTCTCCAAGTACTAAGGCAATTTTTGATAAGTATATAAAAAATAAATACAGAAAAATTAAATATATTGTTTTAAATAGAAATAATAATTTCAGGAAAAGGGCATTTTCATTCACCCCACATTACGTTAGGGCGAGTTTTACATTGGAAGCAACAATTGTCACAGCTGCTTTTCTTTTTGGAGCATTAGCAATGCTCGGGTTGATGATTGTCATATACAGGCAGCAGAGCGTACAGATGGCACTTGACAATGTTGCTAAGGATACTGCACAAAATATCTATTTTACAGAACAGATTTCAAAAACGATAATGAACAGTAAATATACAGACATCGGCGGAAAGATAGATGAGCTGTTTGATAAATACGGTATTGATAAAGATGATGAGAGTTATGTTAAGGCAAAAGATTATTTGCAGGATAGAGCACTTGACGTGTACATTAAACAACAGTTTAAAACGAAGATGCGAAATAATAATCCGGGAGTATTATTTGATCAAACCGTAAGTGATTTGGATTTTTCAAAATCCGAATATGAGCAAAAAAGCGGGCAACTTACTGTTGTTGCAAGATACAAAATAAAAATACCTTTTGTGCCTTATTCAGGAGGCATCATTAGTGCAGAGAAAAGAGCATTTATCAAGGTATGGAACGGACAAAGCATCTGTAATGATGCAAATAAAGTGTACATTACAAAAAGTGGAAAAGTATATCACAAAAGAAAGGACTGTTCCCATATATCAATATCCATTTCCGAATGCTCTTTCCAAAATATAGGAGAGAAAAGAAATTTATCCGGTGGAAAATATTACAGCTGTCCAAAATGCTGTAAGACAGAGCCGGCATACAATCAGCAGGTATATTACGCGGAGTATGGAACATCCTATCATACAGATTTAGGGTGCCCGGGTATTACAAGAAATGTTATTGAAGTGGATATATCCCAGGTTGGGGACAGAACTCCGTGTAAAGATTGCAGCTGAAAGTAGAATAATTTGAAGAGATAAGGGGGGAAAAATGACGGAATTTATTATTGCATTTTGTTTTGTATTAATCTGCACAATCACGGATATTAAAACAAAAACAATATATTGGGAGTGGCTTGGAGTTTTTTGTTTTGTAGGAGTTTTATATTGTTTATATATGGAAAGAACCGTTCCGGCGGTTATGTATTCAGTCATACCCGGGATAATTCTTGTTATAATTTCTGTGATTTCGAGGGAAGCGATAGGGAAGGGAGATGGTTTGATGGTAATTAATTTAGGAATAATACTGGGAGCGGAAAAGATAATCGGGGTGTTGATGATTTCGCTTATTATTTGTGCTGTTGCATCACTGATAATGTTGGTTTCAAAGAAAGTGAGCAAAAAATATGAAATGCCCTTCGCACCGTTTCTGATGCTTGCGGTTGTCTTTGTTACAATGTTTGGGGAAATATAAATGCAGAAATATAAATGAAGAAATATAAATGCAGAAATATAAAGGACTAACTGTAAATGGAGAAAAGTAAATGAAGAGATATAAGGGTAGTCAGACGGTTGAGATGGCAATTATTTTCCCCGTAATACTTTTAACTGTGGCATTAATTATATTTTGGGGATTTTATATTCACGATGCAACAAAGCTGCAGGCGGCAGCATACAGCAGAGCATTAAGTTTGTCTTATAAGGAAGAAATGCCGGAAGGACAGGGACAAAATGTAATTACAATTATGTACAAAAATAAAACAGAGAAAATCGATAAGAAAAGTAATGTGAAAGGAAATACAAAAGTTCAGTATATTGCAAGTAAAAATAAGCAACTAAAGATGTTTGGAGATATGTTTGGAAACGGTAGCATCATTCAGACAACAGAGGCTGAAAACAGATTCAGAATCGAGTATATGTATGTTTTGAAATTGATTTGTGGAGGGTAGAAATGATTGTTGACTTTAGAGAAGATATAAATAATAAATATCTGGTGGTAAAAATAGGAGGGGATTCGGACGGTTATGAATTAAAAATGCTAGAGCATAATAAAGTGGATATGATATGTCCCATGTCGGTAAGAGAAATAAACAATGAGATTTTTGTTTATTATGATATTTCAGGAAAAGTAAGTCTGGAGAGCAGGGTAGAAACTGAAAAAATATCTTTAGAGATAATTGAAAAGATAGTGGCTGAAATAAAAAGATTAAAAGAACAATTGTTTCAGTACATGATAGATGCAGACCATATAATGATTGATCCTAAATATATCTTCTTTGACAAGGCAGATAATAAAATCCAATTTTGCTGTAACTTTGATAGACAGGAAGGAGAAGTTACATCCATTAGAAAGTTTGCAAATTTCATAATAGAGAATGCAGATCACAGTGACAGGGAAACTGTAATAATGGCTTACGGTCTGCAACAGTACGTAAATTTAAATGATGATATTACTATTGATAAAATAGTGGAATACATTTATAGCAATAAAAAGCATGGAGCCGGGACTTCAAAAGAACCGGGCGAAACATATTGGTTTTCAGAAAGTGGAATTAAGGATAACAATACGTTAAATGAAGACAAAGATTATTTATTTAGAGAAGCAGAAGACCGTAATATACTGAGTGGTTCACAGGAAAAAATACAGGATAGGGAAAGCAGAAGTATAATTAGCCTTTTCTTTGATAAGCTCTTCAAAAAAAGTGACAGATATGTTACCTCAGATGACATGGTATGCATGTTAGAGGAAGAGGAGGTGCATTATGGCGAACAGTGTGAGAAAGACTCCTATAATCAAAGGATGGGAGAAACATATGGAGTTGGAGAAACATATGGAGCAGGAGAAACATATGGAGAAGAAACAGAGGAGACCGTATTGCTTAAGAGCAATGTGTTGCAAATAGGTGTTGTATTAAAAAGTACTGATGTGGAAAATCTGGAAACAATAATTCCAAATACATATCCCTGCATAATTGGAAAAAGCAAAAAAAGTGCCGATTATGTTATTGATGATAAGGCAGTAAGTCGCGTTCACCTAAAAATAGAACAGACAGAGGAAGGCTTTGCAATTGAGGATTTGAATTCCACAAATCGAACATACCTTAACGGAGAGATACTTCCGCCTCATGTTTTGACAAAAATAAAGATTGGAGATTTGATAGCAATAGCTGATAAAGAGTACGTTGTATGCTAATATATTCTGTAACTATTCAGCCTTTCAGCAATGCCAGCTCGAATCCGCAGATCTGCTTAGCTTTCGTGATTTTCATCCTTCGGATATCAAATCACTTTCGCTCGCGACAAAAAATGCTTTGTCGCGTGTCTCGCTGATTTGGGTTCCC
>JAEELL010000112.1 GCA_016282745.1 Lachnospiraceae bacterium
CAGATGGTAATAAAGCAGATATACTGAATGTGCATTATTATCCATTTTATCCATATAATCAGCCTCCTATCATCCTATCATCTTTTCGACTGATTATATTATACCACCACTTCCACTGTCGAACAAGTGTTCCTTTTCTGCTTTTCATCTTTTTGCAATTCATCTCACCACCTGTAGAGGAGGGAGAATTCTTGCTATAATTTGAAGTGAGTTTAAAGTGTGTCATCTATGAGACGCATACGATAAAAACAGTTAAGGCAAAGAAAAAAGCTTTGATGATAATAATTTACATTTAAGCAATTTAGTATTACGATAAAAGATACTTGGCGTAATACCCACAACTAACAAATAATAGCTAAGGAGATAATATGGAAAATTTAAATGCATCACAGAACATCATATTAGAAGAAAGAAGAAAAAAGAATAACGATTTTATTTTACAGCAAAGCATTGCATGTTATGAAGATTTGCCATTAACCGAATCTTCTGCTGAAGTTACATTAAAGTCAGTTGAAACTATTGCAAAGAGAGCAATCGGAGCCCTTCTCGTCATTCAGGTTATATATGATATACAAGCCGGAGACTTTGAGGGAAGCGTTGAGTTTTTTAGAGGTAAATTAAAGCAATTTGATATTGGCGATGAGTTACTGAATTCAAAAGAGCTAAGAATTCTTAACGGTACATATACACAGCAAGATTTATTTGATATGGACTGGGCTTATGAAGCTGTTTGGTCATTGTATTATGCATTAGGTCTGGTAGATGACATACGAGACGGCGGAGAAACATGCGATTGTGAGTTGGCAATTTCTTTAGTTAGTAAGAAGAGTTCTTTTGATGAATTTGTAAGTCAGTGCAAGTTAAGAGACATCGAAGAAATATTAGATATGTTAGATTTGTATTATCGATATGATTGGGCTGTTACCGAGAATCGAATCAGACCAAATACAAATATTGGTAATTTGGTACCTAGCAATGTTGTGGAACGTAGACGGGGACTTGAATGGCTCATTTCCGAAGAAGATGACTGGTATGATTTGTCATTAGATACCTAATTTGAAGAAAAATATCGACATAATAACAAGTATTTATGTGAACATTAGTGAAGAGTATTAGCAGTTGCATGAAAGAAATGCGATTGGGACCTGCATTGACGAGGGTTACTGCAGGTCTTTTTATATGCTCTAAATAAAAAAGGATGTTACCTCTTTTCTGAAGACAAGTTTGACAACGAGGCAATCCTTGTAAAACTTCCGGGCATTGCACCTATTGGCCATGTGGCGAATAGCTGCCATACGGTTATTGGTGAATGCTACAGCGCAGGCAGACTCTACGACAAGCTTGGTGTTACAGCTATGGGAAGAGTTGTCCACAAGATGGACAGAGGCGTTGTGTGCGAATTGATTCAGGATGAAGAGGAGTAGAATTACTGAGTATTTGGTGGCTGAGTGCATGAAGGTTGATTAAATAATTCAAAATTTCACTTATTAGAAATTGCTAAACAAAGAAAAGCTAATATAGATGGATGTACTGAATATGAAAAAGGATTTGTTGTTTTCATTAATTGTAAACGATGTATTATTAATAACGTAGAAAAAATAAAGGATTTACAGATGAGAATATGTTACAATGGAAGCGGTAAAGTGAGATATGTTTGAATATATAGAAATGTTCTTGAATAGCAAGCGCTTACATTCTGTACTAGGGTACATATAAAAGGCATATGAAAACGAGTGTCAAAATAAGGAGATTGCAATGGAATTTATTACAAATGCACTTACATCAATTGATGATTTTCTGTGGGGGGTACCACTTATTGTTCTCATACTTTCAGCAGGAGTATTTCTTACAATAAGACTAGGAGGAGTACAGATTCTTTATCTTCCTCTCGCACTTAAGTACATGGTGAAAAATGAAGAGGGAGGAAGTGGAGAAGTATCAAGTTTTGCGGCGTTGTGTACGGCATTGTCTGCGACAATTGGTACAGGTAATATAGTTGGAGTTGCTACAGCAGTCGGGGTTCTTGCAGGAGGTCCGGGTGCATTGTTCTGGATGTGGGTTGCAGCATTTTTTGGAATGGCAACAAAATATACTGAAGGTTTTTTGGCAATAAAGTATAGAACGATTAATGAGAAAGGACATGTGCTTGGAGGTCCGTTCTACTATATTGAACACGGTATGGGCGAACAGTGGAGATGGCTAGCAAAGTTATTTGCGTTTTTTGGAGCATGTGTGGGACTTTTTGGGATTGGAACTTTTACACAGGTAAACGGAATAGCATCTGCAATGCAGGGATTTTTTGATCCGGAAAAAGCTAACACAGTGATGATTTTGGGAAGAGAATATTCAATTGTTATAGTCATTACAGCGATTGTGCTTACGTTAGTTGTCGGACTTGTTACCCTTGGAGGTATTAAGAGAATCGCGGCAGTGTCTGAGGTTGTGGTTCCGTTTATGGCAGCGATATATATTATATCGGCACTGATTCTTATATTGGCTAATATCAATAAGGTTCCGGGAGCGTTTTTGGATATAATTCAAGGCGCATTTGGAGTGAAGCCGGTTGCAGGTGGAATGTTTGCATCAATTGCAATTGCAATGCAAAAAGGAGTTGCAAGAGGAATATTTTCAAATGAAGCAGGTCTTGGGTCTGCACCTATAGCCGCTGCAGCAGCGCAGACAAAGTCTCCTGTAAGACAGGGACTTGTTACAATGACAGGCACTTTTATAGATACTATTATTGTATGTACAATGACAGGATTTTCAATCATAATGATGGGGTCATGGAAAGAAAAAAATTTAGAGGGTGTTCAGGTAACAACGGATGCATTTAAGAAGGGGTTATATTTTATGCCGGAGAAAGCGGCAGCATCCATACTGGTATTTTGCCTTGTATTTTTTGCGTTTACTACTATTCTCGGATGGGATTATTATGGTGAGAGATGTCTTGAATATCTGACAAATGGAAACATGAAGGTTGTCAGTGCCTATAAGTGGTTATATATTCTGGCTGTCTTTATAGGACCTTACATGACAGTAAGTCTTGTGTGGACAGTAGCGGATATATTTAACGGACTTATGGCGATTCCAAATATCATAGCACTTTTTGCGTTGAGCGGAATTGTGGCGAAAGAGACAAAAGAGTATTTGGCGAAATTGCGAAACGAAAAAAGAACATCTAGACAATGCAATTTGAAAAGATAACGTGGAGTTTGTCAATTTTTTAGTTTTTGCTCATTCCTTCCACGGAAAACTTTGAAGATAAGAATCTAAATAACTAAAAAGCTTCTTTTAGCAAATCCATGAAAGTCTCCATGATTCATTGGCGTTCTTTCTGGTGGAAAAATTCTTTGTCTTGCCATAAAAAATCCTCTTGGATTCTAACATCAATCCAAGAGGACATATATTCATATATTAAGCCTACACAAAATAATTTACAGTTTTAGCTCGTCAACGGAAATGCCAAGTTTTTCAGCGCCTACTTCCGGAGAGATGATTCCATCTTTTATCATTTCCATAATGACTTCTTTTTTGCCAATCTCAAAGCCCCGTTTTTCACCAATCTCAAAGCCCCGTTTTTCACCAATCTCGATACACTCTTTTTTTACCATCTCGATATATTCTTCTTCATTAAATTCAGTAAGTACCATGTCCGTCACCTCACTTCTGTGTGCAAGAAGAAGATCACTGAGAACACCTTCCTCGATACACTGCGTTACAGCCTTGTCTACTGCTATATCGATTGTATCATATATTTTTTTGTTGTGGTATATCATATCAATAAAATAAGAATACTCGTAGAGCGGTTTGCATTTGGAAAGTAATTCTTGGTTGAAGCCAACGTTGATATTAAGCATTGTTGCCGTACATTCTAAAACGTCAGTTTTTGATGCAAACATATCGCTGAGTTTAAGTTCCATTCTCTCCGGATAGCTGGCATCGCCAACATAGAAAACATAGTATTGAGGGGTAGGCAGTTTTAGCTGAGAAGAGCCGTAAATATTGAGTTTATTTACAGTAATATACTTTTCATAAAGTTTAGAAAAGTAGAAAATCCCACGAATAGGCATGTTAGGGTTAAAAGTACTCTGTTGCTCATACAGAGATATAATTTCGTCGGAAGTGACAAGGCAGGAAACGTCATTTTTGTACCCTAAGTAAATAGCATCTTCAATAGTGGTGATGGTCAAATCGTCAGGATCGGTATAATCCTTGTCGTTAAGAGCATTGTACAATGAGAGAAGATAATCTTTGCGTTCTTCCCTGCCAAATATGTAATTAAATAGCTTATCTTTATGTTTTTTCTGAATCATAGAACCCCTTTCAATAATCAAACAGTATAGTCACAAACAGTTTGTATAAAATATTATACACAAACTATTTGTGATGTCAAGAAGACTTTTTGCTGCAGTCACTTACCCAGGGATATTATGACGGAATCATAACGGTTAGAGAGTTGAAAAAGCATGGCGACATTGGAATTGGAGAAGGATGTCAGTGATGCAATAAAGAAGGTAGAGACGAATGAGGAATGACTAAGAAGTAAATGTCCCTCTCCTCTAAAAAAAGTGAAGGTGGGGGAGATTAACTTAAAAGGCTGTGAAATAGTTTAGAGATCTAGAATGACACCTATGCTTCGTGCGTCTTCTTTGATTTCTTCTATGGCATATCCCGGTTTGAAATGGTTATGACTTTGGGCCATATGCATAGGACTTCCGGGTTTGTATACCAGGTTCTTCATAATAGAACCTATGAACCTTGGGGGAAGTATGCTCATGGCGATAAGAAGCCCATTCTTTTTGAAGTTTTTTGCCTTAAGGTATGGAGTCATTTTTCGTATGTTAAGAACCATGTGAGAGAGAGCTTCACTTGATGAAATTGCTTCACTAAATCCGCCCGCCTCTGCGGCCGCTCCTTCCATGGCAGCATTCATAAGATAATGGATAAAAAGCCAGCGTGCGATATCTTTTTGCGTGGAAATCTTGAATCCGGCACTTGCGAATAGGTTCATGACTTCCTGTTCTCTGGAAGATGGAACATTACCTGTGCATCCAACTTCTATGGACTTCAATAAAATACCATATAGGTTGTTTCCCTCATATCCACCACCGGCACCGGGAAAACCAAATACGACTTGATATGAAGGAATTGAACCTATTGCTTCATATATGTCTCTTCCGTAGTTGCAGAAGAAGAGCAAAGTGGCATTTCCGATTTTAGGGGCTAAATAATCGATGGCAGCCGGAACCTGTTCCGGGTTAACACTTAGGAAAATTAAATCGTATTCGTGCTGCATTGGGATATCATCTATTAAACTAATTTTCCAGTGAAATTTTTGGTAATCCTTAATCCGTCCATCGTAAATTGTGGCGTTGATGCCTTGTGCATAGACGTCTTTTTTTTCTTTTCTGACGTAAAAATCTACTGTGTGTCCGGCTTTTTCTAATGCCCATCCATACTGTGAACCAATTACACCTCTTCCAAATATTAATATCTTCATGGTATAATTCCTCCTTTACTGTATGCGTGTTGAATAATCAACATGTGTTTGATATTCTAATCATATAAGGATTGATAACTTGAAACAATCGTTAAAAATGTGCAGATGTTGATAATTGAACAAATTGACGAAAGTGTTGATTAACAGGAGAAATATGGATAGAAGAATACAGCGTACAAGAAAGCTTATTATTAAAAGCTTCATGGATTTACTTAGAGAAAAGGGATTTGAAAAGATTACAGTGAATGATATTGCAGATAGAGCGGATATTAACAGAGGAACTGTGTATCTTCATTTTCTGGACAAGTATGATATTTTTGAAAAATGTATTGATATATACATTGAAGAACTCCTGTCTCAATGTAGTGACAACGAAGAAATTCATCTTCAGGAGGAGTCCATGCGAAAGGTGTTTTCGTATTTGGAGGAGCATATAGATTTATATAAATTGCTTCACGATAATGATAAGTATGGAATTTTTAGGAAAAAGTTCACGAATGCTGTGCTTGGACAAGTTGAGATAGCTATGGCCGTGATGCCGGAAGAAATTGCTACGTCATATGAAATTGCGTCGCAGTTTTTGGTCAATGGATTTCTCGGGGTAATAGAATGGTGGATTGGTAACGATATGCCTTGCAGTGCAGAGGAAGCAACGGAGAAAATGTTGGCCTTTTTAAAACTGATTTTAGGAGGAGGGAAAAATGGCAGCGATTGTGCCGCGGGATAAGCCGTATCTGGGAGATACATATCTATAACAGCAAGTTAACATAAAGCGAGTTGTGAAGAAAGGAAAGTATATTATCCGAATTAAGGTTAAAGCAGCAGGAACCAATGATGTCGGCGTTGCTACGAAGAAAATTAAAGTTAAGATTAAGTTAAAATAACTTGAAGCACATTATTATCAACTGAGGAGGAGATTTGAATGAGAACACTATGTTTGTATTACACAAGAACGAATAAAACTAAATATTGACTGACGAAGTTGAAAAATTAAAAAATTGTATTTTGATTGTGTGAGCGTTGAACGGAGCAATTCTAATCATAGTCTGCATATATAGAGAATAATTAATTGCAATTGATATTCCGAAACGGAATATCAAGATATTCGATATAGATATTAGCCATTTATGAAAATGATGAATATAATTCAAGTATAAAGCTTTGATTATTTACCATGTAAGTTATCTTTTAGCTGAGCGCATTTCGTAGAAAGGTCGAGAGAGGGCTTTTGACAAGATTGGAGGAATAAAAATGCATAAATTAAGAAAGAGTGTTATCAGTGTATTTGTAACCATGTTCATTCTGGTCGGTTGTTCGTTGGCTGGTACTAACACAGCAAAAGGCAATACTACAATTAATATAAGGATAGGGAAAACTTCATTCAAAGCAGTCATATATGATAATGAAACCGGTAAGGCATTGATAGAGAAACTTCCTGTAGAGTATAAGATGTCGGAGTTAAACGGCAATGAGAAGTATAAATATTTGTCGTATGAACTTCCGACAGACGAACAATCTGTGGGCAAGATTAAAGCAGGCGATATCATGTTGTATGGATCTGATTGTCTGGTTGTATTTTATGAATCTTTCGATACAAGTTATAAATACACAAGAATCGGCAGAATTACAGATACTAAAGGATTAAGTGAGGCAGCAGGAAGTGGAGAAGTGACAGTTAAATTCACAAAAAAGAAAACGACTGCTTTAACGTATAATAGACTAACAATGAAAGTTGGAACAAAAAAGACAATAAAGCTTATAGGTGCAAAGACCGCAAAAGTAAAATGGAGCACATCCAATAAATCTATAGCCACTGTTTCAAAGGGAAAAATAAAGGCAAAGAAAAAAGGAAAAGTGACTATTACAGCAAAATATAAAAGAAAAAAATATAAGTGTAAAGTCACGGTAAAGAAACAAATCAGAGAGAATACTGTAACAAAGAATAATACGGCAGAGAGAATAGGACAAACATCAGGTGATGCAGGGGGAATAGCGAAAGGTGAAGGACAAACATCAGGTGATGCAGGGGGAATAGTAATAAATAATAATGAACAGTCGGCTGACAACTCCCAACATGATTTTACTGGGAATGGAGAAAAAACTATGAATAAAGAACTTACACTTAAAATTGGAGAAACAAATATTAAGGTGGACTGGGAGGATAATGAGTCTGTAGAAGCAATCAAGGAAATTGTGGCAATCAAGCCACTTTCAATATCAATGTCTATGTATGGAGGCTTTGAACAGGTTGGTTCGATTGGAAAATCGATTCCGAAGAATGATACGCAGATTACGACATCATCAGGTGATATCGTTCTTTATTCAGGAAATCAGATTGTTATATTTTATGGGAGTAATTCATGGTCCTACACAAGACTTGGTCGTATCTCAGACCTGGACAAGGAAGAATTGAATCAACTTCTGGGAGATGGAGATGTAACCATCACGATTGGCATGGAAGAATAGTGAAGACTATCAAGAATGCCGAAGTTAAAAAAACTAAAAAAAAAAATTGTATTTTAATGCAATAAAAATGAATAACTATTCGTTTACAAGGTATAAAGCTTTATAGCTAAGAAGCACTGAGTAGGGGCCCAACCTCCTTCTCACTAATAAGTTACGCGAACCATTAGGTTGCGTATGAAAAACTTTATACTAACAAACTTACAAAAAGAGCGCTGGCCGATGTATCGCATCAATCATACGTCAGTACTCTTTTTTATTTCATAGGAAAGTTCTTTGAACTTCCCCATGAAATAAAAATGCTCCGCAAGGCTGACGCATCCGCTCGCGCGCGAAGTGTCGCAAGCGACACTTTGTTCTGCTGTTCAAAAAGGTGAAAAAACAGAAAAAGAACACTTGCTCGATAGTGGGAGCATGTCAAAACGTCTGTTTCAAATATTCAAGAAATCGTTCAGCTATAGGAGTGAAAGCCTGATAACGATTCCAAGCAATATATATTTTGTTCTCTAGTTTTGGAGAGAGTGGTCTGAATACGAGGCCGCTCTCTTTTGATGTATCTATGAGGTGATCATAAGTCAGAAGATAGCCAAGACCTTCGCGGGTAAATATTGAACCGTTGTAGGAAAGACGAAATGATCCCTCAAGTTTAAGTTCAGTAAAGCGGTTTTTAGCCCAGTTTTTTATATCACCATTCCAAGCTTGATCGGAACAAAACAATGGTAAGTCCACAAGGTCATCAATAGAGATGGTTTTTTTCTTTGAGAGTGGATCCTCAGCGGGAATAATAAGTCCCCATGTATCTGTTTTTGGAAACTCTATATATTCATATTTTTTGCTGTCGGGAAGTTCGACAAGCACAAGAAAATCAAGAAGTCCTTTATCTAATTTTTCTGACAACTGTTCTGTATCACCACTGGTTATGTGGTAATGAAGATTTGGGTAAGTGCTTTTGAATTCTTTAATAGATCTGGCAAGAAATCTGAGTTGGTATGATTCAGCAAGACCAAGATATAAATCGCCTCCGCTTATATCATCTAATGACACAAATTCCTGCTCGATTTTATCTGCCATACGGATAAGGTCTTCGGCA
>JAEELL010000006.1 GCA_016282745.1 Lachnospiraceae bacterium
AGTTATCTTTTTTCCCCTACAGATGATTTCTTCGATTTCTTTCTTTTCGTATGTAGTTATCTTTTTTCCCCTACAGATGATTTCTTCGATTTCTTTCTTTTCGTATGTAGTTATCTTTTTTCCCCTACAGATGATTTCTTTGATTTCTTTCTTTTCGTATGTAGTTTCTATCTTTAGTTCGAAATATTATAATTTTTTATTTCAACTCTTTTACAAACACCAATCTATCTCTTGAAATTCAAGCACCAATCTATATCTTGAAATTCAAACACCAATCCATCTCTTGAAATTCAAGCACCAATCTACAGCTGGCTATTGAAGCCTTCTATAAAACTTACGTCGTAATCCCCTGTAACAAATGTATTGTCGCATAGTATTTCATACAAATAGTCAACATTGGAAGTAATTCCCTCTATGACAACTTCTCCCAGAGCTCTTCTCATCTTCTTAATTGCCTCGCTTCTGTTTGTTCCATGTACAATCAGTTTTGCAAGCATGGAATCATAAAACGGTGTAACATCGCATCCTGAATAAATAGCTGAATCCACTCTTACTCCATTTCCACCCGGCATATACAATCCCGAAATATGGCCGGGGCAAGGGCAGAAATTCTTTCTTGGATTTTCTGCATTTATTCTGCACTCAATTGCGTGTCCCTTTGGAAGAACATCCTCTTGTGATACCGATAGTTCATTACCGGCTGCAATACTAATTTGTTCCTTTATCATATCCAGTCCCGTTACCATCTCTGTAACCGGGTGTTCAACCTGAATTCTTGTATTCATCTCCATAAAGTAGAATGCTCCGGATTTCTCAAGGAGAAATTCCACTGTTCCCGCATTCTCGTAATTAACTGCACGAGCCGCCTTGATTGCAGTCTCTGCCATCTTATTTCTTGTATCCTCATCCAGCACAATTGTCGGTGACTCTTCTATCATCTTTTGATGATTTCTTTGAACCGAACAGTCACGCTCTCCAAGATGAATAATATTTCCATGGGAGTCAGCCATTATCTGAAACTCAATGTGTCTTGGATGTTCAATATAATGCTCGATATACATTTGTCCGTCGCCAAATGCCATCTCGCTCTCTTTCTTTGCAGTGTTGAATGCACTTTCAAATTCCTCTTCGCAATTTGCAACACGCATTCCTTTCCCGCCGCCACCAAGTACAGCCTTTATAATGACCGGATATCCGATTTCATCCGCTATAATTTTGGCCTCGTTGCAATCTTCCACAACACTGTCACATCCGGGAATTACCGGTACGCCTGCCTTTATCATAGTATCTCTTGCAAGTGCCTTATTTCCCATCAAATTAATAATTTCAGAATTTGGACCTACATATTTAATTCCACACTGCTCACAAAGTTCTGCGAACTCTGCATTCTCCGACAAAAAACCAACCCCCGGATGAATAGCATCAACCCCCGAAGAAACAGCTGCACTCATGATACTTTCCATATTGAGATAACTCTCACTTGATTTTGTTTCGCCAATGCAGACTGATTCGTCCGCCAACTGGGTATGCAGTGCATCCCTGTCAGCAGTTGAGTACACTGCCACAGTCTCAATTCCCATCTCTCTGCACGCTCTTATTATTCGTACTGCAATCTCGCCACGATTTGCGATCAATAATTTCTGTATCATCTCAATACCTCTTAAAAACTTATACCTAACTATCTAACTATCTAACCAACAATCACCACATATCACATATTTTATTTAATCTTCGGTCACAATACATTTTTTCTACTCACCTACTACAAATGTAAGTTCCGCAGAAGCAACTTTCTTGCCATCCACACTTGCAACCGCCTCTCCGATTCCAAGTGGACCCATCTGTCTGATTATCTTTGTTTCAAGCTTAAGTTTATCTCCGGGCTTTACCATTCCTCTAAATTTGCATTTATTAATTCCACCAAAGAATGCTGTCTTACCTCTGTTTTCTTCCATACTCAGAATTGCTACTGCTCCTACCTGAGCCAATGCTTCTATGGTGAGCACTCCCGGCATAACCGGTTGCCCCGGAAAATGGCCTGCAAAAAAATCTTCTCTGTATGTTACACACTTATATCCAACTGCATATTCTCCCGGCTTGTAATCTTCAATATAATCCACCAGCAAGAACGGATGTCTGTGAGGTATTATTTCCTGAATCTGTTTGATATCTAACATTTCTCTTCTCCTCTACACAACTCTGAATAGTGGTTGTCCATACTCTACTAACTGGCCATTCTCAACTAATATTTCTGATATTACGCCATCAAACTCACTTTCAATATCATTCATAAGTTTCATAGCCTCGACTATCGCTACTGTCTGACCTTTCTTTACTTTATCCCCAACTTTCACAAAAGGCTCTGCTTCCTCTGAAGGTGCAAGATAAACTGTTCCTACCAGTGGAGTTTTAACCTCATTTTCTGTAATTGCAGAAGGCTTTGTTTCTTCATTTTTATCTGTATGAGTCGAATCACTCTCTATATTAATGCTGTTGTTGCTTTTATCATTATTGTTAATCCCTTTGTTACTGCTGCAATTTGATTTTTCCTCAATTTCTCCTAAAAAATCATCATTCATTTTATTCTTGCTGAGTTTTATCTCAAGGTTTCCTTCTTTGACCTGTAATGCTGTCAAATCAGACTCAGACACAGCCTTTATCAGTTCTTTAATGCTATTAATATCCATACTATTTACCTCTATCTCAATACTACGCGACTCAACTCTTCACTATGAATTGTCCATTAAGAATAATAATCGTGACTTAACCTTCCACATATTTTTTCACTGCCAGTGTTGCGTTGTGTCCACCAAATCCAAGAGAATTTGTAAGTGCCACATTTACCTTCTGTGATACGCCTTCGTTTAATACATAATCGAGATCACATTCACTGTCTGTCTTCTTTGTGCCAACAGTCTGATGGATATAATCATCGTTAATTGATTTTACACATGTGATAAACTCAACACCGCCTGCTGCTCCAAGTAAATGACCAATCATGGACTTTGTGGAATTTACTTTCAGGTTGTATGCATCTTTTCCGAAAGCCTTCTTGATAGCTCTTGTCTCAAATAAATCATTGTGGTGAGTTCCTGTTCCGTGAGCATTTATGTAATCAACTTCAGAAGGTTTGATTCCTGCATCTTTCAATGCAAATTCCATAGCTTTCGCCGCACCTTCCCCGTCTTCTGCCGGTGAAGTAATATGATAAGCATCACATGTGGCACCGTATCCTACAAGTTCTGCAAGAATTTTAGCGCCTCTTTTTTTCGCGTGCTCCAATTCTTCAAGAACAACAATTCCTGCTCCCTCTCCAATTACAAATCCACTTCGATTTTCGTCGAAAGGAATAGATGCTCTTTCTTTATCTGTAGATTTTGATAACGCTGTGAGACTTGAAAATCCTGCGACGCCAAGTGGTGTGATTGACGCTTCGGTTCCTCCCGCAACCATTACATCTGCATCATTCATCTGAATTGTTCTGAATGCCTCTCCGATGGAATGCGTTCCTGTTGCACATGCTGTTACAACATTTGTACATTTTCCCTTGAGTCCAAGATCAATTGCCACATTTCCTGATGCCATGTTAGTAATCATCATTGGAACTAGCAGTGGCTTTACTCTTGAAGGCCCTTTTTCTGTAAGTTTTTGTTCTTCTGTTTCCATCTCCTGCAATCCGCCGATTCCTGAACCGATACAAACACCGATTCTGTATGGCTCCTCTTTATCAATGGAAAGACCTGACTGTTCCCACGCTTCTCTCGCCGCACCAATTGCATACTGAGAGAATACAGACATTCTCTTTGCTGTCTTAAAATCCATTCTCTCCTTCGCAACAAAACCTTTTACTTCTGCTGCAAGTTTTACTTCAAAATCAGATGAGTCAAACTTTGTGATCTCATCAATTCCAACTGTTCCCTTTTTTGCATTCTCCCAGAATTCTTCAACTGTATTTCCAATAGGAGTGATAGCTCCCATACCTGTTACAACTACTCTTCTCATACATAGCCTCCACTATTTATTTCTAAATGTATACTTTGTGAAACAAGCACATAATCTAATTTTTAGTTATACCTAAGGATTTCTACATTATATATCCCTTTTGGCAAAATTCATTTGGGGGATGTATGCTTATTAAACTTGATTTCATTATGCTTACATCCCTTTTGGGATTTTCTTCATATGGGTTGCCAGGCATAACTTTTCTGTCGGAAATTTCTTGCATCCCTTTTGGGATTTTCTTCATATGGGTTGTCAGGCATAACTTTTCTGTCAGAAATTTCTTGCATCCCTTTTGGGATTTTCTTCATATGGGTTGTCAGCACTAACTTTTTCCTCGGAAATTCCTTACATCCCTTTTGGGATTTTCTTCATATGGGTTGTCAGCACTAACTTTTTCCTCGGAAATTCCTTACATCCCATTTTGAATTTTCTTCACATGGGTTGTCGGATATAACTTTTGCAACAAAATTCCCTACCTTGCTTTTGAAAATAGTCCTTTAATTAATGACTCAATTTTTAGAAAAAACATTCCTATTATGCGAAACGGTTATTTTGAAAGCAACGTATAACCATTTCAAAAAATATAAATTATGAAACGTGAATTACAGATAGTTTCAAAAAAATTCTTTTCCACAATTACATTCCACCATCAACCTTTAACACCTGTCCTGTCAGGTAACTGCTCTCATCTCCTGCAAGAAAAGAAACTACATTTGCAATCTCTTCAGCCTTTCCAAATCTTCCAAGAGAAATAACTTTCTTTGCCTTCTCCTTCACTTCATCGGAAAGTTTGTCTGTCATATCACTCTCCACAAATCCGGGTGCAACTGCATTCACCCTGATACTTCTCGGCGCCAGTTCTTTTGCTGCTGATTTTGTTATTCCAATCACCCCTGCTTTTGAAGCAGAATAGTTAACCTGTCCCGGATTTCCAATCACGCCGGAAACAGAAGAGATGTTGACAATACTTCCCTTTTTCTTTTTAATCATATATCTTGAAACAAATCTCATGCAGTTAAATACGCCTTTAAGATTTGTGTTAATAACTGTATCAAAGTCTTCCTCACTCATTCCCATTAATAGTCCATCTCTCGTCACTCCTGCATTATTGACAAGGATATCGATTTGACCGTATTCTTTATAGATACCGTCTATAAAGTTTTTACACTCTTCATAATTCGAAACATCGCATTTTACTGCAACTGCTTTCCCCCCACAATCTGTTATTTCTTTTTCAACTTTCTTTGCCGCCTCAGCTGAACCACAATAATTTACTATGACAGTGGCTCCATTTTTCGACAGTTTTTTTGCTATGGCTGCTCCTATACCTCTCGACGCGCCTGTAACTATTGCAACTTTACCCTCTAACATATCTGCTCCTTTATACTCTGCTTCTATGAATTACTTTTTATTACACATTTCTTCTTTCAAATAATTCTTCTTCGCAACATTTTCTGCTTTATATCGCATATAACTTATGTTATTTCTGACATGTGTTGTTTCTGAATTCTTTGACTTTTCTATTTATTTCAGCAACTTTTCTTTCAGCACTTCCACGTCTTCAAAACTGCTAACATTATACGCTGCTACATTTCTGTCTATCTTTCTTAAAAATCCGGTCAATGTCTTTCCCGGTCCTATCTCCACAAATGTATCAACGCCTCCATCAATCATGTTTCGTATACTTTGCTCCCACATAACAGATGATGAAACCTGTCTTTCCAACAGATTTTTTGTCCTCGAGATATCATAAACTTCCTTGGCATCGACGTTTGTAACATATGGAATATTCAGTTTCTGCCATTTTATTTCATCGAGATTATTCTTGAGTTTCTCTCCTGCAGGAATAAGATATTTCGAATGAAACGGTCCGCTTACATTCAACTCTATTGTTCTTTTTGCCCCGGCACACTTTAGTATTTCACCTGCACTCAATACAGCCTGTTTCTTTCCCGTGATAACAATTTGTCCCGGACAGTTGTAATTTGCCACACTCACATCATCAATGTCTTTTACCACATTTTCTACTTCATCCCCAGTCATTCCAAGAATCGCCATCATGCTTCCCTCATTATTAGGAACAGCACTGTCCATATAGATGCCCCTCTTTCTTACAAGAGAAACTGCATCGATATCATCAATTCCCCCTGCCGCTGCAATTGCTGCATACTCGCCAAGACTAAGCCCTGCTGTAATATCCGGGCGTATATTTTCCGCAAATAAATGATTTGTTATTGCTAAACAGGTGGCCACAAGAGCAGGTTGGGTAAACTTTGTATCATTTATGTCCGGTTCACTCTCATTTGGAAATCTCTCTTTTGAACTTGTCATTTCGTTATTTTCATCTGACTCCGTTTTTGTCTCAAAACATAATTTGAGCAAATCAAAATCTAATTGTTCATTTGCACTGTCATATACTTTTTTTGCTGCCGGACTATTCTCATAAAAATCTTTCCCCATTCCTGTCTTCTGAGAACCCTGTCCCGGATATATAAATGCTATCTTTCCCATTCCAAACACCTCAACTTTAATATCAATCTAATAACCAAGCACTGTGCTCATCTTGCATACACAATCTGTCATTTCAGACATTAATCTCCTAAGGAGTTCCTCACATGTTCCTTCTGTATTTACAAGACCTGCAATCTGACCTGCCATTACACTTCCATTTTCTATGTCACCGTCAACCACTGCTTTTCTAAGGCCACCAAGTGTAAGTAGCTCTAATTCCTCAAGTGTTGCTCCCTTACTCTCCATCTCAAGATATTCTTTTGTCATCTTATTTCTGAGAGTTCTCACCGGATGACCGGTAGTTCTTCCTGTCACCTTCGTGTCAATATCCTTTGCTTTTATTACTTTCTTTTTATAGTTTTCATGAATATTGCACTCATCAGTAATCAGAAATGCAGTACCCATCTGGACAGCTTTTGCACCCAGCATAAAAGCTGCCGCAACTCCTCTTCCATCTCCTATTCCACCGGCTGCAATGACAGGAATATCAACCGCATCAACAACCTGTGGAACAAGACTCATTGTCGTTGTTTCTCCTATATGTCCCCCGGATTCTGTTCCCTCAGCCACAACTGCATCTGCACCGCAACGCTCCATCATTTTGGCCATTGCAACGGAAGCAACTACCGGTATCACTTTTATTCCTGAATTCTTCCATTTTTCCATGTACTTTGACGGATTACCGGCACCTGTTGTAACAACCTTTACGCCTTCTTCCACAACCACTTCGGCAATTTTATCTGCCTCAGGATTCATCAACATGATGTTTACACCAAAGGGCTTGTCGCACACTTCCTTTGTCTTTCTAATCTGCTCTCTGACAAATTCCGCACTAGCTCCTCCTGCTGCAATTATTCCAAGGCCTCCTGCATTTGACACTGCAGATGCAAGATGATAATCTGCCACCCATGCCATTCCGCCCTGAATGATTGGATATTCAATTCCTAAAAGTTCTGTTATAGCTGTGTTCATATGGAATCTCCTGTTCGTATAATTTAGTTATGATTACTTATGTGAAGAAATGTACTTTACAACATCATCAACTGTTGATATCTTTTCTAAATCTTCTGTTGGAATCTTTACTCCAAACTCATCTTCAAAGCTCATTACAAGTTCAAACAAATCAAGTGAATCTGCTCCCAAATCTTCCTTAAAAGTTGATGTCAATACAACATCTTCCTCATTTACTCCTAACTGCTCAACGATTAATTCTTTTACTTTTTCAAACATTTTCTTTACCTCTCTTTTCTCTTAAATTATCAGTAAGTATTCAGAATATCTTACACAAAATGTAAGTTTATTATTACCACCTCTTTTCAACCAGGTGCCTTTTTACAATTGTGATAAACGTTTATAGTTCTGAATAAATACAATATATAAATATTGGAAAACTGTACTGTGACTGTTATCCCAATTTTTATCTTTATTCACCACTTATAGAAGCGGGAGTCTTCTCCGACTGAGATAAATCTTCTTAGAATTCCAGGTAAGTTGCTGACCAGGTAAGTCCTGCACCAAATCCCGACATTATGATTTTGTCTCCTTTTTTTAATTTGCCCTCACGCATCATTTCATCTAGCAATATGGGAATACATGCCGATGATGTATTTCCGTATTCAGCTATATTAACCGGAACCTTTGCACTGTCTGCTTTTATTCTCTTTGTTATTGATGAAATAATTCTTTCATTTGCCTGATGGAGAACAAACCAATCAATATCATCCACTGTTTTTTCTATTTTGCCTAAAAGTTCTTTTATGCATTTTGGAACTTTATCAACAGCAAACATAAATACTTCACGACCATTCATAGATATGTAATTGGCACCAACAATGCCATCATCTTTATCATTCTTTTTCACAAAAGGAATCACTCTTGCTGCAAAATCATTTTCCATAAATAGCGCGTTTCCTCCACTTCCATCTGCATGCATCACGGTATCAAAAACTGCATCTGTATCCTTTGCGATAACCGCAGCACCTGCACCGTCTCCAAAAAGGATGCATGTCTCCCTGTCACTCCAGTCAACCAGCTTCGACAATCCTTCAGCTGCTATAATCAGTGCAGTATTAATAAGTCCTGCATTGATGTAGGTCTGGGCAGTATTATATGCAACCATAAATCCTGTGCATGCTGTATTCAAATCAAAACACATAGCATTCCTTGCTCCAATTTTTTCCTGAACATAACATGCTGTGTTTGGAAGAATCAGATTCGAAGAAACACTTGAAACGATGATCAGATCAATCTGCAAAACATCAACACCTGAATTTTGTACTGCACTCCTTGCCGCCATGTATGCCATCTCTGCCGTATTTTCGTCAGTCATCACATGCCTTGCACCAATACCTGTTCTCTCCCTTATCCATTCATCATTTGTTTCCACTAATTCAGTCAATTTATTATTAGTTATTTTTCTTTCGGGAATATATGATCCTGTTCCAATTATCTTTCCAAACATTTTCTCACTCTGCTGCTTTCTCTGTATTCTTTATAAGAAGTTTTTTGGCTTTCTCATAATCGCAAGGGATTACCTGCTCTGTGCTCAAAAACGAGACTAATATACTGTTAAAAAAAAACACCGTCAATGCTTTTTGACGATGTTTTACACCCACAAAAAATGTTGTATAAAACCAGACATTTCAAGTAAATTTTGTCTGTTATTTAACACTATTTCATTCAGTGTATATTATTTTTCGCTTTTTATTAAACACTTTAAATACAATATGTATAAAAACAGATTTTAATTTTTTTTTTTTATGAAAAGATGGTATACTGTTTTGAGTGAGTCTAAAAATAATCTATGTAAGTTAAAAATGGGGAAAATACTGTACAAGTCTTGAATAAGAAACTACAAAACAAACTTTATGACTTTTAAGGAGAGCGACATGGAAAGAAATAATCAGGACAGACGTGTTATCAGAACCAAACGTGAAATTGAATTGGCTTTGATTAGACTTCTAAAGAGGAAAGGGATTCATCAAATTACTGTAAAAGAACTGGCAGAAGAGGCAGATATAACCAGAGCAACTTTCTACAACTATTACAGGGATCCTTACGAGATTATTGAGCAGATGCAGAACAAGCTTCTCGCTGCAATTCAGAACATTATCAATGAAACTACAGGTGGAGATTCTAATGGTTTCTTCATCAGACTTTTTGAATATCTCAAGGACGAGACAGTCCGTGCCGAGATTCTTGCATTTGATACCGGCAACGGAAATGGTTTCGAGCGTATAGGTTATTGCATCCACAATAACTATATGCTTCGTTGGGGGCAGACCTTCACTGAGAGTCAGGCTGCCAACTACAAATATTACAGATACTATATTGTATTTGGCTGTATTGCTGTTGTTGAAAATTGGATAAAGAGTGGAAAAAAAGAGACTCCGGAACAGATGGCAAGAATTACTAACAGCGTACTTCCAAAAGAAAAAATGTATTTGAAATCCGACAAGAAAATGTAAATTATACACTATAACCAAAAAGGGGCTGCAAAAAAAGTCTCTAAATGAAAAGACAATTCAGAGACTGGGATAAACTCTATGCCAGTATAAACAAACTAATCTCTCGATTGCAGCTTTTGCATAAAAAAGAAAGAGAAGATAAACGTCGTGAGCTGTTAGCCCCGGCTCTGGATGAGTTCTTTGCGTGGGTCTTTCTGTTTTCAAACACACCTGCCGGAGCAGATGCAAGTTCATACTATACAGTATAATTGAAACAGCAAAACTTAACAAACTAATACCATATGAATATTTCTTCACGGTCATTCCTGAAAAATATTTTTCGTATATATCACGATTTCTGCAATCCTGTTCAAATCTGGCATTGCTTACTTCTCCTCATGATTTACGATTCTTTTTATGGTATATATATACACTCACCTTCAATATATTTATGAATGCAACTGATTGTGTCAGTTTTCCACCTCATTCCCAAAAACAATATTTTCATCATGAGTTAATGAATTTAAAATAGTATCTCTTTTATTATCGTCAAGTAACAATACTTTTATTTTTAATACACCATTTTCAAATATAAGATCATATCCTCCAAACCACTTTTCTTCATTATACTTTTGTAACAAATCCAAATCATTTTGTATGTCCTGATAGCGCTTATATTCATCGGAATAATCTTTTTCAATATCAATATTACATATATTGATAAGCCATTTATTAAAATCATCTGACAACCTGTCAAATGATTTTTGTGGTATAGGATTATTGCCCTTATAGAAACATTCCATCAAACAGTTTGATGATGGATCATAATGTACTCTTTGAACAGTTCCATCACTACAATACAATAATATTTCTCTTTCCTTTGGAGAATTTATTTCCCATTCATCGTTTGTTTCTATACTTTCTTCTTGTATTATTAAGTTAGAAATATTATCATAGAAATCTTTTATATCATTAGATTCATGTATAGTAATATCCTTCACTTTCTCAACCCAAGTTAAATCGTCCAATTCGTTTTGACGAATAACCATTTTATCAATATCTTTATAACTATTTATATTAACTGTTTTTAATAGTTCTTTACCTGACATTCCAACAACATCAATATCATTCTCAACGTTAATAACCTGTTCAACCATCTCAACAGACTTTTCTGCATTATCTACATTATTCTCTATTATATTGTTATTTCTGCTTGAAATAGTAATACCACTATACACTACCCCCAATATAATAAATACACCAAAGCCTGCCACTACAGTTGTCTTCCATCCGTCTCTAGCAAAACTAAATAAAGTCTTTTCTTTTTTGCTAATACTATTTGCCTTTACATATTCGATTATGTCATCAGTAGTCTTGCCATCCGGACTTGTATACCTTTTAATTTGTTCAATCATTTTTTTATTTATTTCTTTATTATTCATAATCTTCCTCCAAAAATCTTCTTAAATACTGTCTTCCTCTTGATAATCTCTTTCGCACAGAAGCCTCCGATATTACTAAAACTTGAGCTATCTCTCGACAAGATAATTCCTCAAAGTAATATAATATAATTACTATTTTGTTTCTTTCCGGAAGTTTACAAATACCTTGATATAGTCTAGAACTATCTTGGTCTAATGTTATTTTTTCATTATCCCCTATTAAATTTCTCATCTCCTGAGGATCATATAATATATCTTTCTTCCTAAAATAATATTTCTTACTTAAATTAATTGTAGTTCTAATAAGCCATGCCTTACAATGCTCACTATCGTTAAATTCCTTATTTTTATTCAACAACGTAAGAAAAACATCTTGAGATATATCTTTAGCATCCTCCCTATTGTTTCGAGAATAAATCAAAGCCACTCTAAACACCATATCACCGTATTTTCTAATTATTTCTTCCATTTTGCTATTCACCATATAAAACCTCCTCTACATATAACTACCAATGACAGGCTAAAATGTGACATATATTTTTTCTTTTTGCGAAAACACATGCTTTTCGGAGCATGGGTTTTGTGCTTTTAACTTAAAAAGGAGCGTTGCACTAACTCTTAGTTAGTGCAACAACCCCTTATTTAGAGACTTTTTTTACAGCCCATTTTTGTCATATATTTCGAAATATATCTATTGCATTATAACCATTTCTTTATCTTAAAATACAACAGACTTACTGTCACTATCAACACACTGACAATTATAACTGTCGGATATCCCCATTTTGCTGTGAGTTCCGGCATGTACTGAAAGTTCATTCCGTACCAGCCTGCTATCACTGTAAGTGGCATAAATACTGTCGTAACAATTGTAAGGACTGTAACTATTCTGTTCTGCTTTATATCAAGATAAGCTTTATAGATATCTCGAATCTGCAGCGCATGATCGCTCACTCCGATAGTAGCGTCTTTTAATCTCTCTATTCTTCTTGAGAACAGTCTGAAGTATCTTAAGTTATCCTGCTTGAAAAAGTTATTTTCGTTTTCCTCAAGTTCCTGACTGAAATCCAACAGTTCCTCATAATGACCGCGCAAATCTCTTATCTCGGTTCTGATATCATTTACTCTTTCAGATACAATCTCCTCAGTTCCGGTGACAATTCCGTCTTCCATAATATCCAGTTCTTTATCTATTCTCTCTAATTTTTCTCTGTCATCTTTTACTATATATTCTAAGAAATCATAAATAAAACGCTCCAGACTTGGCAATCTCCATTTTTTTGTGTGTTTGATACTCTCAACAATCTTTGAAACGTAGTCGTTATCGTCGATGAACACAATTCCCTTTTCATCTAATGCAAAATAAAAATCATGTGTCATAGACATAACCTTTCTGTCAGGTATACAGAAAGTTCCTGTAAGCGAGTCAAAGTTTACCTCTGCTTTTGTAGAATAGATTCCCTTAGTTTCAGTTTCAATATCTATACCCATATCAAAACTGTCTATTTTCTCTTTCCACTCTTTTGAAGTAATAACCGCCACATACTGATTCTTATTTTTTTTCAATTCATCAAAACTTGTCTTACGCAACTTTTCACTAATCAGGTAATACATATAATCTCCCCACGCTATATTGTTCTGCTATAAAACTACTTATTTATCTGTTATCCACTTTCTCCGGGAACATATCATGCTTTGTCATTCGCTCCCAGGCCACATCTTCCCACTTTGTTCCGGGTTTTCCATAATTGCAGTAAGGATCAATAGAAATGCCTCCTCGTGGAAGGAACTTGCCCCACACCTCAATATATTTTGGATCCATGAGTTTAATCAGATCTTTCATGATTATATTTACGCAGTCCTCATGAAAATCTCCATGATTTCTAAATGAGAATAAATACAACTTAAGAGATTTACTCTCAACCATCTTCTGCTGTGGAACATATGAAATAGTAATTGTGGCAAAATCCGGCTGTCCCGTAATCGGACAAAGACTTGTAAATTCCGGACAATTGAATTTTACAAAATAATCATTGTCAGGGTGCTTGTTATCAAATGTCTCCAAAAGTGACGAATCATATTCTGTTTTGTATTCTGTTCCCTGACTTCCAAGTTTTGTTAAACCTTCATTCTCTCTCATAACAACCTCCATTGAAATTGAATTATCGCTAATGCAAATCTCTTTAATTCGTATTTTGTTTCGTTTCATATAGTATACATTTTGAAACAGTGATTAACTTGCTGGGTCTTCAATCCCGTTTGCCCTGAATGCTGCTGCACGATCAATGCATGTTCCGCACTTTCCACATGGCTTTTCTCCACCTTCATAGCATGACCATGTGAGATGATATGGAACACCAATCTCAAGCCCCATCTTTATTACTTCCGACTTATTCATCTTTACAAAAGGTGCTTCTATCTTAAGCTGATGTCCCGAGCCTTCCCAGATAGCTTCGTTCATTGCATTGTTAAATACCTCTGAGCAGTCCGGGTATGCAAAACCTGCTGCATCATCCGCATGAGCTCCGTAGTATATTACGCTGCATTCTTTGCTGAGAGCAAGACTTGCCGCTGAAGAGAGGAATAGTCCGTTTCTAAACGGCACATATGTGCTAACCGGTGCCTCACCCTTTGTTGCCTCAATCTGCTCTGCATAACTTTGCTCAGGTATCTCTTCAGTAGACTGTTTTAATAGGGAGCAGTTACTGTACTGAAATATCTTTGCCAAATCCAAAAATAAATGTTCCACTCCATAATACTCTGCCACATCTATTGATGCCTGTATTTCCTTGTCATGCTTCTGTCCGTAGGAAATAGACAGTGCAATGACATTTTCTTTTCCGTATTCTCTCACTGCCAGTCCAAGTGATGTGGATGAATCAATCCCACCACTGAGCAAAACCATTGCTTTCATCAATCATTCTCCTCACTTATTCAATCTATTGGTATTACTGTTTGATTTACAACTGAATTATTATTTATCATCTGAATTATCTGCCGGTATGCATACAGGCTGCATCAGATACATCTGTGTCAGAGGATCATCCTTGAACTTTCCACGAAGCTCAGCTGTAAAAGTCTTTGTATTATTCTTCTTTATTCCTCTTGCAGATACGCAGCTGTGGTAACCTTCAATAGTTACAGCCACATCCTCACTTCCGGTAATTTCCTGAATAATGTCGGCAATATCCTGCCCGATTTTTTCCTGTAACTGGAGTCTTCTTCCAACCATATCAACTACTCTTGCAATCTTTGAAAGACCGACAACCTTGCCATTTGGAATATAAGCAACTGTGGCTTTCATATCATACATAAGTGCCATGTGATGTTCGCAGTATGAGAATAAATCAATGTCTTTCATCACGACAATCTTTGAATTATTTGTCTGATCCACACCTTCCTCAAAAGTTCTGTTAAACATCTCTGCAATCTCATGGTTTGTGTAATTCATTCCGGCAAACACTTCCTCGTACATGTTTGCTACTCTTCTAGGTGTATCCTTTAAACCTTCGCGGTCAGGATCATCTCCAAGTGCCACCAATATTCCTCTGATATGCTCTTCAATAGCTTTCTTATCTATCATGTTAAACTCCTCTCTGGTCAGGATTCCAAATTACCTTGTGCATCTGTATCTGAAGGCGAATGCCATTCATATTATTATCAATCATATAATCGACAATATCTGCCGGTTCAATCATACCAAAAACAGGACTCATATATACATGACATCTGTCTTTCAGTCCGTATCGGTCTATTATTTCTTTTGCCTTGGCCAAATCTTCAATGCTTCCCACAACAAACTTTACTGTGTCTCCCTTTTCAACATTTTCGTAGTTAGTCATACACATTCTGCTCTCGCAACTGCTGGTTGGAGATTTGTAGTCAACTGTAAATGAAGGTCTGTTAACTGACTGAACCGTCATAATGTCAACTGAACCGTTGGTCTCTATCTCAACTCTCACACCCGGAATCTCATATAATCTGTCTATAAGAATTCCAATCTCGCTTTGGAGCAATGGCTCGCCACCTGTCAAAGTGACATTTTTTACTTTTGTTTCTTCCACGTACCTTGCAATCTCTTCAGGGGTCATCTCAGTGAAATCACAATCCGGCTCATTTGCCCATTTTGTATCACAGTAGGTACAATTCAGATTGCATCCTTTGAATCTGATAAATACCGCAAGTTCTCCGGCTCTGGTGCTCTCACCGTTGATGCTCACAAATTTCTCTACTACTTTCATCTGTCATTCCTCAACTTACTCATTGCTATTTTGCAACTTGCTCATTTCTATTCACAACTAGTATTCCTCATATGCCGCAACATTATTTGGCGTCTCAAAGACTTCAACTCTGTGAACAGGAAATCCGGCTTCTTTAATTCTGTCAAAAAACATCTTTGCATAATTCTCTGCGGTAGGAATAAACGGAACCTCTATCATTCTGAAATCTTCATCCTTTAAAGCTGCAATTGTTGTAGGTTTGAGAGAATCTTTTTCATATATAAGACAATGATCAAACTCATCGCAAATATCTTTTACAAGTTTCTTCAAATCGTCAAAGTCAATGATCATTCCTCTCTTTGGTCCTTCAGTCTGAAGATTTTCATGGGCAATCTCCACCACTACTTTCCATCTGTGTCCGTGAATATTGCTGCATTTTCCTTCATATCCCTTTAAAAAATGTGCAGAATCAAAGCTCTTTGTCGTTTTCAAAAAATACATCTTCATTTCCTCCATAGACGCATAGGTATAAAATAATAAAGTCCCCCGGGCGTACCGAGGGACTTCTAACATTTATTGATTGTTTCTTAATAAGACAATGCTTTAAAGCATGTCTTATAGCATGTTTTAAAACAAGTTTTATATCAATTAAATAGTCCTAGTTTTGTTTTTCGACAGGATGGTACAAATGAACTGTCGTTATTATCGCAACTATAAGTATAACAGTAACAATAATAATGTCAACTCCAACTGTACTATATTCCTGAAATATCATACGAAAAAACTCTGAACTTTTATTCTGCATATTAACATTCAAGAACTTTATCTGATTACTGTTACCTTTGACCACTTGCTGTACACAGGTGTTCCCTTCGCAGTTTTAACGTAAGCTCTAACCTTAACATAGTACTTTTTATGTGCCTTAAGTTTTGAAACTGTCTTTGTAATTTTCTTTGAATTGATAACTCTTGTAGTCTTTTTAGTAAATTTCTTTGATGAAGAAATCTTTATCTGATAGTAAGTCTTTCCAGGAACTTTCTTGAATGTAAGTTTTACTTTCTTACCATTCTTTGTTCTCTTAATCTTTGAAAGTTTAGTTTTTCCAACTTTTACAGTTGTTGGCACTGCTGTTGTTGGAACTGCAGTTGTAGGAACTACTGTTGTTGGTGCCGCTGTTGTTGGTGCCACTGTTGTTGGGGCCGCTGTTGTCTCTTCCTCTTCTGCCTTGCTTTCCATTGACTGACGAACGCAGTACAAGCCCTCAAGCAACTGTTCAGGCGCATATGAGAATACAACATCATTAACCGCCAATTTCTCTACATCAATGAACTCTGCTGATGCATCAATAACTGTTTTTCCATTCTTAATGAAATCATTTCCTGTACTTTCATCAAGAACATTTACTCCTGCTTTTCCGACTGCTATCATTGCTACTCCAAGAGAATTGAAACTTGCCGAACCGTATGCCTGGTATGTTCCATTTTCATCCTGATATGTTGCAATTATATCAAGTGCCTTTGCAATATACGCATTTATCTCTGCCTGTGGCACTGTCACGTTGTGAGCCTTTGCATATTCTTCATCGGCATAAGGTGCAACTGCATCAAGGTCCATTGCAATAGGATCTACTGATCCGTAATTTGCAACATTTGATACCGCAAATTCATAGTCATCAATAATTGTTCTGATAAGTAAATCTCTGCTTACACGAGATGAAATATTCATCTCTGAAACGCTGTAATTTCCCGAATCAAGTGCATTGAGAATATATCCGTCACGTCCATATGCACCATATGCATAAGCTGATTTCTCATATGTATCAAGTGAAGTGATTTCTTCAATAAGATTCATCCCATTAATATTTGTGCAGTCATATCCAAATGCTGTAAGATATTCTATTACGTAACTGAGTGATTTTACATATGTTCCTACTGTCTTGAGTGTTTCAAAAGAAAGTGGAAGTTCAACAGTTTTGTATTCTGAATAATCATAGTATGAATAAGTTTTTCCCTCAACTGCACCACCGTCTTTCATCTGGGCTAACTGACTCAAAACATTTTCTGTTGTTGCTTTGTAGAATTCTTCTGCATTCAAACCACATTTTTTGAGTACCACTACAGAGTGAAGTAATGATGCACTCTCAATACCTGAAATTCCCTGTCCATTACTGAAAACAGTCTCAAATATTTTATTTCTAAGCAACTCAATCTGCTTATCTGTGATTTTTTTATACTCTTCTATTATATCTGCCTTTGGATTGAGAGCTGCGTCGTCTGCAAATGATGCAGGCAACTCTTTTCCTTCCATAGTTTTGTAAACAAAGGAAAGTTTGTCTCCTTCTTTTACTGTGTAAGAATCAGTACCAACTGACATTGTTTCGCCATTAACATCAAATACCCAGAATTTTTCTGTCTCGGCATCATATCCCATTTTATTAATGCTTGCCCAGTAACTGCCCCAGTCTGATTCTGCAATGGTATATTCTATCCCGTTTTTGTCCATTACCATTTTAAAAGCCTCAGTTGCTTTTGTTCCTTCATCAACAAGAACAAGTTCCTTTGATACTGAAACGGCTTTCCCATCAGTGTTCTCATTTGAAAGGCTGTCCAATGCAACCCACACAGCTACTTTTGCTGCCTGCTTTTCACTTTCCTCTGCTGATATATTCACCTGAACAAGTGAAAATACCATTGTTACCGCAATGGCAAGTGACATTACTTTTTTGCTTAAATTGTTAAACATCTTTTTTCCTCCTGCTATTTAAATTATGTTTATTATTAAGTTGAAATCCTTTACCGCCTACGATTTTTACTCACCACTAATAGAAGTGGAATTCTCATCCGGCCAAGATAAAAGTTTTCAAACACTTAACCCATTTCCAATTGTTTCTCAGGCACCTGATTGCCTGTCATACAATGCCATACTTTATTTTTATTCTCTGTATTTTCTTTATCAGGCTCTCCCCGAAAAAGAAAATACAAACTGCGGCCCCAAGGCCATGCTGAAAATCGTAGGGAACTCCCGTCATATACACAAGCCTTATGGTTCTTACCGATACATTCTGGCTCTCAGGATTCATTCCCGCGTCCATCAAAAGTGATGCGAAATTCATTATTCCGCCATATACAATGAAACTAATGAAAAATGTATATACCGTCATAGTGACCACATCCGCGTGCAATTTCTTCTTCTGCAAGATTATTCCTGCCAAAAGTCCTGCCCCGCCAAAGGCGTAGAGCCACCATCCCATGTATGCTGATATTTTTTCAGTTCCACCTGCTATAACAAAAACTGTAAAACCAATCAATTCAGACACAATTATCGAAATAACCGGTCCCATTATTACTTTGAAAGAATCTGAAATTCTTCCTGTACTCTCCTCAAAGAGTGAGTCTGCCTTTATGTCGACTCTGTTAAATATCAAGCCACTCATAAATCCAATAAGTCCCCAACAGACCATCTGCCACGGTGTCCAGGGTCCCTGTCCGTCGAATGTATTACAAACAAGTCTTCCAAGGGCTCCAACCAAAAATCCGGCTTCCGGTCCAAGAGAAATTCCTGATACTATCACAAGTGCCGTTCCTGCATGAAGAGGAACCGTGTGCGTACAGAGTACATTTGCCGATGCGGTAAATGCAGTCATGGATGATATAAGCACAACATCCCTTGCCCTTGGTTTTCTGTACTCAAACAAAACCATAAAAGGCATTATTACCACCGCAAGAATCAGAATACTCATGAGAATATAATGTCTCTGCTTCATAAAGAAATAAAATACTGCCAATAATATAGGCAACATTACCGCGATACACAGAGTTGCAATTATTTTTCTTTTGCGTACATTTTCCAGGAACTCTTTTTCATCAAAATTTCTTCGGCTTCTAAAACCCGTTCCACGATTTTTGGTCCTGCTCATGTGCTGTGCTTCACTCTTTTTTTCCCTGCTCATGTGCTGTGCTTTATACTCTTTACTTGTTTCCATGGGCAAGTCTCCTTTGAACATCTTCCACAGTAATGCATCTCTCCAGAATTCCTTTTGTCATTCTGCTGACTTCCGTTGTAAAAAACATATTTTCACAAAAAAATGTATATTTTTCATCTGAGGCCACAATGTCACCGTCAAACATAAACGCACAATGGGTAGCATGCTTAGCCGCAAACTCCATGTCGTGAGTTATTACCACAATGGTCTTTCCCCGGCTCTGAAGCTGTTTCAGTATCTGACCAAGTTTTTCTTTGAACTCTCCGTCTAGTCCTTTTGTAGGCTCATCTAACAAAAGTATATCCGGCTCTGTCAGAAGAACTTTTCCAAGAGCAAGCCTCTGTGCCTGACCCCCACTCAGATCATATGGGTGCATTTTCCTGCAGTCATCTATCTCCAAGAGAGCAAGCATCTCATCCACCTTCTTTTTAATCTGATCATTCCCTGATTTTATTTTTTTATCGTTCTTTTTATTATCTGTTAATACCTCTGCAAGTTCTTCCTCCGCAGTAAGTTCCGTGAATAAAGCCTTCGGATTCTGAACAAGGTATGCCACTTTTCCATCAGTTTCTATCTTACCTGAACGCACCTTTAAAATCCCGGAGATGCATTTGAGCAGGGTTGTCTTTCCGCTTCCGTTTCCTCCCATAATCGCTGTAAAACTTCCTGACTCTATATTCAGGGAAAGCTTATCAATAACTTTTCTATCCTTTGCATACGAAAATGAAATATCCTTTACCTTCACACAATCGCCTGATTTTTTGTTTTCTGCAACTATTTGCTTTTCATTTGCATTTTGCTTTTCATTTGCATTTTGCTTTCCATTTGCATTTTGCTTTCCTGTCCCGCTTTGCCCTCCTTCAACATTATGTATTGATTCAAGCCACTCTCTTCCCTGTCTGACTGATACGGGCATCTTACCATGCTTTTCATTTAACTGCTTTCCATCCTGTCCTTTTCTTGCGCTCATATAAATCCTTGAAGCCGCAGGAATTGCATTATATATTGCCAGTTCCCTTTCTTTCTTTTTCCTGTATTCATCAAAAACCACATCAAGTTCTTCAGGCTTTTTGATATCGACTATCTCTCCATCCTGCATAACCACTACCCTGTCTGCATATGGCAGCACATCACTGAGTCGCTGCTCTGAAATAACAATTGTGGTAGATAATTCTCTGTTTATCTGCACAAGAGCATTAATAAAACTCTTTGCCGCCTTTGGCGACAACTGATTAACAGGCTCATCGAGAATCAAAACTTTTGGATTCATTGCCATTACGGACGCTAAAGCTACCAGTTGCTTTTCTCCCCCTGACAATTCCTCTGTCTTTTTTCTGTATATTTCACGAATCCCCATAAACTCTGCGATTTCTGCAGTTCTTCGCCTCATAACATCATTTTTATATCCCAGATTTTCCAACCCGAAAGATAACTCATGCCACACTTTGTCCGATACAATCTGGGAATCAATATCCTGTCCAACAAATCCAATTTTTTTGGCACTGTCCCTGTCACTCATCTCTTCGATTGGTATTCGTCCGGAATTAATATTTGGAATTCCTCCGGATTCATTATTTGCATTATCAATGAAATACATATTTCCCTCACCCCTGCCAAAAGGAATGTGGTTCTTTTTCATATGAGAGAGAAGGGTGCTCTTTCCGCATCCGGACTTTCCCGCAATAACGATAAATTCTGACTGTCTTATTTCAAATGTGATATCTTTTATGGCAGCTTTATTTGCACCGGGATATGTAAAACTGACATTGTCAAATTCAATAATATTACCTGCCATTATTATCTCTCCTCTCATTACTGTTTGCAGCCGCCTTCGACATGTTCTCCCCGGAATTCTCATAAGCTTCATTTATTATGTCTGAAGCCATTGGAATCCCCATAAATAAAAAAAACATAAAAAAGGAAACAACATTTATAAATGTGATCTCCGTAAATTCCATACTTGGGAAATAATTAACTCTATACTTTCCTAAAATAGCCATTGTGCAGGGAAAGCTTCCAAATGCCATTAACAAAACAAGCATTATTCTGTCGTTTCTGATAAATTTAAAAAGATGTGTGTTTGTTCTCTTACCAGTCCCATATCCCCTTGACTCCATGGATACAGTAGTGTTAACGGAATCTTCTAAGGTCCATGAAATGACTATAGACAATTTTTTAAGCATAAACTGAATTCTCCTCATCACAGACATATCTCCGGAATTTCTTCCGATTCCCGCCTGTGCATCGGATACTTCTTTGTACTTCTTTATTAACTTTGGAATCATTCCGATAGTCATGGAAATAATCAGCGCGATGGTTGGAAGAAGTCTTCCTGTGAGATACAAAAACTTTTCCGTATCTATCATTGAGCCCGCAACGTAAAACCATGAAATAGTCGCAAGCATCATCATTCCTGTTACCAGTCCAAACAGAATTGTTTCTAAAGTCACCGGCAAATCATTGATATAAAACAGTGCCGTCTCCCCATTATGTGAAAATAGCGGAACAAAAACTGCCGCAAAAATAATAACCGGAATAGAAAGAAATACGAATATTTTAAGGTACTTTCTTCCATACAAATATCGCCCATAGAGCAACGCCATAAAAAGAGATAATCCGGCAGTGTAAGGATTTATTGAACTCATTGTAATAATGAGCGCAATAACTATAAATATTAAATTGATTATCGGATGGTATTCATTAAATCTCTGCATTTACACTTCCTTGATATGTCTTTTACTTATTTCTGTATGTGCCTGTAAAACAGCTTAGTCCGGCACACCGTCTACCGTATAACTCCAAACAATTACATCGCCGTCTGCAACTTTGTAAGCACTGGCACCAAGCATCGGTGATTTTCCGTTCACCGTATAAACCCAGCCACTCATATCTCCTGCAGCCCGCTCAGGAAGATTGTTAATACTTCTCACGTAATATGCTTTGTACAATGCATTATAACTTGCATCAATTGCAATGTTTTCTTTCTTACATGCGGCATTTAAAATATCATATACAGTTGTACCTTCTAATACTTTAACAGTAGTCTTTGTAAGTATCACCCCGTCTTCCGGAATAAATTTTCTGAACTTTTCAAGCATTGCATCGGGATTATCACTCAATTCAAAACAATTTACTTCAATACTGCACTCTATATATTTTTTCTGAGAAGTCTCAGTCTCAGATGCTTTTGTCTCATTTTGTTTCTTATCATTTTGCTTATTGCCATTTTGTCCTGAGTCTTTGGTACCATTAATTACTCCACCTTTGCCATCATCGACATGAATATCTCCCGATTTATCTGTTTTACTTGAATCAGACGAGTCATTTGCCTTATTCGAATTGTCCGAATCATCTGTTCTTTTTGAATCATTTGTCTGATTCTTATTTGTTTTTTTTGTTTTACTCTTATTTGTATTTTTAGTCTTGCTGTTATCTGTTTTTTTTGTTTTCGGCTTGCTTAAATTATCCTTATCTGATTTTTTTGTTTCCGACTTGCTTAAATTATCTTTATCTGATTTATCATCTTGCGACTCTGCTTCTATATCCGCTTTTGAATCGGTCTTATTATTTGTTGTGTTTTTTTCATCTGCATCGCCATTATTTACTGTGGCACTCTCATCAATCTGGTCTTTTATTTCATCTAAAACTTCACTCTCAGATACTTCATCTCCATCTTCGAAAATGATCTGAGCCATCCCGTTTTTATCTTTTTGTACTCCTGAATCAGCCAGTTGCTGCTGCTCTTTTTTGTACTCATCTACACTCTTTATCTCTATATTTTTGAATGCCACTGCGCACATTGTAATAATAATCACAATGCCTGCAAACCACTTTATTTTTTTCAAATCCATTGTGTTCCTCTAATCTTTTTTCAGCTTCTTAGTGCTTACACGGTCGTGAATAACAAAAAAACTTCACCCCAACAATTATATTATCGGGCTGAAGTTTTTTTCCTACCACTTAGCACATATGTGCTTGAAGTGGGAGTCATCTCGCATCTAATATATATTCTTACATTTCACCCTCAGCAAAACGCAAATTCTTCAATCCAATTTGTTATATCAGCAGGTATCTGACTCTTGAAAAATACAACCATTCACAGTTGTTCTTCCAACTACAGTAGCTGGGGCTGTTGCAGATTTTGACTGCATTCCCTTTTGACTCCGCCATCGCTTTTAAACGACCGAAGCACTGATACAATTACTTTTTATTTTTAACCTTTTAAATTATATGTATATATGCTGACTAAGTCAAGTTTTACAACAATTTCGTGTATAAAAAGCCCCGGCAAAACATATTACCGAGGGTCTCTTACACTTAGACAAGTTTGTTTTTACTCATCTCTTACTTATCTTCTTTTTGTGACATGCTCCCACTACTTAAATCAATATGATTTTGAAGTAGGGGCTTCCTGCTCAATGACTCTTCTGAGCCAAGTATCAACAGGCTATCCTCGCGTGCCCCGCGATTCTTTTTTTTATTTATCGCATTTAGGATTTTTCTTTTCAGTCCGGTTACGGACATTTTTATGCATATGCTATCAGCATTCTTTTTGCTTCTTCCCTGATATTTATTGCAGCATTTTTGTCCCTGTCCATTTCATTTCCACACTCGCATCTGTACACTCGTTCTG
>JAEELL010000113.1 GCA_016282745.1 Lachnospiraceae bacterium
GAACCCTCGGCCTCCAGAGCCACAATCTGGCGCGCTAGCCAACTGCGCCATAGCCACCATACTGTGCTCGAAGGGATTCGAACCCCCGACCCACGGCTTAGAAGGCCGTTGCTCTATCCAGCTGAGCTACGAACACATAATTTTCGCCATTGCGAAAACCAAGCGGGTGATGGGAATCGAACCCACGTATCTAGCTTGGAAGGCTAGTGTTCTACCATTGAACTACACCCGCATAATCGGGGTGACAGGATTCGAACCTGCGACCTCTTGATCCCAAATCAAGCGCTCTAGCCAAGCTGAGCCACACCCCGTATTCTTTTGTTAATGTGCTGCGTTTTTCACAACGCAAGAATGATTATATGGTAAATCGCCAATAAAGTCAACACTTTTTTTAAATTTTTTTAAAATATTTTTTTCAAACGCCGGAACTCCTTATTTTATGGGACTTTCCAGTGAGATCATTTTTTCAATTCCAATTAATCTCAGATGTCATTTTGACAAATTCACAAAAAAAATTCAATAAAATTCTCAAAAAAATTTTTCAAAAAATTTTTTATATTTTTCTTCACTCCGATTTATTATTCACTCTGAATAATAAAATTTTTTGAAAAAAATAAAAATTTATAAATCATAATATATAAACTTTTTGAAAAAAACTGAATAATTACTAATCAACATATTTTAATTCATATGTCACGCTTCCATCATCTTCCATCGTCATTAAAATATAACTTGGTTTTTTCCCACTTTGTCTAGGGTAAGTAAGACTTCCGGGATTGATCAATGTATATTCTTCACCCTCATCAATTACGGGGACATGAGTGTGTCCATACATTATAATATCGCAATCTTCCTGTAATGCAGCATAAACCAGCCTTGTCACATCAGACCCAAACACTCCGTATCTATGCCCGTGTGTGGCAAATATTCTGTGCCCGTACATGTCAAACACTACTTTATCCGCCAATTCACGGTTCCAGTCATTATTTCCCCTTAAAATCTTCACTGCATAGGGAACAGACCATTGTATGTATTTTTCATCACCACATACATCACCCAGATGAATGATGTAATCAGCTTCTTTATTCTGCTTTATAACTTTTTCATAATTATCCAGATACCCATGAGTGTCGCTGATAACTAATATTTTTCTCATTTTCTTTATTGCTATACTATTATCTTTTTTTCATTATTGCTATACTATTATCTTTTTTTGTATCATCTCATTAACACTTTTTTCTACCGCAATTACATTCTGTCACCCAACAATTTTATCATTTTCTTGAGAGCCTTGCCTCTGTGACTAATGCTGTTCTTCAGATGCGGATCCATCTCACCTGTTGTCATATCATACTCAGGCACATACACGATTGGATCATATCCAAATCCATTTGTACCTCTCTCTTCTGTGGTTATATAACCTTCAATTGTTCCTCTTGTTGTCAATATATCTCCATTAGGAAATGCAACAGCAATCACGCAGACAAATCTTGCACTTCTAGCCTCGCCCTCAACACCTTCAAGCTGTTTTATTATATGTGCGTTCTTAACAGAGTATGGGGTATCTTCTCCTAAAAATCTGGCAGAATAAATTCCCGGCGCTTTATCAAGATAATCAACCTCAAGTCCGGAATCATCCGCCATTGCAATTTCACCTGTCATTTCCATTATCGCTTTTGCTTTGATCACTGCATTTTCTTCAAATGTCTCACCTGTTTCTTCTATGTCAGCCTCTACTCCGGCTTCTTTCATGGTAACAAGATCAAGTTCTAATCCTGCATCCTCTAACATCATTTTTACTTCTCTGACTTTTCCTTCATTTCCTGTTGCAAATATCATTTTATACTGTCTCCTTATCTGTCCTCTGTAAATGCTTTTAAGCAAATATTACATTTTTTCTTATCTTCGACACGCTCCCAAGAGTTGCCCATAAAACTAATATAGCCTTTTCCATCTTTTATATCAACATTTTTCGTAATATCATCATTTTGAAATTCTACCGCTACCGGCTCGCATGACTTTGGAGTTGTAGCTTTAATTATAACTGCAAACTCTTTTCCTTTTTCAACTTCAATCGCCCTGTTTAATTCTATTGTATAGTATCCTTTGTTCTTTAGACTTCCGGATCCTACCCATGTTCTTGAGGATGTAAGTGAATTCTCATCCTCATAATCCGGGCATACAAACACTTCATATTTGGTATCAACATCGGTTGCATAGAATCCTACAGCCTTGATTATCTCGTTCTTATCCGCTTTGTAAACATTCGCAAAATAAGCTGATGACTTATCCTTATATCCCATTTTTCCGACATAACCACACAAATCGCTCTGGTAGATAGTATCATAGTTATCTGTATCTTCTATTCGTGTGTAAACAATATTGTGAACCCCTATGTTTGAGTCATAGTATGAAACATAAAAATTGCCCTTGTCACCAAATTCTTTTCCCCAACTGTTTCTGCAAATAAATGCGCCGTCCCCTTCAACAGCTGTATTAAAATTCTCTTTCGGATAGTTATCATCCCATCCGATTATTACAATATCATGATTCGGTTTATTTTCACCTATATAGCAATATGCATTTGTCTCTTTATTATAATATGTCGACGTACTTGATGAATTTACCAGTGATGTATATAGTGCACTCTGTACGCCTCCATACTTGTACACCATGGATTTTATTGTTTCGTATTCTTTTGACTCAATAATCTGCATTTCCTGGACATGCTTTACAGTCTTGTATTTTCCCGAAACTCCATCGTACTTGTCATCTTTTTCAAGGACAGGTCCCTGCCACGCAGCAAGATAAGCCATTGAAATATTATAATCTCCACCTTCTGAAACACCAACACTGAAAGAATTCATTATAGCCATATGGTCTGCTGCAAATACTTCGTGTTCTTCCGGCAGTAATGACGTCTCCAATGCCGTTACAGACGCAAAAGCCCAACATGTGGAATAATTGCCCTGCGAGCGCACCTGTGGACTTCTTTCTTCCTTTTCGTATGAATAGTAATAAGGCAAATTTCTCGAATTATTATCATTACTAACAAGTTTCATTTCTGTATACTGACCATCCCATACATAAGAATAGTGAAAACATTCAGCCAGAATATCAACAGGAAAATAGTAAGCTTTATCAATCTCAAGAATTGGTAGTTCAGAATCAATAACCGTCTCATTCCAATTATATTCCAAAGCTCCAATATCCATTGTCAACACATTGTCCCCCTTAGTAATCTTAACTGTTTTCCCCTTATAAATAGCACAAAAACAATTAAATGTTTCTGTTATATTATCAAGTGCAATATACATTTTCAGTTCATCATCAACATATATTTTCTTGTTTTTGCTATTGATTGTAACACCGTCTACAGACAGTTTTACATTATTGTTATTTAATTCATTTGCGATTAATTTGTTCCATCGTGTGTTGTCTACCACCACTTCACTCTTTATTAAGTATTCTTTGTTGAGATACTTAAACAAAAAGAAACCACCAACAATTGCAATGATACAAATCATCCAATACCATACTTGTTTTTTCAATACACTACCTCTTATTCCATAATTGCATAATTAAATTATTACAGTATTACATAATTCTTAGTTATATTTATTTTTGTTTGTTGGCTTTAGGTGGCTTTGGTCCCATGAACTGATAATAGTATGCCTTGAGCATTCCGTTATAAATCTTTCTGTTCTTAGTCGCCTTAATTCCCATTGCTTTTTCAGCATCCTCATATGAAGTAATTACAAATGCAGACCAGGAATCAAGTTTTTTATATCTCTCCCCAAAACATTTGTACAAATCATACATATTCTCTTTTTCATCCAATCTCTCACCGTATGGAGGATTAGTTATTATAAATCCGTATTTCTTACTGTGACTCAGATCTGCAACATCTCTCTGCTGAAAATGAATAAGGTGATCTACTCCTGCAAGTTCTGCATTCTTTTTCGCGTATGCCACCATTTTGGCATCAATATCATATGCCTGAATATCAGTTTCAACCGAATCGTCAATCATATCGTTTGCTTCATTAATAACATCATACCAAATCTTTTTGTCAATGACATTTGTCCAACCCTCAGAGACAAACTCTCTGTTCATCCCCGGTGCCATATTCATGGCAATCATTGCCGCCTCAATTGCAAATGTTCCACTTCCGCAAAATGGATCAACAAGTATCCTGTCTTTGCGCCAAGGGGTAAGCATTATCAGAGCTGCGGCAAGAGTCTCTTCAATCGGAGCCTTTGCAGTATTCTTTCGGTATCCGCGCATATGTAAAGACTCCCCGGAAGAATCAAGACCTACTACCACTTCATCCTTATGAATAAAAATTCTGATTGGATATTCAGCTCCATCCTCGTCAAACCAGTTAACCGAATATTCGCTTTTTAATTTCTCAACCATGGCCTTTTTGACGATTCGCTGGATATCTGTTGTACTAAATAATTTACTCTTAATAGATGTGGCTTTTTTTACCCAGAATTTTCCATCCACAGGGATATAGTTTTCCCAATCAAGCGCCTTAACCTTTTCAAACAGTTCATCAAAAGTAGTTGCCTTAAATCTGCCAACCTGCACTAACACTCTCTCAGCTGTTCTCAAATAAACATTAGCCCTAACTATAGCTTTTTCGTCACCCTTAAATGTAACTCTGCCATCTTCCACCTTTATTATCTCGTATCCAAGATCCTGTACTTCTCTCTTTAAAACTGCCTCCAAACCAAAATGGCATGGAGCAGTCAGTATATATTCTCTCATTGAGTTATTCTCCTTCACGAAAAATGAGTGTCCTGTAAATTCAGATACTCTGTAAAATAAACATACTTAATCATTATATGGAATTCATTATAAAGTCAACACCCAATTATTTATGTTGAAAAAAAAAGCACAGATATAAAATCTGTGCAAACGTGCGTTAGAGGATTCGAACCCCCGACCTTTTGGTCCGTAGCCAAACGCTCTATCCAGCTGAGCTAAACGCACACGTCATTCTAAAAACGACATCATTTATATTACCCTATTATTATCCATCTGTCAATAAAAAGATTGATTTTTTATTGACATTTTTATTGACATACCGATTAATCCATCTAAAAGATTAACTTTTATTGGCATAAAATAATCTTTTAGATAACTACTTGTGTTTTATTATACTTAAAATCAATACTATTTATAAAACAGTACATACCATAATATTTATTTCAAAAATGATATGTACTGTTCCATTTTTCAACTATTACTTTTTTATCAAACACTTTTGTATCTTATATTAATTATTATATTATTTACCTAATGCAAATATTCTGCTATTCAACGTATATATTTTCAAAGTAATTATGCATTTTATAATCACTGTTAACTAAAGATAATATATTGTTATATAAATAATCAAAAAATACTTTAGTTGGAACTTCCTGATATTCATATAAAGTCGCCGCAATTCCATATACAGAAGTTTTGTCCACACTAGAATAAATATATCGTCCATTGTCTAATTTTACATACGCTCTAACCATCATCTCAGAATCAAAATAATCTTTTGAATTAATAAAAGGCATTGTCATTACATATGACTGAAAATCATCCGAATTATCTCCCAGATTTACTTTTCCCTTTTCAGTTGACTTGAATGAATAAACATCCTTATTAATACTATTAACTGTCATATCAGCGAAAGTAGCATATTTGCTTAATCCGAAAATCAATCCACTTTCAACTACTTTATTGCTTTCATCATACACGCTATAACATATTCTATGTGCTCCTCTTGTGGCATTAATCTGATATCCGTTCAAATATATGCCAACTCCCTCTTCCTGTTCTGATTCCTGATTATTATTATAGAGTTTATCGTGATCCACACCAAAATCATTAATCAATATCTTTTTAATTTTATCTATGGATTTGTTTTGAACATTCCCACTCTGTCTATCATAAATATCAATATTATATACATTTGCATAGCTTTTATCCGGATAATGGGCTAAGCCTTCTGAATCAAGGTATAATCTGCCATTAGCCAAATCTTCATCCAATTCAATGAATCTATGATTATGTAAGTCTACATTTAAAAGAACTTCCTGGCACAAATTAAAGCCTTCTTCGTGGCTTCCTCTAAACAACTCTCTGCAAGCTATCAGCCAATTCAATGCAAAGTCACCATTTGAATTATAAAAACCATTAGTAAATGCATAAGAATCCTCATAAACATTTTCGGCTCTACTCAAACTTAATTTGCGATACATTTGTTTTAAATCCATATTGCCATATGGTACATAATAAGTATATGCAAACTCTTCCCTATTATCTTCCAAATATTCACATGCTAATGCCTCTCTACAATAATATTCCAAAGAATACATATTATTACTAAAGACATAAATATTATAATTATAGATTTCATCTATATTATTAAACGTTTCAACTTTGTATAAGTTCTCTGCAATAAGATTTGCTAATGTTTTCTCTATCGCATCATCTTGAAGAGTTTTTTCTTTCTGTAAAATCAGAGCAAATTCCTGCTTTAAATCATAATAAAAAGGATGTCCTTTACAATATTCATAATTGTAAACCTTATCTACCCAATCATATGCGAAGGTACTATCAAGCAAATAATCTCCATCAATTAACATTACGCCCTCTTTTATAAGACTATTATTATTTACTATATCTGCAACTTTTTTATTTGCAAATACTGTTTCATTATGTTCCTCACAATACAGGTCCCAACTTGTTTTTTCACTGCTCTCATCTTCTACATTAGTTTCATTTTCAATATTATCAGCAAAAATATTTGTATTAACTGCGCTTGTCTGCACAACAAACGTAGCTGCCAATAATAACGTTAATAGTTTTTTTCTCATGTAAAACCTCCATTAATAATTAATATGACATCATATTATATAAATCAATAAATCAATAGATTTATATATTATATAATCAATCACATTTTCTAACACTTCCTTATTATATGCATTTTCATATTAAAGTAAATAGTTTTAATATTAATTCTATTTAATAAAAGTTACATTTTTATCTGTATAAGTTTTTATTCCTTTAATTCTTCCTCTGTCACTGTACTGCCAAATCTTAACATTATTAAGTTCAACCGGATAATCATTGGAATCATAAGTCCAATAAGCAACCCAGAAACCATATTTTTCTAACTTCTTAGTCTGTACATAATCAGTCAGCATATTATTATCAGAATAGATTAAAGGCTCATAACCTGACTTCTTTATAATCTTACAAAACTCATCTATAATTTTAGTATTAGACTTTTTATATCTAAAATGTTTTCTATAAGAATTCTCATAATCATATGCAACCGGAAAGTCAATACCACCATAATTTTTCAGTTTGTTAACTACAAAATTTGCTTCCTTTCTGGCCTGTGAAATATTTGTTGCATTTCCATAAAAATATACTCCAATTTTAATTCCGTTTTTTCTTGCAAGTCGGATATTTCTTGCAAACTTATTATCAAGAACTGCACCTTTCTTCTTTCTATAATCACCGTAACCGATTCTGATAAAAGCAAAATCTATTCCTGCATTTTTAACTTTTTTCCAATCAATCACGCCATTGTGATAAGAAACATCTATACCACTGTCAGAACAAGCACAGGCTACTTTAACATTATTTGTCCCCTCATATATAACGCCATCAATTATTTCGTAAGGGATAACCTTATACATAATTAATCCACTGTTATCTATAGTCGTATCATAATACTTAGATACCTCATTATTTTCGATATCTTTAATCAAATTCCATTCTTTACCATCATACGATCTAAAAATTTTAAATCCTGATTCTTCTCCTGAGGATTTCCATTTTAGTTTGACTTTGTAATCAGATACATACTTTGCTATAACACTATCAACAGATTTTGGTAAAGCAGTAATATTACAAGTTGAATCATCTCGAAACCTATTGAATAGTTTTGAATACATCACGCCTTTATTTGTATATTTATATGCCTGAATTGCATATTCATAATTCTCACCTGTATCTATATCTTCATCAATATAAATTCTTGAAGTAGTACTGTCAATTTCTTCCCAATAATCATTTTCATTACTTTTCCTATAAATAATATATCCGGAACATTTTTTTATTGAAGTCCACTTTATTTTTATACCATCAGTATCATTCTTTGCGTAAGTAATTTTAATTGATGGTTTTAGAAGTTTAGAATATGCGCTGGCATTATCACTATGGTTAAAAATCACAAAAGAACATATCGCACAAGTTGTAATAATTGATTTAAAAACTTTCTTTACGTTTACACTTTTATTTATTTTATAAATTATATTTCTCAAAGTACATTCCATCCTTTTATCTGAAAATAAAATTCTAATTCTCTGTGCAAGCCATAAGATAACTTGCTTTCATGGGGAAGTTCAAAGAACTTTCCTATGAAATAAAAAAGGACACCATTAAAGTGTCCCTTATATGCCGGCGACCGGAATCGAACCGGTACGATGTTGCCACCACAGGATTTTAAGTCCTGCGCGTCTGCCAGTTCCGCCACGCCGGCAAATTGCATAATGCAAATGGGACCTACAGGGCTCGAACCTGTGACCCCCTGCTTGTAAGGCAGGTGCTCTCCCAGCTGAGCTAAGATCCCACAATAAATAATAATTATGCACTTGTATATTTATATACAAACGA
>JAEELL010000114.1 GCA_016282745.1 Lachnospiraceae bacterium
CTTACGATGGATATTTTTCATGTCAGAAAGCAAATCCTCAAACTCAACTCGAGCCGTTTCGCGATCATCCAGCTTAATGTCCTGCATATAGTACATCGTCTGATCATCTGTTTTTAATTTATAATATGCCTCAAAGTCCGCTTCTACATAGTCACGCAGGAATAATCGTTCTGTTTCAAGTTTTATCATCTATTTACAAAACTCTCCTTTCTCTCCACCGATAAACCCCGATTTCTCTTTCTGTAACTTTCTCTATCATATCACACTTTTCTTCCCAGCACTACAAACCGCCAGTCTTTTCCTTTACCATTATCACATGTACTAAGTGCCAACAACTGTTCACCATATTTAGGCATCCTTCCCGCTACAACCATGCTGCTCTCGACCACTTTTTGCGTATATGCATCAAAGTCAGCCTCATCCCTTGCCATTGTAAATCCCCAGTACTGAAACTCATTTGCATTAACACTCATCACCGCAAATATCTCATATCTGTATTTATGCTTTTTTGTCTCAAATATAATCATTGGGTGTTGATCTAGAAACGCTTTGTCTCTAAAACTCGTTAATGCTCCAAACATTCTGCCTCTTCCCATGTTATGGCCGTAGATAATTAACTGATCTGATGTCATGATGTCACAATAAGCACTAAGATATGGAGTTCCATAAGAGCTGTAATTCTTATTGATATCGTGATTAAGATAGTAGTCTGGATTATCCTTAGTCTGCATCACAGGATACTTGATTGAAGTGCCCGGAATATCGACATAACCTATCACGTCTTCATTTTTTTCTTGTAGTTTCTTCACTTTGGTTTCCTTTAACTTCTCATTTACTGCGACATTGCATTCGTTATTTCCTGCTTCATCATCCGTTTCATTCACGATTTCTTCTATCTGCTGTTCAATCTTTTGCTGTTCTCTTTCATCTTTATTTTCTCTCCACATATCCTTTAAAAAAGGGATGGCCATAGCAGCCACCCCCATCACAAGGATTGTCAGAAGTATTTTACTCTTCTTCATTTTCCTTTTCCTCCGGTTTAAAATTATACTTTGATTCATCTTTTGCAATCACACATGCCACGCATACAATCGCAAATAATAACAAAATAATTCCGATTATATTTCCGATAGTATTGCCAACCCAACCAGTCTGCGGTGTGTCTGGCACTACCGGGATTCTTGCATCCACTGCACTAAGTTTCTGCACTTTGCCGGTATCTTTAATTGTGATTTTAACGTCTTTTGCAAGCTTATAATGCTCTGGGGCATCCACTTCTTTGAATGTATATGTTTCTCCAACTTTAAGAATTCCTTCAATCATTTCTGACTTCTTACCTGTTGTAAATTCATATACCTTCTTTCCTTTGCTGTCGAATACCTGATATTTTGCATTCTTAAGCTGCTTCTTCGTATCAGATGCAAACTTGGAAAACTCAACCTTTGTAGTATCATCAACCATCTTCACACCCTGAACTTTACCGTCATCAAGTACAGTAAATTCTACATCTGCAGCTGTAACGTATCCATCTGCAGGCTTTGTCTCCGATAAAATATATGTCTTTCCGACTACATATTTGCCTTCAACCATATGCGTTGTTTCTGTAGAAATCCATTCATCCATCACAACTCCAGTTTCCTTATCAGTTACCTTAAGCTTACAACCCGGAAGTTCTTTGTCATCTGTGATACTAACCTTTGAGAATTCGAGCTTGGTTGTGTCATCATACATAACGACTTTATTTTCCTTAGTTTCAACAAACTCTTCTTTATCTTTTGTAAATCCATCTGTCACAGATGTGCCATATGTGGCACCTTTAATTAACACTTTTGTTTTAGATGTGCCTTCTGTGGCATCTTCTACTAACTTAAATGTAATATCACTGGCTGTTACATAACCATCTGCAGGCTTAGTTTCTGAAAGAGTATATTCCATGTCGTGTAACAATCCATTTATAATAAGATTGCCCTTTTCATCCATAGATGCTTTAACGTTACTATATCCAAGGCTATCAAGTTCCTTTGACAATTCTATTGTCATCATGTCACCGGATGTCCATGACACTATCTGATTGCCATTTTTATCTGTGATTTTCAACTTACATCCAGGTAATTCAACACTTGATGCAATCATTTTCTTATCGATTTCCACTTCGGTCTGAGTATTGGAAACTACTGCCTCAGCTTTAATGACTCTAGTATCCTGATCTTTATACGAAACATGAACTGAAATAGGCTCCTTAGAAAGATAATAACTGTCAGAAATTGATTCCTCTAAGAAATAGTAGTTACCTGTATTCTTGGCTTCTTCTGTAATATCTTCCTCGTCAGCTACAGGTACACTAAATGGAATAACTGCTCTTCCGTCCTTATCTGTTACTACTGTAGCCATCTTTTCGTGTGCCTTAACAATGATGTTTCCATTCTTATCATAGATATTGTCTTTAGAATAGAGTCCAAATACTGTATCAGGAACTGCTTCCTCTGATTTGTCATCCATCTTTTTAATTGAAATATCTGTTTTTGGAAGTTCATTTGTTACCTTAAGAATTCCATCCTCTGTATTGCCTGAAATGTCATAAACATACTCTTCTAACTGGCTGTTCCAAACAAATTCAAGATTCCAAACAGGATTTTCCGGTAATACCCTTCCTCTAACAGTGCTTACTTCACGAAGTTCATACTTTCCGAGTGGAACATTGATTTCAACTAAATCTCCGTCTAACTTATAAGAACAAATACCTCCACAGTCTGATGTGAATTCTGCGCCGCTACCTGTGGTAATCGTTGCCACCATGTCACCAGCCTTAAACCATGTTTCATTTTGATTATCCTGAGTAACAATATCTTCCTTAGCGTATAATTCAAATACAGCATCCGGAATAAAGATATTCTCATAAGTAAATGCCTTAACTAATGGATTACCAATAGTCTGACTAAATCCGCTTACTGCAGGACCCGTCTTTTCTAACTTAAGCTTTCCATATGTTTCATTGTTGAAATATTCATATTCGGCATACAGATACTTATTACCATTTTCATCTGTCATTTCCTTATAAGACTTATTTGTAATCTTAACGTCAATAAACTTCTTTTCATTTCTAAAACCGTTCGGGCCTTCCACCTCGTAAACTCGATATGCCCCAGCCTTTAATTTTTCATATGTGATAATCTCTCCAGATTCATCACTAACAAATCTATCAACCGTTACAATCTTATTACCATTACTATAAGACTGAGTAACAAGTGTTTCTGTTCCATCTTCATTCAACTTATAAATCTGGTAAGTTGTTCCAGCCTTAAGAACTGTTTTCTTAGTTTGTGCATCCTTCTTTACAATCTTCAAGTATGCATTAAAGCCAGGATTGTTTAAGTAATACTTATATGTCTTATGATTCTCTCTGACATTTACATAGAAATCTGCACAGAACTCTGTTTCATCCATTCCCTTAGTCTGATGAACAATATAAGTTCCGTATGGCATTTCTTTTGTTTTGGCATAGCCATCCTCATCTGTTACAAGAATATCTCTTTCAGCTATCTTTGCCTTTTCATAACTTCCTGATCTGGCCAGATATACTTCAAACTCAGCATTCTTTTCCGGCTTGATAATTCCTGCCTCACCATTTGTCATACCTTTAATAATTGAAATATCACCCTTAACAACCTGTTCATCAAGTGGCTTCTCAACCGGATTATATTCTGCAGCATACTTCTTACCATCTGTATCAATTGGATAAACCTTTTCATTCTTTAAGTATCCCTCTGGCGATGTGATTTCCTTAATATAAAGTTCTGTTCCACATCTATAATCCTTAGTTGTAAATTCACCTTTATCATTAGTAGTATAGGTATCTACTAACTTGGTGCAATTCTTATCGGAATACACTCCGTAAACTGCGCCCTTGAGTGTTGCATCACCCTGAGCTGTTCGACCTGTTTCGACATCCATCTTAACAGCCACAACTTTAACTTTCTTATACTTATCTTCAAACTTAGGTTTAAATGCTAACCCATAATTTCCATAAGACTTCTCAACTGTCTCAGGCCATTTGTTATCTGAGTTACGTGTCCAGCTGTCATCTTTAGTCAAAGTCACAGTGACCTTATTATCAGATTCAACTTTAATCTTATCGCTACCTGCTTTCACAACAAACTTACTTAAAATGTTGTCATTACCAGAAGAAACTTCTTCGATTACATACTGATTACTAATCTTATTCATCTGATTTTCAAAGTCTTTCTGGATAAGCTTTTCAGCACCGCTCTTAGTGAGGTCTGCTGCGTATTTAAAACCTTTATCATCAAGTTCATCCTTTACAGCCTTCTTATCATCATCTGTCATATCATCCAGATTATCTTTTGTAACATAGTAATATTTCTTTGAGTTAAGTTCGTAAGTAAATCTGAAAGCAATCTTACCGTTGGAATCCGTCTTGACTTCCTGTGAAAAAGTACTGGCATCATCGTCTACATCTTCTGTTACAGCATCGCCCCATCCGTTGTATTGATATGAATAAAGTTGCTTAATGTTCTTTGCTGTAAACTTGAATGTTGCCTGTGTCTGAACGTCGCCTGTATCAGCCACTTTTTCTAATGTGATTCGTTGGCGATAAAAAGTATGATCAGTTATATGTTTATATGGATAATCTCTTGGACCACTTTCAATCTGCAAAAGTCTCTGGACTTCATCTTTATCAGTCTTCCCTTTATACTTCCATGTGATAATGCTACATGTCACCGTACCTGAAATATCAAAGATATCTCCATAGATCTTGTCATCCTTATAGTATCCGGTATTATCTTTAACCTGTTTAATAATGTCTTTAAGACCATCTTCACTGGTTATACCTTCTTCAACTCCCCAAATAAGACACTGCGCATATACCCAGGCTTTATCTGAACCTTTTTTAGTTTGATCATACCAATAACCAATCTTAGCTTTTAATGCATTTGCTTTGTTACTGCTATTACTTGATATGGTACTTGTACTAGCCTCATAGGTATATCCTGTGTGACATGCTTTTCCTAAATCTAAACAAAAAACATCGTCCTCACCAACAACTGTTTTAAGCCATGATCCACTTTCTTTTTTCGAACCAATATTTACTGTTCCAAGCTCACCCAAGTATTCAAGGCTTGCTTTCTTTGTATCTCCATTTTCAATTGCCATGATGTCAACGGATGGAGTTGCCGTCAACATTGTTACCACTGCCAGAATCCCGGCAATCAATCTCTTAAATTTCATTCGTGTTACCTCCTAAACAAAAAAATAACGCCAAGAGTCTGACTCACGTCTGAGTCATTTCTTGGCGTTTAATTATTCTATTATTTTTTTCTATCAGCTCCGGTTCTGATACATCAATGATAACACTATTTAACGAAATCTCCTAAAAGTCCCACGGACAAGTTTAGGTGATTGTGTGGGGGGAGAGGGACAAGTTTGATAATCAACAAAAAAAAAGATATAGCACCATATTTCAGGCACTATATCTTTTTTTTAATTTCTTTCTATTATGTCAATTATATCATCGTCATACTCTCTTAAAACATCAATATCAGATGCATTCAACAAAACCCATTCATTATTGAATAAATAGATAACATAGTCATCTTTAATTTTTTTAATAATCCCAAAATTTTTTCCCACAGGGTTATTCTTATATTTAACTCCTACTTCAAGTCCTGTCTGCTGAATTTTATCGATTTCTTGTTGATTGTCTAACTTCATTTTTTCACTCGTAATAATCTTTTGAATTAACTCGACTATTTTCTTATCGTAGTGGCAGTTATTTGCCGACATCAAATATACGCCCTCGATTTCATTGTTATCAGGAGAAAATGACTCCTTTACATACAATGTATTATCCAAAGAACTACGAGCAACCAAATAATTATGCTCCTTATCCCCTTCAACTTCATATATTGTAAATGAATCTGTTTTTCCTAATCTTATATCACTTTCATTGTAAATACCTGAAGTTAAAACGTATTTTTCGCCATTGAAAATCAGATATTCTTCGCCATCAAAATGAACTTCATTTTTTTGTGAACATCCAATCAAAAAAATAGATATCAATAGCATTATTGTAATAATATAACGACTCTTTTTTAACATTTAATTCTCCTACATTCTATGCCGGCTCATAGCACACTATTTGCCCTTCAAAAGGTACATCAAATTCCATAACAGAAACAAATGGAATATACTTTCCATATAATTTATCATAATGTTGCAAAACATACCATGATCTAAAGCCAGCTAAATCAACATATCGCTTTTCTACATCTGGTAAATCCAAACCAAAGTGATCATAAATACAAAAATGTAACGTTCCTGAAAAATACTTTCCATCAAAATCATAATCGTTAACCTGAATCGTATTTCCCCAAGTATCGTTAACACATATTGTTAAGCCCCCAATAATATCTGACACATCATGGAATACAGGTCTGTATGTATTTTTCTGTATCCAATCATAAAAACTCTTGTTGTCTTCACTTTGTTCTAATGAATAGATATTACCGCCAGTATTAGAAATTCTTGAAATCACTTCATTTTTTACCGCTTTAATATATTCCTGCGTAGAACTATGCTCAAAAGCTTTTTTTGTAAGAATTGAATTTGAATAATCCGCCCCTGCTCCATCTTTTGCATGATCAATCATATTACATATTACATCTTCCATTTCCCCCATAGCAAATAATGATGTAGACATATCTTTAAATTCATTATAAAGAGAATCTGCTCCCCAGTATTCAGAATCTGCTTCTGTTAACTGATATTTAAACTGATTGTTTATTTTTAATATAGAATCATGTGTTTCTTTTCCCCATTTCATATCATTTGCCACTGTTCCATCTGCATTGTGTCCCTTTGTTCTTGGTGATTGATAAATTAACAAATTATTAATCGTGTCAAATGTCCATGGTTTTGAGTCAACCGGATCATTCTTTCCGTCTTTATCAGTATCTACCATCAACGGATGACTTCGCATTATTACATACTTTGATTCTCCTAAATCATGACCACCAATTACTATTTTGCTCGAATAAACAACTCCAGTCTCTTCATAATCTGTTAATCCATCTCCATCTGTATCAGGATTATTAGGATTAGTACGTACTATCTGACCGTTTATTAGTCTCATTCCACTAGTTTCGTATACATCAAACAATCCATCAGCATCACTATCTGTTGGATCAATTTCTTTTACAGTGTTATTTGTTATCAAAGCAAACGCTGTTTCAATACTTTCTGTTGAAGTACAATAATAATATTCTCCCCCAGTCTCATCAGCCATTTTTCGAAGATATGTATCCGATGATGAATATCCAACATTAACTGCATAAATTGCAATATTTCTCTCCTTACAAACATCAATTGTACTCTGTTTATAATTTACGTCACCATCACACAATAAAACAATTATTTTCTTTCGCGTTGATTCTCCTCGAGTCTGGAATAATTCTAATGATTTATTTAATCCTTTATCAACATTCGTTCCTCCATTTGCAACTAATGAATTTGCCGCACCAACTAATGTTGTTTTATCATTCGAAAAGTCACAGACCACATCTGCATTAGAATTGAACTTAATAAGACTTGCACAATCTTTTTCACTTATTACATCAACAAATCCAATAAGTGCTCTTTTTGCATAATCAATTCTTGTGCCATACATACTACCGGAAACATCTATTACAAATGAAATATCATAATAAGCATCATCACTTTCCGACGATGTTCTATAATCTAAATTTTGTTTCCATGCTTCAAACCACTTTTGTCTATCCACAAGCATATATGTTGAAAAATGAGTAGTCTTATATGAAACCATATGGTTCTTCGTATCAACACAACTATCCTCTAAAAGGCGATAAGTATTTGAATCTTTATCATACCACATTATTGCCAAATCTTCTTCATCTGTATCACCCAATTCTTTTATATCATAATAAAATGAAATAGTAGCTTCGTCAAAAGACACACTCGAATTAATCTCAACAGGCACACCTACGAGTCCTACCACGTCAGACGACAGTTTATCAATACCATACATATCACAAACTGATACCTTTTTATCAATATTGCCTGTTGTAGATAACGTTACTGCAACTTTATTAACACCTGTTTTTTTCTTATTTGTTATTATCTTTTCATAAGTCTGTTCTTTAGTTTCCTTTGAATCAATAATTCCATTTTCATCTGTATCTTTTACAAGTGGATTAAAGCCCAATTTTATTTCATCATAATCTTCTAATCCATCTCCATCACTATCTGCTTCCAACGGATTTGTATGATACACAAAGATTTCATCATAATCATTTACAGAATCTTTATCAGAATCATATACTAACGGATTAGTACCATATTTTAATTCCAATCCATTACTAAGTCCGTCATAATCTTCATCATCTTCAAAATCTTTTATACCATCACTATCACTATCTATACTAATAGGTGATATATTACATATACAATATTCATAATAGTCATTCAATCCATCTCCGTCTGAATCGGATAATAAATAATTAGAGCCTACCAACTTTTCTGCTCCATCCACAATTCCATCCTTGTCAGTATCTAGTTCCATTGACTCTCCGTTATACAAAGTATATGAATACAAATTAAACTCAGTTATAGTTTGTTCTTTATTTCCCTCATTGCAGCTAAAGCCAAATGTGACACTCTTATTAGCTTTTATACAACTATTGTACACAGCATTTTTTACTATATAATGGTTTCCTTTATGTGATTCAATCGTTGCGTTCCAAATCTTAGTAATATTTCTGTCGAAATCAAATTCTAATACCCAATCAGATAAATCATTACTCGTATTATTTGTGATAGTTATGTCCGCATTAAAACCTGTTTCCCAATCACTTGTAACTATATAATCAATGTTGTAATCATTTTCATTTATACTGCTTATCTGTCCAAGCATCTTATATTCACATGGGAATCCTTTAAAATCACCATCTCCATTAATTCCAAATTCAACACTTTTACCAACTGCTATATCTTGATTCCATCCAGCATTCTTGACAATATATTTACCTTGCTCGGCCATTTCAAGTTCAGCATTCCATACATTAGAGATACCACAGTTATAATCAAACCCCAATGTCCAGTTTTCAATAGTATCATTTCCCGTATTTTCAACTACTACCGAAGCGTTATATCCTCCATTCCATGCACTTTGAAGTTTATAAGTAACTCTAAATCCATTTCCATCAAATACTTTTTCTTTGGTAACTCCATCCCATGCGTTACTATCATTTTCCTTGTTACTAACAGTTACTCCACTAATAGTGTTTTGCGCAAAAGTTGTAACGTTACTCCCCCCTACAATCATACTTAACGACATCAATATTGCCGTTATTTTCTTCATTCTCATTATCCCATTTCCTCCTCTTTGTTAATTTTTTGACATACTTGGCAACATTACCACTTTGTCAATCGTATTTCAACACACTCCCCCTTAAACGGTATTTTCCCCCTCAAACGGTAACTATAATTTAGCAATAATAAATGCACCTCCAAATGCTAAACTTTTTTGTCTAACTTTTGGGGTGCAATTCAATTACGACTCTATTTGCGCCTTTTTTTCTATCCATTCTTCATATTCATTTTCGTTATAAGATCCCTCTGGCCTTTGATATAAACACCATCCCACGGCTTGGTAATCTTCTATTTTTTTGTATTCACAAAAAGCTAATCTATGTAAATCTCTATAATAATTATCATATTCATACTTTACTCTTTCCTCTAACTTAACTTTTATCTTTTTGTTTTCCTTAAAAAACTCATACATTATTTGAATATGCTCTGGTACATCTTTTACAGGTATTTGCAAAACAAGCCACTTCAAAATAGATAAATGAGATAATATTCTTGATTTTACACTAATCCCTTTTCCAACATAGACACACTCATCTTCGACCCAAATTGAATAGACTCCTCTTCCATCCTCTTCAAGAATTCTTTTATCAATCTCAATTAAGTCTTCATTCTCAAGACACCATATTTCTGTATTTTTTCCAACCATTATATCAATCTCCCTATTATTTCTTTATCCGTGCATCATTTACATCAATCTCACCGAAAATTGCAACCCAAAGTACTTTTTTATTTGATCTATAACATGCCATTGCTCCAGTTTTATAGTCTTTGTTTGTCATATTACGGTAATGTCCTTCACTGTCCTTCCAAACCTTGCAAGCACTTTCGTAGTCACTTTGTCCGCCAGCTATGTTTTCGCCACCGGCAAGCATATAGCATTCCATCTTGCCGTCACCATACTCACTTGTATTATCAATATTAACGGCACCGCCTTGAATTCCATATTTCGTTTCAAAATAATTCATTGACTCCGTCATGAAACCACTATGGCTAAAATCTTTAGCAATCTGCTTTGCTCTAATCTTACAAATCTGATACAGATCCTCTGACCATTCCAAATCTGCCACGCCTTTATCTTTTCTATATTGGTTCTGCAGAACAAAGGCTTGCTCAGCAGCATATCTGTCATAAAAAGTCTTGGCAAATTTACAGTTCTTCTTAATCTTAGTTCTTAAGCTGTTCGTTTTTACAGTCTTAACCTTTGACCAGGCACCATAAACTCTTTCACTGCCATTAGCCTTGTACGCTCTGACTTTGAATTTAAACTTATCCTTTTCAAGTAAGTTGGTAAAGACATAATTCATCTTCTTAGTATCTTTCTTTTTTGTCCACTTCTTTGTTGCCACGCCGTATGTATAAAGTTCATATCCATCTGCTCCGGACACTTTACTCCATGAAGCTTTTACACCGTACTTGTATTTGATTTTACCCCATTTAAGAGGTTTTACGCTTTTAACTCCTTTATAATACTTGTAGCTAGTCTTTGTCTTTATCGTTTTAACCTGTCCTACTGTAGCTGCCTTGGTACTTGTTGGCATTCCAACCAATACCAGCGTTGTCATCATGACAACAGCCACAAATCTTTTTATCTCTGTTCTCATAAAACCCACCTTCTTATTAATCAAATAATCCTCTTAATTATACTGCGCATCTCCCATTAATAAAAATACTAATTTAAAACTAAGTACTACCAACATTAGAAAAATCTTAACGTAAATAATGTTTGCACGACCAAGACCTTGTCTCTTCTTTTCGACAAGGCCAAACTCCTCTAACTCATTCATATATTTGACTGCAGTGGCTCTGGCCATCTTTAAGTCTTCCATGATATCGCTGATCTGATAATGAATATACACACGGTTATCGCCATCAATCCAACCATTTTTCATAGAAAGATTCATTCTGTCCAGTAAAACGCCATAAAGCATCTTGGCGTTTACTGACAGAGTATCAAATATTTCGTCTGTGATTAGAGCTTTTGGTATTCTTATGAAGTTAAACTGGTCGGCCTGTGAACCGTAGTAATATTCAAATCCCATAACTAATCCCTATCCTCTTTCCATTTCTCTAATAGCGAATAGATTACATCTTCCATTTCCTTTTTGCTGTATTCCGGTGGAAAGTATTCTGATAATCTATTCTGTTTCAAAGTTACATTTATCTTTTTTACATTTTGCTCATTTTCCTGATCTAAGAGGTCCTTTACATCCTCTTTTGTAATTGTCTCAGGATTTCTCTTAATAAAGGCTATATCATCCTTATTAATCTTCTTTCCCTCCTGCAACTGCTCATATATCGCAAACTGAATATCTTTCGACATTTGCGAAATATCTATAGCAAGAATCATTGCAATCTCTTTGGTATCAACCATATCTAAAAGCTCAGGAATCAGATTAGTAAGACTTAAGTATCTGAACAGCTGTCTGACACTTATATTGTCTTCCTCAGAAATTTCCTTGGCATTTTCAAATACCGTCATATCCTTACCTTTATTCTTCAATGCATCCATCTTCATCTTGAATGCAAAAGCCTTTTCACTTGGAAGTATTTCTTCCCTTTGGATATTGCTATCTACCATAAGAATAATTGCTTCGTCATCATCTACATTTTTCACAATTGCAGGAATTGTCTTAAGCCCGGCCAGCTCACTGGCTCTCTTTCTTCTGTGCCCGGATATAATTTCATACCGGCCACTCTCTGCTTCTCTTACCAAAATCGGTGATAATACACCATTTTCAGTAATGGACTTAACTAAATCTTCCATCTTATCATCTTCAATAACCTTAAAAGGATGATTCTTAAAGTTACTCAATTTATCAAGTTCAATGTCCTTAGTGCCATCACTTACACCTAAGAGTTCATCATAACTTGTCAGCTTAATCTTCTCTCTCGCCATTTTTTAGCACCTCCTCTGTCACCTTATCGTATGCACCGGCTACCTTGCCCTTTGGATCATGAGCAAAAATACTCTCGCCTGCAATACTGGTCTCTGCGGCTCTTACCGACATTGGAATAAAACTTTCAAATATCGGAATATTATCCTCATAGGTATCGTAAATGGCAGTCGTTATGTCCTTGGCATAATTGGTTCTGAAATCTGCCATTGTAAGTAATATCCCTTCAAATGAAAGTTTTGGATTAATCTGCTTTTTAACCCTCACAATAGTTTTAATAAGCTGCTGCAGACCTTTTACCGGAAGATAGGACACCTGCACCGGTATCAGCACTGAATCAGCGCAGGCTAGGGCATTAATCGTAATCATTCCAAGACTAGGCATACAATCGATAATTACATAGTCATAATCATCTTTTACCTGCTCAACAAACTCCCTTAAGATTACTTCCCTGCTCATTACATTAACTAAAGTTACTTCAATACCCGACAACTCAATATTGGCCGGGATAAAATCAACACCTTCCTTGTGTTTCATAATCCCTTTATCTGTCGGCAACTCTGCCTCATTTACAATGTCCATCAGAATATTAGACAGAGTATACTCAAGCTTATCCGGTTCGCTGATGCCAAGACTAATAGTCATACTTCCCTGCGGATCCGCATCGATAAGAAGAACTTTCTTACCTTTCCTTGCCAGCCCGATTCCTAAATTAACACTTGTGGTAGTCTTTCCGACTCCACCTTTCTGATTTGCTATCGCTATTACTTTAGACATCCCAGTCACCTCCCAACTTTCTGTACTTCATCAATCTTCTCTTTTCTGCCAGATTCTGGTTTTCTTCAATCCTCAATAAAATCTCAGCAATCACTTCCATAAGTTCAATCAGTTCCTCATGCTCCGGATTTAATTTCTTAATCCTCTTTAACTCTTCCAATACATAAGCCAACTGGTTCTTGATTCCGTGAAATGTTCTGATGGAACCTTCCACTATTACTTCTCTGTTCGTCAATCTTGCAAGAATATAATCCTGCTTGCTCATTCCTGATACTTCCACTAATCTGTTAATCATATCTGCTTCTCCTTTCGATACTCTAAATGCTATAACTACGTTCCTCCACCTACCTAGATGATCATTTTTTCGTTCCATCCATTATCTCCTTCTGAATAAATTTCCTGGTTCACAAAATTCAGCTTATTGGCAATATCCGTCTGCTTTGTAGGGAATAAATGCGCATATTTATAAGTTATATGTATACTTTCATGTCCTACTCTCTCGGCTATTGCCAGAGCAGAAAAACCAAGTTCGATAAGTAATGAAACGTGAGAGTGACTGTCTAAAGGATAGTTTGAGGTTAACACTGGAACAACTGCATAAAAATAAGGACAAGATTAAACATTTCCGTCTAATCTTGCCCTCAAGTAAATCTTACCGTACTCTTTTTGCTAATATCAACTAGTCCACAGAATAATCAACTATTTTACCATCATAATTTATCAAATACACATAAACATAATTTGTAGCTTCTTCGTTCTTGTACTTTACTTCTACTGGCTTAAAAGGTCTAATTCGATAAAAAAATGAGATTTCTCTTCCAAAAGAAACAATCAATCTCTGTTCATCATCTATTCCTTCCATGTCTTTTTCTAAGTTCTCAGTATCAAACATATCCGCATCTTTTGCCCACTGTAACAATGTTTTTTTGTTAAATGTGTAAAATCCATTTCCTTTTTCAGGATTTTTAAAATGTGACTTGAATACTGTTATTTCTTTTATTGGTATCGGTTGAAAAATCAACATTATAAATACCCCTATCAAAATTATGCTAGTTACAATAATCTTGAATATCTTTTTTTTCTTATACATACCTTCTATCCCTTTCTATGAATACCAGTGTGTTGTTAGCAAATTTTATAGCAGCTTATGTTATTATATCAATTAAGTTTTTATATCAGTTTATTGTCCAACACCAACATGCTAGCAATTATTTTAAAACAAATTTTTTCGATTTATCATTAAATCACCACATACTACTTTTCTTTTTGCTCATTAGTATTCAAATCTACCTCAACCTCAGTATAGTCATAATCCAAAATCACACCATAACGATATATTTTTTTCTTATAACTATATATTGCCTTTTGATCATCTGTATAAATTACTTCTCCATTTGGCATAATTCCAAACTGAAATAATGAATCTAATCCATTTTGTAATATGTACATAGGTCCATAATCAGCCATTACACCTTCATACCTCAATGGAATAATTTTTCTGTATTCTTTCAAAGTATCTAAATAAGACATATAGTGACCTTCCTCATATGATATTCTAGGAAGACCATCATTAGTGAACGAAACAGAGCCATCATATGCAATAACTCTACGTATGTTATTGTTCTTTAAAAATGATTGTGCAACATTTCCTTCTATATGATATTCTCCTTCTTGTTTTGTAAGTTTATCAAATTCTTTATTAAACGATACATTTATTGCATCAAGCAAACCTGTATTGCAACTATATATCTTCAACGTATTAATGTTTTTAGAAGCCAAATCACCAATATATGTAGCATATAAATCAGTAGATGTACATCTATCTTCAGATACAGTTAAATTTTCTGGTGTCTTATCATCTAAATATTCTGTATTATCTTCATTTAATGCATCATCAATTATCAGCGCATAATATGTTCCATGTATCAATATATTGACTTCATCAATTTCTTCCTCTCCAACGCCGTTATGCATTGATTGCCATGCATTTATGAAATCCAATTCACTTGTTATTTCTTTTGTTATTACCTGTTTATCATTTACATATGCCCTTTGATCAAATATTCTATTTGCAGCCTGATCCGCCTGATTTGAGAACTCATTTGTATACAATACATAACTCTGCCCCTTATCGTTTTTTTCTAATTCGCTATCTGAATCCGCTTCAACATAATCATCCGTCGAATAATATTCCGAATCCATATGAATGTTATCCAAAAGAACTGCTGTAGGGTAATTTGTATCTGCTGCATTTGCAACTGAAAACTCTAGTCTAATCATCTTGCCTGAATACTTTGATATATCAACACATTCCGAATTCCATCCAGTCATCCATATGTCACTAAACTCATTTAATGAAAATCCTTCAGATACCGGAATTAATTTTCCTTCATCTGTTTTTGATGCTCCATACAAATCCGCCAATGAGTTTACTGTTCTATTAAATACCGTACTATCATCTAAAGAAGTTATACAGTTGATTTTAATTTCAAACGGATCATCAAACTCACTTCCTATATATTCCAAAAACTCTGCCGACAAAAAATTCCAATCAAAATAAAGGCTTTTAGCATTTTCAGGCACTGAAATTATCTGATAGATTCCTCCACCATTCATTGTATTTCCTACTCCTGTTGAAATCATTCCCATCATATTTCCTTCAGTAGGTCTAACTTGACTTAATTTATTCAAAACACGGAAATCACCATAACTATTCCACGACTGATACCCTTCTTCAAATTCCTTATTATTTATCGACCCTGTCATAGATAAATTTCCCTGACCTCTTACAACAAATCTGGAGCCATTTCCATAATAAGAATCAAACGTATTATCGTATGCATCTTGAGTAGTTTTTTTATTAAATAACAACTCATTTAACAAATATTTACATCTATCTGTAGCATAACGGTTTGTAACTGCACCTTCATTACCATAGTATGTTTTAACACCAAGTTTTTTGAATGTATCCCATAAGATATTTGTCTTCGAACTTTCGCACGAATTGTTTATTAATATGCTATCCGGGAATTTATCTTGAATATTATTTTTTAACCATTTGTCATTAACCATGTAAAATAACTTATATTCGTTTCTGCTTGGATCAAAATCAGAATAAATAGATATTTCCCCGCTTGATAACTCTTTAAAATAATTTGTTTCCTTTGTTGCTCTTTCACCGGTTACAATCCACTCTCCACCTATACCGTGCGTAGCAATTACAATCAACCCATACTTATTTATTTTTTTAAGAGAATTGACATTCGCATCTTCATCATTAACTATAGTCAAATCCTCACTAAACGATGAATCTTTTACAATATTTTTTATAACTTCTGTTTCATCGTCTTTTCCCCACTCTGTGTCAAATGGTGCCCAATACAATATATTTCTAGATTTTGTCATAGCAACACCAACACTACTCATCTTTGACATTTTTTCATCAACATTGTCACTGCCACCTCTAATCATGGTTTTCATGTTGGATTTGTCTGAAAATTGCAAATAAAAGTTCAAACCATTCTCAAATGTAAACTTAGCTGAACTTCCACTTATTTTTTCAACATTTGAAACCTTCAAGCCCGCTGTTGACAATTCATTTACAACTTTATCAATTGTCTTATCATATTCATATTTATCATTTTTAATTAAATTACGAACATTGTTACAGATAGTATTAACGCGATTAAAATAAGTAACGTACTCATCTTGCGTAACTGAATCTATAATCTCTATTTCCTTTATTACAGAAGCAATTTCTTCGCCTTCAGAATTTAAACTAATTTTATATTCTACCAAACCTACATTTTTCGAATCTATAGATATAATATTAGAAAATACTCCATCTCCCTCAATCTCGTCATTGTTGTCTGTCAAATTTCCGGAATCATACAAGTTTGCTATTTTCTCCCATTTTCCATTGGTTTTGCGTGATACTATTAATTCATCATTTTCATCACAAACTACTTTTGCAAACATTTTTGCTTGAATATCAGAATCCTTTATTGCAGTTGTTATTCCAAAATTATAATCATAAATTTTCTTATCTGTTTTCTTAACGCTTTCCGGTTTGCATTGAGTTAAAACAACATTTTCTATTTTTAACGCTTCTTTATTATCATTTATATGCATTCCTATAATGCAATTATCTCCGGGTTTAATATTTTGAGCATAATCCGGATTTTTTAATTCAACCGTACCATCTTTTTGAAAAACTAATTCTGCACTCCAAATATCCAAAATATTAAAATTGCAATTAAAATTAAGTTTCCAGTCCTCTATTATATTTTGGGAATTATTTGTTATAACCAAGCTAATATTAGCTTCTTTTTCCCACTGCTCATTTGTTACAATATCAATTGCATAATCCGCCTCATTTGTTATGCTTTCTACACTTACTAATTCAAATTCCTCAGGGATATTTATTTTTTCGTCATATCCTTGTGTATACCCAAATACTACCTCACCATTAGCTGGAATATCTTGATTCCATTCAACATTTTTTAGTAAATGAGCATTTTCTTGTGAAATATCATTAGCATTATATATATCATGAATTTTATCATTAAGTATATATTTCAATCCCCAGTTATGAATTGGTTTGTCTGTTTTATTTTTTATCTTGACCTGTATCTGACTCTCTTTTTCCCATGATGATTCTATTTTGTAATTTACATCATAGTTTTTAGTTGAGTAAACATATTCTTTGCTTGTTGATGTATCACAAACAAGCGATACATTACTCAGTTCTCCCATTTCAGTCCCCGAAAATCCTATTGTTACTGATTGATTACAATCAATAGATTTGTTCCAACCTGCATTATCTATCGAATACTTTTTATCCTGGGATTTCCATGTTCCATTCCACATATTTGTAATTTGAATATCAGATTCAAATTGCAAACTCCAATCCTTTATTTTTTCCTTACCCTTATTGGTAATTGTTAAGTTGGCATTAAATCCATCACTCCACGAGGATGCAATCTCATACTCAATTTTGTAAGAATCACTTTCCAATATAACTTTTTTCTCAGATGCATTTACTTTTATTACATCAAAGCTGACAGATTCGATTAATAAAAGACAAATCATCAAGTAACAAATTAATTTTTTCATATTGTTTTTTTCTACTCCCTTCAATTATTAATTAGCTTCTACAAGCATTAACAAGACTATCATAGAGTTTTCACTCTGTCAAATCAACAAATACATTTTTAGTGTTTCAATAAAATAACTCAACATAATGATACTTCCAAATTAAATTTCAAAATAATCACCAATAATTTCTTGCTCTCTTACACCCATCCACGTAACTTATCACCGCCTCACAAACCACCTGAATAACAATTAACACCAGCAGTAAATTTGCCGGAACATACACTTTTATTTTGTCTCCGGCAAATATCATTACTGCCATATTTACCACAAGAGCAGTGACGGATACATAATTAAGTGAACTGTCTTTGTAATAATCGATGACTTTACCTGCTAAAAGTTTTATTCCCAATACAAGTGCCACAATGCTCAGTCCGCATATAAGTAAGATAATCATTCCATAAGCAATATTTTCAAACCTCCGGTTTGATATATGCTCTGATATTTTAGCAATACGCTTTGCTATCTCATAATCTTTTCCTGCAAGAAAACAAAAAGCATTAATAGCAGTTTTTAAAAAAGTTATTATCTCTGATATAAACAACTTAGATTCGCTCGCTTCGAGTAGTGTAACCATTCCCCCATACACAAGCAGGCTGTTTAAATAATGTCTTTTCCTGTTCCATCTTTTTTCATAAGTTTCGTTAAGCTTTTCTGTTGCTCTTTCAGTTTCTGCTTTAACTTTTTTATCTATTTCTGTTTTCATCTTTGCTTTTTCCTTGTGAAGACTGCTCTGCTCTTTTTGTAACAATAGGGACTGCTCATTTAAGCTTCTTCTTTTATCATCGACTTCTTGTTTCATAGTCATCATCTCTTGTTGAAGGTCGCTGTTTTTCTGTAAAAGTTTCTCGTTCTCTTTCACTATCAGATCTGCTTTGTTCAGCGTCACGAGTCTGTCTGTCAACTCTTGCACTTTCGATTTCAGCATCGATTTGTCTGAGGAAAGCTTCTGTATCTCTTCCTGCATTTCTCTGTTTTCCGTCTGAACTTTTTCCAGTTCCTGTCTGCACAGTTCTGTCTGTTTCTGCTCTTCCAGCAGACTGTTTTTCAATTCTGTTATCTTCAAATCCTGCATCTCCATTGTCTGAAGCATTTCTTCTGTATCTATCAATTCTTTCATTTAATTCTTTTATCCTCCTTGTTACTTCTGATTTAATTCTGATAATTGACTGTTCTGTTTTTGCAACTCCTCGTTTAAGTTCAGCAATTCTCTGTTCTGTTTTTGCAGTATCATAAGTTCCTTCTCCAGCACTTTCGTAAACTCCGATGCCTTTTTGTATTCTCTGTCCAGTTCCGTGAGAAGCTCCTGCTGTTCTGATACCAGATTCATGAGTTGCTCCAGCAGTTCTATTTTTTCTTCTGTTAACTTTTTCATTTTCATCACGCTCCCTTATTAATCTTTCTTTTATCCTGTTTACTTTTTCTTTTACACTAAGTAGCAGTGCATGCACTTTTTCAATCACACTGTTTTGGTGTTTTATTTCTTCATTTATCCCTACCCTGTCTGATGCAATACCTTTTGATGCCATCTGTCTTGCAGCGTAGCCTTCATGGATTGTTGGGATTTTTTCAATTCCCTGTTCTTCATAACTTCTGTGGTCGATGTGCTTATCCATAGGCAGATATTTATTACACTCTTCTGCCCAGTTTTTTCTCCACTCCAAAAGCTGTTTTCTGCTGTTCCATTCATTACTTGTTACCGTCACCCTTTTCCATTGCAGATCATTTTTCTTTCCACGTTTCTGCAATCCGGTTTTTGAATCAATAATCGGAATACGGTTTCCGTCTTTATCCCTTGCATAATCTTTTTTCTCCATGCTTGCCCACTTTCCGGTTTTGGTAAAACCTCTGACGGTAGTCATCACATGAACATGATTGTTACCTTCCTTTTTATGAATTGCAAAGTCTGCCGCCATACCCTTATCAACAAAGTTTTCTTTTATGAAGTTTCTTGCAAGTTCAATCTGTTCTTTTGTGGTAAGTTCATTTGGCAGTGCCATTTCAAATGTTCTTGCATATCTGGAATTGGATTTGTTCTGCACCTTTTCAACTGCATTCCAAAGCGTTTCCCTGTCTTTGTATTCTGCCGGCGCATTTGGGGGAAGAAGTATTTCCGTATATACAACTTCTTCTTTTCTTGAATAGTTAAAGGAAAGTCCAAGTCTTTCATCGTACAACTTACTTCCTGATATATATGCTGCTGATGCAACCGCACACTTTCCTTTTGATGCTTTTACAATTGCGGTTGTAAAATGATAAATTGCCATTGTCTCACCTTCCTTTCTCCAAACCGGGAATTTATCATTTGCTTTATCCAAACATTGTTCTTGATTTTGTATATATTAATGTTGGATAAAGCATCTGCTAAAATGTGCTTATTCTTTAACCGGCACATTTTGGCATGCCGTCTGCAAGACTGCCGACTGCATAAGTCCGCCCTCTGCGTAAGAGTCTCCATGAAATGGTGCCGTCTGCATAAGACTGCTGTCCGCACAGGACTCTCCATGAAATGGTGCTCCACGCACAGTGGTCCTCGAAGAGCGCACTCCACGAAGTGGAAAAGGACAGTCTCTGACTGTCTGTAAGTGCGCCCTCTCCGACAATGGCGGATAGGGAACAGCAAAAACTGCTCCCTAATACCTTTACTGTTTTTTATTCTGCTCATCACTCTTCCCCATTGCATTTGAAAAATATCTTCCGTTTGCTTCCTGCTTTTTAAGAAATGCAATAAGCTTTGGCAGGTCTTCTTTTTCAATTTCACATCCAAGAACAGACTCAACCGATGCTCCGACTTCAATCAGTCTGTGTACACGTTTCTTTTCCTCTTCAGCTTTTTTCTGTCGCTCAAGTTTCTTTGCACGTTCTTGATATTTCTTTGCCTGGTCAATTGCCGACTGTTCCTTAACTCTTAATTCATCTAATCTTTCTTCATAACTTTTCTTTGATCTACTCATAAATGTTCCTTTCCGGGATTATTTTTTCGATATCCATATTTACCAGATGCAGAAGTTTATCTTCCAAAGTTTCATTTTCCGATTCTTTAAAAAACACATTTACTCTGTAAGTGGTATTACCGATTCGTTTAATAAAAATCCCTTTTGTAATTAATTCCTTTAGTTTCCATTGGTACAGATTAATCAATTTAACAAATCTGATATTCTGATTTATAAAACCTTCATAATCCGTTTCATTTAACAATTCATTTCCCATACTGCCAAAAATCCTTTCCCTATTTTTGTTCTTGCAAATCGAACATATGTTTGTTATAATTAAATTCCAATTGGTGGTGCTCTGGCACATATGGCAAAGCACCGGTTCCTTTTTCGGGTTTTAACCCTTTTTGTAGCTTCCATAGACAAAACTCCTTTTCATTTTTTAGAAGGAAATATTTCTCCTTCACCAATAGGAGATTTTCATATATGGATTCGGAACTACTTTTTAAAAAAATTTGTAACTATTCAGAGCCATGCATATTTGTCATCTGTGAATGCTTGCATTCTAACAGAATGACAAATATATATGGCGAAGTAACCACATGAACAAAAGTAAAGCTGCAAAGCAGCGATTTTGCGAATGGGGTTTTGAATAGTTATAAAACCATTATTTTTTTGAGGGGAGGTGATTCCTGTGCAGACTAAAAATTACAATTACGATGAAATGAATGATGAAGATTTGGCAATTCTTTCTGCCATTAATGAAGAAAAGAAAATGTTGGAAGAAAACATGGATGATAACTATTCAAAATCTTTATCACATATATATAAAGAAGAAACTGATGATAATCCTTCAAAAAAAATGTTAAAAAGAGATTTAAAGAGGATGGCTCTTTTACGCTTAGAGGATGCGGCAAGATCAGAAGATGACTTTAGAGAGATTATTGATATCTGGAACAAAAATGACTCAAACAGAGAACGTAAAGAACGTTATCACGAAGTCGGGCGTTCCGTTGTTCCGCTGGAATACGGTGCAAGAAATGACGGACTTACTTTTCCTCTTCCTGTAAACAGAGTTTTGTTTGGACAGATGCTAAAGGGAGATTTTATAGATACCATTTTTTACTGTCCTTATGAGCTTCATGAATTAGTTGAGGATGAAAAAATATCAAAATGCATCAGGAAAATGAAAATAGAACATAAAGAATTACTGTTTAACCTTTTTGCAAGAAATCTTTCCCCTGTTCAGATGGCAGCTGTCAAGAACTGTACAGACCGTAATATAAGAAAGATTAGAAACAAAGTTTTAGATAAGATACGATTGGAGACCGGTTATGAATAACATTTTTAAAAACGCAAACTCACTTTGGGTAAAATATGATAAGTATGAATGGAAAAAAGATAACGAGGGAACTCTCTTTTTGACACCTGCGTCTCACGCAGGAATAAAATTGTATAATCCCATGAAAGATTATGAAAAAATGATTCTTGATGCACTTGACGTTGGAATACTTTGTATGAGAAAAAAGTCCAATGAAGAAACAGTTATGAACAGTATTTTAACTTTTACTGAAAAGTATGGCATGTTAGGTCTGATCAGTTCCATACCTGCCATGTCTGATTTTATTAATTACGAATATGTTTATTTACCAAAAAATCATTATATAAAGAAAGAATCCCTTTCTACTGAAAAGTATTTATCCTATTTCTTTCCTTTCGAAAAGCTTGATTTTGTTAAAAACAAACTTGAATCATCATGGAGTGTATCCGGTGCTGAAATGACTGCACTGTTTCTTACCCTGAATCATCTTCCTGAACCTGTCCTTATGAGTTTTCAGAAGGAATACTCTGAAAGATATGACTGGATAAGAAATGCATTTACGGATATGGCATTTACATTTTTCTCAGCCTTTTTGTATTATCAGGATAAGGATACTTTTGATGATAATCAGCTTTCACTTTATCAAAAAGGTATGGCTGCATTTGGAGGCATTGCTCCAACATACCATATAGAACTTAGGGATAAACCTGTAATCGTTTGGGAGTTTTATTCACTGCTTTTACAGTTGCAGACAATGTTGTCATTAATGATTACGGATGAACAGTCTTCATTAAAAGTCTGCAAGAATTGTGGCAAGGCATATTTAAGTAAAGACTTTAACAATCCATTCTGTTCAAAAGAATGTGAGGATGAATACGGTGACAGACACTAATTTACAATCTACACCAGCCATTTGTACTAAACAACACTTTAAAATCTTACCAAACAGTATTTCTATTCTACTGAATTCAGTAAAACAATTAACATAAAAGGTTCCGATTACATAATGATATTTCTCCTATATATGAAGACTATTCAGAGTAAAAGGAAGCTGCAAAGCAGCGATTTTACGAATGGGATTCTGAATAGAGAATTTTTTTAAACAATAACAACAATCGGAACTGATGTGTTAAACTATAATTGTAACCTTTATTAATACGAGGTTAGACATAATGCAGTTGTTCCGGTTGAATGAAAGGAGATTTTTATTATGAAACAATCGGACAACACAAAAATAACAGCTCTGTATGAGCGACTCTCCAGAGATGATGAATTAAATGGAGAAAGTAACAGTATCATCAACCAGAAAAAGTTGCTTGAAAAATATGCCACCGAGCAGGATTTTTCCAACTTAAGACATTACACTGACGACGGATGGTCAGGTACAAACTTTGAAAGACCTGACTGGAAAAGACTTCTTAACGATATCGAAAAAGGTATGGTTGGTACAGTCATTGTAAAAGATATGAGTCGTATAGGAAGAAACTATCTGCAGGTAGGTTTTTATACCGAAGTATTCTTCAGGGAAAAGGGTGTTAGATTCATTGCCATATCAAATGGTGTAGACAGTATTCACGGTGAATCAAATGAATTTGCCCCATTCTTAAATATCATGAACGAGTGGTATGTGAGGGATATCAGTAAAAAGATAAAAACCGTATTACACGCAAAAGGTATGGAAGGAAAGCATCTTACAAGCACCGCTATCTACGGTTACAAAAAGGATCCTGATGATTCTGACAAATGGATTATTGATGAAGAAGCAGCTGCCGTTGTAAAGCGTATCTTCAACATGATAATTGAAGGCTACGGACCGATGGAGATAGCAAGAGTTCTGTATAACGAAAAAATAGAAAGACCATCTTACTATTTGGCAAAGCAGGGACTTGGTACTTGCAGAGGCAGTTGCAACATGGATACTCCATACACATGGACTGCATCTACAATATCAGATATGCTCAAGAAACCCGAGTACATGGGGCATACGGTCAATTTCAGAAATTATAAGGACTCTTACAAGGATAAGAATTCTAAACATGCCGATAAAGAAGACTGGGTAATATTTGAAAATACTCAGGAGCCTATTGTGGATGAAAAGACATGGCATATGGTTCAAAAAATCAGAGAGACAAAACATCGTCCTACAGTAAAAGGCGACTTCAGTCCTCTTACCGGACTTGTACTTTGTCCGGACTGTGGCAAACCGTTATATCATCATCAGACATGGGGCTATGAGAAAAAGGACAAAGACGGTAATCCTACCGGCAAATGGACAAATGCGCAGGATTATTACAGATGCTCAACCTACGGATTATCCCATGGCAAGTTTGAGACAAAATGTTCCGGTCACTATATCAGAACAGCCGTATTAAATGAACTGATACTTGATACAATTAAATACACCTGCAAATATGCAAAAGAGCACACTGATGAGTTTATTAAAAAAGTGGAAAAATCTTTTGATATCAAAAAGAAGAGTTTCCTAAAGGTTATAAATGAAGAACTGGCTAAAAAAGAAAAGCGCAGTCGTGAACTCAATAACCTGATTAAAAAGATTTACGAGGATAACGTAAACGGTAAACTGACAGATAAAAGATTTCAGCTGCTCCTTGCTGATTACGAAAAGGAACAGCAGGAGATTGATGACTCAATCAATGCCTTAAATGCTGAATTGGCAAAGTATCAGACAGACCATATGAGAACAGATAACTTTATGGAACTGGTTCGCAAGTACACTGACTTTAATGAACTGACTGCACCTATGGTATATGAATTTGTTGATAAGATATATGTTCACGAAGCAGACAAATCAACAGGTGAGCGAATCCAGCAGGTTGATATCTACCTCAAATATGTCGGCAAGCTTGAAGTTCCACAACCGGAACTTACACCGGAAGAAAGAAAAGAGCAGGAACGTCTTCGTAAGAAAAGAGCACAGAATCGTAATTATCGTCATCGAAAGATGCTTAAAGAACTGGCTGAAAAAGAAGCTAAAGAAAAGGTGAAAGCCTAGATAAAACCTAAGAAAAAAGGACACTGTCTCAAAGTGTCCTTTAGGAAGTCTAACATGCGAATGTCTTAAATCGTGGAGTCTTATCCTCTTAACTCCAGCTTCTTTTGCACCGCGCTCAATCTCATGTTCGTAATACCTCTTTGTATTCATAAAGATTCTGTCATGCTTCTTAATTCCGTAAATCATACCAATGTAATCTTCAATCTCTTCACTTAAGAATTCCGGCATAACAATTGTTCTGTATCCCTTATCAGTCTTTGGTGTCTGAACAATATCATCACCTCTTAATCTCTGATAATTCTTATTGATAGTCAGCTTATTATTTTCAAAGTCAAAATCTGCCGGAGTAAGTGCTAACATTTCTCCGATTCTAAGACCACACCAATATAAAATTTGAAATCCATAATATGATGCAGGCTTATCCACCATTGTCTGAATAAATAACTTATATTCATCCTGTGTCCAAAACTGCATCCCATGAGTTTTCTTATGTCCCATTGATCTGGCCTGGTTTGCCGGATTTCTTAATAATCCGTAGAACCTAACTGCATGGTTAAATATGGCTGATAACTGTGCATGGATTGTTGCAAGATATGATGGTTTATACGGCTCACCGTCACTATCTCCCTCTTTGATAATCATTGTCTGCCAATCTCTTACCATCCTTGCATCAATCTTGTTCATATTGTATTTTCTAAAGTAAGGAAGAATCTTCGTCTCAATTATGTGTTCCTTTGTATCCCATGTAGTCTTTTTAATTCTGCACTGAATATCATTCTTGTAGATTTCATAGAACTCTTCAAAGGACATATTCATATTTCCCATAACAGCTCTCTTATCTTTTTCTTCCCACTCTCTGGCTTCCGTCTTTGTTTTGAAGCCTCTCTTAAATCTTTTCCTTGGCACATCTGCTGCATCCTTATATCTGTAGGATACGTACCAGGTGTTTCTTTCCTTGTCCTTGTAAACTCCCATTCTAATCACCTCTATTCTTCATAAGTTACTTTCTTTAAAAAGTAGTTCTTGTTTACTCTTCCCTGAATAACTAAATATCCTTTGTCTCTCATTTCCTTATTTAGTATTCTGATAACTTCATAGGCTTTTCCCTCTGAAATTCCTAACATCTCAGCAACTTCTTTTGCTGTATAATATAACTTCTCTGACATAACCCTAATCTCCTTTCAGATTTTCCAATTAATTTAATTTGTTTCGTCTATGTCATTATTCTATTGCTTTCTTTTTATCTTTTTGAGGGAGTGGCACTCCCCCCTTTCTTCATCTCTAAAAAGTGGCAAGCCACCTAGTATTATTCTGTGGACTTCATAAAAAAAGCAGCCAGGATATCCATTTTTCCTAGCTGTTTGCACTAAAAAAAGGACTCCTTAAAACTATCTTAGTTTTAAAGAATCCTTTATTTATGGGGCTTTACTGCATATTGACTTCACGTTTTAAAGCCTATATGTCTCAAAGCCTTTATCTATCGGAATAATCGAACGTATGTTCGGTCACTCGAATTCGATTGTTCCAGGTGGCTTACTCGTCAAGTCATACATTACTCTGTTAACCCCTCGAACTTCATTTATGATTCTGCTCATGACTTTCTGCAACACCTCAAATGGTATGTCTGCAGCTTCTGCTGTCATGAAATCTATTGTGTTAACTGCACGAAGCGCAATTGCATAATCGTATGTTCTCTCATCACCCATTACTCCAACACTTCTCATGTTTGTGAGGGCTGCGAAGTACTGGCCGATTGTCTTGTCGAGACCTGCGTTGGCAATCTCCTCGCGATAGATTGCGTCTGCATCCTGAACCATGCGAACCTTCTCGGCAGTTACTTCACCGATGATTCTGATTCCAAGTCCCGGTCCCGGGAATGGCTGACGGAATACTAAGTATTCCGGAATTCCCATCTCAAGTCCGGCTTTTCTTACCTCATCTTTGAAGAGGTCTCTGAGTGGCTCGATGATTTCTTTGAAATCTACGTAGTCAGGAAGTCCGCCAACATTGTGGTGTGACTTGATTACTGCTGACTCTCCGCCGAGTCCGCTCTCTACTACGTCAGGATAGATTGTTCCCTGTACAAGGAAATCAACTGCACCAATTTTCTTTGCTTCTTCTTCAAATACACGGATGAATTCTTCTCCGATTATTTTTCTCTTTGTCTCAGGATCTTCCACACCTGCAAGTTTGCTATAGTATCTCTCCTGTGCGTTTACTCTGATAAAATTCAAGTCGTATGGTCCTTCCGGTCCAAATACTGCTTCAACTTCGTCGCCTTCGTTCTTACGAAGAAGACCGTGGTCTACGAATACACATGTGAGCTGCTTTCCGATAGCTTTTGAAAGCATAACTGCTGCCACTGATGAATCAACTCCGCCTGACAATGCACAAAGAACCTTACCATCGCCTACTTTCTCACGGATAGCTTTGATAGATTCCTCAACGAAGGAATCCATTCTCCAGTCTCCTGCACATCCACAAACTCCACGTACAAAGTTATAGAGCATCTTTGTACCTTCCTGTGTGTGAAGTACTTCCGGATGGAACTGGATAGCGTAAAGTTTCTTGTTCTCATTCTCTGCAGATGCACAAGGACAATTGTCTGTGTGAGATGTAATCTCAAATCCCGGTGCAATCTGTGATATATAATCAAAATGGCTCATCCAGCAGATTGTCTTAGGTGACACACCATCGAAAATCTTAGATGACTGCTTGTCTACTATAACTTCTGTTTTTCCGTATTCTCTGGCATCAGCTTTCTCGACCTTACCGCCAAGTACATGCTGCATAAGCTGTGCACCGTAGCAAAGACCGAGTACCGGAATGCCAAGTTCAAATAAATCCTTTGTGTATGTTGGTGAATCGGCTTCATAACAGCTGTTTGGTCCACCTGTAAGAATAATACCCTTTGGATTCATTTCTTTAATCTTTTCAATATCAGTTTTATAAGAATAAATCTCACAGTACACATTGCACTCACGAACACGACGTGCTACGAGCTGATTGTACTGCCCACCGAAGTCAATAACGATTACTAATTCGCGCTTCATTTGTTTCCTCCTAAAGTGATAATACCAATTAATCTGATAATACCCATTAATCTTACTCTATTTTCAATGATATCTCAATAGCACAAACGGTATTTTGGTAATAATTATCAAGACAATAGGCGTATCATATTTATTTCTAATAAGTATTTAATTCTATGCAATCATATTGTAAGACTATCGCTTCTTCGCCTCATCGAGCTTTTGCTTCACATACTTTGCTGTGTAACTGGTCTTGTGTTTTGCCACTTCTTCCGGAGTTCCCTGTACCACAACAGTTCCCCCACGATCTCCTCCGTCAGGTCCCATGTCTATAATGTGGTCGGCAACCTTTATTACATCCAGATTGTGCTCGATTACCACAACGGTATTTCCCTCATCCACGAGTCTGTGAAGAATCTCAACTAACTTGTGAACATCTGCAAAATGAAGGCCTGTGGTTGGTTCATCCAGTACATAAATAGTCTTTCCTGTACTTCTTCGGCTAAGCTCTGTTGCAAGCTTAACTCGCTGTGCCTCGCCACCTGAAAGCTGAGTTGAAGGCTGTCCCAGTTTCACATATCCAAGTCCTACATCGTACAGAGTCTGAACCTTATTTCTAATTTTCTCAACATTCTTGAAGAAATCAAGAGCCTCCTCAACTGTCATCTCTAAGACATCATAAATACTCTTACCTTTATATTTGACCTCGAGAGTCTCCCTGTTATATCTCTTACCTTCGCATACTTCGCACGGAACGTACACATCCGGAAGGAAATGCATCTCAACTTTTTTGATACCGTCGCCACTGCAGGCCTCACAACGTCCACCCTTAACATTGAAACTGAAACGTCCCTTCTTGTATCCACGTTCCTTAGCATCAACTGTAGATGCAAACAAATCTCTGATAATATCAAACATTCCCGTGTATGTTGCCGGATTTGAACGCGGTGTTCTTCCAATCGGCGACTGGTCAATATCAATAATCTTGTCTAACTGCTCAACGCCTTCTATCCTCTTGTGTTTACCGGGAATTACTCTCGCTCTATTGAGCTGCTTAGCCAGTGACTTGTGAAGAATCTCATTTATAAGGGAACTCTTTCCTGAGCCTGACACACCTGTAACAACTGTAAGAACTCCAAGTGGAATCTCAACGTCAATATCCTTCAGGTTATTTTCTTTTGCACCAACAATCTTGATAAAACCTTTCGGCTCTCTTCTGACCGTTGGCACCGGAATAGACAGCTCGCCTTTTAGGTACTTTCCGGTAATGGATTTCTTGCACTTCATTATCTCCTCGGCAGTACCAACCGCAACTACTTCGCCTCCATGTTCACCTGCTCCCGGACCAATATCCACAATACAGTCTGCCTCTCGCATTGTGTCCTCATCGTGTTCAACAACCAGAAGTGTATTTCCAAGGTCTCTTAAATGCTTCAAAGTTCCCAGTAATTTATCATTGTCATTCTGATGCAGTCCGATGCTTGGCTCATCCAAAATGTACGCAACTCCAACCAATCCTGATCCAATCTGGGTGGCCAGTCTAATACGCTGTGCCTCACCACCGGACAATGTTCCTGTAGCACGAGACAGGCTTAAATAATCAAGACCCACATCGTTAAGGAAACTCAGGCGTCCCTTTATCTCTTTTAGAATCTCTGCGCCAATCTTCATCTGACTGTCGGAAAGTTTTGCATTTGCCAAAAACTCGATCAGGTCTCTGATTGGCATATCAGTCATCTCATAAATATTCTTGTCAGCAACGGTCACTGCCAGTGACTCAGGCTTAAGTCTCTGTCCGTGACAACATGGACATGGTGTAAATCTCATATAAGATTCATACTCTGCCTTTGTGGATTCTCCACCGGTCTCTCTGTATCTTCTCTCCACGGATTTCACCAATCCCTCAAAGGCAATGTCATATGTGCCCACACCACGCTGGCCTCTGTAATGAACCGGCACAGTAATACCGCCCGTTCCGTAAATCAAAATGTCATGAATGTCCTTACTGTAATCTTCAAATGGAGTATCAAGGTCAAATCCAAACTCTTTGCAAAGTGCCTGCAAAACTGCATTTGTAAAACTCTTCGGATCATTTGCACTCTGCCAGCCAAGAACCACGATAGCGCCCTGATTGATGCTGAGAGACTTGTTTGGAATCATCAAATCCTCATCAAACTCCATCTTGTATCCAAGACCGTAACACTCAGGACACGCACCAAAAGGATTGTTGAAAGAAAAGATTCTAGGTTGAATCTCATCAATACTGATATCACAATCAGGACATGCAAAATTCTGACTAAACGTCATCTCCTTGCCTCCTATAACATCAACAATCATCAGTCCTTTACCCAGTTTCAATGCATTGTCAATAGAGTCATTTAGTCGCTTTTCAATACCGTCTCTCATGCTGAGTCGGTCAATGATAATCTCTATATTATGTTTATTATTCTTCTCCAGTTCAATCTGCTCTGACAAGTCGTACATATTGCCATCAATACGCACACGCACGTAGCCGCTTCTCTTTGCAGCCTCTAAAACCTTCTCGTGGCGCCCTTTTCTGCCTCTTACAACCGGGGCAAGAATCTGAAACTTAGTACCTTCATCTAGAGTGACAATCTTATCTACCATCTCATCTACAGTTTGCTTCTTAATCTCCCTGCCACACTTTGGACAATGCGGTATACCTGTCCTTGCATAGAGAAGTCTCATATAATCATATATTTCTGTCACAGTTCCAACTGTAGAACGTGGATTTCTGTTAGTTGATTTCTGGTCTATGGAAATCGCCGGCGGAAGTCCCTCTATACTCTCAACCTTTGGCTTCTCCATCTGTCCTAAGAACTGTCTCGCATATGAAGACAACGACTCCATGTATCTTCTTTGACCTTCCGCATAAATGGTATCAAAAGCCAAAGATGACTTCCCGGAACCGCTAAGCCCCGTGAGAACCACCATCTTATCTCTCTCAATCTCTAAATCTATTCCTTTTAAATTGTGCTCATGAGCACCCTTAATTCTTATATATTTCTTCTTATCCATATCCCTTTTAACTCTCTAATCTAATCTGATCCAAATCATTTTCCTTGGTTTCTTTTCTATTCTAACCTAATCCTTGCTATAATCACCGGCCTGATTCATCCTCATGTGCATTAGAATCCCTAATATATTCCTCATTTGCATTAGATGCCCTAATATATTCCTCATACTGCTGTGTCCAATACTGCTTATCTTCTGAAGTAATCTCTCGAATGACTCTGCACGGATTGCCCGCTGCTATAACGTGACTTGGAATGTCCTTTGTAACAACAGAACCCGAACCAATGACTACATCATCACCTATTGTGACCCCCGGATTAATCACAACATTTCCGCCAATCCAGACATCTGAACCTATTGTTACCGGTTTAGCGTACTCTGCCTCTGTGTTTCTGACTTCTGCATCGATAGGATGTCCTGCAGTATAAATGCTGACATGTGGAGCCAAAAATACATTGTCTCCAAACCTAACATAATTCTCATCCAAAATCGTCAATCCTGTGTTTGCGTAAAAATGCTCTCCAAAAAAAGTTCTGTCACCATGGTCAAAATATACCGGCGGAGTAAGAACAAAATCCTCACCGGCGCTTCCAAAACAGTTCTTCAGTTCATACATTGCACTTCTGTCATGCCAAAACTCTGAATCATTAAAAAGCTTTTGTGCCCTATGAACTTTTTCCCACGAATCGCCGCCAACTTTCCACGGAGAATATAATTTCTGACCTATCATGCGGTCCCATTCAAACTTTGATTTCATTTTATCCCCTTTTAATTCATTTTATAACCGATAAGCATTATCGGATTTGTTATTATCTGCTTTAATCTCTATGCAGATACTTTCTCAGTTCTGCAATCTTATCTCTAAACTCAATGGCCGCCTCAAAGTCAAAGTCTGCCGCAGCCTTCTTCATACGCTTCTCCAGCTTATCCATGAGTTTCTTGAGTTCTTTATTATCCATTGACTCAGGATCTTTCTCAATGTCATTGATAGTCTTCTCTGCTTCCTTGGTAATGCTGATGAGATCTCTGACAGCCTTCTTGATAGTGGTTGGCGTGATACCGTGCTCCTCATTGTACTTCTCCTGAATCTCACGTCTTCTGTTAGTCTCGGAAATAGCCTTATCCATGGACTCCGTCATATTGTCAGCGTACATGATAACGTGACCCTCTGCATTTCTTGCCGCACGACCGATAGTCTGAATAAGTGATGTCTCGGAACGAAGGAAGCCTTCCTTGTCCGCATCGAGAATCGCCACCAGTGAAATCTCCGGAATATCAAGACCTTCTCTTAACAGATTGATACCGACTAAAACGTCAAACACATCAAGTCGCATATCCCTGATAATCTCTGTTCTCTCAAGAGTATCTATATCTGAATGGAGGTAGCGAACCCTGATTCCCACTTCCTTCATATAATCAGTCAGGTCTTCCGCCATACGCTTGGTAAGTGTGGTAACCAGTACCTTATTCTTCTTCTCCACTTCCTTGTTAATCTCTGAAATCAGATCGTCAATCTGACCGTCAATCGGTCTCACGTCCACCTTCGGATCAAGGAGTCCCGTCGGTCTGATAATCTGTTCAACTCTTGCAAGCTCATGCTCATCCTCGTAGACATTAGGCGTTGCAGACACAAACAGCATCTGATCAATCATGGACTCAAACTCTCCAAAATTCAAAGGACGGTTATCCTTTGCTGACGGAAGTCTGAAGCCGTAATCTACAAGAGATGACTTTCTGGACTGGTCTCCTGCATACATTCCTCTGACCTGAGGAATGGTGATATGAGACTCATCTACTATTATAAGGAAGTCATCGCCGAAATATTCTATAAGTGTATGCGGTGTGGCTCCCGGTTCAAGTCCTGCCATATGTCTGGAATAATTCTCAATGCCGGAACAGATTCCCGTCTCCCTTAGCATCTCCATATCAAAGTTGGTTCGCTCCGCAATACGCTGAGCCTCAATGAGCTTATCCTCGCTCTTGAAATACTCCACTCTCTCCTTGAGTTCCGCTTCAATGGACTTCAATGCTTTCTCCATCTTCTCCGGTGGAACCACATAGTGAGAGTTCGGGAAAATAGCCACATGCTCCAAGCGATTCACAATGTCGCCTGTCAGAGTATTAATCTCTGCAATCCTGTCCACTTCGTCCCCAAAGAACTCAACTCTGATGGCGTAATCCGATGCCGATGCCGGAAAAATCTCCACTACATCTCCCCTGACTCTGAAGGAACCGCGCTTGAAATCCATATCATTGCGTTCATACTGAATCTCTATCAGCTTGTGAATAACCTCGTCCCTGTCCTTTATCATACCCGGACGAAGTGAAATAACCATGTTCTTGTAATCGATCGGATCTCCCAATCCGTAAATGCAGGAAACTGACGAGACAATAATAACATCCCTTCTCTCCATCAGTGCCATGGTAGCTGAATGTCTCAACTTATCTATCTCATCATTGATAGAAGAATCCTTCTCTATATAAGTATCAGTGCTTGGAACATAAGCCTCCGGCTGATAATAATCATAATATGATACAAAATACTCAACCGCATTCTCCGGAAAGAACTCCTTGAACTCACCATAAAGCTGCGCCGCCAAAGTCTTATTGTGGGCAATTATAAGAGTAGGTTTATTCAGTTTTTCTATGACATTTGCCATGGTAAAAGTCTTACCCGATCCGGTAACACCAAGAAGTGTCTGGAACTGATTTCCTTCTTTAAAACCTTCCACCAATTTGTCTATGGCTTCCGGCTGATCACCGGTTGGTTTGTACTCAGAATGCAACACAAAATGATCCATAAAAATCTCCTATACATACATCGTCAACACACACTACACAATCACCAACGACACGTTTTCCAGGCTCGTCGGCGAGTGCTACTATAATTATCAAATGTACTTTTTAGTATAACACAGCAATTACTTCATGGCAATCGCAAATCGAACGCCAGTTCTATTTCTTTTGTATAAGAATACCCTCCTCACCTTCAATCACTTCTATCGCTTCAATCCGGCAAGGAGGGTTCCCGTTTCATACTCAACCTACTTAATAAATTCTACTTCAACTTTTTGCTGTAACAATTCATTGTCTTTGGAAACGTAACAATCCTGCCAAAAATGTTCTTTTCCATCGGCATCTTCATCATCCTCATCATCATTAACTACTCCCTCCACTAATTTGGCATCCACTTCTTTATCACCATACATAAAGGAAATTATTATATAATCAGTATCTTTGTTTGCTTTATACTCTTTTTTGATATTATTAATATCCAATTCTGTTTCTGCTATTATTTCATCACTATCATTATATTCTCTGGCAATAAGACGGTTTGTTGCACTTTTTGTCACAAGAGTTACCCTCGCTTTAGTATCTAACGGTTTCGGTTTCTTTTCACCATCAGCCGTTTTTTCAGTTGCGGCTTTATATTCTACGCTGATCTCTGATCCAATGCTCTCCGGATGAACAGCTATACTGTCATTTGCCACAATCATAAATATATTTCCATCTTTATCCTGAAACACCGGATTGGCAAAAACAGTATCTACTCCTCTCCTTTGCATTTCTTTCGCATCCGGATTACACACAAACTCTATGTCTTCACTCATGATTTCTTTGTCATCTATTTGATTTAATTTTGAATTCAATGTAAAATCGTAGTATTTATCATCTACCTCTAAATCCGTTCCAATGGCATTATGTTCCCAGCTATAATGTGTGTAAATGCCATATCCATCATATCCTTCAAATATATGTTTCGCATCTTGAATATCCCCGTTTAATACCTCTTTAACGTCTTCAGAATGCTCCATAACCTCTGCCGCATAAATCTTTCCCGATTCTTTTATTGGCTTTTCTGTAATGAAAACCCCTACTGCCTCTGCATTCTGAACAACACCCTCATTTAATTGTTTATTAATTTCTTCCGGCCTGTCAATTGCCAGCCTGCATCCGCTAAAATTTGTTGCAATCAGCGTGCCCATCATGCTGATTACGATTATTTTTTCTATTTTACTGCACATGTTTATACTTCTCATATTTATCCTCCACCAAAGGTTATATTATTTCAATTTACTTTTGACACTATTGAAATTCAAATTGATTTAGCATTATTACTTAACAAGACTAACTTCTGTGCACTCTAATACCTCCGGAATACTGCCTTCAATACAAACCAAAACTTCGTAACCTTCATCAATATCTTCTTTTGTCACCAATTCTCTGCTTACGGTTTTTTCTCCCTGGTAAGCCTTTACAGTAACTTTTTCAGTACCTTTTGCAACCCTTATTTCTTCCGGTAATTTTTTGCTGTTATATGAACTTGATTCAATTACCTTTCCCTCTTTATCCATGCATACTATTTTGACTTTGTCTGCCGGTTTTTTTACATCAGATGCAATTGTAAATGTGTTTTTTTCTGCCACTTTTTTTCCACCGGTTTCCGTTTTTGATTCCTCGGAAACACTATGGCTTGAACTGCATTTTGCGTCTTTATTTGTTATAAAGCTTGATGCATTTCCATCTAACACATCAATGTACAAGTCTCCTTTTTCATTAGCGTATACCGCATAATAATATATTTGTACTTCTTCATTTCTGTCTATATAATCTTCGTTCAGATATATTTGGGAATTAATTACATTTTCAACGGTATTCTCTTCTGACATATTCGCTGTAAAATTTGTTTTGGAAAAGTAAGTTCCATCTCCATCAAAATAATAATCTGTATAATGAAGTTCCTTATTGTAATATGTATAAAGACCCACACAATTACTCAGATTGAAGCTGTATTTATTATTGTCTTTCCCATCCTTCTTCGCATAAATCCTATTCATCTCGGTTTCTGCTGTATCGCTGTCATAAGAATATATCGACATCATCTCTTCTTTTGTCAGATACTCATCAAATATAGCTTCGTAGAGATCATACGCAAAGATAGCAACTCCCACCAGCTCGTCTTTGTTACTGTCTTCCGAATTATCCAAAGTACTAACATCCTTTTCTTCATTGCAGGTTCCATTATCCTTTTCAATTGTTTTTGTTTCACTAACCGCAAGTTTGCATCCTGTAAGCACCGTCTGTGCTGTTATTACTGTTGCCGCTACTGTCAACAGAGCTGCAATTTTTTTATAATTATATTTTCTCATCTTCATACCTCATATCTATTTCTACTCTAGCTTATTTCACTTCATTCTCCGGATTACCTGAGATTCAGTTTATTCCTCATCATCCTCTTCCAAATCAAGATTGCCGTCAAATTTCAATATATCTCCAACGTCACACCCCAGGTAATAACAAATTTTGTTAATAGTACTTAAACGCACACCTTTTGCCTTTCCGCTTCTTAGCACTGACAGGTTTGCCTCAGTGATACCTATTTGCTTACATAGATCTTTTGATTTTATTTTCTTTTCTTTCATTATCTCAGAAAGACAAATCTGTATTCCCATAGTTTCCTCCTTTTATCAACATTCACACTCAACATTTTTATCCCTTATCTTTTCAGCATTTCCTCTCTTCAGCCTATGCCTCTTTTTTTCAGTTTTCACTCTCATCTGATAACTCTCCCGCTTCTCCATGCGAGCTGCTTATATGAACAAATCATTTTCTTTTTTGAGTTTTGTATTCTCCTTAATCAGCCTTGCCAATATCAAAAGAATTGAAGCCAATATGATTGTTCCAAGTGGAAATGTCGCCTGAATATCCATAATATTGTTATTCTTCCCTGCTGCAAGCTGTGTAAGATTGAGGACTACCTGTGCCAGCACTGCAAATATCAGATATATTCTGCTTACTGCTGTAAGCCTCATCAGATGCGTAACTACTTCTTTATTAATCACGCTTTCTCTCATCTTTGGAATTACATTCCATCCAATCTTTGCAATTACAATCAGGTAAATAAATGAAATCTGCTGCACTGCATATCTCATAATCAAAATTCCTCTTGTTGTAATAACTGCCTCTGTCGAATTTAGCGAATTTGCTTTCTGCTCAAAAAATACTTTCAAAAGCTGTAACAGATTCATTCCAAAAATCTCAAACACTGCAATTACCATAACCGCAACGCAGGAACCTCTGAGAACTGAGTAAATATTATCTCCTTTTACTCCGTCAATCATTCTCACAATCTTGATGATGATGTAAGCAAAAATCATTGATATCAATGTAGTAACGAAAACTGAAAATCCCATCACCCCGTCAGTCACATTTGAAATCTCCGGCAACTTTGATGGATTAATGCCCCAGTAAACTGTTGCAAATGTCATGACAGAAATCACAATCAGCAAACTGTCTTCTATTCCCATCTTCTTCTTTGCAATCAAAACCGCCATCAAAACAACCGGTATCAGTCCAACCGCCACAAAAATAATAATTGCAAAAAAATTACCGACATCACCCGAAAGTGACATATTCCTAAGCAGCTTAATCAATCCGTTAACCGGCGAAATCAAAATATAAAACAAATTGCTCTCTGCATCCTTAAAATTACTAACTGCAATCACAATACATGACAGCGCTTCAATCACAAGCGCCAAAAACAATTTAAAAAAACCTTTATTCTTCATAAATACCTCCGTGGCCAACCGCCCACCTAAAAATACATAGTTTCAAACACGTGTTTAGCAAAAATTATCGTTTTTCAATAATTTCAATCATAATATACTCAAAAAATTATCGTTTGTCAATAATTCTTTTCAAAATGAGACTTGCACATAAAAAAGAGTTTTCCACAACTAATGTGAAAAACTCTTTTTTATCATCATTTCTTTATGCAGTCTTCTTTATCTCTCCGATGTGTGTCAGTGTAATCTTTGTAAGTACCGGTCCAACCAATTCATAAATAACCGTTCCACAAAGTACAACTGCCGTAATTCTACTGCTGTACTGTGGCACTATGGTTCCACTCATTGAGGCAAGACCGATGGCCACTCCGGCCTGCGGAATAAGCCCGATTCCCAGATACTTCTGAACGTTTGGCTCAGCCTTTGAAAGCTTTCCTCCAACTGCGGCTCCTGCCAGTTTACCCGCAACTCTAAATATAATATAAATCATTCCAAGAGTTCCGATTGTAGGAAGAATTCCTATATCCAGCCCCGCTCCTGACATGAAGAAGAACATCATAAAAATAGGCGGCGTCATTCTGTCCATCTGCTCAAATACAACCTTGCAGTTGCTTGATGTATTTACTACTGTAATACTCATTGCCATACATGTTAAAAGCGGCGACAAATCCACTTTGTCTGAAAGGCTTACTGCCAATGCCACCATGGCAATGGTAATTGCCAGTCGGTTTCCTCTTCCGGTATAAAACTTGATGAGAAGTGTAAATATAAGTCCCATTATTATTCCGACTGCAAGGGAACCAAAGATCTCCCTGACAGGCGCCAGCAGTGTTGCTGCTGAAATATGTCCTGTGGTATACACCTTGGCAATAGCCACGCAGATTCCGTAAGACATAAGTGCTGTGGCATCATCGATTGCCACTACCGGAATCAGAGTTCTTGTAACCGGACCGCTTGCCTTATACTGCTTTGCAACGAGAATTGTCGCTGCAGGATCTGTCGCTGCCGCAATAGCTCCCATAATAAGTGCAAGTTCCACCGGCATTCCAAAAATCAGCATACCGATCACAACAAAAACAGTAGCTCCAAGTGATTCAAAAATTGCAATAATCACCGGTGCAGCTCCAAGTTTTCTGATATATTTAAATTCAAATTCAGTTCCGATGGAAAATGCAATAAATCCAAGGGCTATCTTTGAAATAATCGCAAAATTTCCAACCATTCCCTGATTTACAATTCCTATAACCGACGGTCCTGAGAGCAAACCTATAATAAGATACCCTGTTACGTTTGGTAATTTAAACTGTTTTACTACCTTACCCGACAATAGGCATAAAAACAGTGCTACTGCTAAATATAACAACAATTCATCGATATTCATCTTATCACTCCATCTTTCACTTTTTCTATCTGATGCATATATTCTCCATTAGTATTAGTTCTTGTCAAATCCCTTTTCAAAGGAGATTGGTAATGTGAACATTACAGCAGTTTTAGGTTGATCCATATCTCCCACAACCGCCTCAACAGTCTCTTTTACTTTCTCAATTCTCTCCTGATCCAACACAAACATAAGCATCTTACAGTCTTCATTGTACTCATGGTTGTTTGCACTTCTAAACAGACCAAACATTGGCACGTCAGTCCACTTAGTGGCAAGCGCTGATGTCATGCTCTTTGCATCTATTATAGTACCGTGATGAACATCTATTTCCTGAAGTTTTATAATCAGTTCATCCACTAACTCAATCTTTTTCAAAATGATAATCAAAAATTCCATAACTTCCTCCCGACTAGATTTTTTCCTGCTCTAATCTATATGTTTCTAATCTTTATGTTTCTAATTTTTATATTTCTATTTTTAATATTTCTATTTTTTATATTTCTAATTATTATTTTCTAACTGTTTCAATGCTTCGTCTAACTGCTCATCCTGCTCGGTGTCTTTGTTGTCCTCCACTTTCACATCCGGTGTTATTCCTTTCTTGTGAATATTTGTACCGTTTGGTGTGTAATATTTTGACACTGTAAGCTTAATTGCAGAACCATCAGGAAGGCTGAATATTGACTGAACAATTCCCTTTCCAAATGACTGTGTTCCAACAATTTTACCTGCCTTGTAATCCTGTATCGCACCTGCAAATATCTCCGAAGCACTGGCGCTGTTTTCATTCATCAGCACAACCATTGGAATGTCTATGCATGCTGCATCTGATGTTTCAATCTCTTTTTTTCCACTCTTATCAAGGGTATAAACTACTGTTCCCTCCGGAAGAAGCTCATCGAGCATATTGCAGACAGTGTCATAATTTCCACCCGGATTGTTTCGAAGGTCAAATACCACAGATTTCATTCCCTGATCCCTCAGTTCCTTCATTTTCTTTGAAAAAATCTCATCAGTATTTGAATCAAACTGTGCAACCCTGACATAGCCTATTTTCTTTTCGTCATCTAACATCTCTGAATAAACTGTAGGAACTTCAATAGTTCTTCGCTCAACATCAAACTCTTTGTATTCCTTTGTTGATTCTCTGTAGACCTCGATATGTACAGTGGTTCCTTCTTCACCTCTGATCTGTCCTACTACTTTATCTATATCAATTCCTGTAACTTCTTCTCCCTCTACCTTGTAAAGAATATCACCGTCTTGTAATCCGGCTTCTTTCGCAGGTGTATTATCATAAACGGAAATCATGGTGATTACTCCTGTCTCATCATTTTGTGACACAACAACACCAATTCCCTTGTATTCACCTGATGTTGATTCCATCAGGTCATCATATTCCTCTTTAGTGTAGTACTGAGAATAAGGATCATTCAACGCATTTACATATCCCTTGTAAATTCCGTTTTCCAAATCCTCCTTGTCTGCTTTCTCTTCATTTGTCTCTAAATAAAATGTCTCTATATACTTTTGTAACAACTCAAGCTTTGCATCCGTTGCTTCAGTCACTTTATTGTTATTATTAATCTTAACCAGTTTATTTCCTTTAAAGTAATTAACCCCTGTTAATAAAATTGCAAACGCTGCCGCACCCAACACAAATGAAACAAAGTATTCTTTTCTCATTCTCACTTAACTCCCTTCTCTATTTGAATCATCTACAAATATCTAGCCCGCAAGGTCACTGACAATCATTGTGATTAACCATTAACCTTACGGGCATATATTAATTTCTTTTTTAATTATATGTTCAATTTTTCAGAACTTGATTACTATTTATCCGAGAACGTTATCGGCGTTACGGACTTACGTAACTAAGCGGACTTACATAAGTTCCGTTTAGTCGCACACTAAAGTGCAAATGGTTACCCGTTGACGAACCTGTTGTTCCAACAAGTCCGATTGTCTGTCCCTGGGAAACAGTCTGTCCTGCCGAAACCAATCTTGCAGACATGTGCATGTACACAGTGTAAACACCGTTTCCGTGATCAATACCAATCCAGTTTCCTGCTGATGTACTGTAATTTGACCAGGCAACCTGTCCTGATGCTGAGGCAACAATCGGTGTTCCCGAAGGTGCCGGCAAATCTATACCTGAATGATATGATGTCTGACCTGAGAACGGGTCTGATCTGTATCCAAAACCTGAAGAAATAGAAGTATGTCCGGGTAGTGGCCAAATATATCCGGAAACTGTAACATTTCCTGTTGTCTGTCCGTTTGATGCCGGATAATTTGGAGTAGTCGGCTTTGACGGTACATATGTCGGACTTGACGACTTGTTCTTTGCCGCCTGAATTGCCGCTTCTTTTGCTGCCTTTTCAGCTGCCGCTTTTCGCTCAGCTTCTATCTTCTCCATCTGGGCTATTTCATCTTTCTGACTCTTGATTACAAAATCAATCTGTCCAAGTTCGCCCTCTGCTTTATCAATCTTTGCATCATATGCTGTAAGTTCCTGCTGCTTTGCCGCTACAAGAGTCTCAACATTATCCTTCTCTTCCTTTTGCTCTGTCTGAAGCACAAGAAGTTCTTTTTCTTCTGACTCAAGCGCCTGCTCTGTCTTTTCGATTTCTGCTTTGGTTGCTTTCATCTTATCGAGCATTCGTCTGTCATAAGATGAAAGTTCTGAAATGTACTCTGCCTTATTAAGAAGGTCTGTTATGCTCTCTGAGCTTAGAATTAAATTAATAAGCTGCTGATTTCCGTTTTCATACATGAACTGTATTCTGAGTTTCATGTCTGCGTACTGGAGTTCTATGCTCTTTTGGGCATCTGCAAGTTTGACCTTGTTCTTCTCTATCTTCTTTCCAACTTTATCAAGATTCTGCTCTGTCTTGTAGAGAGCCTTTGAAATCTCGCTCAACTTATCGTCCAATTTCTTGATATTACTCTCTATTGCTGCCTTGTCAGACTCCAAACTGTTGATTGTGTTCTTTATGTCCTGCTTTTGCTGTTCAAATTCTTTTAATCTCTGTTTTTCTTCACTGATAGTAGCACCGGTCTGAATGCCCATATAGCTTGTTGCAACAGCAATCATTGTGACAAAACTTATGGCTCTCCTAATGCACTTTCTTTTAGTTATCAAAATAATTACCACCTTATTTTTCAAATATTACCTGTAAATATTCTTTTCATTATTACAATATTTATACTATATCTTCAAATGTTTTCTTATTGAAGCTACGCTTCCAAGCAACCCGATTCCTGCACCGACACCAAAACTGATTGGCACCAGATACACAAATACCGAATAGATTGGAAGGAATGATACTATAGATGACAACGCATGGAACTGTGACATTACAAAATCCACCACTCTGTCGTATAGAACAAATAACAGAACCAGTGGAATAGCAGCTCCTATCACGCCTATAACAATTCCTTCAATTATAAACGGTGCTCTTACAAATAAATTAGTCGCACCGATAAGCTTCATAATCTTAATCTCTTTCTGTCTAACGGAAATTCCCATCATAACTGTGTTGCTGATAAGGAATATTCCAACCGCCAACAATACGAGAATAATGGCAATTGACGCATATCCTACGAAACGTCCGAAATTGGTCATTGTAGACACTGCACTCTCTGAGTACTTTACGTTACGGACATTTTCTATTTTTTCTATTTCTCTGACATATGAAGACTGTTTGCTGATATCCTCAATGTAAACTGTGTAGTTGGCTGAATTTGCAAGGGGATTATCTTCTTTGAATCCTTCTGCAAGTTCAGGTGAATCTGCAAAATATGATTTTTTGAATTCTTCCCACGCCTTCTCTGCAGATGTGTACTCCACACTCAGTACACCGTCCATGTCCTTAATCTGCTTGCCTATCTCATCAATTCTCGCCTGCTCTGTCCCTTCATCGAAGAATACTGTGATACCCACATGCTCCTCTGCGTTTTTTACAATGTACTGGAAATTCATAACAATTGCAAAAAACAAACCAATTAAAAATATACATGCAGCTATTGTTCCCACTGATGCAAGGGAGAATAATTTATTTCTCTTAATATTTATTATTCCCTGCTTTATGCAGTATATCGTTGTTCTTAAAATCATTTCTCTTAATTCCTAACTATCAGATTATCCTGTTTGGTGTCGCTGACTTTTACGCCTTTTTTCATTGTGATTACTCTCTTTTCCATGGCATTTACAATCTCTAAGTTATGAGTAACAACAACTACTGTTGTTCCCTGATTGTTTACCTCTTCTAAGAGTTTCATAATCTCCCATGAATTGCCCGGGTCCAAATTACCCGTAGGCTCATCTGCCAATAATAACTTTGGCTTATTTACCAGTGCTCTTGCCAGAGCAACTCTCTGCTGCTCACCACCTGACAGTTCTCCCGGCAATGATCGGTACTTCTCTGACAAACCTACCATTGTGAGGAGCGGAGGAACATTCTTTCTGATTTCCTTCTTTGATACGCCGATAACATGCTGCGCAAAAGCAACGTTATCGTAAACATTTCTGTCGGGCAATAATCTGAAATCCTGAAATACGCAGCCTATCTCACGTCTGAATTTTGCTGCCTGTCCTGATTTGAGTCTGCTCAAATCTCTGCCTGCAACAATAATCTTGCCTGATGTAGGCTGAAGTTCTCTGAGAAGTAACTTGATGAAAGTCGATTTACCTGATCCACTGGACCCCACGATAAATACAAACTCACCGTCTTCTATCTCTATATTAACGTCATTGAGGGCATAGGTACCCTCTTTGTAACTCTTTGTGACATGATCTAATGTAATCATCTTTACCCTCCGGGTTTTAGTAATCGCGTATATCACAATACGCCAAAAACGCTGTACTCCCAAATGCTCCTTAGTATTCAGTATTCTCCATATAATTCATGTACTTAACTACCATAAGTGCAATCTTGAATGTAATTGCATCTTCGAACACTCTAAGGTCAAGCCCCGTGCTCTTTTGAAGCTTATCCAGTCTGTATACAAGAGTATTTCTGTGAATATACAACTGTCTTGATGTCTCGGAAACATTAAGACTGTTCTCAAAGAACTTGTTGATTGTTGACAATGTCTCCTCGTCAAACTCATCAGGTGACTTGCCGTCGAATATCTCTTTGATGAACATCTTACAAAGTGGAATAGGAAGCTGATAAATAAGTCTTCCGATTCCAAGATTGTTGTAAGCGATTACATTCTTTGTGCTGTAGAATATCTTTCCTACATCGAGAGCCATCTTTGCTTCCTTGTAAGATCTTGATACTTCCTTGAGTTCCTTGACTATAGTACCGTAAGACACATTGGCCTTTACCATAGCTTCTGTGTTGAGCATGTCGACAATAGTGTTACATACGCGCTCAATCTCCTCGTAACCCTGTCCGTCCTCGAGTTCCTTTACAAGGATAATGCTCTTCTCATCAACTGCAGTAATGAAGTCTTTTGACTTTCCTATGAAAAGTGTTCTCACTGTCTCAAGCGCAACACTGTCTTTTTCGTTCTTTGTCTCGATTATGCAAACTACACGCTTCGCATCTGTCTGAATGTGCAGCTTCTTTGCTCTGTTATAAATATCAACAAGAAGGAGATTATCCAGCAACAGATTCTTGATAAAGTTATCCTTATCAAATCTCTCCTTGTATGCTACAAGAAGATTCTGAATCTGGAAAGTCACCATCTTTCCTATCATATATGTGTCTTCATTTGAGCCCTGGGCAATAAGAATAAGTTCAAGCTGTGTCTCATCATATACTTTGAAGAACTGATGATCCTGAACTACCTGACTGTCCGCTTCTGAATTTACAAATGAAGAAATGGCATTATTAAATTCGTTTCCAACCTCAAAAGTAGATGCAATTACTTTTCCGTCTGTGTCTGATACGCAAAAATCCACTCTTGATATTTCTTTGATTCCGTCTATTGTTGTTTGTAATATTTGATTTGATATCATATAAGCTCTCCTTATCTTCTATCTCCGGTTCTTATACACCATCTTCATTTTATCATAAAATCAATCAAAAAAAAGGGGAAATGCAAAAATATTGCATTTCCCTTATTATTTCATATGTTTTTGAAAAACCTGTGTTTTTCATTGTATTCTTTTCTAAAGAATCAGTTATACCAACTGCCTTCTGACTAGTTTGTGATAACCTGCTCTGTATCTTTGTCGAAGATGTGAAGCTTAGATAAATCCATAGCCATAGTAACGTTATCTCCGATTCTAGCCTGTGTACGTGGGTTAACTCTTGCAGTACAGTCATATCCTTCGATATCGAAGTATAAGTAAACTTCAGCACCAAGTAACTCGTACAATCTGATTGTTGTTGTGAATGCTGAATCCTGTGAGTTCTGAATGAATGATTCTTCATCATGAATATCTTCAGGACGAATACCCATAACTACAGTTCTTCCGATGTATCCACCTTCAACTAATAACTTAGCCTGGTTTGCAGGTACTTTGATGTACTGTCTACCCTGACCAATGTGAAGAACGATGTCATCACCTTCCTGCTCTACTACAGCATCGATGAAGTTCATCTGTGGTGATCCCATGAATCCTGCTACGAATAAGTTAACCGGCTTGTCATATAAGTTCTTTGGTGAATCTACCTGCTGAACAATACCATCCTTCATAACTACGATTCTTGTACCAAGTGTCATAGCCTCTGTCTGGTCATGTGTTACGTAAATGATTGTAGCACCTAATCTCTTATGAATCTTAGCAATCTCAACACGCATCTGTACTCTTAACTTAGCATCCAAGTTTGAAAGAGGCTCGTCCATGAGGAATACCTTAGGATCACGAACGATAGCACGTCCCATCGCAACTCTCTGTCTCTGACCACCTGATAAAGCCTTTGGCTTTCTGTCAAGTAAGTGCTCAAGGTCAAGAATCTTAGCAGCTTCCTTAACAAGTCTTTCAATTTCAGCCTTTGGTACTTTTCTTAATTTAAGACCAAATGCCATGTTATCGTATACTGTCATATGTGGATACAAAGCGTAGTTCTGGAATACCATCGCGATATCTCTATCCTTTGGTTCTACGTCGTTAACTAACTTCTCACCGATGTATAATTCACCTGATGAAATCTCTTCAAGACCGGCTACCATACGAAGTGTTGTAGACTTACCACAACCAGATGGTCCTACGAAGATGATAAACTCCTTATCCTTAATCTCAAGGTTAAAATCTTTTACTGCGACAAATCCGTTTGGATAAACTTTAGTAATATGTCTTAATGATAAACTTGCCATTTATGCAATACCTCCTAAATATATTTCATACTAAATGTTGTACATACTTAACCGTACTCATCATACATGTGTCATTTTATCGCACTATCAAATAAATTGCTATATCGTAAATTGCCAAAAAGCTCGTACTTTATTTGTTCAAATTGCATACACCATGCATATTTTTGACATATTTAACAAAATTCACGCCTATAACCCTTTATTTTGTTTGGACATTATACCAATATGTGCATAAAAACACATTTTTTTATTTAGTTAATCTCAATATCATCAGACTCTACTTCTTTATTTTTGTTCTCGTCAATTCCGAGCTTTTCGTTTACTTTTTTCTTTGCTTTTCTAAAGTAAAGACCTGCTCCTGCTCCAACTGCGATTGCAATACCTACTACTGCCTGAATTAAATATGTCATTACTGACGGATCAATGTAAGATAAAATCATGTTACTCATCTTCTTCCTCCATGTTCTTTTATTCTTTTGTTTCTTTGTTATTTTGTTTCTTTTGTTTTATTTTTTCTTTTATACTTTCAAGAATATAATTTCCACTCAGTTCTGCAGCTTTTCCCAAGCCGAAGAACTCATTCTCCTTGAATTTGCTGATATCATCAACATACTTTGGAGTATCGCGTATCAGCCTGTCAACTGTCTCTCCGGCCTCACCAACCTTATTAAGATCCAGCGAAGCTCCTATTGAATCTCTTACTCTGATATCAATCGGAACTACATCTATTCTGTCATATTCCTCATTCATAACTTTCATCGGTGTATTGATATATAGGGTAGGTTTGTATGTTGTAAAGCTGTATTCATATGCGATGCTGGACCAGTCAGTAATCAGTACGTCAGCTGTATAAACCGACAGATTTGAGGAAAAGTCTTTTTCAAATGCAAAGTTGTCGCCGTATTTTTGCTGGAATTTTCTCTCTATACTTTCTACTTTTTCTTTATAAATTCGTACATACTGCGGATGTGGTCTGACTGTAACTTTGTAACCTTTACTCAGTATACTCTCAACCAGTTCATCAAGGCAAGTGTCCATTATGTTGTCTTTTTGCCATGACGGAGCAATCAGGATATGCTTTTGCGCATGTTCCTCTTTTTCCATTGCATCATAATCCCTCTTCATGTTATCAAGAAGGCAATATCCCGTCTCAACCAGTTTCTTCGCCGGGAGGCCATACAGTTTCTCAATTGCCCTCTGTTCTTCCACCACATGCTTTCCTGTACAGAATATTGTATCAAAATGATCAAGAGCATGTGTTCTCAAGGTCAGGTTATCACTGTTCATTGCATGATTTACAAATATATACTCGATACTCTTATCTATGTAGCTTCTCTTAAGATGATAATTTTCCAAATCAGGTGTTGAGCTCAGAAATACATCGCACTCAAGCTTCATCATGAGGGTAATCATTTTTTTCTCACTTATATAGTAAGCTCTGAGCTGATTGTTCTCTTCTGCCTTTTTGAAAATATTGTCATTCGGATCACTGGTAATATAGTGAATTGTCATATTGGAGTGGTTCAGAATATATTCAATGATATCTTTGAAGTATTTGTAATAACCGTTTCCCTCTGCATAGACTACAAGATGCTTATTTACAACCGAGAAAAATCTCTTATAATCTGCTTTTTCCTTACTGCGGTAAGGGTCTTTTTCAAATATTTTTTTCTTTGAGCCAATGTTAGACAGCTCTTCTAATTCTTTCTTGCTCGCCTCAAGTTCCTTGTAATCAATATGTTTCTTTGGATCAATTATCATATTCAGCACCACCTGCTGCACTATGGTAAATAAATTACTCCAGATCCAGTAAAATCCTACTCCGATAGGAACATAGAATCCCAAAAAGAGTGAGATGGCAACAGATATAATCATTGTTCCGTATTTGTTTAAGGACCCCTGTTCTGCCTGAAGCGGATTAATGAGATTCTGCATGATGCAAAGAAGCCATGCCGCCAATGCCGCCAACAGCGGGATTAAAATTGTAATTCCACCATCTTTTACAGGTACACGTCCAAGGCTTACTCCAAACAGTTCCATGTTTGATTTTTTGATATCCTTAACAAGTTTGTCAATATCAGTCTTTGGATACTTCTTTGAAACTGAATCCAGTATGGAAGTATCATCCAGTTCCTTGATGCAGTCAACAACCTGCATCTGAACCGAAGACTCATTTGCATCCAGTCCTTTTGCATCCGCTACTACTTTTACAATACTGCTGCTCACCTGATTATCAACCCTGTAAATGTATGTAAGCGGGTTATATATTATCTGAACAAGTCCCATAAGCAATACAAGTTGTACCAAGATAGGTGTCGTGCTCAAAAAAGGATTGTACTTTTCCCTTTTGTACACTTCGGAGGTTTTTTCAGCTATGGCATCCGAATCTCCGAAATACTTTACTTTTATCCTGTTTATTTCAGGGGTAATCTTTACAATCTTAACGCTGTTAATCTGTAACAGTATTGATATCGGCAATAATATTATCTTTGTCAGAAAGGTAAATAATATGATTGCCACCGCGTACTGCGGAATAACCCTGTAGCACAGATACATCAGCAATCCTAACGGAATATTTATCATCTTCTGTAAAAACTTCATTTCAGTTACTCCAGTTACTTTTTATTTTGTTGTTTCTATCTGAGTTCTTTCAGATAATTCATGAACATCTCTTTATTCTCCAGTGCCGTTGTCGTCGGTCTTCCAAGATCTTCTCTGGCTCCGATTCCGCATTTCACCTCAATGAGTGTCAGCACATCTGATTCCTTGGCTGCTTTAAGTGCCACATCCAGTTCTTCATATGTTGAGGCACTGAAGGTTGCTTCATATCCACATGCTTTTGCAATCGCTACCACGTCAATCTTTTCTGTTACTGTCGGCATTCCTCCGACTGTCTCATGAGCACTGTTGTTTATAACAATGTGAACTATATTGTTCTGCTTTGTACTTCCAAGCACCGCAAGACTTCCCATGTGCATGAGCATTGCCCCGTCTCCATCCACAATCCAGATCTTACTCTGAGGCTTCTGAATCGCAACTCCCAATGCAATCGAAGATGCATGTCCCATTGATCCAACTGTCAGAAAATCATACTGATGAGACTGACCGTTTTGCTCACGGATTTCGAACAGTTCTCTGCTTGCCTTTCCGGTTGTTGAAACTATTGGGTCTTCTCCGGTAACTGCTACGATATGTCTTATAATTTCTTCTCTGACAAGGGTATTGTCATTCGCGTAAACTACTTTTTCGTCATAGGTAATGGCGCTTTTTTTTATGACAAACGCCACACTCTTGCCTTTTTTCAAAACTTCTCTGAAGCCTTCCATCGCCCGACTCACATCTGCCTCTGTTGTCGCTTTATCAATCACAAATGATTCAATATCCATATCATCAAGGAGTTTTACTGTAACTTCTCCCTGATAAATATGCTGCGGCTCGTCGTGAATTCCCGGCTCACCACGCCATCCTATAACAAAGATAACAGGTATGGCATAAACTTTGTCATTCAGTAGCGATGCGACCGGATTGATAATATTTCCCTCACCACTGTTTTGCATGTATACCACAGGCACCTTTCCGGTAGCCAGATGATATCCTGCAGCAAGTGCCGTGGCATTCCCCTCATTTGCCGGAATAACATGATGATTCTTATCTATTCCGTATGTATTCATCAGGTAATTGCACAAAGGCTTTAACTGACTGTCCGGCACGCCAACATAGTAATCCGATCCTATTATTTCTACTAATTTTTCTACTTTCATATTCTATCGTTCCGCTTTCTATAATGTAATTCAATGCTGTGTGAGATTCATTTCACATCAGATACTCTCTGTATCCTTCATCCACCTGACACAGTTCCTCAACCGTATCTATTTCTGTGATATCTCCTTCATCAATTGCATGAACTCTGAGTTTCAATTCCGTCAGGTGTCTGTCTACAACATCATCCCAAAACATCTCTTCATATCCGCCGACACTATATGTCTCTTCAATGCACTGCTTCAATATAATTGCATCTTTTGCCTTGAGAAATGCTATTCCCACCATGTTATAGCAATCCTTTCCACACTTACCGACTCTACTTATATAATTACTGTCATCCAGTTCAAATACCCAGTCAGCCGAATATCCCTCAACCATCTTTCCGAAATATCCGGACTCTTTTAATTTTTTTGACAGTATCCCTGCATTTGTAAGATATAAATCCGCCTCACAAATAAAGCAGTCTCCTTTAGTAAGCACCTCTCTTGCATGGTATATCGATGAGATATTATTTACTGTATTGTAATCATTATTGACAATGATTTCCACATTATTGTATTTATCTGTCAGATATGAAAACTGCTCCCCCAGATAACCTACGACAACATAGATTCTGTCTACCTTTGCAGTTAAAAGCCCATCAATAACCGTCTCAATCATTGGTTTTCCATGAACTTTAATCAGCGGTTTTGGAGTATCATTTGTCAGCGGTCTCATTCTGCTTCCAAGCCCTGAGGCCATCAATATTGCATTTATCATCAGCTATTCCCTTCAAATTCAAGACTACAATTCTTCAATAAGTGAGATAATGTTCTTAATCGGCATAAGTTTGTCATCCACTTCTTTTGCCCTGTGATATTTAAGAATCTCTTTTGCTGTATTCTCCATTGCCGGGAATGCACTTCTTGTAAGCTGATTTGCATATATTACTATGTTCACGCCATGCTCTGCCAACTCACTCTCAGTGATTGTATTAAAGGAAGTCGGCACAACAACTATCGGTGTTTTCGTATCACTCTCCCTGAATTTGTCACAAAACTCCAGTATTTCAGCGGGATCTTTCTTTCTGCTGTGAATCATTATGCCGTCTGCGCCTGCTTTCACATAAGCTGCTGCACGCTCTAATGCATCCTCCATTCCCTGCTCTAATATAAGACTCTCAATTCTGGCAATTATCATAAATTCATCTGTCAGCTGAATCTTCTTTGCCTCACTGATCTTGTGACAGAAATGTTCTATTGTATCCTGAGTCTGCTTTACTTCAGTGCCAAACAGAGAATTCTTTTTGAGTCCTATTTTGTCTTCCACTATCACTGCGGAAACGCCCATTCTCTCAAGGGTTCTAACTGTGTAGACAAAGTGCTCTGTCTTTCCGCCGGTATCCCCATCAAAAATAATCGGTTTGGTTGTAACTTCCATTACCTCGTCAATTGTCTTGAGTCTCGAAGTCATATCAACAACCTCTATATCCGGCTTTCCTTTTGCTGTTGAATCACAAAGTGAACTAATCCACATTGCATCAAACTGATCAATCTCACCATCGTGTTCCACAACTGTTTTCTCCGCAATAAGTCCTGTCAGACCACTATGCACCTCAATGGCTTTTACCAGATGACGAAGTTTAATAAGCTGTTTTAATCTCTTTCTTCTGTACTCAGGCATAGACATCTTTTCTTTGATTCTGAGATCTATTCTTCTTACTTCCTCATTGTAGGTGTATGGAACATCGATAACCTCTCCACCGTACTCGGAAAGAAGTGATTCAACATTATCTCTTATGGCTTTCATCGGGCCTTCCAACCAGTTATCTCCATGCACAACATAATCAGGATGAATCTCTTCAATAATCTTATCGTACATTACCTCTTCCTGAACTACAACACGGCTTACTCCCTCAATACCCTTGATAAGTTTCATTCTTTCCTCAAAGGAGATGGATGGGAAACGATTGTATTTTACCATCGCCTCATCACTCAAAACTCCCACAATAACTTCGCCATATTTTTTTGATTCATTTATTATGTTCAAATGTCCCGCATGAACATAATCCGTAGTAAAACATGTATAAACTTTTTTCATATGACTTCCTTTCTCTATACTGGTTGTTTTTCCACTTTTTCATTCTCCGCTATCTCTTATATGTAACCGGTATTTTCACTCCGGATTCATTCAATGCTTCTCTGAACACTGAATAAAAGTCATTAATATCATCCTCATCGATTGCACCAAGTGCACATAATCTGAATGTATTGGTTCCTGTTATCTTTCCCGGATATATTGTGAAGCCACGCTCATAACAATAATCATGTATCTTATCAAAATCCCAGTTATCATCGTCAGGGTAAAGAAGTGCATCAACAAGTCCAGCCTGCCACTCTTCCCTTATTACTTCTCTGAATCCAAGTTCAATTGCTCCTTTTCTGATTGCATTAAATACTCTGGTATGACGAGCCCACTTGTTGTCCTCGCCTTCCTCAAAATATTCTTTCAATGCCTGAACTGTTGCGTACACTGTCTGAACAGGCGGTGTGAAATGCATCTCCCCTGTTTTCTCAAAAAACTCATACTGAAGATACAAATTACAGTAATAGGATCTCTTAGGATATTCCTTTGACTGCTCAATAATATTCTTATTTCCTATAACAAATGAAAGACCTGTCATTGCCATCAAACCTTTTTGTGCACTTGCCATACAAAAATCAATATTGTCCTTCTCTATATCAATCGGTCTCATTGCAAGAGTCGAGGTCGTATCCACAGTAAACACGGCTCCATATTTATGCACTAAAGCACCTATCTCTCTGATTGGATTAAGAAGTCCTGTTCCTGTCTCGTTATGAGTAGTATGTACCAATGCAATGTCCGGATTATCCTTTAACATCTTTTCCACGAGATTCAAATCCGGTCTCTCGTCTTCCTTAAACTTAAGATTTATGTAGTCCAAGCCATAATATTCACATATTTCAACAGCTCTTGCACTATATGCGCCATTATTTATTACCAGAATCTTTTTATTTTGCGGAACTAATGAATTTATGCAAACATCAATGTTGATTGTTCCCGATCCGCAAAACAAAACTGCTGTATACTTATCTTCATCAGCATGAACAACTTTAAGCAAATCTTTTCGCAGTTGCTTCATTATGTCCCTGAATTCCTTTTCTCTAGGACATATATCAGGAACAACCTGTGCCATTTTCACAGAATCAGTTGTTGTTGACGGTCCCGGGTTTAATAATACATTTCTTTTTATCATAGTTCTCCTCCTGAATATTTCCTATTATCGCTGACCACTTTCATATCTCCAATTATAAATAAACCTCTCGGGTACTTCCACCATTTCATAATTAGTACCATATAAATTATTTAATATAACTCTCCATGTATTCAGTCCTGACAATCCCTCTATATCTTTTTTTTCTGCACTTCCCCAATACACGCAATTTAACTGATTCTCCATCATTTCCGACTCCAGTTTTTCGTTGTATTCTGATTTCTTGTACTGATACATCAGATGATAGCCGTTTCTGGCACCGTGATCTCCCTGAAGCACAACAATCGCGTTAGGATCATTTTCTATTATTGAATCAACTATCCCTTCTAATCTGTGATTAAGATACTGTAACTGTCCAATGTATGCCTGTTTGTCCGTGCAGTCGTAGGCGGCCTTAGGTTCTGCAGGCTGTCCGTCAGCTGTTAGTACATACGGAACATGCGGAAAACATAAATAACAAATCATAAAGGTTGGTTTGTCACTCTTTTTTGACGGCTGTTCTTCTAACAGGTCCAATATTTTTATTATTTCATTTCTGTAATCTTTATAAATGTCTTCTTTGGCAAGATTTTCCCCGTCACCTGAATTGGACCTATTTGTATTCTGTACCCAGTAGTTCACAAAGCTGTTTTCCAGCAAATAATAATCAATATCATGCAAACCATTTGCAAATGTTCCAAACGTCGCGCTTTCATAAATCACATCGTACCCTTCTGAATTAAGTCCCTTGATATGATTAATCATTTTTATGTTATACCCTGCTTCCTTGAAAAATCTGTACAAAACAGGATTGGTCGTTTTCTCATATTGGGATACAACCGTATTGCTCGCATTTACAACGTAATCAATATTCAGAAGATTCGGCAAAATATCATACGTATTTATTCCTTCATAATTGTGTGAGGTATTTGAAACCGAAAATCCCCTTTCACTTAAATACCCCAGGAACTCACTGTTATCAAAATTATAGTAGTGTTCTAAATTTTCTCTTCCACCATATTCATCCATTATAATATAGTAAATGTTTTCTCTGAAATCTGTGCTCCTGGCATACTGTTCAACTTCAATCTCTTCGTTTGCCTTTTTGCTGTCAATAAAATCAGGTATTGCCATGATGATATTCATAACAATCAGTCCACTAAAAACAAAACCAATTATAAAACTTACGCTGTCCAATTCTTTTTTTGTAATAAATAATATGGTTCCTAATACTAAAAGAAAGGATACAACTATGATATTTGTTATATTCTGTGTCAGTACGGTGTATTGAGCAGTCAATTTCAAAATAATATTATAATTGATAAAGAGAACCATAAACAAAGACGTAAATATAGCGGCTTTGTCAATATTTCTGTAGATTGCAATATTAATACACAAAGCAAGTACCGCAACAGTTATAAATAACGCAAACGGAAATACAATTTTGTCTGCCGTTGATTCCGTAAAATTTTTGAAATACATAAATGCGCAAGGATAAAGACACACCACAATTATTATCCACACTGAACGTATAATTGTTTTGATGTCCGGTCTTTTTATTTTTCTTCTGTTATCCTGTTGTTGAACAATTTTCTGCTTATTATTACTGTCCGACATATTAATCCCCCTGCTCTTTCAGATATTTTTGTTATTTCTTTATCTGGATATCATTATCTCCGATTACAATCCGGCCTTCCTTTAGAAGCCTTCCTACCGCTTTCTTGAAGTCATTCTTGCTCATTGAAAAATCCTTTCTTATCAGGTCTGGTGCAGCCTTATCAGTATAAGGAAGTTTTCCTCCCAGTTTTTCAATGACAGAGTATATCTTCTCTGCATTTTCATCTATCTGCATATATGACTTACCGCGAATCGACAGGTCAAGTTTTCCGTCTTCTCTGACTGTAAGAACTCTGGCTTCCACAGTATCTCCAATATTCAGCGTCTTTGTAACTTCTTTCTTTTGAATCATTGCATGGTACTTGTTGTCAACAGCAACAAACACACCGTACTCCGGATTGTAATTATACACTGTCCCCACAACTGTATCTTCTGCTTTGTAAGGTGCATCCGTTGTAAGATAATTGTATATCTTCATAGTTGCGCAAAGTCTCTCACTCTTATCAAGATACAGTGCAACAAGGTAATCATTATCAACCTTCACCTTAACTGTCTGTTCTTTAAAAGGTAAAAGTAAATCCTTTTCAAGCCCCCAGTCAAGAAATGCTCCTATTTTTGTAACCTGTTTAACTTTGAGTTTTGCAGTTTTGCCAAGTGTAATGGCAGGTACATTCACTGTGGCAATAAGTCTGTCCATAGAATCCCTGTATACAAACACCTCAACCTTATCACCAACGTCTATTCCCTTTGGCACCTGCTTCTTTGGCAACAATATCTGTGCTTCGTCATCTCCGACATACACGCCAAAATCTGCTTTTCTCTTTACTTCCAGTAACTGATATTCTCCTAATTTTATCATCTTAATCCGCCTTTATTAATTCTTCAAATTAGAGAGCGCCTCCGGCGCTGCTCCGCAACACTATTTCCATTTTATTGCATCAGCCTTTTCACTTCAACCTTTTTGAACGTTTTTACATGTATAAAATCATAAAGGAGAGGATTTTTTCAATCCCCTCCTTACACTATTTAGTAGAATTTAATTTCTGTAAATACTGTACCATCTTCTGCCTCAAGAGAAATACCGATACCATCTTCTTCTCTGTGAACCACAGGAATCATCTTCATTCCCTCAGTTGCTTCCTTAATATATACTGCATCAACTGTGTCATATTCAAAATCATCAGGTAAATACTCTGTTGCAAGTCTGAAATATGCTGTATTATTCATGTGATAATTAGTATCAATGTATGACTTCAGGACTCTGACAGGCTCCAGTACTGTTATATCATCAGACAGTTTTAACTTTCGAGGGCATTTTCCTATATCAAGTCTCTCTCCTACAGCGTACCCTTCCATATCAGCTTCACTGATTCTGCAAGGCTTTCTGGTCTCCATGTCAATCAGGAGCCATTTTGTATCTGCACATGCAAGAGTTTCGCCATTCTCGTCCTTGATAATGTAATTTCTGTAACCGTATAATTTGTCGTTTCCACATGCCCAGGTTCCAATGCTCACTTTGTCATACAATTTGATTTCTTTGTATAATTTGATTCTCCATGACAAGAGCACCCACGCTTTACCATATTCACGCATGGACTCAAAATCTTTTTTGATATCTACAGAATGAATATTTATGCAATTTTGAAATAATTCCAATATGCCGTACAGTGGCAATTTTCCTTCTTTGTCTACATTGCTGTATTTTATGACATCGCTATAATAAAACATAATTTAGTCCGTATTTCTCTAGTTTGCTGCCGTTGTAGTCTCCACTGCCTTTGTTGTTGACTCCTCAGCCTTTGTTGTTTCTTCCGCTTTGGTTGTTACTTCTTCCGCCTTTGTTGTCTCAGCTACAGTTGTTGTTTCAACCGGTTTAGCTTTTACGACAACAGTAAGCACTTTTTTGATTCTTGTATAAACATTTCCGTTATCGGCAAATGTATATGTTATTGTGTATGTTCCAGGCTTTGTAGTATCAACCTTTCCTGCAACATGAACATTCTTTGCATTCTTTGGCAAATCAACTCTCTCATTATAATTCATGAAAGACTTGATGTATTTGTATGGTTCAAATTTGCTTCCGTACTCAACTGATACCTTTGTATCAGTCATCACTACGATTACTCTCTTATCAATTACAGTGTATGTAACACTCTTCTTGCATTTCTGCTTATTTGGAGCTTTAACACTGTATGTGATTGTGTACTCTCCTGCTGTATTAAACTTTACAAGTCCGTTATTAACTCCAACTCTCTTTTTGGTTGCGTTATTTTTAACTTTTACTGTAATGCTCTTTGTGAGATCACTTCCTGATACAGTCTGAGCTTTTACATTTGCAAGTACGTTTCTTGTTTCACCCATTGCAATGTCTTTTCTGCTCTTTGCACCTTTAATCTTAGGCTTCTTTGTATCTACAACTTTGAATGTAATAGTTGCTGTTCTTTTATTTCCTGCAGCATCCTTTACCCTGTAAGTAACTTTGTATGTACCTAACTTTGTTGTGTCTATCTTTCCTTTTACCTTTATTGTTGCATTCTTCTTTGTAAGTTCATTTCCAAGTGCATCTTCGATTTCAACAGCTTTCAGCGGAGTAGTTTTTGATTTGTATTCTATCTCTTTTGAAACCGCTTTAATAGTTGGTTTTGCCTTTAAATAAGGGTTCTTTGGATCCGGGTCAGTAGGGTCCCAGTCAGTACGCTTTCCGTTTCTGATTGGAGTAAATCCCGGACGTCCAAGTGGATCGTCTTTTGATGTTCCTCTGAAAATAACAACCTTTGTTTTCAACGCACAATTGTCATAAATCCATTTTGCATCCTTGCACAAAAGTCTTACACATCCATGGGATGCCTTCTGTCCCATAACATTATATGCAGATACAGACATTGATGAATGATCTCCTTTTTTGTAATGCCATACTGAATGGAAAAGAACACCGTCCCATGTAATTCTTGTACAGTACTGTGCATAACAGTTTCCAATCATCTCATGCCATCTGTACTTAACCGGTGTATAAAATGTTCCGATTGGTGTTTCATTACTCGGCGAACAAATCATTGCCTTTACCGGTTTTCCATCTTTATCGTAAACTGTAACGCAGTTTGTTCCTACGTTTACTTTGATTGTGTAATCGCCAGACTCTTTGGCACTTACATCGCCGGTCTTAACTGACACAAATAAAGTAAATAACAGTAACACTACTAATATTTTTGTTATTCTTTTCATCATTTTCTCCCTTCAATAATCAATAGATATATTACAACCCACTTATTATATACTCAAATTTCCATTTTCGCAATTCCAATATTTTAACAAATAATTAATTTGTTATCAATTTGTTAATTATTTATTCATTAAATTGCATTATACTCATATTAGTTTTCATAAAAATGTAGAGGACAAAGGGGAATACCTACATATGACAAAGAAAAAAATGACTGGGTTTATTTTAATTTTTATAGTAGGATTCATTTTTTTGGTTTTGGATACGCCTACTAAATCGGGAATTACTTATCCACATCCTTACAAGAATGATCCTAATATAATAGGAGAATATCAATATTATGCCATCAAGTCTATTTACGGTGCCACATGCACGTACAAAACAGTTGATGAGCTTGATCCTTCAGTTACAGAAATCCCATCAGGTTATGTTGGTCCTGATGCCAAATTTGTCGACAAGGTATTTTTCGACGGAGTAAATGTTGATACATTCAATGATTCAATAGGTTACATGTTCGTATTTATTGCATGTTTCTTATTGATGAAATACAGGAAGATATTTGGTCTTTCATGCGCTTTCAGTATTGTATCACTCATTCTCAGAACTATTGTTTTTGCACTTCCTTTTATCATCAATGGAAGTCTCCTTTGCAATTTGGCTCTCGGTTTCAGATTGTCATATGCAATCAGTACAATAGTTGCCATGTTCTTTGCAATAAAGGGCTTTACAAGCCTCGCCAAAGATACTTGTTGCAGAGATGAACGACTTTGGATGAATGCTTGTTGGTTCACATATTTAGTTATGTCACTGTTGGTAATATTCCTGAAATGGTTAGATTTATTCAATTTAGCATATTTCTTTATTTACGGACAGGTAGCGGTAGTTATAGTGCTTGCACTTCTTCTTTTCAGAGTTGAAGAATTTGCAGTCAGAAACTGCCAATCAAATTAGTTATCATTTTATCATTTCTTTTTTATATAGCTATCTTCAAATCATGCTTCATCCCATGATTTTTAGATAGCATTTTTTTGCAAATTCAAGACTCGCTCGTATATAATAAATGCCACCACATTAACAAAAGCTATGTGGTGGCATATATATATATTTCAGATTTTTTATCTCAGTCGGATAAGACCCGCTCTACAGTCTCACATATTTCTTAACTCTGTCAACAAATATTGTTGCAACAATTATCTTTGCAATATCCGGAATGATAAATGGGATTACACAATATGAAAGTGATGTTGCAAGGTTCATTTCTGTCAAATTCATAAAGTGAATTGTTCCTACGATAAAACAAAGCACATCTCCTATCAACATTGATCCTGCCATAAGTGCCATTCTCGCACCATGATTCTTTAACTTGATATAGTCATTCATCAAACCAACCGTCAAAGCTGTAAGTATAAATCCAAGTATATATCCGCCTGTGCTGCCTGCCAATACTCCGACTCCGCCTGCGCCATTGAATACAGGTATTCCAATTGCTCCGACAAGTATATATATTATCACTGTCAAAGTTCCTCTCTTCGTTCCAAGTATTGCCGCGACCACAAACACCGCAAATGTCTGTAGCGTAAAAGGCACTGGCCCTAACGGAATTGAAATATACGAACATACCGCTATAAATGCAGCAAACATCGCTATAAGTGTAATATCCTTTGCTGTAAATAATTGCTTTTCTTCCTTTGTGTCTTTAAAACTATTTTCTGCTGTCATATCTGTCATGATTGTCAACCTCCATATATTATCGTCACCTTTTGATATCCAAAGCGAGTATAATATATTGCATTTAAATTGTCAACCTGTTGTTCTTTTCGGGTTTACAATCATTCTTTTTAGGTTTACAATTATTTTTTTAGGTTTACACTTTCTTTTTTGAGGTTTATCTCTATTTATTATGCGTTTTCTTTTACTTTATGATTGTGCTTCTCTTTTGCAACTTCACTCGCTCTCTCAAGCGCCTCTGCTATATGAGGTCTGAAGTTTTCCTCTCCTAGCTTATCGTAAAAACCTTCTTTTTTAAACACTTCCATTGGCTGTGCATTAGCGTGTGACAAAATAAGTGTTATTCCATTCTTCTCACAGAGAGAATATATCTTTTCAAATGTCTTATACGCTGTCGAATCAAGAGAAGGCACACTTCTCATTCTAAGAATCATCGAATAGTACGGCTTCTTTGATTCATTTATTATCTCTAAAAACTTGTCAGCTGCCGCAAAGAACATCGGTCCTGATATCTCGTAAACAACTGTCTTCTCAGGAAGTTTTGTGAGACTGATTGATTCCGGATCATTGTTCTCGTCATAGTCCTCATCATAATAATCCACCCATTTTCTGACATCTGTAACACTTGCCATACGGCGAAGAAATAATAGTGATGCAAGCACCATTCCGATTTCAATGGCTACAACCAAGTCAAAACATACTGTGAGTGCAAATGTCACTAACATTACTCCGAAGTCACTCTTTGGAGCCTTTCTCATTGCAACTACTTCTCTCCAGCCACTCATATTATAAGCAACAATGATAAGAACTGCTGCAAGTGTTGTCATTGGAATAAGTGAGGCATAAGGCATAAGTAATACCATTATTATGCAAAGTGTAATTGCGTGAACCATTCCCGCTATTGGAGTTCTACCTCCATTTTTAACATTTGCCGCCGTTCTTGCAATTGCACCTGTAGCAGGAATTCCGCCAAAAAGGGCAGATGCTATATTTCCCATTCCCTGTGCAACCAATTCCATATTTGATCTGTGTCTGCTTCCTACCATACCATCGGAAACTACACAGGAAAGCAACGACTCAATTGCCGCAAGTATGGCAATGGTAAATGCCGGTGAGATCAATTTTCTTATCATCTCAAAATTGACATTTGGAATCTCCGGTGTTGGAAACTTTGCTGAGAGCTGTCCGTACACACTTCCTATTGTATTTACATCGAGTTTAAGCACAGACACCAGTATTGTTGTAAAAATAATCGCCACAAGCGAGCCCGGTATCTTGTCCGTAATATAAGGGAAAATAATCATTATAGCCAAGGCAACAATACCAATTCCCAATGCCTGAATATTTATTGTATCTATGTGTTTTGCATAACTTCCAATCTTCTCAAAAAAGTTTGATGGTACTTTCTCGATATCGAGTCCTGCAAAATCCTTTAACTGCTGAACAAACAGTGTCATGGCAATTCCTGCCGTAAATCCCACTGTAATTGTATTTGGAATAAATTTGATAAGTGTTCCGAATCTGAATAATCCCATCAGTATCAGTATCACACCTGCCATCATTGTAGCGACAATCAGTCCACTTGTTCCAAACTCATCTATAATTCCGACTATGATTACTACAAAAGCTGCCGTCGGTCCGCCTATCTGAACTCGGCTTCCTCCGAACATCGAAATAATAAATCCGGCAATAATCGCTGTATGAATACCTTTCTCCGGCGAGACTCCCGAAGCTATTGCCAACGCGATCGACAACGGTAACGCAATAATCGCCACGATAATTCCCGCAATAACATCGTTTATAAAGTTTTCTTTTTTATACCCCTTGATAACCGAAAACAACTTTGGTTTTAGTCTCTCACTGTCCATCAAAAAAATATCCTCCATTTAATTATTTGGTATCTTACTTTTTGAGACACCGAGTTCAATAATACTCCTTTTTAAGATAGATTTCAATTGGTTTTTATATTATCCTTTACTTCCTCAAATGACTTTCCTTCTTCTTTTGCTATTCGCATAATATCTTCTGCCTCTACCTTTGTTCTTTCAACTCCAAATCCGGACACATCTTTAACTGAGACTTTCCCATAAGGGGAATCTATTTCTCTGATATTTCTTTCAAGCTCGTATCTGTTACATTTGTGTTCTCTGATTCCTATCGTAGAAGTATGTGCAAAAATCTCTCGAACTAATTCTTCCTTATTCTCTCCTTTGCACAATACAGTAACCATTGTTCCCGGGCGATTCTTTTTCATATAGACGGGAGTTGTGAACACATCCAATGCGCCCTTATTTAATAATTGCGTAACTGCATATCCAATTGCTTCCCCTGACATGTCATCAATATTGCAATTCAACTCATATATTTCTTTTGTCTTATCCTCAGTTTCGCTCATCATGACTCTGACACAGTTTGCATCTTCAAAATCTTTCTTGCCCATGCCATACCCAATTGCAGTGACATTCATTATCGGCATATCACCAAATGAATCGGCAAAATGTTTGAGAAGAGCTGCGCCTGTAGGAGTACACAGTTCTCCCCGCACCCTTCCTCCGTAAATTGGAACGCCTTTCAGAATATGTGCTGTTGCAGGCGCAGGTACCGGCAATATTCCATGGGCGCATCTGACCTGTCCGCTTCCAACATGAACCGGTGATACTACAATTCTGTCCGGAGCTATTTCGTTTATAAGGTAGCAGACATTTACTATGTCAGCTATTGCATCTTTATTGCCCACTTCATGAAAATGAATCTCATCCACAGATTTTCCGTGTGCCTTTGATTCTGCTTCTGCAATCAGCCCATACACTTCAATGGCATCTTCTTTGACCTTATTTGGAATATCCATTTCTTCTATTATATGTTTCACTTCGTGCATTCCTGTGTGATGATGATGTGTGTGTGGATGACTGTGGTCATGACCGTGCTCATGGTCGTGGTCATGGCTATGCTCATGGTCATGGTCGTGGCTATGCTCATGGTCGTGCTCATGGCTATGCTCATGTTCATGGTCGTGGCCGTGCTCATGGTCATGGCCATGCTCGTGTTCGTGGTCGTGGTCATGGTCGTGCTCATGTTCATGGTCATGGCTATGCTCATGTTCATGCACATCAACATCTTCGCTGATTTCTTCCACTCCGTTTACACGTACCGACACTCCGGTTCCTGTAATTCCACATTTTACCGACGTCTCTGCAGACACTTCAACTCCCGGAATTCCAAAACTATTTATCTTATTTACTGTTTCATCTCTATCAGGAACTAAATCAAGCAATGCCGCTGTAAGCATATCTCCTGCTGCTCCCATATTGCATTCTATATATAACGTCTTCATTTTTCTCTCCCTTTCTTATATATTCAAAACCATATGACTATTATTCATTATTCTGCACTATTCTGCTTTCATCTGCATTATTCTGCTTTCATTTGTGATTTATCATGCTTGCTGTATACGCTGCTCCAAAACCGTTATCTATATTAACTACTGTGACTCCACTGGCACAGGAATTAAGCATGGAAAGCAGCGCTGACAATCCTTCAAATGCTGCGCCGTATCCCACACTGGTTGGCACTGCAATTACCGGGCAGTCCGCAATACCACCGATGACACTGGCCAAGGCGCCCTCCATTCCTGCTATTGCTATTATTACACTTGCGCTCATTATCTCATCCATGTGGCTCAGCAGTCTGTGTATTCCTGCAACTCCAACATCGTAAATTCTTTCAACCTCATTACCCAAGGCCACAGCTGTGAGAGCCGCTTCTTCTGCCACCGGCATATCGCTGGTTCCACCGGTTGCAATCACTATCTTTCCCTTGCCTGAAGGCTTTGGAATCTCGCCTGCAATCCCAACACGGCTCATCTCATCATATGTAAATCCCTCAACATCTGACATGCAGACTGCTGCCTCTTTACTCATTCTTGTGATAAGCACTGTCTTTTGGCCATTTGCGAGAAGGGTATTTGTTATATCCCTGATCTGCTCAGGAGTTTTTGATGCACCGTAGACAACTTCGGCAACTCCCTGGCGAAGTCCCCTGTGAAGGTCAAGTTTTGCAAAGCCGAGATCTTCTATTGGTTGCTTTTTTATAGATAACATAGCCTCTTCAACACTAATTTTTCCATCTTTAACTTCATTTAACAAATTAATTATTTCTGATTGTTCCATATTATTCCTCTGATACTGTTCTTTTTTTACTCTTCGCTTGCAGACGCAGAATCCATCTTCGCTGAGTTCAAAGGCTTGAAGTTGGAGTCATCTTGCAAAGCATTTTTATTTCATAGGAAAGTTTTTTGAACTTCCCCATGAAATAAAAATATCCCGACAAACATATAATTAAATTATAATATCTGTCGGGATATCGTTAAAGAACTTTTTTCTATTTTTATTTTGAAATTCTATAAAATGTCGATGTGTTCTCCTGAAAGTGCTTTGTTCATACTTCTTACAGCACAGAATTTTCCGCACATACTGCATGTATCGCTGTGATCGTCCTCCGGCAACCTGTCATCTCTGATGCGCTTTGCTGTTTCAGGGGGATGATTACATCCCCTCTCAGCCGGGTCAGGCTCCAGCTCCCAATAATTAAGACTCACTCGATTAACTTTACAATAATTGGAAATAATAATTGAATGAAAGACGGCGTTATCACATCTGTGTTTATAAAATATAGAAAGCAGTGCTATAGCTTCTGCGTCTATAAAGCGAAAGGAGACATTATGCATCTTCCAAACCACATAGCAATTATCCCTGATGGCAATCGCCGCTGGGCAGTTAGAAATAATCTTCATAAAAAGGACGGGTACAGCAATGGATTAGAACCCGGAATTGAAGTTCTGCATCTGGCTCAGGAGTTTGGGATCAAAGAAATAACTTATTACGGTTTTACAACCGATAATGTCAAAAGACCTAAAGAACAAGTGTCTGCATTTTCAGAGGCATGTGAAAAAGCTGCCAATATGATTCTGCAAGAGAATGTGGATTTTCTTGTTGTGGGCAATTCTGATTCTGTTGCTTTTCCGCCATCTCTGATTCCATACACTAAAAGCCACCGTACTTCTCTTGATTCAAACTCAATCGGTTCAGATGATGGCGTTGTCCCAATCAAAGTTAATTTGCTTGTCAACTACGGTTGGGAATGGGACTTGAGTAACATGAATACTCACTCCGGAAATCGCGCTCTGATTACTTCCAATCTGAAATCAAAGGACATCTCACGCATTGATTTGATTATCCGTTGGGGCGGACACAACAGACTATCAGGTCTTCTCCCAATTCAGAGTGTCTATGCCGATTTTTATTCCGTAGATACTCTGTGGCCTGATTTTAAAAGAGATGATTTTGTCGATGCTCTAAAATGGTATAGCCACCAGGATGTTACTCTCGGTGGCTAACGCTATCATAATCAAATACTATCTTTCCATTATTATTATGAAAGTCTCACAGATTTTTTTATTACATTATCCGCGTGTTCCTGCACAGTTCTGCCCACTGGCAGGTACCGCATATCTCTTCAAACTGTGGTGTGTCAAATATACCTGCTGCAACTTTGGCAAAACTATTCCAACTATCTGCATCACCATAAGAAAACTCGCAGACTTTTAATACTTTTTCATCCATGCTTTTCACCTTGTCTACTTCTTTACATTTCCCCTCGGTAAAATTAGGACAAGATGCACATAGTCTGTCTCCTCCCTCTACAAGCTCCACTCTATAATCAGGATTTGTTCTGATTGCCTCTACAAGCTTATTCATATTATTTGTAAAATTCTCATCGTACCCATGTCCGGTATATTTCTGGATACACAACAAATGATGAGGTCTAAGATTTATTTTGCTCATTGTATTATTCCTCCTGCGCTGCCAAATTGCTGTGTGCATTTTCAACAAATATTCACCTTCAATGCTATACCACTGTATACCCTTCACGCTCCAGGATTTCCATTGCTTTATTGAAATTTTCCTCTTTTACCAGAATGTAATCAGTGTTATATGTAGAAACTGCAAAAATACCAATTTTTTTTCATTTTGTTTCTGTTCCTTTCTTTTATCCTTCAGTTTTTTTGCTATTATTGTTTTTATCATTCTTCTCTGTCTTCTGTGTTCTTTTCTGTTTTTGCCCTCTTTTCTCGTTCGGCTTTCTTCTTTCTTCTCTGCTCTCTATTATCAGCTTCAGAAGCAAACACTTCAACAGCCGCATCCGTCATATCTTCGTCCCAAACTGTCCCGCTGGTTTTCGTTTCAGCCCATGGGCACAGTTTCTCATAGTCCGAATCCAGAATAACAGTATATGGAGGGCCACACCTGTCATCAACTGCCATATACAAATGACGTCCCTTACTTATCAAGCTTGTGGGCCATTCCACATCAGGATCATCAACATGATCATAAATCTCTTTAGTAATCTCGTACAAATCATGATTAGGGCCTCCACCTATCTCTGCTGTGTAAAGCCCCCTTTCCGGATCATAACAACATCTCCATCCAATACCTTTTTTGAACTCCATTAGACACCACCTCCCCATATTCTTTTAGCTTTTTAATATGATATTATTTTCTACCTTTGTTTATTAATCATTTTTCCGTATTCCTATTACCTTTCTTACACCTCTATTCTGTACACATAATCATCCATAAAAAATCCGTTTCCAATATCATTCTTCTCCTCACGGATAATCCTGAATCCCATATGAGCATAGACCTGACAGGCATCATTTCCGCGATTAACATTGAGTTCTATGCCACATAGTCCTTCTGCCTTAGTTTCCTCTTTTATAAAATCAAGCATCTTAGATGCATATCCTTTTTTTCTCTCTGTTTTGTACAAATAGAACTTACTTAGATACATCGCATCCTCTCTTGGGTAAAAAGCCGTAAATCCAACTACTTTATCCCCTGCTTTTGCAAAAAAATATCGGTAACCACTTTCTAACTGCTTTCTTATGGCATCTTCTGTCTGAAACATCTGAAGCATGTAATCATTTTGCTCCTTTCCAATTAGGGAATCAAAATGTTCTCTGACAATTGATGTGGCCATCTCTGACATTTCACTTATACCCTTATCGTCATCTTTTGATAATTCTATAAAATACATATTGGTATTCTCCATTTCCAGGCACTAAAATCATTCAAGAACGTCTCCGCGTTCTTACATCCACTTGCATCCACAGTCCATACAAATGTAACTTTTCACATGATAACTGTGAAAAATAAATACTCTGACTCTTTCATCAATTTCCTTTATCCTATTACCCCTGCACTCAGGACATATTTCATGCTGCCCCCATAATGCTGCAAGTTCAGCCTCCTCGCTATAAAATTACGTTATGCACTAATAAGCCCCCTATTGCAAGAAAGATGATAAGCCCCAACATCTCTAAAGCATAAATTGCATAATATTTGACTCTAATGCTATCTTCATCCCGAAGTCCCTTTTCAAACGTATGGCAGTCCTTTGTAAAATGTGCAAATGAGGCAAGATATACAATTCCCATTATAAACATCACAGTAGTTAATACTTTTTGAATTGTACTCTGTCTTTCCGCAAAACCATTTTCAAGAAGCTGAGGTATTATCACGCAAAAGAACAATATAATAAGTGGTATTATCCTTCCTCTGAATACTCGTTTCATCATATCAAGTCTTGACTCGTCATCACAGAAAATATCTTCATCCGCAGCTGTATTCTCACCTACTTTTCTGAAATAACTGTATCCTACAAAATCAAGTACATGATCCCAACCACAATCGGAAAACATCTGAACGTACTCAGATTTATTCTTGATTCCTTCCTGGTTGTAATCAAGCTTATACGTTACATTCTCCGGCTGGCATTTTTCAAAATGATAAAATCCCGGTAGGTTTACCCCGACAAATCTCCAGCCTTTACTATTCATTTTGCTAAGATATTCTTCCTCTTCTTTATATTGTGTTATCGTAAACCATTTAAATTCCGTCTTTCTATCTTTCATAATCTCATCTCCTTCATATTATTGTATAATCTCTCGATTCTGTTCATTTCAATCTCCAATACTTCTCTTCCAAGTTCTGTAATCCTGTATATCTTTCGCTTTTGTTCTTCTCGTTCAAAACTAATCAACCCGTCTTTTTCCATCTTTGATAAGCTACCATACATAGTTCCAGGAGTAAGAACTATATCATCATTTGTCAGTTCTTTTACCTTTTGAACGATCCCATATCCATGATTTGGCTCTTGCAAACATAGCAAAATATAAAAACCGGTCTCTGTCATTGGGACATATACTTTCTTAATATGTGCATCCATTTTCACTCCACCTTTCTTATATTTATGTTGTAGTGTTATATATCGCACTTCGTTATATCTAATATATATCATACTGCGATATATATGTCAACAGTTTTGTTACTCAAGACTCGAATGGAGTTTTCTTGCTAATATTACGATAATTTGGACAACCTGCTTTTTATAAAAAAATAAAACCGGCGCTAATGCCGGTTCTATTTTTTTAAACAAATACTCACTTCGTTCGTGCTCTTTTTCCTTACTATAAGCTATATTATGAGAAGCACTACGTGCTTTCATAATCTCGAAATACTTCGTATTTCTCGTTAACTTATCACAACATTTTCAATACAAATAAAGTAATCGCACCTATTATAGCTGTCAACGCTGTAGCACCAATTGCCACTCCTATTACTAATGCTGCCTTTTGATATGGACGCTTTCCTATTTCTCGCTGTTTTTGGATTTCGTCCAGTTTCTCCCCACTGTTAAAAGCAAGTATCTCCTTGTAGGTTTGAATATCATTGTTCTTTTTGATTTTTTCAATTTTTAGTGCAGCCCACATAGTTGGTGCAAAAACTATCCCCATCGGTATCAGTGCATATAATTCTAACCACACTGTCAATGGTGCCGCACTAACTACTAAAATCACCAAACCCAACATCATTACCTTTGAATAATGCCCCATATCCTTAATATCTTTTTCATTAATTACCTCTGTCATCTTCTCGACATCTCCTTTCACTAATTGATCAAGAGAAGTTCCAAACAGATTGCTAAGCAATAATAAACTCTGAATATCAGGATAGCTTTTATCATTTTCCCAATTTGAAATAGTTTGTCTTGAAACAAACATCTTTTCAGCAAGCACGTCCTGATTCCATTTCAATTTAGTTCGATATTCTTTTATTCTCTTTCCTAGTTCCATTTGCCTCTCCTTCTACAATCAGCCTACGATATCGCCCATATTTTATCTATCAAAACTGTTTTACAAATGCCTGTTTTATCGATGTCAAAATTCTTTTACATCACCATTTACCCCTATAAGCACTTCATCTTTGTGTCTTTCCTCATCATTTACCCAAAATCTATACTTCATCCTTTACATCTTTCCATCACCAAAGCCACGCTTTCCAAATACCGGTGGTGCCTCCCACGGGGACAAATCAAAATTCCAGTCCTCCACCTTCACAACAATAAATCTGAATTCTCCATCTACATTATCTTTAATCAATTTAAACTCATTCTCTATCTCATCAACTTCATGCTCTTCAATCATCTGAACAAGCACAACAGAAGCTGACTTTGATCCATACTCATAAATATCCATTTCAAATCTGCCCTTTCTTATATCCAATATAAATCTCAATAGCCTTACTTACAAATTCTGCCGTTCCATCTCCTCCGGCTTTATCAATATTCTGAGTAAATTCATTTTCGCCAACATACATTTTACCAAGTCCCGACAATATTTCATTTGTGCATGTGTAGAAATGTTCCGTTATATAATCCTTCAGCTGTTGCACCATGGACTGCGCTGTTTTAGAGGACGGTTCTCCCTTCTTTTGATTTATAGACAAAGTTAATAAGATTGGCTAAACACAATTTACCATATCACTCATCTTCTTTCTCCGTAATGATATCATAAATTTCTTTGTAACGTTAGGGGCTGGATGTTTATATTATTATAATTCACTTTTCCTAATAAGCTCGCCAGACATGAGATAATTTCCTTGTTTGCTCATTTACATAATGTTATAATTCTCATGAAAGATTTATATCCCACCAGGGAGAAAAAACTATACATTTTGAAACCAACACAATCCAAATAAACATTTTATTCGAAAGGACATTATATGAGAGGAATTTATTCGAACAAAACCGAAATCAGACATCAGGTTTTTACCGAGATTGCCAAAATGGCCTATGAGGGCGGTGATTTTTCACGAATTGAAGAGCTGCCATATAAGCTTGTGCCCGGAGAGATGGGTACCTACTATAGCAATATATTTCTCGAGAGAGCAATCATTGGTGAACGTCTGCGTGCGACGATGGGACTTCCTATCAGAAACTTTTCTGAGCACTCACTTTTGTCGGAAGGCATAGACAAGAGTGCAATCGACGAAAAGTACTATGACCCGCCACTTGTAAATATTATCAAGTTTGCATGCCACGCTTGTCCTGAAAAAAGAACCTTTGTTACAAACGGCTGCCAGGGTTGTCTTGAACATCCGTGTGTTGAGGTTTGTCCAAAAAAAGCCATTTCCATGGTTGACGGTCACTCTGTGATAGATGAGGAAAAGTGTATCCATTGTGGCAAGTGTGTCAATGCCTGTCCATACAATGCAATCGTCAAACAGGAACGCCCATGTGCTAAGGCTTGCGGAATGAATGCCATCAAATCAGACCAGTACGGAAGAGCAGATATCGATTACAATCTCTGTGTTTCCTGTGGTATGTGTCTTGTAAGCTGTCCTTTCAGTGCAATTGTTGATAAAAGTCAGATTTTCCAGACTGTACTGGCTCTTAAGAGTGATACACCTATTTACGCTGCTATCGCGCCTTCATTTATCAACCAGTTTGGTGAAGGCGCTGACGAAGTTCACATGAGAGCAGCTCTTAAGGAACTTGGTTTTGAGGATATGATTGAGGTTGCAATCGGTGCAGATTTGTGTGCATTGCAGGAGGCTGAAGACTTTTTAAATGAGGTTCCTGAAAAGATTCCATTCATGGGAACATCCTGCTGCCCTGCCTGGTCGGTCATGGCAAAACAACAATTTCCTGAATATGCCAACTGCATTTCCATGGCTCTTACACCAATGGTTCTTACTGCTAGGATGATAAAGAAAGATCATCCTGACTGCAAAGTTGTTTTCATTGGTCCTTGTGCTGCCAAGAAACTTGAGGCCAGCAGGCGAAGCGTTCGAAGCGAGGTCGACTTTGTTCTTACTTTTGAGGAGATGGCCGGAATATTTTCTGCAAGAGGCATAGACCCAAAATCTATCAATGTATCAAGTGAACTTACGCAAAAATCAAGTGCTGACGGAAAAGGATTCGCCGTGAGCGGTGGTGTTGCTCACGCAGTTACAAATGTTATCAAAAAGCTTGACCCTGACAGAGAAGTCAAAGTTGTCAGTGCCGAAGGTCTTGCAGAATGTAAAAAAATGATGATGCTCGCCAAAGCAGGCAAATATGATGGATATCTTCTTGAAGGCATGGCATGTCCAGGTGGTTGCGTCGGTGGTGCCGGAGTTGTCAGCGATATAAAAAAGGCTGCCAAAGTTTTAGAATCTGCCAAAACCGAGTCAGCGCTTAAGACTTCCAATGAAACCGAATATAAGAATTATCTGGATCTGATAACATCCAACGAAGAGGAGTAAATAAAAAACAATAGGCTCGCGAACGAGCCTATTGTTTTTTATTTGCCAACTTCTTCCCCTCTACTTCTGTGATTCTTTAATAGCATTTACAAGAGGTGTATTCTCCTGTGATTCTCCTGATTTTGACCACAACGCCATGATATCTTCATAAGAATCATTTTCCAAATCAACTGTGTCTGAAGAAATCTTCTCAACTCCCCAGTTGTCATTATCCATTCTGCACTTGTATGACCAGATGCTCCAGTTAAATCCATTTTCATCAAGGAGCTTCAATCCCTCAACCCACGCATCCATGTTGTTGAAATAATTGAACTCACCCATATAATTTGGAACATCATAATTGCCTATATCAACATTGTTAATCTTTCTCTCCATGCTCTGAATCTGGGCGTTATTTTCATTATCATAATTGCTGTACTCGTAATTGTGGTACTCGTACATAACATTGGTCCAATCATAGTCTTTTGGATTAGGCAAATCCCATGAATCCCAAGTTGCCTCCATGATAATTACATGATCAGGATCTATCTTTCTGATTTTGTCATATGCCTTATCATAAATATCCCAGACAAGTTTGTGCAACTCATCATCGGACTTGCCTGAATTGTATCTGTATGTACAATATGGCTCGTTAAGCAAATCATAACCGGCAACAACAGGATTACCCTTGTAATGCTCTGCCAGTTTTTCCCACATTTCATAGTAGAGTTCCTGATTCTTCTCAGCCTTCTCTCCGAAGAAGAACTCTGATGCTTTCATCTTCTGCTCTCTTCCGTCGATTCCGGAATGGTCACTTCCGTTCTGCGAACCATATGCACCATGCATATCAAGGATAACATAAAGCCCACGCTTTCCTGCTTCCTCAACAAACCAGTCCACACGCTTGAACGGATCCTTTTTCCAGTTTCCTTCAGCATCGGCAAAAGTACCGTACCAAAATGGAAGTCTGATGCTGTTAAAACCAAGTTCCTTTATCTTGTCAAAGTCCTTCTCTGTAAAGAAATTATCCTGGAAAGTCTCAATCAGTTTGTCTGTCTTTTCCTGCCCGAATCTCTCCACAAGCTTTTCCTCAAGTTCCTTCTGACATGTTACATTGTCCGTATACTTACAAGGTCCCATCCAGAATTCCTGAACAAAGAAATTGCCGATATTAATCCCTTTTAAATAAACAGTCTCACCTTTTTTGTTCTGCAGTTCTCTTCCCTGCGCCGTCAAATAATCACTTTTACCTATCTTATCTCCAAAATTCAAATCAATCACTTCCTGTTTCATTAATAATGCAACCAATAGTATCGGACAAATAATTACTCCTATAACTATACACAAAACCTTAAGCTTTTTGCTCATTATAAACCTCCTCAACACCTAATTTATTGCTCATCACTTATACGCTTGAAGTGGGCGTAATCTCACTTCTGATATCACCTTATAACTTTGCCAGAAGCGCTACCGTCTCCACATGGACACTTTGCCCAAACATATCCACCGGCGTTGCCTCCATTAACTTGTAGCCGTTCTCTTCAAGCCATTTGATATCTCTCCCAAGAGTTGCACTGTCACAGCTTACATATACAATCCTCTTTGGAGTCATGCGAACAACTGTGTTGAGAAGTTTCTCATCGCAGCCTTTTCTCGGCGGATCCACAACGATGATGTCCGGTCTGCACTCTTCTGAATTCTTGTTGCTTTCAAAATATGCCGGCACAACATCCTCTGCTGCTCCTACAAGAAACTCAGCATTTTCAATGCCGTTTATCCTTGCATTTATCTTTGCATCCTCGATCGCCTGAGGAACAATCTCCACACCTATAACCTTCTTAGCCTTCTTCGCCAGGAATAATGATATACTTCCTATTCCGCAATACAAATCCCACACGGTCTCATTTCCCGTCAGCCCCGCACACTCTAAAGCTCTGCTGTAGAGTTTCTCCGTCTGCTCAGGATTGACCTGGAAAAATGATAACGCAGAAATCCTGAACTTAACGTCGCCGATATAATCTTCAATGTATCCCGAACCGTAGAGATCAACCACCTCTGTTCCAAGAATCACATTGCTCTTTTCAGTATTAATATTATAGGAAATATTAGTCATCCCCTCTATATTCTTGAGTAAATGCACAAGTTCATCCCCGTAAGGAAGCCTTGTGCCATTAATTACAACACACACCATAATCTGTCCGGTCTTGGCCCCGATTCGAATCAGAACATGTCTGACCAGCCCCTTGTGTGTCTCCTCATCATAAGCCGTGATATTATGATCTTCCATAAAAGACTTGATTATGGACATTATCTTCGAATTAACATCTACACCTTTTGGGTTAATTCCAAGCATGCAACTGTCGCAACTGATAATCGAATGTGTTCTTCCGGCATAAAATCCGTAAACAATCTCACCGTCACGATTGATTCCAACAGGAAACTGTGCCTTATTCCTATAATAAAAAGGCTCCTCCATTCCAATAATCTCCCGCATCTTGAAGTCCGTCGTCCCCCCAATGCGCTTGATATTGTTATACACCTTCTCAGACTTGTATCTGAGCTGTTCCGCATAACTCATCATCTGAAGCTGGCATCCGCCACAGGCTCTCGCCACAGGACATGCAGGCTCTACTCTGTTCTCCGAAGGCTTTATCACTTCAACGAGCCTTGCAAAAGCGTAGTTCTTCTTGACCTTTGTAAGTTTGACTCTCACAACATCGCCAATGACCGTATCCTTCACAAACACAGTAAATCCATCGACCTTGCCTATGCCCTCGCCTGAGGCCCCCAAATCTTCAATTGTTAATTCCACTTCCTGATTCTTACTAAACATCTTCATCCCTATCATTCTTGTTTCAAATTCTATACATTTTGAAACGGGCATACGCAGTTTTCAGAATCCTCTATCGCATTAAGCAAATGTTTTCTTAAAACTGTTCATCAAGTACTAGTTTTTAACTTCATAATAATAATGATTACTCGTCCGTTCCAATTCACGAGTTTTCTTGA
>JAEELL010000115.1 GCA_016282745.1 Lachnospiraceae bacterium
TATTCTGAGGCGAAATATGTAACATTCTAATGATGATTGTACAACTGTTTAGTTAATAAATGGGGACCGGACATTTAGAAAATGTTTGGTCCCCGTTAATTTTTTTAAACTTTAAATTGCCTGAAATAGTTGTTTGTTTGAAATAATTGTATTATTTGTACTCAAATATATATCTCTCGCAGGCATTGATAATAGTAGTATCTTTGTATGAATCAACCCGTTTAAACTCTCTTCCGTATGACTTATGGACGTGACCGTGTATGTGAAATTTCGGACTGTATTTATCCATTATTTCTTTAAAAACTTCAAATCCCTTATGAGGCAAATCGCTTCCATCATTAATCTGATAAGAAGGAGAGTGGGTGACCAGTATATCAATTCCTCCTGACTTAAGCAGTTTGAAGAAAAGCCTCTTGTATCTTCTTCGCATTTTAACTTCTGTATACTGAAAATCTCCTCCGGAGTATTCCATGGAGCCTCCAAGTCCCATAATGCGAATGCCGTTGTGAACATAGATGGTGTCATCTATGCATATGCATCCTTCAGGCGGAGTCTTTTTGTAACATGAGTCATGATTTCCGTGAACATAGAGAACAGGAAGGTTTGTCATGGTGACAAGAAACTGCAAATATTGTGGTTTCAAATCTCCGCATGAAATAATTAATTCGATATCTTTAAATTGTTCTTTGTTAAAGTAATCCCAATAGTATTTTGATTCTTCATCCGATATTACAAGTATTTTCATAACTTCTATACATCCTTTTCTGTGAGAACACCCTGTTGCAATGTAACAGGCTTTGCATTTTCTGATAACTGATCCAGGGTTGGTATGGATCCATTAATATTATCTGACAACCAGTCGATATTTATGATATCATTTGGCGATAATGTTTGATTTTCTTCATTTATAATCTTTTTGTCCTGTGAATATATGGTGCCGGAGAAAGGATTGAAATCTCCGGAACATATAGTTTTCTTAAGTAAATCAATAAGACGTTTCATTCCGTCAGGTAATCCCTGTGACGCTACAATGTCTATGGAATTTTCTGCCATTCCCCACCAGTAACTTATTGATTTGCCGTTTTTTCCGTCATCAGCTCTGTAAGTGTCCTCTAAAACAGAACGTACAATCTGTTCGTAAAAACCGCCCCAATGGTAAATTGGAATTGCAAGGTTCCAAATATTGTTATTTTCAAGTTTGTAGAGACCGTAGTATCTTGTTCCTTCTTCCGGAACTGAAAGGTCTTTGTCTGATACAACATCAGGATTAAGTTCGTTTAATTTTTCTGCAATATCAACATTTTTCAGACAACTCCATAATAAGTCGATTTTGGCTCTTGGGTTAGTCATCTTAACACCTAATGCAAAAGCGTTTATATTAGCAATCGTTCCATAAATAGGATAGTCGGCAATATAAGCAATGGTGTCATTTTCAGCCATGGCCCCTGCAACAGCACCCATAATAAACTTGGCTTCATACATTCTCGAATAGTATGTTCTCATCAGACTGTGAGGATCGTGAAGGGCACAGTTTAATATATGAATCTTTGGATTATCAATTGCAGCTTTTAGACTGGCATTTGAAAAAGTAGGAGATGTGGTAAATATAAGATTACATCCTTCCTTGATTGCACTGTCGATAGTAGCTTCGATATCTGTTTCGTCAACATTGTCATAGTACATTGTAAAAACATGTTCATCAAATACCTCATCGAGATGAAGCCTTCCAAGTTCATGTGAATATGTCCATGCAGATGACAAAGGAGTTTTTTCGTAAATAAATGCAATTTTTAATTTGTTTACTGTTCCCGGCATCAGTTTGCTGAAAGTAAAACGTTTGCTCTCAGGAGTAGTCATAACCAGTTCAACATCCTGATTGTCTAAAAGTTTGATTTCTTCAAAGCCCTTAGAGAGTAAATCTTTTATTTCCGTAGCAGTCATTGGAACAAGTTCGTTGTAGCCATGCAACTGGATAAATGAAAGAAAAGCGTCACTTTCCGTAATGTTTTCAAGTTTATTTCCTTTTAGCTGACGATAACTTGTCTGGAAGGCAAGATAGAGAGAACGGAAATTAATCTTATCATCATCACTCCAAGGTTCGTCAGGAGTTTTACCTACTGCAGTAATAAGTTTGTCGTAAGACCCCGGCTCAGAAAAAATAATGTAATTAATGCCTGTGAGCTCGTGGAAATCAATATATTCATAGTAAACAATACTATCCTTGTCATTTGTTTTAGGTGGAAGTATCCTTGTGACTATTCCCAGAATGGAAGCTGCCTTAAAGTACTTCATAACACTGACTCTTTTATTGCCTTCAAGCACATAGTACTTATTCATGTACTCATAGACTTCAATAGCGTCAGTTATTCCTTCTTTTTCCTGAAATATACTGAGAGAAATCCATTTTGAAGCAAATTCGGTTTTGATATCAAGAAGTGGCATAAAGTTGTGAGCAAAAGAATTGCTGCGACCACTGGTTTTAGTTCCAACAATCAATTCAAGTGGAATGGATTCAAGACCAATTGGAACTTCTCTCAAGGTTTTTTTGTTGTGTAAAATATCGTCAAGTACTTCAAGAGTTGGGGACATACCGTGAATCAATCGGGATTGATAATCACGTTTTCCCATTTTGACCGCTTTTTCGTAATCAGAATATGCCATAGTAATGGACTCCTTTCATATTATGATTGCGATATGAAATAATATCGCATCTTAAAATCTATGAATATTATATAGTATTTATTTTAATAGTAACAGTGAAAAATATTTGAAAATGAAATAAAAATTGTGATAACATAACAAGCAGATGAATATATACCGGAGAATTTGTGAATTATTTTCTCAAAACAACTATCAGGAGGTAAAACATAGTGAACAGAAAATTTACAGTTGCAACAATAGCATTCATTTTTGCGGTATTTAACGCTATAAAAGGAATATATTTGGGAGCAGTGGTAGGGGATTCAAATGACGCTATTGCCCACGAATTAGTTGCATTAACTTTTATTTTAATTTCTATTGCAATTAAAAAAATTTTTTATAGAGATTAATAAACGTTTGTGAGCAACTAAAAGCATTAGATTTTATATCAATAACTGAAAATATGCAATTTTATATCAATTGACTATGAAACGGTTTTGTTATAAAATATAGTTTAATTGCGACTGGATGTCGTGTCTAAAGGAGGAATTTATCATGGGAATGACTATGACTCAGAAAATACTTGCCGCTCATGCAGGGCTTCCTGAAGTAAAAGCAGGACAGCTTATTGAGGCTGATCTTGATTTAGTTCTTGGAAATGATGTTACAGCACCTGTTGCTATTGGCGAGATGAAAAAAATGAATGTTGACTGTGTATTTTGCAAAGATAAGATTGCATTAGTACCTGATCATTTCACACCAAACAAAGATATCAAATCTGCAGAACTTTACAAATGCGTTAAGGATTTCGCAAAAGAAAATGAAATCACAAATTACTTTGAAACAGGACGCGTTGGTATTGAGCATGCATTACTTCCTGAAAAAGGATTAGTAGTTGCAGGAGATGTTATAATCGGTGCAGATTCACATACATGTACATACGGAGCTTTAGGTGCTTTCTCTACAGGTGTAGGAAGTACAGATATGGCTGCAGGTATGGCTACTGGTAAGGCTTGGTTCAAAGTGCCATCTGCCATTAGGTTCAATCTTACAGGAAAGCCTGCAAAGTGGGTTAGCGGTAAGGATGTAATTTTACATATTATCGGTATGATTGGTGTTGACGGAGCTTTATACCGTTCAATGGAATTCGTTGGTGATGGTATTCAGTACCTCTCAATGGATGACAGATTCGCCATGACAAATATGGCTATTGAAGCAGGTGGAAAGAACGGAATCTTCCCGGTTGATGATTTGGCTATAGAATATATGAAAGAACACTCTACAAAAGAGTTTACTGTATATGAAGCTGATGAGGATGCTGAGTATGATGAGGAGTATACAATCGATCTCTCAACACTCAGACCTACAGTAGCATTTCCTCATCTTCCTGAGAATACAAAGACAATCGACGAAGTTGGTGAAGTTGTTATCGATCAGGTTGTTATCGGTTCATGTACAAACGGAAGAATTGATGATATGAGAATAGCAGCTAAGGTATTAGAGGGAAGACAGGTTAAAGACGGAGTTCGTTGTATTGTATTCCCTGCTACGCAGGCAATTTATTTACAGGCTATCGAAGAAGGACTTATCCAGACATTTATCAAGGCAGGATGTGCGGTAAGTACACCTACCTGTGGTCCATGTCTTGGAGGACACATGGGTATCCTTGCAAAGGGTGAGAGAGCCGTTGCAACTACAAACAGAAACTTTGTAGGAAGAATGGGTGACCCTGAATCAGAAGTTTATTTATCAAGTCCGGCAGTTGCAGCTGCATCAGCTGTTACTGGTAAGATATCAGGACCTGAAGAATTAGGTTTATAGGAGGTAGTCATGGAAGCAAGAGGAAGAGTTTTCAAATATGGTGACAATGTAGATACAGATGTTATTATTCCTGCAAGATACTTAAATGTTCCTGATGCAAAGGAACTTGCAAAGCATTGTATGGAAGATATAGATGTAGATTTTGTTAAAAATGTAAAAGAGGGCGACATTATTGTTGCTGACAAGAACTTTGGTTGTGGTTCATCAAGAGAACATGCGCCATTATCAATTAAGGCTTCCGGAGTAAGCTGTGTTATCGCAGAGACTTTTGCAAGAATTTTCTACAGAAATGCAATCAATATCGGACTTCCAATTATTGAATGCCCTGAGGCAGCAAAGGGAATTGAAGCTGGGGATATCGTTAAGGTTGACTTTGACAGCGGTATGATTTATAACGAGACAAAGGGAACAGAGTTTAAAGGACAGGCTTTCCCTGAATTTATGCAGAAGATTATTAAAGCAGAGGGATTAATTAATTATATTAACAACAAATAGTTATATTATCTGCGATTAAAAAAGAAAAGTATTGATTAAGGAGATTATTATGAAAGAAATACTTTACAGAAGTACAAGAAGCACAGAGGGAACTTTAAAGGCATCAGAGGCAATCTTAAAGGGACTTGCAGATGACGGTGGATTATTTGTTCCTGTTGAGATACCAAAGCTTGAGGCATCAGTTGAAGAGTTATCAAAGATGTCTTACCAGGAAGTTGCATACGAAGTAATGAAGTTATTCTTTACTGACTTCACTGAAGAAGAGTTAAAGAATTGTATCACAAAAGCATACGATTCTAAGTTTGATACAGAAGAGATTGCACCACTTGCCGAAGTTGAGGGTGCATACTATCTCGAGTTATTCCATGGTGCAACAATCGCGTTCAAGGATATGGCATTATCTATTCTTCCACACTTACTTACAACATCAGCAAAGAAGAATAATGTAAAGAACAAGATTGTTATCCTTACAGCTACTTCAGGTGATACAGGAAAAGCTGCACTTGCAGGTTTTGCTGATGTAGAGGGAACAAGCATTATCGTATTCTATCCAAACGGTGGTGTAAGCCCAATTCAGGAAAAACAGATGGTTACACAGAAGGGCGACAACACATTTGTAGTTGCTATCGAAGGAAACTTTGATCAGGCACAGTCAGGTGTTAAGGCAATCTTCAATAACAAAGAACTTGCTAAAGAGATGGATGAAGCAGGATTCCAGTTCTCATCAGCAAATTCAATCAATATCGGACGTCTTGTTCCTCAGGTTGCTTATTACGTATATGCTTACGCTAAGTTATACGCTGAAGGCAAATTATCAGACGGACAGAAGATGAATGTAGTAGTTCCAACAGGTAACTTTGGTAATATTCTTGCTGCATATTATGCAAAGAATATGGGACTTCCAATTGACAAGTTAATCTGTGCATCAAATGACAACAAAGTACTTTATGATTTCTTTGAGACAGGATGCTACGATAAGAACAGAGAGTTCATCCTCACAACATCTCCATCAATGGATATTCTTATCTCAAGTAACCTTGAGAGACTTATTTACAAGATTGCAGGAGAAGATGCTGTAAAGAACAGTGAACTTATGAATTCTCTTTCAACAACAGGTAAGTATGACATCACTCCTGAAATGAAGAAAGAGCTTGCTGATTTCTACGGCAATTATGCTACAGAAGCAGAAACAGCAGAGGAAATCAAGGGAGTATACGATAGAACAGGATATATAATGGATACACATACAGCAGTTGCTTCATGTGTTTACAGAAAATATGTTGCTGATACAAAGGATGACAATGTAACAGTTATCGCATCAACAGCAAGCCCATTCAAGTTTACAAGAAGCGTAATGAACGCTATCGATCCTAAGTATGATTCAATGGGAGATTTCGAACTTGTTGATGAATTGTCAAAGATTGGTAACATCAAGGTTCCAAACGCTATCGAAGAAATCAGAAATGCTAAGAGACGTCATAACAACTTCTGCAAGGCTGATGAGATGGAAGATATCGTAAAGAAATTCTTATTTAAATAATATTATAAAATGATTTCAGTGGCCTCATATAGTTAGCTTGATAATCTGACTATATGAGGTTTTGTTTATTTTTCTGCATTGGTGGTGCTTTTGGAAAAGTAAGATCACATGGAATTTTCGGAATTGGAGATTATTACGGCGAGGACTAATATTTAATATATTTATTTCAAGGCAGTCGAAAGTATTTTTTGAACAATGTTTGGAGGACAAATGGATTTTGCATCATTTACTAAAGATATAACAGATAATCATTGGAATGTGTTCGGGGTTGAAGTATATGAAAACGGAATTTTGACACATTCCTATGGAGATACAACCGAGAATATTTATGATATATACTCAGCTTCAAAATCTATTGTATCAATAGCGGTTGGCATTATATATGACAGAGGACTTATAGATTTTGATAATTCAATACTTGAGTATTTGCCAAAGAAGTATCTTGCTGATTTGTCTGAAGAGCAGAAAAAATCATTTTCAAAAATTACAATTCGTAGATTGCTGACTATGTCAGTTGTGGATTTCCCTTTCAGACCGGAAGGGGATGATTACCTTGAATTTTCTCTTAATTGCACTATTAGTGATGTTAATAAGAGAGAATTTAATTACAGTAACATTAATACATATTTAGTATGCGTTGCTCTTACTGAAATTATCGGATATGACTTGGGTCTGTTTATTGAAAAAGAGATATTCGAAAAATTGAATATCGCAAAATACGAGTATACCCGAAGTCCTGAAGGATATTTTTACGGGGCATCCCAAGTTAAACTATGTGTACATGATTTGAGTAAGCTTGGATTGTTGATGAGTAGTGGTGGAGTCTACAATGGACAAAGAATCATATCGGAAGAATATGTTTTAATGGCTACATCCATACAACAGATGAATCGTGAGGGGGGATATGGATTCTATTTTTGGAAATATAAGGACGGATTTAGTATTAACGGCAAATGGAAACAAAAGTGTTATTGCCTTCCAAATAGAAATCTGATTATATCATTTTTGTCTCATATAGAAGACACTGATTGTACTTTGATAGAAAGTATGGAGAAACATCTTTTGGAAATTTAATAGTTTGTTTGGACATGATGTTACTAATTCAAAATTATTTTGATTTAAGTAGTGATAGAATGTCACTTGATCGGAGGAAGAAAAATGAAAAGGTATTTATTTTTATTATTAATAATTTGTTGTTTGTTTTTTAAAAATGGTTATGCTGTGAATGGAAGTGAACTGACTGAATTGAAATATGGTTCCGGAGCCATTCGTTCCATGACGAGAATGGATAACGGTACTATTATCGGAGGCAGAAGTTCCGGACATGAGATTGAGGTATGGAGTACTGCTGACAATGGAAGTAATTGGGCAAGAATAGGAACCGTGGCAAGTAATACAAACATCAATTATGGTGATGTCATGTTTTTGGCTGTTCCAAATACTACAGTTGTTTACTGTGCTTTTCGTGAATTTAATTCCAGTAACCATTATGCAGTAGTTGTCTGCAGAAGTGATAACAGTGGTGTTAGTTGGGTATATGACAGTACTGTAATTGCAGGTTGTACTGAATTTGTTGGTGCTCCTTGGTTGTTTATAGCGGATAACGGAGATATGCAGTGTTACTATGACTCAGAACCTCTTGCAACAGAGAGAGGCGTGAGAGGTGCTCAATGGATAGCAATGCAGGGAAGAGAAGGACTTACCGGAGAGTGGAATAAATACGGTGTTGTTGCAGCATCAAGAGACGCGAATACAGCAAAATTTATAAGAGATGGAATGGCTTCAGTAGTTGGCCTTGGTAATAACCGAATTATGGTTGTGACTGAGGGGATTGAAGACAATCAGTCAGGTGGAGTATATTCTAATGTAGTTCGAGCCATTCAGTCATTTGACGGAGGGAGAACCTGGGATTATTCAGGAAGACGAATTGTATACCAGTGCGGATTAGATGCAGCTTCAGGTAGAAGATATAATGCCTTTTGCCCAATGGCAATTCGTGTGGGAAACGGACCTGTTGGAGTGGTGTTTTGTACAGACGAAGATTTTGGAGGGACACCTGATTTGTCCTCAGAAGATGTTACAAAGAGAAGAACTCATATCAAATATATAAGGACGACAGACAATTTTGAAACCTGGGGCGGAAAAGAAGATATCTGGATGGATGGTAATCAGGCATATGCACCCGGTATGGTTGAGACTGACTCGAATAAGGTATTGATAACCATTGATCACTTTTTCGGACATCAGAGATTTATCAAATATGATGTGCTAAAAACAAAGGAACCTGAAAAGAAGACCATCGACGGTGGTATTGAGATAAACGGATGTCAGATAAGTTATACATCAGAGGGCATCAGAACTGTTTATTCAGTGGATTCAGAAATAAACGGCAAGAGTGTTATGGCCTCCGGAGTAATATATTCTCTCGAAGACGAAGCAGATGAAAGCAGTATGTACGTTGGAAGTTCGCATAGTAGCGTTGCGTACTACTTCAGCACTGATAATGGAAAATTATCAAGTATATATTCTGATTCGGATATTGCAACAAGCTATGCTATGACTATGAAGTTTGGGCCTAAGACAAAATCTGAATTCACTGCAAAATACAGAATAAAGACATTTGCCAAACTTGAAGATGGAACTTTCATTTACAGTAAACCTGTTTCATGGACTATTTACAGTGTGGCAGATTATCTTTACCAAAACAGGGAAATGAGTAGTGAGATTGGACATAATTATCTTTACAACAGTATATTGTTAAAGGTAAATCCTGAATATGGATTAGTTATGTATTAAATAACTGGGTTGAACATATGGATGCTATCCTGTATCATCGGACAGGTGGCATCCATCTTGTTTTTGCCTAAATTCTTTTGTAGGGGCGTTTTTTATGTTGTCAGAGTATGAGATTTTTTGATATAATGTTTTGGCAGAAAGAATTAATAAGGCAGGATTTGTTATGAAGAATTTTTACGGTATGCTGGCCCGCATGAAGTACATTAACAGATGGGGGCTTATGAGAAATACAAGAACTGAAAATATAGCAGAGCACAGTTTAGAGGTTGCATTTATCGCACATGCTCTTGCAGTTATAGGCAATACATATTTTGGCAAGAATATTGATGCAAATAAAGTGGCCGTTTTCGCTATGTTTCATGATACAACAGAGATTATCACAGGTGATTTGCCAACACCGATAAAGTACTATGCGCCTGAGATCAGAGATGCGTATAAGGAAATAGAAAGTGTGGCTGCAGATCAGATTTTAACTGAACTTCCTGAAGAGATGAGAAGTGTTTATTATCCTATTCTTCATGAAGAGATTGATGAGTATGCATTGAAGCTGATAAAGGGTGCAGACAAAATGTCAGCTTTAGTTAAGTGTATTGAAGAAAAGAACACAGGAAATGCGGATTTCTATAAAGCATATAATACAATCATGCAGTCTTTGGTGGATATGAATATTGATGAAGTTAATTATTATATTATGCACTTCCTGCCATCATACAGCAGAACTATTGATGAATTGAATTAGGAGATAGTTCTATAACAGATGGGTTGTTTCAATGAGAAATAACAATAAATTAAAAAAATAAAAGGAAGATATATGGGCAAATCGTTATTTATAGCAGAAAAACCGAGTGTTGCACAGGAATTTGCAAAAGCACTCAAACTTAATACAACAAGAAATGACGGATATCTTGAGTCTAATAATACAATAATAACATGGTGTGTTGGACATCTTGTAACTATGAGCTATCCGGAAGTATACGATGAAAAATACAAAAAATGGCGACTCGATACGTTACCTTTTATCCCTGAAGAGTGGAAATATGAAGTGATTGCTTCAGCAAAGAAGCAATATAAAATTGTTGAGGGATTGCTCAACAGAGATGACGTTGATACTATTTATGTTTGTACTGACTCGGGACGAGAAGGAGAGTACATTTACAGACTCGTTGCACAGGAGGCAGGGGTAAAAGATAAATCTCAGAAGAGGGTATGGATTGATTCACAGACAGAAGAAGAAATAATAAGAGGAATTAAGGAGGCAAAAGATATATCGGAATACGATAATCTTTCAGCCTCTGCTTATTTGAGAGCAAAAGAAGATTACCTTATGGGCATTAATTTTTCAAGACTTCTCACTCTCAAATACGGTAACTCGATTTCAAACTATCTTGGAACAAAGTATACAGTTATATCTGTCGGTCGTGTTATGACTTGTGTTCTTGGAATGATTGTCAGAAGAGAATGGGAAATCAGAGAATTCGTAAAAACTCCTTTCTTTAAAGTGGCGTCAAAATTACAAGTGGATGAGTACTCCTTTAAAGCGGAGTGGAAAGCAGTACAGGGATCAAAGTATTTTGAGACACCTGCATTATATAAAGAGAATGGATTTAAAGAAAGAAAACATGCAGAGGAACTTATTGCTGCAATAAATAAGAACGAACCGGTTAACTTAACAGTTAAATCTATAACAAAAAAGGATGAAAAAAAGAATCCTCCTCTTTTATACAATCTTGCGGAATTACAGAATGACTGTTCAAGAATGTTTAAAATAAGTCCTGATGAGACTTTGAAAATCGTGCAGGAATTATATGAAAAGAAGCTTACAACATATCCTAGAACGGATGCCAGAGTTTTATCAACAGCGGTTGCTAAGCAGATTTACAAGAATATAGCAGGACTTAAGAACTACAATGTGGTGGGGAGTTTTGCCGAAGAGATAATAACTAATGGTTCTTACAAAGGACTTGAAAAAACTAAATATGTGGATGATAAGAAGATTACCGATCACTATGCTATTATACCAACCGGACAGGGACTAAATTCCTTAAGTTCAGTTTCAGCATTGGGACAAAAAGTTTATCAGCTAATATGCAGGAGATTTCTAAGTGTTTTTTATCCTGCTGCAGTATATAAGAAGGTTACACTTATCGGTGTGATGCCTGCAACTTTTGAAGACGGTACTATGACAGAAGAACAATTTAGTTCTAATTTTAAAGTGCTTGTAAATAAAGGATATTTTGTTGTTGCGGGAGTTCCGGGCGAAAAGAAAAAGAATCAAAATGAGTCAGAAGAAGACGGCGAGGATACAGAGATACCACTAGATGAGAAATTCTTTGAAAAGTTGAATAATATACATAAAAGTGATAAAATAGACGTTGTAGAACTGTCGATTAACGAAGGCGAAACAAAACCACCTTCAAGATATAATTCCGGTTCTATTATTCTTGCTATGGAAAATGCCGGACAGCTCATTGAAGACGAGGATTTGCGAGCGCAGATTAAAGGCAGTGGCATCGGAACAAGTGCTACCAGAGCAGAAATAATCAAAAAACTTGTCAGTAACAAATATATTTCTCTTAATAAAAAAACTCAGATACTTACACCTACTCAGTTAGGTGAAATGATATTTGATGTTGTTTTTGTCTCAATCAAGTCTTTACTGAATCCGGAGCTTACAGCTAGCTGGGAAAAGGGGCTTACTTATGTGGCAGAAGGTAGTATTACCCAGGAAGAATATATGACTAAGCTCAGTGGATTTGTATCAAGAATCACAAATAATGTTAAGGGCATTAACAACCAGTACCAGATGAGATATTATTATGACAGGTCAGCACAATATTACAGGAGGAAATAACTATGTGTGGAATTGTTGGTTATGTAGGAGAGAGAGACTGTACTGAAGTACTTCTTAATGCACTCTCAAAATTAGAGTACAGAGGTTATGATTCGGCAGGTATTGCCGTATTTGAAAGTGGAAAGATTTCTGTACAGAAGGCTAAAGGTGAATTAAAGAATCTTAGAAATAAATTAGAACAGGAACACAAGCCGGAAGGACATTGTGGTATTGGTCACACGAGATGGGCAACACACGGAGAACCATCTGATATCAATTCACATCCTCACGGAAGTAAGAGAGTATCTATAGTTCATAATGGTATTATTGAGAATTATAAAGATATCAAGAAGTTCCTCATCGGTAAGGGATATACATTTGTCAGCGAGACAGATACTGAAACAGTTGCAAAGTTACTTGATTATTATTATAATGGAGATCCTGTAGATGCTATCATCAAGACTCTCAGCGACATCAGAGGAGCTTATGCATTAGGCATTCTTTTCAAGGATTATCCTAACAAGATTTTTGCAGTAAGAAAAGACAGCCCGCTTATTATTGGAGTGGGAGAAGAAGAGAACTTTATTGCATCAGATGTTCCTGCAATTCTTCAGTACACAAGAAAGTACTATCTTTTAGAAGAAAATGAAATTGCAACAATTATGGAGGACAGAGTTGAGTTCTGCGATATTCACAAACAGGAGATTATCAAAGAAGTTCATGTTTCAGATCTAGATATGGATGCTGCCGAAAAAGGTGGATATGAACATTTCATGCTCAAAGAAATCCATGAGCAGCCTACAGCAGTAAGGACAACTATAGCTCCAAGAATTGTTGATGGTATGCCAAATCTCTCTGAGTGTGGTATTACAGAAGAAACATTAAAGAATTACAGAAAGGTATTTATCGTTGCCTGCGGAACAGCTATGCATGCAGGTATGGTAGGTAAATACGTTATTGAGAGACTTGCAAGATGTGAAGTTACAGTAGATATTGCATCAGAATTCAGATACAGAAATCCAATTGTTACACCTGATGATCTTGTTATTGTAGTTTCTCAGTCAGGTGAGACTGCTGATACAAAAGCAGCACTTCACCTCGCTCACGATAAAGGAGCAAAGGTTCTTGCAATTGTAAATGTTAAGGGGTCATCAATTGCCAGAGAAGCAGACATGGTTATTTATACACATGCAGGTCCTGAGATTTCGGTTGCTTCTACTAAGGCATTCTCAGTTCAGATGGCAGTTATGTATCTTCTTGCTTTTGAGATGGCTTATGCAAAGGGCGAAATTTCAAAAGAGAGATGTATGGAACTCACAAAGAAGTTATCTGATATTCCTGAACTTATTGAAAAGACTATGGAATGTTCAGACAGATGTCAGTATGTAGCTAGCAAATTAGTGACTGCATCAAGCCTTTTATACATTGGTAGAGGACTTGATTATACTCTTAGTATGGAAGGATCTCTCAAACTTAAAGAAATTTCATATATTCATTCGGAAAGTTACGCTGCAGGTGAGTTAAAGCACGGTACTATCTCACTCGTTACAGATGAGATGCCTGTTATCAGTGTTGCAACACAGGAAGACCTTTTAGAGAAGATGGTAAGTAATATCGAAGAGGTTAAATCAAGAGGGGCATACACAATTACAGTCTGCAAGGAAAACATGGAGTTCAGCGAAGGAATTATGGATGAAATCATCGAAGTTCCTGCTGTTGAAGATGTTCTTATGCCAATGGTTACAGTTGTTCCATTACAGCTCATTGCTTATTACACAACTGTACTTAAAGGCCTCAACGTAGATAAACCAAGAAACCTTGCAAAATCAGTTACAGTTGAATAATATATCAGATGGGAGATTATTCCACTTCAAATCCGCAACATTGTTGCGGATTTGCTTTGCAAATATAGTTAATCATACAGCATATGCTTAACTAAAGCGTATGAGGATATGAACATTTGAAAAAACTAAAGATAATACTATTGTTAGATTAGTATGAAAGGAAAAAAGCATGTATACAATAAATGATTTATATGATTTGAATGAGACAATTGCTTCAAAATTATTTGAAGGAAAGACATATCCATGGGAAGTTCTTGCGGATATAGGTGATTTTATTTTAGAACTTGGTCCAACTCTTCCAAAGGATAAGTATGATCAGATTGCCGATGATATCTGGGTTGCAAAGTCAGTTACAATTGCAAAGACTGCAACTCTTAACGGACCACTTATTATTGATGAAGATACAGAAGTAAGACCGGGGGCTTTTATAAGAGGAAAAGCAATTGTTGGAAAGAACTGTGTTGTAGGTAATTCAACAGAACTTAAGAATGTAGTCCTTTTTAATACAGTTCAGGTTCCACATTACAATTACGTTGGAGACAGTGTTCTTGGAACACATTCACATATGGGAGCAGGATCAATTACATCTAATGTAAAATCTGACAAGACACTGGTAGTTGTTAAGAACGGTGAAGAGAAAATCGAAACAGGTTTAAAGAAGTTTGGAGCAATGCTCGGTGACTATGTTGAGGTTGGATGTAATTCAGTTTTAAATCCGGGTACTGTAGTTGGAAGAAATACAAATATATATCCTTTATCATGTGTAAGAGGTGTTATTCCTTCTGATTCAATTTTCAAAAAACAGGATTTGATTATCATAAAAAAGAAGTAATTTGATATTATTAAAAAATAGTAATTGACATTTTGTTAGAAGAAAAATAATGTCTGAACAACAGGTAATAAGTCAATGAATTTTTTGTGAATTTAATCTTTTGACATTGCGGAATAAGTGGATTTTATTTATAATTATAGTAACAGAAATGTTATAAAATATTAGTCATTCGCAATAGTTTGGATGGCGCATTAATTCATCAAAAGCCTGGGATGTGCGAGAACCTGTCAATTTTGAACCTACATTCTTTTATAAGGGATTCCTATATTATTATTTGGATGTCAGGCCTACGTTGATTTGGAAGACAGAAGAATATTTGCGGTTGCCCACCTAGCGCGGCTAGGACTCAAAAAACAGGACCGGCATTTCGGGTTAACTTCTAAATACTAAAGATGAGAGCAGCGTATTTATACGCTGCTTTTATCTTTTGCATTTATTCTGACTGAATAAGTCTCTCGAGAGTCTTGATAAAATATGAAATGAAATTAAATAATAACTTAATATGTATGTTATAAAAAAGTGAGAGGAATTAGATGAAGATTAAAAAACTGCTTATAGTATTAATCACATCATTTATTGTGATATTTGGGTTTTATGAAGCATATTACATTAAGCAATTTAAAAAAATAGATTTTTCTTTTGATATTCAAAATACTTTGGAGATGCTATCTTCAAATAATATTATCAATAATGATTTTAAAAATTATAATAACACGTCGGATCAGAATATTGGAATTATAATAACAAATAATGGAAATATGTATTTTGACGAGATTGATTTTAGCAGTAAAAGTCCTATTTCATTAACTGTTAATAAGGATTCCAAATCGTCTGACAATATTCATATTGAAGCTAAAGATATAAATACTAAAGATAAAATCTCATTAAAATCAGACAATTTAATTAATATTTCAAATATTAGTGATTATTATTATGAAGGTACATTTGAAATCTATAAAACAACAAAAGGGTTAGTAATTGTAAACAGAATAAAAACAGAGAAGTACATAGCGGGAGTAGTGGCCAGCGAAATGCCTGCTTCTTTTGAAAATGAAGCACTAAAAGCACAGGCAATATGTGCAAGAACATTCACATACAGACATATTAATAATAAGAAATACAGAAATTACAACGCTATTATGGATGATACTACGTCGTATCAGGCTTACGGAACTACGAAAATACAAGACAATGTAAAAAAAGCAGTTAAGGAAACTGAGAATATTGTTATTACAAGCAAAGGCAAATTGATTAATTCTTTGTTTTTTTCCACATCATGTGGAATGACGACTAATTATAAAATATGGGATTCTAAGATGCCATACTTAAAAAGCATATGTGTTTCAAAAGAACAAATATCTGCTGATTCCATGACTGGAGATTTTTTTGATCTATACTTCAAAACGAAACCGGAGGCATATGAGAATAAATGTCCATATTATAGATGGAGAGTAGAGATACCAAATCAGGCTATTACAAATAAAATATATGAACAAAATGGTGTGTTGGTTGGAGATATACAAAACATATCAATAGAAGAAAGGAATGCCGGGGGAAGTGTAAAAACACTTGTTGTAAAAGGGAATGTATCAGAAGTTACAATAGAAGGTCAATATAATATCAGAAAGGTACTATGTCCATTTGGATACAATCTGATTTTGAATGATGGCGCTATAAAAGATTCCATGAGTATGCTTCCAAGTGCATTTATAGCAGTTGAATGCAAGGATGATAAAACTATCATTTTTGGTGGAGGCTTTGGCCATGGAAGCGGGATGAGTCAATATGGTGCTAACGAACTTGCCAAAAATGGATTTGAGGCAGAAAATATTATTGAGTATTTTTATCAGAATGTTCATTGTGATTGTAGATATAAAGATTAATTTCAGCACCTATAAACATAATATACATACAAAAATACATCCACAGCATAATAACTATAACTGCAGTTAAACTTCCGTATATATACGAATAATTAGAAAAATTATCAATATAGATTGAAAAGAAATATGAGTAAATCATCCAACCCAGTGAAGTGAACAGTGCACCCGGCAGCATATCGATAAAATTATATATTCTGTTTCCCATTTTATAGATGCTGATAAAGAATAATGTAAGTATGATAAATACAATCAGATATCTTGCCAAGGTATAGAATCTGTTGAAAAAGTGAAGTATAGGGTATCTGACCATAAGTGATTTATATATACTGTTACCAAAAACTAAAAGAACAAGAGTAAGTACCATTGAAATTATAAGTACAACCGTATATAACATTGAATAAAATCTTAGAACAAAGTAGTTTTTAAATTTGTTCTTTTCATATATTTCTCTCATTCCAAAAATAATGGAGAGGGCTCCTCTTGAAGCAGCCCATATTGCAAAGATAGCAGTAGCAGAGATAATAGTTTTTGATGAATGATTATCCATCTCTTTAAAAATCTGAATGAGAAAAGTTTTTAAAGTAGAAGGAGCGTAATGCTTAATAAGACCAGGTATAAGTGTGTCCGGAATAGGAATGTATTTTAATGAATTTAAGAATAAAAGGATCATAGGTAAAAAGGACATCAGAATATAAAATGATGCCTGAGCAGAATAAACACCTAAACGATGTTCAACTGAATTTGTAAATATGTAATTTATAAAATCGAAAAATGAAAATAGTCTTTTTTTCGCTTTTTTAAAAAAATTGCTCAAACTTTTTACCTCCTTTCCCAAAATTTGTTTTTTTATTAAAAAGTATTACTATTTAATGCTATAAATAAAGTATTTCCTTTTAAATATTAGTATACCATATTATATGTTTATTATCATTTTATATATTTTTTCTTGTAAATGAATCATATCCGATTAAGAGAAAAATAAATGTATGAACCAATAAAACCATGGCACCAAATAAAGGTGTCATACCTATAAATCCTATAGATTTATTCACAATAGACTCAAAATCAGTAACTGCAAAAATAGTATATCTGCAGAAGTCGAAATTCAGCATCTGTGCGATACTGCAGATTGATGAGCCAATATAATAAAAGATGATACTGATTGTTATTGCTAAAGCTGAATTCCTGAATAGTGATGAAATAGTGAATGCCAATGTCAGCGCAATGAATATCTGTATGTATCCGTATGCATATTTTGTAAGTATAAACATTAGTGCTGAATGACGAACAACTTTTTCACCTTCCACAAGTAATAATGCTGTATTTAACTGCCTAAAACCAAGCAGCGGAACCGATATAATTAATGACAGAAAAAATGTCACTAGGGTCAATATCAGCGCATATATAGCTACTGTCAGATATTTACTCCAAAATATCTTTGCACGGGTTACCGGATTAATCAGCAGAAACTTTATTGTTCCCTGAGAAAATTCTTTTGAAATAATATTTCCCGCAACAACTATGATGATTATGAGAACAACGCTTAATACAAGTTTTGAATTTTTCAATGTGTTGTAAAGTGATCCTGAATAAAAATATTTATCAGAGCTTAACACTGAACCGGAACCGTCTGTAAGATAAATCGCATATTCCTGATTATTTTCTAATCTGTATTTTGATACAAGAGCCATATTTGATATTTTTTCAAATTCTTCACTGTTTATAACGGAAGAATTGATATATGATGCATTTTTTGACTCAGCGATATATTGAGCATATTTTGGATAGGCTGATTCGTATTGTGAAATTGCTTCATTCTGCCAATTATCTGCACCTTCCCAGATTTTGTTGCTTACACGATATTTATAAATGAATGAATACATATCATATAAAGTTTTGTCACCGTATATGAGTTTTAAATTATCTGCGATGGTACTGTAAAAAGAACTGGGATCATCTTTTTTTATTGCGTCAAACAAAGAAGTGCAGAATGTGTTTAATTCTGAATTATCTTTACCTGCTACTTCACTGTAATTGAAATCATAGTAAATCTTGTTGAGTGCCATTGAGCGCCATGAAGTATCAGTGCTTGAAAAATATTCTTTTTCAGGAATGTTCAGTTCTTGCGCTTTTGTCAGTACTTCAACTTCCAAATTGTCATTAGATTCTTTTGCCCATTCAATTTGTTCGTTATATGTTTCATTTGAAACAGATAACTGAGCTGTTGCATTTTCTATAAAAGCATTACCAATTACAGTAATTATAGGCAGTAATAATATTGTAAATAACAGAAAACCTAATAATACATAAGTACTTACTTTATGAAATATTTTAGAAAACTCATTAATTATAAGATTAAGCAATTTGTCCACCTCCATTGTTAGTAATGTTTATAAATGCTTCTTCCAGATTTTGATTTTCAACCTTTGAAACTGTGTAGACAGAAATGTTGTTTTTAACTAACATTGCTGTTATTGAAGCTATTATTTCTAAATAGTTATCGGAATCTACATGTACTAATAATTGTTGATCTGAGATTTCTGTTTGTATGTCTGCTTGAAATTCTGTATTTTCATCAATTAAATGTTGTGTTTTTTCTATATCAGAAGTTAAATATACAAAGGTAATCTGATTGCCTTGAGATACAGATAATAAATTATCAATACTATCTAATTTAATAACGTTACCTTCGTTAATAATAGCGACTCTGTCACACATAAGTTCCATTTCGCTCATCAGATGACTTGATACTATGACACAGACATCTTCCTTATGAGCAATATTGGTGAGTATATCTCTCAAATTTTTTATGCCTACGGGATCTAATCCGTTTGTTGGTTCATCCAAAATGAGAAGACGCGGATTGTGAAGAAGTGCAAGAGCAACTCCAAGGCGTTGACGCATTCCAAGAGAATATTTGCTGACTTTATCATTGATACGATTTGTTAAACCGACAAGTTTAATAACTTCTTCTACACGCTCAGGAGTAACATTTTTTCGCATTCTGACATATTGCATTATATTCTGCATTCCTGTCAGATATTTATACATCTCAGGATTTTCAACAATTGCGCCGAGATAACTCATGGCTTCTTCATATTCTTTATTAAGACTTTTTCCGAATATCTCGATTTCACCTTCTTCGATATTTATTAATCCGGTAATTAATTTTATCAGGGTTGTTTTTCCGGCACCGTTTGGACCTAAAAGACCGAATACTTCACCGGTATAAGTCTCAAATGATACTTTATTAAGCACGGTTCTGTTGCCGTAAGTTTTTGTGATGTTGTTTATTTTTAAAGCTGTACTCATAATTCCTCCTAATTAGACTCTTGCGGAATAAATGTTTTTTCCATTTCGGTTGAATCAATTGCTGTAAATAACCATTTGCCTTTTTCTTTGTGTAATTGAGCAGTCAACTGTAATTTTGAAATAGAATAACCGTTTACAGTTTCTCCGCTGTAACTTCCTTCCGGTGCAGATGGAGATTGAAACAGAGCGGTAAATGAATCTAAATCATTGTTAGGATTAAAATTATCGCTATCTAAAAAATTGAAATTGTCCAAGCCCATATAGTAGGAATTTGAGGCACCGGTAATTTTTAGGTTTACAATTCCGGTAAATAATGCATATCCGGGACCAATTTTTTTGATTTTTGCCTGTGATATTGAATAATCAGTATTGCTAATATTAATTACGGAATCTTTTCTGTTGTAGAAAGAACTGATTTCTGATTCAAGGACAATTTTTGTTGATGAATAAGGAAGTGTAGTTTCTGCATAACTCCAATAATCATTTATTATTCCCTTAGTCTTATCTAAATCCTTTTTAGATAATGAGTTGTTAATGTTTGATTTTAAAATATCTGAACAATAGTTACCGACTTGTGAGTATATTTTTTCCTTTTCGTTATTAAAAGTTCGGTATTCTATTAAAACATAGGTAACTAGAATGGTATATGCAACAAAAGCAACCAGAAGACCTCTGTTACAATTTGATATGATTTTTTTCATGTTTCCCTCCCATATCCATAAAGTATTTTCAATTATTCATTATACAATAATATGAATAAAAATTATATATAATTTTAAATTATGACATTTTTATTAAACACTTTTGTTCTTAATTCAGTCTGGCGTTGCTGAAAGGCTGAATAGTTACTATATGGCAGTAAGCACAATAGCTTAGGTTTGACACTTATTTATATATGTAATACAATAAAAAATCGGAGTTATTATATTAGATTAAAATAGATTAGGGGATAATTGATGAGATTTGTAATTCAAAGAGTGTCACATGCCAGTGTTACTGTTGATAACAATATTACAGGAGAGATTAACAAAGGTTTTTTAGTTTTAGTCGGTGTGTGTAATGAAGATACAAAAGAAATTGCTGACAAGATGATTAAAAAACTTGTAAATATGAGAATTTTTGAAGACGATAACGGAAAGACAAATCTTTCATTAGCAGATGTTAATGGTGAGTTATTACTTGTTTCGCAGTTTACACTTTATGCTGATTGCAAGAAGGGCAACAGACCTTCTTTTATAAATGCTGGTGGCCCGGAAATGGCAAATGCATTGTATGAATACATCATTGATGAGTGCAGAAAATCAGTGGAAGTAGTCGAGACAGGAATATTTGGTGCAGATATGAAAGTTGAACTTTTAAATGACGGACCATTCACTATTATTCTTGACAGCAATGAATTGTAGGGCGTTATTTATCATTAGTATATATTTTAATTATTGAATTTAAAGTGAGGATAAAAATGAGAACACAGGATTTCTATTATGATTTACCACAGGAACTTATAGCACAGGATCCTTTGGAAGACAGAAGCAGTTCCAGATTAATGCTTTTAAATAAGAATACCGGAGAATTGGAGCATAAAGTTTTCAAAGATATTATTGATTATTTAAGAGCGGGAGACTGCCTTGTAATTAACAATACAAAGGTAATTCCTGCAAGATTATTGGGAAGCAAAATCGGAACGGATGCGGCAATAGAAATTCTATTACTTAAAAGACGTGAGAATGATATCTGGGAATGTCTTACTAAGCCGGGAAAAAAATGCAGACCGGGTGCAAGAATTTCTTTTGGTGACGGATTACTTATCGGTGAAATCGTTGATGTGATAGAAGAAGGAAACAGATTAATCAAGTTCGAATATGAAGGAATCTTTGAGGAAATATTAGATCAGTTAGGACAGATGCCTTTACCTCCTTATATTACACACAAACTCAAAGATAAAAATCGATATCAGACAGTATATGCAAAGTATGAAGGATCAGCTGCAGCACCTACTGCAGGTCTTCATTTTACAAAAGAACTTCTGGAAAAAATTCAGAATAAAGGTGTAAAAATAGCTAATGTAACTCTCCATGTAGGACTTGGAACTTTCAGACCTGTAAAGGTTGATAATGTTTTAGAACATCATATGCACTCTGAGTTTTACAACGTTGAGGAGAGTGATGCTGCAATTATTAACGAAACAAGACGAAACGGTGGCAGAATTATTTCCGTTGGTACAACAAGTTGCAGAACTTTGGAGTCTGTAACTGACGAAAATGGTGTTGTTCATGCAGGAAGCGGAAATACTGAGATTTTTATCTATCCGGGATATAAGTTTAAAGCAATTGATTGCCTAATAACTAACTTCCATCTTCCGGAGTCTACATTACTTATGTTGGTTTCTGCATTGGCAGGAAAAGATAATATAATGAATGCTTACGAGGAAGCAGTAAAAGAAAAATATAGATTCTTCTCATTTGGAGATGCCATGTTTATTCATGATTAGTGGAGAAATATAGTTTATTTGGAGAATATATGGAAAAATACTTTGTCAAAAAGATAGAAAATAAAAAAGATATAGAAGTTGAAGTGCCGGGCTCGAAGAGTATTACTAACAGAGCATTGTTACTGGCAGCCATGGGTAATAAAAAATGCAGGTTAAAAGGTGTTTTGTTCAGTGATGATTCAAGGGCATTTTTGGACTGCATTAAAGAACTGGGATTTGATATTTCAGTAAATGAAGAAGAAAAAACAGTTGATGTAGTTGGAACAGGTGGCAAGATAAAGAATAACAATGCCACAATAAATGTGAGAAGTGCAGGAACTGCAGCTCGCTTCCTGACAGTTTTTCTTGCGGTTGCGGGAGGAGATTATATTCTCAATTCTTCAGAACAGATGAAAAGAAGACCTATGGCAGAACTGATAGAAGCACTTAGAAATCTTGGTGTTTCCATTAAGTGTATTGAGAAAGAAGGGCATTTTCCATTTGAGATTCATTCAACAGGATTAAAAAAATCAGAGGTTGTCATTGATACAACAAAGAGCAGTCAGTATGCAAGTGCACTTATGATGGCAGCTGTCATAAGTAATGGAATGAAGATTACAATGACCGGGGACAGAACCAATGGTGCTTATATCAAAATAACAGAGCGGATGATGGAACAGTTCGGTGTTATTTTCAATAGAGATGGAGATGTTTGTACAGTATATTCAGATGCCTTTGGAATACATGAGTATCAGATTGAGCCTGATGCTTCAGCTGCATGTTATTTTTATGCCATGGCACCATTACTTAAAGTGAAAGCAACAGTAAAGAATCTGTATATGGATTCAATGCAGGGGGACATGCAGTTTGTTAAGGTTATGGAACGGCTGGGTTGTAAGATTAATGAAACGCCAAATGGCGTAGAAATAGACGGCGAAAAACTCGATGATTATGAAGGAATTGATATTCGTATGAAAGATTTTTCAGATCAGACAATGACAATGGCGGTTGTTGCGGCCTTTGCAAAGACTCAGACTGTAATCAGAGACGTCGGACATATAAGACTTCAGGAATCAGACAGAGTAGCAGCAATAGTAAATGAACTTACAAAGATGGGAGCCGGAGCATCTTTTGTCGAGGAGAATGGGAAGACAAATATTGTAATTAATCCTGCGCCGATTCATCCCTGTGAAATAGAGACATATGAAGATCACAGAGTCGCAATGGCATTTACTTTACCGGGCTTAGTGGTTGAAGGATTTGTAATTGATAATCCAATGTGTTGCAGAAAGACATTTGAAAATTATTTTGAAATAATTGATGAAATAACAAAATAGTTTTTTGGTCCACATATTATAAACAATTATAAAATAGGAAAGCCACGACAGTATTGATATGTAATAATCTCTACCGTTGTGGCTTTTTTATAATAATTTATCTTTTTATAACGTTGTAGCGGTGTCTCTCAAGAAGAGTCATAGTGCTGTCGGCAGAAAAACTATCGTAGAAATCAATTTTCAAAACACCTTCTTCAAATTCTCTGTTATGAATAATTCCGATATTCTTGATACTTATTCCGTTTGTTGCAAGAATGGTAGCTATTGTGGCAATAGCACCGGATTCATCAATGATGTCACAGTACACGGAATAGGTTTTTGAGATAATACTGTTGGTTCTATCTTCAAAAGAATCTCTGTATTCCCGACTGTTGCTAATTGTGTCATATATTCCCTGACCGTTTTTTGTGTCGAGGTATTCCTTTGTTTTTTGAAGCTCATCAATATATTTTTGCAACATATTTGATATGTTTACACTGTTTGTCATACATATCTGTTCCCACATTTCCGGAGAAGAAGAAGCAATTCTTGTGATATCTTTAAATCCTCCTGCGGCAATCATTTTCATATATCCCATTTCTGAATCATTGTCATGAACGAGATTTACAAGATCAGCAGCAATAAGATGAGGAAGATGGCTGATAGCTGCAACCACATTGTCATGCTCTTCGTAAGAAATGTTGACAGGTATCGCACCTATGGAACGAACAATCTCAGAAAATTCTTCAACTTTTTCTATCGGAGATTTGGAAGTGGCTGTAATAGCGTAATATGCATTTTCACAAAGTCGGTCGTTTGCATGTTCGTAACTTGTCTTTTCTGATCCTGCCATAGGGTGTCCTCCAATAAAGTTAGCTTCCAAACCAAGATCAGTAACTGCTTTATGTATATTGCCTTTTACAGAACCAACATCCGTGATGATAGTGTGTTCATCTATTATATCTTTTAACATCTTAAGATATTCAACATTTTTTTCGACAGGTGTACATAAGAAAATGTAGTCACACTCTGCAAAAACTGAGCCAACACAGTCCGTAACTATATCTGCAGTTCCGTCTTTTTGTGCCATTATTCTTGGAAGTTCGCTTCTGTTGTAGGCGATGATTCTACAATAAGGCATAACACGTCTTAAAGCTTTCGCGATGGAACCTCCTATTAAACCTAATCCTATAAATCCAAAGGTAAATTTTTGCATAATAAACTCTCCTTACTCACTTTAACGCTTTAAAGTGTAACGCTTTAAAGAGAATAAGTCAAGCGTTTTATAAAAATTTCTTGTAATAGATATGTAATTAGAGTAAAATGGATTTATAAGTTTTAAGTCATAAAGACTTAGTTGCACGGAGTTAACAATTTAATACAGGAGGGGTAGGCTTATGAAGGTTTATGAGACACAGAACATCAGAAATGTCGTTTTCCTTGGACATGGAGGTTCAGGAAAAACTACTTTAACTGAAGCAATGGCATTTGCAACGGGAGCAGTGTCAAGACAGGGAACTATTGAAGCAGGAACAACAATCAGTGATTATGACAGTGAAGAGATTAAGAGAAAGATTTCTATCAATGCTACGGTTGTACCGATTGAATGGAACGGACTTAAAATCAACATTCTTGATGCACCGGGATCTTTTGATTTCGTAGGTCAGGCTGAAGAGGCTATGAGTGTAGCAGACGCAGCTGTTATCGTTGTAAACGGTAAATCAGGAATTGAAGTTGGTACTATCAAAGCTTGGAATATATGTGAGAGAAGAAAGATTCCATGTTTGTTCTTTGTAACCAATATGGATGATCCAAATGCTAATTATATGGAAGTAGTTAATAACTTAAAAGAAACTTTCGGAAAGAAAGTTGCTCCATTCCATTTGCCTATCATAGAAGATGGTACTTTGACAGGTTTTGTAAACGTCGTAAAGATGGGAGGAAGAAGATTTACTACAGGTGGTGAATACGAAGAAAGAGATATTCCTGACTTTGTAAATTCTGATCTTGAACCTATTAGAGAGCAGCTTATGGAGGCGGTTGCAGAGTCATCGGAAGAACTGATGGATAAGTATTTTAACGGCGAAGAGTTTACTTATGAAGAGATATCCGGAGCACTCAGAAAGAGTGTTATTGAGGGAGATATTATTCCTGTGCAGATTGGCTCGGGGGTAAATACTCAGGGAGTAAGCATGTTATTGCAGAGTTTTGAGAAGTATTTTCCATCTCCTGAAAAGTCAGCCGTGTTCAAAAAAGGTGTTGTTACAACAACAGGTGAGAATATTGAAGCTGACAAGGATGAGAGTAAGCCTGTAAGTGCATACGTATTTAAGACTATTATGGATCCTTTTGTTGGTAAATACAGTCTGGTTAAAGTTTGTACAGGTGTATTGAAGGCAGGAGATACTATCTATAATGTTACAAAAGAAGTTGAAGAGAAGCTTAATAAGTTATATGTTATGTCAGGAAAGAATGTAACTGAGGTAAGCGAATTAAGATCCGGCGATATAGGTGCTATCGGAAAACTTACAAGCACAAGAACAGGAGATACCTTGTCAACAAGAGGATGGCCTGTTGAATACCATAAGACAGATATGACAGTTCCTTATACATATATGGCATACAAGCCGTTAGCAAAAGGCGATGAGGACAAAGTGGCGCAGGCGCTCCTTAAGCTTTGTATTGAAGATCTGACATTGAAGACAGTTAATGATGACGAAAATAAGCAGACTTTGCTTTACGGTGTTGGGGATCAGCAGTTAGATGTAGTTGTCAGCAAACTTAAAGACAAATTCAAAGTAGACATAGAACTTGCAAAACCAAAATTTGCATATAAAGAGACAATCAGAAAGAAAGCTCAGGCACAGGGTAAACACAAGAAACAGTCAGGTGGTCACGGACAGTATGGAGACGTTGTCATGGAATTTGAACCATCAGGAGATCTTGAGACACCATATGTATTTGAAGAAAAAATAGTTGGTGGTGCAGTTCCAAAGAATTACTTCCCCGCAGTTGAAAAAGGTATTCAGGAATGTGTACTTAAGGGACCTCTTGCAGGATATCCCGTAGTAGGAGTGAAAGCAACACTTATAGATGGATCTTATCATACTGTAGATTCTTCCGAGATGGCGTTTAAGACTGCAGCAACACTTGCATTCAAGAGTGCATTCATGAATGCGTCACCTGCTCTTCTTGAGCCTATCTCTACATTGACAGTAGTTGTACCTGAGAAGTTTACTGGTGATGTTATGGGAGACCTTAACAAGAAGAGAGGTAGAGTTCTTGGAATGAATCCTCTTGGTGGTGGAATCACAGAGGTGATTGCCGATATTCCTTCCTCAGAGTTATTTGGATATTCCACTAGACTTAAGTCAATTACCGGTGGAACAGGAGATTTCTCATATGAATTTGCCAGATATGAGCAGGCTCCGTCAGATGTTCAGGAAGAGATAATTAAAACTAATAGTGAAGGATAATAATATAAACCGGAAAAGTATTGTATGATGCTTTTCCGGTTGTACTTTTGAAAGCATCGTATGACCGTTTCAAAATGTATAGTTTTTGAAACGGTCATACGCAGTTTTCAGAATCCTCTATCGCATTAAGCAAATGTTTTCTTAAAACTGTTCATCAAGTACTAGTTTTTAACTTCATAATAATAATGATTACTCGTCCGTTCCAATTCACGAGTTTTCTTGA
>JAEELL010000116.1 GCA_016282745.1 Lachnospiraceae bacterium
AAGATAGATTTGGAGATTATAACAGATCGAGAGTATTTTGAGCATTTTTTTGAAAAACCACAGAATGCCGAAATCCTGATTGTTTCAGAGCAGTTATATGATTCATCACTTCAAAGACATAATATTCAGAATTTTTTTGTGATGATGGAGCAGATGGATGATGGGGGAACCGGAGAGTTAAACGTTAATCAGATCTTTAAGTACACAAGCATCAAAGAAATATTTAATGAAATAGTAGGGAAGAGTGCAGGAGCATTAAATATTGCTGCTGTGGAAAAGAAAGAAACACAGATTATTTTGGTGACTTCTGCAGCAGGTGGCGTTGGAAAAACCACAGTTGCAATGGGAATGTGTGCATATTTAGGGAAAACCTTTAAAAGAGTATTATACATTAATGCTTGTAGTTTACAAACGTTCCAAAGTTTATTAGAAAATCAGATGCCAATTACATCATCAGACATTTATACTAAACTAGTTGCAAGAAAAGAGAAAATTTACGACGAGATTAAACATGTTATTCGTAAGGAAAAATTTTATTATTTGCCACCATTTAAAGCTCCGTTACTGTCATTGGGAATTAATGCTTCTGTGTATAAAGAAATAATATCGGAAGCAAAAAAATCAGCGGAATATGATTATATTATTGTTGATACAGATCATATTTTTAATGAAGCTAAAACAGAGTTAATTGATATTTCGGATCGAGTTATTATGCTCATGAGACAGACTCGAAAAGACATTTTTGAGATGAATACGTTAGTTTCTAATATAAATGGCGTCAATAGCGAAAAATATATATTTATCTGTAATGATTTTGTAAAAGACAAAGAAAACGCGCTTGTTTTGCCTGAGGTCTCCAAAAAAATTACAGTTACCGATTATCTGGACCATATTTACGATGTTGATTACAAAAGTTTAGAAGAGTTGGGGCAGGAAAATAGTGTTCAGAAATTGGCTATGCTAATATTTTAATGTGAGGAAAAAATGGACAGAGAAAAAGCACTTGTAACTTTTAATATTTTTGACAGAAATCTTTCAGTGGATTTAGAAATCCCACTTGATATAACCGCTAATGAGTTCGTAAATGCATTAAATATAGCGTACGAACTAAAAATAGATATGTCAGATATAAAAAACTGTTATTTAAAATCGGAAAGACCGATTGCTTTGCTAAAAGGAAATAAAACACTGGCAGAATATGGAATACGAAACGGAAGTGTTATCATTTTCACTGAATAGAGGATGAAAAATGGATAATAGATATAAGATTATTTTTTCTAACAAAAATGTATATAAAGAAGTAGAGTTAAGTCCGGATGCAAATGAAGTAAAGGTCGGAACAGGGACTGAATGTGATGTTAGACTTCGGAAAGAAATGTTTTTTGAACCTATTGCTTTATCTTTTATAAAAGATGCGGATGAATGGTCTGTGATTTGTACAGACAATCTTTATATGACGGAAGGTGATAGCCGCAAACTTATTACCAAAAAATTAGCGCATGGTGATTGTTTTGAAATAAAATATCAGGAATCAGATAATTTAGTTATTTCAGTTGAGTTTATCATTGATTTTGACAATGGGAAAATACAATACGATCGGGCTATCGATGTTTCATCAGTTACTTCGTTTTCTATTGGTGCAGCAAGTAGTAATACAATCGTATTGAACAGTAATTATATACAGAATGACACAGTAAAAATAAAAAAGGATAAATCGGGATATATTTTAAATGTCATTGATTCTGCTTACGGAGTTTATCATAATGGGAAGAAAGCTGTAAATGGGGAATTAATTAAAAATGGTGATTTTATATCAATCTCAGATTTCTTTTTTTACTGTAAAGATGGTAAACTGTGGACGCAAGCTCGGGATGGACTATCAATTAATAAATTAGATTATATGGATTATACTGCGCGTAATCAATATCCTAAATTTAATAGAAACACTCGAGTAAAGAAAGTAATTGTCGAGAAGAAAATCGAAATATTGGACCCGCCTACTAGACCGGAAAAACCGAAAGATAATTTGCTTATGCGATTTTTGCCGTCTATGGGTATATTTATAGCAGCCGGGGTAATGGCTTTTCTGGGTGGACCGATGATTATTTTTTCAATCATTTCCGGTGTAATGGCTATTTTTTCAACAATTGTAAGCTTACAAGATAGCAAAAAAGATTATGTAAAGAAATCAACAGAACGTGTTGAAAAATATAATGAATATATTGGAAGAAAAAGAGCTGAAATAGAAAAGATTAGGCAAGAAGAAAGTGACTCGCTAGAGCAGATATATGTATCGGAGGAGGCAGTAGAAAAACGGTTTGATGTTTTCTCTGCTGATTTATTTGATCGAACCAAAGAAGACGAGGATTTTTTGTGTGTTAGATTAGGAACCGGATTGGTAGAAGCAAAACGAGTAATAACATACAAACAACAAGAAAAGCTTGAAGTGGAGGATGAACTTCAAAAACTACCGAAGGAAATATCTGAAGAGTATAAGTATATACATAATGCTCCAATTGTTTGTGATTTGAAAAATGTAAATGCAATCGGAATTGTGGGAGAAGAAAATGTACGATTTGAACTTTTAAAAAATATCGTGATAGATATAGCTGCCAGACAATATTTTACGGATGTTTCGTTTGCGTTTATAGCAGATGGGGAGCATAAAAGCAGAATTCACTGGTTGCGTATGCTTCCTCATGTATATTGTGAACAAATTGCAAATCGTTTGATTGTTAGTGATGACGAGAGTAAAAATATCGTTTTTGAATATTTATACAAGGAACTTACTATAAGAGAGCAAAATAAGAGTTTTGAAAACTATATTGTTTTGTTTTTCTATGATGAATATGGTTTAAAAAGTCATCCGTTGTCTAAATTCATTGATAAGGCAAAAGATTTAGGAGTTATTTTTATCTTTTTCGGAGAGTCAAAAGCAGATATACCTATGGGGTGCTCTTATATTATCGGAGCAAAGGGTGAAAGCAAAGCAACTCTGATAAATGTACAAGATGTGACATATTCAAGTGAATTTACATATACTCATATTGATACAGATAGGGCCAAGGAAATCGTAGATTTACTAGCACCGGTTTATACAGAAGAGATATCTTTGGAAGGAACGCTTACAAAAAGTATTTCTCTGTTTGAATTGTTAAATGTTATGACTACCGATGATATTGACTTAAATGATCGATGGAAAAAATCTG
>JAEELL010000117.1 GCA_016282745.1 Lachnospiraceae bacterium
CCTCTTCCTTGGTATTAATTGTTTTTGGCTCATAAACGGATGTGCTAGACATATGAATGTATTTATCACAGTCAATTACATCTAAGACATATTTAATGTCATTAGAGCAATATGCAATTTTATCATAAACTACATCATAATGGTTGCCCTTTAACGCTGATGCTATGCTATGAGGATCAGTACGTTCTAGTCTTATTCTTTTGACCTTATCACCATAATCATCGTCTTTAAGTTGTCTCGTAGCAATTGTCACGTCGTGTCCTTGACTTAACAATTCCTTTACCATCGGGATTCCGAAATATCTGGTTCCACCTATAACTAAAATTTTCAAAACAATCTCCCTTCGATAAACTTTGATTTGTCTTTAAGTATCTTTGCTTATAATATCATACTTTTTTATTGAGTACTACAATCTAGTGATTTTGTTGAAAGTGTTCGCATTATAGAATATAATAAAACAAGGAAAATAGAGCGGAAAAAGGAGGCTTTTATGGAATATTTGACATCAGCGGAGTGTGCAGAAAAATGGAATGTATCACAACGCAGAGTTGCAATATATTGCAAAGAAGGAAGGATTGATGGAGCCGTTCTTAGAGGTAGAATGTGGTTGATACCAGCGGATGCAGAAAAACCTATTGATCCAAGGAAATTAAGAAAAACTGAAAAAGTAACCATTAAGGGAGGAAAAGAAAATGAGTGATAACTATAATCCACCTTTTAATATGACAGAAGAAATAACAAATTTAATTGTAGAAATTGGCGAACTGGTTGGGACTATTTCGACATTTCAATCAATGAACCCCAATCCGGTTTTAAGGAGAGAAAGTAGAATAAAAACAATCTATTCATCTTTGGCTATAGAACAAAATACTTTATCACTTGATCAAGTTACAGATGTTATTAATGGGAAAAAAGTATTGGGAGTTCCTGAAGATATCCATGAAGTGAAAAATGCTTACGAAGCTTATGAAAAAGCATCAGAATTGAATCCATATAATCTTAATAACCTTTTGAAAGCTCATAAGATTATGATGGGTGGTTTGGTTAAGGAAGCAGGAACTTTTCGAAGTGGTAATGTTGGAGTATATGCCGGAACTACATTAATACATGCCGGAACACCGGCTAAATATGTCCCTGATTTGATGAAGCAATTGTTTGACTGGCTTAAGGAGTCTAAGTATCATCCTTTAGTTAAATCTTGTATATTTCATTATGAGTTTGAATTTATACATCCGTTTCAGGATGGAAATGGAAGAATGTGCCGATTATGGCAATCACTTATTTTACAAGAGTGGAAAGAAATTTTTACATGGCTTCCGGTAGAGACGTTGATACATGAAAACCAAGAAGAGTATTATAAGGTTTTACAGGTTGCTGATAACAAAGGTGAATCCACAATATTTGTTGAATTTATGCTTCAAATGATTTGCGATGTGTTGAAAGAAATAAGCGAAACAATTATCAGTTTCAATTGGCGTGACACAACGTCAAGTACAGCGTATCTTGGCAAAACTTAAAGAACAGGGAATAATAGTCAGACATGGAAACAGTAAAAGTGGATATTGGGAAGTAGTAGAAAAGCCAAATAAGAAAAACCGATAGTCAGTGACGCTAAAGGAGGATTGAAATTGAAAATTATTGCAATAGGAGCTGTAACAGCCGGAGGAAAAACGACTGTTATTAAGTCTTTAATAGATAGAATGCCAAATGCGATATCGCTGCATTTTGACGACTATTCTTTTGAGGGCGAAGTGGATGATTTTCATCAGTGGGTTATTGATGGGGCAGATTACAATGTTTGGAATTTAGAACCTCTTAAGAAAGATATTGATCAGATTATTGAAAGTAATCAATATGACTATCTATTCCTCGATTATCCATTTGCGTACAAAAATGAAATGATAAAAGATTATATTGATTGCGCCATTTTTATAGATACGCCTTTAGATATCGCAATGGCAAGAAGAGTACTAAGAGATATGAGCGAGTCATCAGCTGAGGAGATTCGTTCAGAGATGGAAATCTATCTAAAGTATGCAAGAATAGCTTATATACAAATGTTGAAGGATATTAAACCAATATCAGATTATGTGGTTGATGGAAATAGGGATTTGGAAACAATAGTGGAAGAAGTGATAGTGTTGAGCGATAAAATAGTTACAGAATAAGAAAAGAATTGTCTAAGAATAAGCAGAAAGAGAGTTTGGAGAAAAAGCAATGTGGTTTTGGTGGTATATGATGATATTCAATTGTTTTATCCCCTTTCTTATGATAATTTTGGGGAGATTTATGTGGAAACATTGTCCCAAAGAAATAAATGGAGTAATTGGATATCGAACGAAAAAGTCTATGAAAAATAATGAAACTTGGAAGTTTGGTAATGAGTATTGTGGTCGTTTGTGGTATCGGCTCGGATTGATTTTGTTGATACCATCGATTGTGGTATTAATTCCTTTTTTTAAAAGCAGTGATGAAAAGATAGGTACGGTAAGTATTATCCTGCTGGCGATTCAATTGGTATTTTTGGTTGGAACAATTATA
>JAEELL010000118.1 GCA_016282745.1 Lachnospiraceae bacterium
CAATCTCCTTCTCAGTTATAAGCCTCCGGCGGATTGCAGAAATGCGCAGATGAAAATGTCAGCATGAGATAACTTACAGAGTAAATTATCTCATGACTGACGCGCATTTCGCAGCAAGAACGCTGAGGCGTTCTTGAATATGAAATAAATGGCAGGTATATATATCATAATTGAATAGAATCATGCATACGATAAAGTGAGCGGACTTTCTACGAGATGAAATTCGAGAACGCCTGGGCGTTCGTGCTGTGAAAAAGAGGAGCATAGTTAGTCAGAAAAATCACATTGGAGGTATGTATGAATGAAAAATCATTAGTTGTGCTTGATAATTATGATATAGAGCCTAAAAATTTAAAAAGAGTCAGGGGAGTATATTATATTGAAACCGGCACGGGAATGTTTTTGCTGAATGAGTATACAAACAGCAAAGGCAGACTTGAATTATTGGAAAAAATGCAGCAGTACATAGAGGATAAAGGCCACCAGACAGACCTTGTTGTCAGAAATAAGAATGATGAACTTATGACGCAGGGACCGGATGGTGGCTTTTATATTCTGAAGAAATGGTTTGCGCACAAAGAATGCGAAGCTGACAAAATAGATGATTTGGTTAAGGTGACAGTGGAGATGGCAAAAATCCATGCAGACACAGAAAGAATGGAAGGAGTAATAGCGGAGGAGACGATTTTCCAGAAAGGGAACAACCTTGTAAATCTCATGAGAAAACATAGCCGTGAACTGCAACTGACAGCAAGATACATTGACAGGGCAAAGAATAAAAGAGAGTTTGAGTATCAGCTTAAAGAGGGAATAAACAGGTATTATGAGCAGGCACTTAGAGCAGAACAGTATCTGGCAGGGACATCCTATCTCAAACTGCTTGACAAAGCATATGAAAAGAAGTCCTTGTGCCATGGAAATGTCAGACATCACAATGCCCTCATAATTAAAGACTATGCGGTAATAATTAATTATATTAAGGCTGCCTGCGACCTTCAGATTGTGGATTTTTATAAATTCTTTAAAAAAGTTATGGAAAAAAATAATTGGAATATTTCATTTGCAAAACAACTGGTGGAGGCATATGACAAAAACAGATTTGTTTCGGATGAGGAATGGAAAGTGTTTGCGGCATTGCTATTGTACCCTGAAAGATTCTGGAAAGTTGCAAATAATTATCTCAACTCGGGGAAAGCATGGCTGTCTGAGAAAAACAAGGAAAAACTCCGGATGTTTTTGGCGCAGGAAACAGGCAGGGGAAGAGTGGTGGAAGAATTTGCTTCGCTATTCAGATAGTTTAGCAGTGTGAAAAGCTGTATTGCTCATTGTTTTTGAAAAAAATGTGTATTTTTAATGTTTAGTTGAATTATACTCCCTGTTGTATTATAATGTTTCTGAATGAGCTTTTTTTGGAGAAATTGGAGGTAGATGATGAGTTATAAGGAGTTATATAACGAATGGCTTTCAAATCCTTATTTTGACGAGGGGACTAAAGAGGAATTGAAGTCTATATCTAGCAATGAAAAAGAGATAGAAGAAAGATTTTACAAGGAACTGGAATTTGGAACAGCCGGCCTTAGAGGTATCATCGGAGCCGGAACTAACCGAATGAACATTTACGTTGTAAGAAAAGCAACACAGGGACTTGCAAACTATATCATAAAGAACGGCAGCAAAGACAAGGGAGTTGCAATCGCATACGATTCAAGAAGAATGTCTCCTGAATTTGCAGACGAAGCAGCAAGAGTTCTTGCAGCAAACGGTATCAAAGCGTACAAGTTTGAGTCACTCAGACCTACACCGGAGCTCTCATTTGCAGTGAGAGAACTGGGCTGTACAGCAGGTATCAATATCACAGCCAGCCACAATCCTGCAAACTATAACGGATACAAGGTATACTGGGAGGACGGTGCGCAGATTACACCACCTCACGATACAGGAATCATGGCTGAAGTTAAGGCAATCACAGATTTATCCACTGTCAAGACTATGAGTGCTGAGGATGCCAAGGCAGCAGGACTCTACGTTATTATCGGACAGGAAATCGATGACAAATACATGGAAGTGCTTAAGGCACAGATCAAGAACCAGAGTGTAATTGATGAGATGCAAAAAGACATCAAGATCGTATACACACCACTTCACGGAACGGGTAATATTCCTGCAAGAAGAGTATTAAAGGAAATCGGATTTGAGAATGTTTATGTTGTTAAGGAACAGGAACTTCCTGATGGGGATTTCCCTACAGTATCATATCCAAATCCGGAGGCGAAGGAAGCATTTGCACTTGCTCTCAAACTTGCAAATGAAGTTGATGCTGATTTAGTTCTTGCAACAGATCCTGATGCTGACAGACTTGGTGTTTACGTTAAGGATTCAAAGACAGGCGAGTATCATGAACTCACAGGAAATATGTCAGGATGCTTATTGGCAGAATATGAGATCAGTCAGTTGAAAGCAGCAGGAAAGATTCCTGAAGACGGAGCAGTTATCAGATCTATCGTTACAACAACTATGTCTGATGCCATTGCTGAGTACTACGGAGCTTCTCATATTGAAGTTCTCACAGGTTTCAAATATATCGGTGAGCAGATTCTCAAATTTGAAAATACAGGTAAGGGAACATACCTCTTCGGTTTTGAGGAGAGTTACGGATGCCTTATCGGAACATACGCAAGAGACAAGGATGCTATCGTTGCTACTATGGCACTTTGTGAGGCAGCTGCATACTACAAGAAGAAAGGCATGACTCTTTGGGATGCCATGATTGAAATGTATGAGAGATACGGATACTACAAAGAAGGTATTCAGGCAATTACTCTCGCAGGAAAAGAAGGTATCGAGAAGATTCAGTCTACTATGGAGCAACTTAGAAATGATGCGCCTACAACATTTGGTGATTACAAAGTTGAAGTTGCAAAGGATTACAAGACAGGCAAGATTAAGAACCTTGTTACAGGAGAAGAGTCAGAAACAGGACTTCCATCATCTAACGTTCTTTACTACGAACTCAATGATGGTGCATGGCTTTGTGTAAGACCTTCAGGAACAGAACCAAAGATTAAGTTCTACTACGGCGTAAAGACAGATTCTTTGGAGTCGGCAGAATCTGCAGAGAAGAAGCTTGGCGAAAAGGTATTAGAAACAGTTAACAAGATGCTGTAATTAATGGATTCGGTGGCTTTCTGATTTGTCCTTAATTAGTCTGACGGATAACAAAATAATAGTAATAAATTAAAACACACCACAATATATTTTATAGAGAATATGTTGTGGTGTGTTTTTTATGTATTCGAAAAGAAGAGTGTTAGAAGCCGGAAGAAGAGTGTTAGAAGCCGGAAGAAGAGTGTTAGAAGCCGGAAGAAGATTGTTTGCAGTAAGAATGAGTTTGCTTGCTGTGATGATGATTTCTGTGTCTGTGATTCTTTATGGTTGCAGTGTCGTCGATACAGATATTGAAAGAAAAAAAGAGGTGGACTATACCATTGCTGCATACGAAGATGTACCTGATGAGGTCAAAAAGATTATTGAAGAAAAAAAGGAGAATCCCTTCTCAACTGTAATATCCGATAGAGAAAATACATACATAGTTGTTGGATACGGACGGAAAAATATGGGTGGATATCAGATAAAACTAAAGGACATATATGAAAGTGATACAGATGTATTTGTCCGGTTGGAATTTATGGGACCGGATATGAAATCTGAAAATGGTGAAGTACAAAATGACTGCGCAAATGGTACTACAGAGCATTATCCGGTCATAATAATTAAAACTGAATATACACAAAAAAGTGTGAATGTGATGCAGTGAAAGCGAAGGCAAAGTAAAAAAACATAAATGTAAGAGAGAAAAATAAAAAGGAAAAGAAGGATTATAAAAATAGAGAGGGTGAAGTGAATGGAATTAATTAGAGAAAAGATGAATGTGAGTGATATAGAACTCAATACTATGACAAAGATATACATAAGTGAGGAACAGAACGTAAGCGATATTTTCGAACCTTTCGGAAAAACGGTAAAAGAAAAAGGAAGCGTGGCGGTAGAGAGAATAAAGATTGGAGATAACAATATTCTGGTCAGTGGAACACTGGATTATTCGGTGCTGTATCAGGCTCAGACGACAGATGGAATCAATGGATTGAACGGTAAAATATCAATAAATGAACAGATTCGAATTCCGGATATTTCGGAAGAAAATACGGTGGATGTGTCTCTTGAGGTGGAAAAAATATCCGTCAGCAAAATTGCGGACAGAAAAATAATGGTAAAAGCAGTGATTGCTGTTACGATAAGCCTTCGCAAAAAAAGAGAAGTTGAAATTGCAGTCAGTGCAAAAGAGAACAGTGAACTGTGCACGCTAACAGGCAGAATATCTCCTCTTGAAATTGTTGCGGATACCAGAGAAACGTTCAGGATTCGAGATGAAATAACAGTTCCTCAGAGTCGGGGAAATTTATATAAAATAGTGTGGAACGATATCAGTTTAAAAAGTGTTTCCACAAAATTGCTTGATCACATGATTCATGTGGGAGGAGAACTGTACGTATTTATGTATTATATAACTGATGACAAAGAAGCACCCATACAGTGGCACGCAGGAACAGTATCTTTTAGCGGAAATATCGAGATGCCGGATGCAACGGAAGAGATGATATCCTATGTAAATGTTTCAATAAGAGAAAGTAGTTTGTCGCCGCTGGAAAATGATATGGGAGAGTGTGAAGAAGCAAAATTGGATGTGCTTTTGAATCTTGATATCAAAATATATTCCGAGAATGAAATCGAGATGATTAAGGATGTCTATTGTCCCTATTGCAACGTAATCCCGGAAATTGAAAAGAGCAGATACAATAAACTTCTTATCAAAAATTCATCCAAGAACAAATATTCAGTTAACGTGTCCGATAATATGATGCAGGGACAGATACTGCAAATATGCAGCAGTTACGGAAGTTTCAGAATAGAAGAAAAAGAAGTGACTAAGAAAGGCTTGGAGGTAAAGGGAATTATTAATGTGGGAGCGTTTTATATATCGTCAGATGACGGAAATCCTGTCGGTGTGCTTGAAAAAGAGCAAAATGTTACAGCGGTTATTGATGTGCCGGAAATGAAAAGAGATGATGAGTATTACATCAGTGCCAGAGTTGAGCAGGTGAGTGCAAACAATGTCAGTTCGGAAGAAATAGAGATAAAGGTGTCTGTAATAATGGAACTCATCGTGTTTGAAAAGTGCGATGTGGATATTATTTCAGGTATAGAAGTCAGACCTTTGGATGAAGAAGTGATAAGGAACCTGCCAATGCTAAAAGGTCATATGGTTCAAAAAGGCGATACAATCTGGAAATTGGCTAAAGAAAATTATACAACGCCCCAAAGTATTGAGAAAATAAATGATATTAAAAATGGGCAGATAAAGCCTGGTGACAAAATTCTGATTGCGAAAAGTGAGAGAAAGTAGATAAAAAATATATGTAACTATTCAGTCTTTCAGCAATGCCAGCTCGAATTCGCAGATAAATCTGCTACTTCGAGCTGATTTGGGTTCCCCAAATACATAAAAGAATAAATATTTGAAATCCTGCAAGCAGTCTTTCATAATATTTATTCTTTTATGTGCATGGCTGAATAGTTACAAATACAGAGTGCAAAAATAATATTCAGTTGTGAAATGGTTGAATAATTGATACTATGATTAATGGAATCTTGTATAAGCAGCGAGTACCATATAAGTAGCTAATCTTGAAGGGAGATATGAGATACATATGAGAGAATTGCACATTAAAGCATACGGTAAAATTAATCTGGGACTGGATGTAATAAGAAAAAGAGGAGACGGATATCATGATCTCGATATGATAATGCAAAGTGTCGGTGTCTATGATGATGTCATTATAAAAGATACAGAAAATGTAGGAGAGATAACAGTTGAGACGGATCAGTTCGTTTTGGAAAACAATAAAGATAATCTTGCTTACAGAGCTGCAAAACTTCTCATGGATGAGTTTGATATCAAAGCCGGATTGTCCATTTACATTTATAAAAGGATTCCGGTAGCCGGCGGAATGGCAGGAGGCAGCAGTGACTGCGCCGCGACACTTAAAGGAGTAAACGAACTTTTCGAACTTGGACTTAGTGAGGAAGAACTTAGAGAACGCGGTGTAAAACTTGGGGCAGATGTTCCATACTGCGTAATGGGGGGGACTGCCATCGCAAGAGGAATCGGAGATGAACTGACAAAACTTCCTGATGCACCACAGTGCCATCTTATAATCGCAAAACCTCCTGTGTCGGTATCGACAGCCTATGTTTACGGAAGAATCCGACCTGATGAGATAACAAAGAGACCTGACATAGAAAAAATTGCAGAGTCAATCAAAGAAAAAGACCTGAAAAAAATGGCAGGACTTCTTTACAACGTAATGGAAGATGTTACGGTTGGAGATTATCCTATAATTAAAGAAATTGAAAAAGTAATGCTTGAAAACGGAGCACTTAATTCAATAATGAGCGGAAGTGGTCCGACTGTATTCGGTATATTCGATGACTGCGAAAAAGCGGATAAAGCAATGGCAGAACTCGAAAAATCAGGGCTTACCGAACAACTTTATCTCACGGAATTTGTTTAAATATTTAAAACGGTATTTAACATTGAAAACAGAATTATAACCTGATTTCGTTTTGGAGTCTGATCTGTCATTTGACTCCGATTTAAAATCGACTTTAGATTTAACATTACAATTAGAATTTGATTTTGATTTGTGATTTGAGTTGACATAATGATCAGACGTGGCATATTTGAATTCCTTTTTTGACAGAGAATGCTTTAGTTTAGCCGTGGAAGAATCAGAAAATGAAGCTGACGATTTGTCAATAAAACACAGCGAAGGGTATAGACAACACCACCAGTTGTGACCTTTGCCGGATCCGATTTCGATTATGTAGGATGTGTATGACCCCTTTGGAAATTTGAAATTGCCATACATCCTGTCTGGAAAAGGCTCGATTGCAAGTCGGCTTGAAATTGGATATGAACAGCCTTTAGAGCGCAAAGCTTTGGAGGCTGTTTTTTCTATGTCGGACTTTTTTGAAATAATTATCTGAACAGCATTTTCCACGGAAGTTGTATCCTGCAACAGGTCTCTCAAGTAGCTGATTACTTCATTTCTAACCTGATACTTGAGTAATTGGTCTTCTTTGGAATTACTGTTTGCCCTGACATGAAAGCGAATCACGCCACGGGATAAGTCACGCGATAATACAGATTCGTATTTTGATGCAATGAAACAGAGAAGCGACGTAAACAATAAAAATCTAAATGAAATAAAAAATAATTTTTTATAAGTTACCATATAATACTCCTTTATCGTATAAAATTTATTTGCACATTCTGAGCGGATAAATGTCGTGCAAACTATCTTGAATAAGAGTATTGCCATTATGAAATAATTTATTCCGTCATTCGTTCAAGGTATTGATATTTCAAAAAATATCATGTAACATGACTTGTAGGGCAAGATTTATGAGCCGTAATAAGAGACATAATAAAAGGACAGTAGAAAAGGTGTAAAAATGAGCGATAGTTTTAATAATTCGCCAATTGGGGTTTTTGATTCCGGTGTCGGAGGACTTACTGTTGCGCGTGAGATTCTCAGACAGTATTCTAATGAGAGTATTGTATATTTTGGAGATACGGCGAGAGTTCCTTACGGAAGTAAATCACAGGATACCATAATCAGATACTCAAAACAGATAATCAATTTTTTAAAGACAAAAGATGTAAAGGCTATAGTTGTTGCGTGCAATACTGCCAGTGCCTACGCTCTTGATGAGGTGGAACGAGAATTGGATATTCCGATTATAGGAGTGGTAAAGCCCGGAGCAAAAGTTGCAGCACGAACAACAAAAAACAGACGTGTAGGTATTATAGGAACAGAAGGTACAATAAACAGTGGCTTATATACCAAGATAATACAGGGCATAGACAAGGATATTACTGTATACGGAAAGGCGTGCCCTTTATTTGCACCGTTGGTGGAAGAGGGGATGCTCCATGACAGTATTACAGATGCAGTGGCGGCAAGGTATCTGGAAGAATTGAAAAAAGAAAATGTGGACAGTCTGATACTTGGTTGTACGCACTACCCGCTTCTTAGAGACACTATCGGAGAAATAATGGGAGACGGGGTTAATCTTGTTAATCCCGCATACGAGACAGCGGTGGGACTTGGAGCGGTTATGGATGAACTTGGAATACAGGCATCATCTGATCACGAGGCAGTGTATGAATTTTACGTTAGTGATGCAGCTGAAAAGTTTAAGCGGTTTGCGAATTCCATATTGCCACTTGATATTGAGATGATACAGCAGATAGACATCGAGGAGTACAGTGCCTCCCTGTGAGATCAGTAATTTCCAACGGACCGTAAGAAAGATTAAACCGGGGCGTTCTTGAATATTAATGATGCTGCTTTTGATTTGGCGGCAGGATGGAGAATATTATGAATAAAGATGTGATTATATCAATTAATGGACTTCAGGTTGCAGAGAATACAGATGACGCAGTTGAAGTTGTGACTGTCGGAGAATATTATAACAGAAACAACAAACATTATATCGTATACGAAGAGATTGACTCTGATAACGGAGCAAAAACAAAGAACATCATAAAAGTTTCGGAAGAAATAGTGGAAATTAAGAAAGTTGGAAATGTAAACACAAACATGTCTTTTGCGAGCCAGAAGACAAACAGAAGTTATTACAGTACTCCTTTTGGAGATTTTACAATAGACATAAATACAAACGACATTGCGGTAAATGTCGGTGAGAAGGACATGGACATCAAAATAGATTATGCATTAAGTATTAACAACCAGCATACCAATGACTGCCGCATCAGCATGTCAGTGAAAGAAATGATTTAGAACAGGATGCAGATTGTCAATAATTCACGTGTCAAATCTCTTTAAGCAAATGAAAACAAGCAAATAAAAATAAGCAAATGAAAATAAGCAAATGAAAACAAGCAAATAATAATAAGCAAATGAAAATAAGTAAATGAAAATAAGCAAATAATAATAAGCAAATAATAATAAGCAAATAATAATAAGCAAATAATAATAAGCAAATAAAAATCATCAAATAAAAATGGAACAGTTCATATGAACTGTTCCATTTTTATTTGATGATTCTGCATTGGGCAAAATTACTGTTTTTTGAATCTGTCCAACAAAGACTTTTTCTTTGGTGGCTCATATACAGGGCCTCTCACTCTCTTAAAAGAAGTGATATATATACCACTGACATTTGCCTTGATTTCCTGCTTTGGAAGAATCTGATCGTAAATCTTTGAGTCTGCTATGAGATTCATGATCTGAGGACCGGCTTTTACCTTGACAATTGGAAGTTTGGCTCTGCGCATAAGCTTTGGAGTCTGTTCCATGACAATTTTTGGAAGACCGGCATCTTTTAATTTCATTTTTTTCTTGTCTATAACAAGAAGAGAGACTGTCTGGGAATTTGCTTTCATAAGTTCTTCCTGTTCAGTCTGTTTTTTCTGCATCTTGTTGCCGAAGAAGTAAAGAACTCCGAGAGCAACTACTAATACAACTGTAATGATAATCGATACTATAGCAAAAGTGCTAATCTGTGATAGTATAACCATTTTAACCTCCGAGATAAAATAAATTAACAAACATTTCTTATTCTAACATCTAATTTCACAATTGACAACTTTAATGTATAATTGCAACGTGTTTGATACTTAAATGCATCGTTGCAACTGTGGCTGATGTATATAATGTATAATTGCAACTGTGTTTGATACTTAAATGCATCATTGCAACTGTGTTTGATACTTAAATGCATCATTGCAACTGTGGCTGATGCTTAAATGTATTATTGCAACTGTGGCTGATGCTTAAATGTATTATTGCAACTGTGGCTGATGCTTAAATGTATTATTGTTACTGCAATTGATAAATTTACTGTATCATCTCTGCGATGATTTCCTTTGTGGCAGAACCAAGTTTCTTCTGCTCTGCTCTAGGCAAATCAGCCGTAGCAATCGGAGCTCCTATAGTAACTGTAACGTGGGAAGGCTTAACTTTTGGAAAATGATTTTCAAAAATATCAGCAGTTCCGGTGAAACCGACAGGGACTATAGGGCATTTTGTCATAGTTGCAATCTTAAAAGTACCCTCCTTAAACTCGCCGAGTTCTCCTGTTCTTGATCTTGTGCCCTCCGGAAATACAAAAATAGAAATTCCGTTTTTTATGTGGTCAGAAGCTTTTTTTATGATTTCCAAACCTGCACGGGTATTTTTTCTATCTAAGAAAAGGCAATTCATAAGAATCATCCACCAATTGAGTCCCGGAACTTTCATCAACTCAATTTTTGCGATAAAACCTGTCAAATCCGGAACTAACAGATAACCGATTACAACGTCGAGAAGACTGTTGTGATTTCCAATAAACAGGACTGGTTCGTTCTTAGGAATGTTCTCTGTCCCTGTAATTTCGACTGTGCTACCGGTTATAAAAAGGATAATGCGAAAAACAACACGCACCATACAGAATGAGATTTTATCTCTCGCTTTTTTGCTGAACAAACCAATAATAAGCAATATTGGAAGAAAAGGAATTGTTATAATAAAAAAAACAAATAAAAGCAGAAAAATTAAAAAAGTTCTAATCATGATATAACTCCTGTATAATGTAATAGTGATAAAAAACTTAGGTAATTAATATTCGCCAATGAAAATTCAGTAATGAGCATTCCGCTAATGGATATTCAGTAATGAGCATTCCGCTAATGGATATTCAGTAATTAGCATTCCGCTAATGAATATTCTAACTAGAATATATTAATATTTTTGCGAATAATGTAACTACAAATATCATAATACTAGAAAAAACAGATAAAGAAAAGAAAAAAGATATTTACAATTGGAAAAATAATACGCATATAAATGTGAAAATATACAAAAAAATAAATTGAGTGAAAGGAGATGGAATGAAAAAATTGTATAAAATGACTAAAAACGACTAAAAAAACGTTTTGTTTGTTGTAAAATAAAACACTAAGTGGTATACTAACTTTATCTAGCGAAAGTAGTATTTTCGTATTATTTAGAGGAGGACAAGAAATGAGAAAATCTATATTAAAAAGAGTTTCAGCAGTAGTTGCTACAGTAGCATTAACTGTTGCAATGACAAGTTCAGCTTTCGCAGCTGACAGATGGACTTCATACTTTGGACAGAACCAGGGATGGTATGAAGGTGCTATCGGAGAACTTACAGCCCAGACAGAAGACAGTTGGACAGCTAAGATGGACTTAATCGGTTGGGGCGGTGTTTGGGGCGCTCAGGTTAAGGATGAAAACCTCAGCCTCAAGAAAGGTGTTGAGTATTCATTATCGTTTTCACTTTCAACAAAAGATGTTAACAAATGGGTATTCGTAAAAGTTGCTAACGACAAAGATGATCTTCTTTACGGAGATTGGATTCAGTTAAAGGTTGGAAAGAAGACAAATTACGACAAGAAGTTCACATTGAAAGAAGATGCAACTAAGATTGTATTTGGTATCGGTGGAGAATTTGGTGACAGAGTTGATGAGGAAGATATGTACAAGTTGACAAGCGGTAAGCCGGATGATGGTGATTCTACTTACGCAACAACACTTACATTACAGAAGTTCTCTCTCAAGGAAGCTAAAGAAGCAGCAGCTGAACCAAAGACAGAAGCACCGGTTAATGATGATGATGATGAAGATGTTACAGAAGCAGCAAGTCAGGTTGCACCAACAACTACAACAACAACTCCTGTTCAGACAGGTGATGCTACGCCAATCGCTTGCGCAGCAGTAGCAATCGTTGCAGCAGCAGCAGTAGTAGTATTCTCAAGAAAAAGAGAAGATGCATAATTACATGTAGTAATTAGTTTTTATAAAACAGGACCGTAACACTAATTTAGTGTTGCGGTCCTGTTTTAATGCATGCGATGTTTTAATGCATGCGATGTTTTATTGAGGTCCTGTTTTAATATATGATTTTTGAAACATGTACGTAATCGATTATTCAGTTGCCCTCGGGGATTTGTATATAACATATCCCTTTTGGTAAAAAATATTTTTAGGACGTACACTTCTTCAACTTGATTTCTTACAGCTGACAACCCTTTTGGCAAAAATTATTTTTAGGATGTACACTTCTTCAACTTGATTTCTTACAGCTGACAACCCATTTGGCAAAAATTATTTTTAGGATGTACACTTCTTCAACTTGATTTCTTACAGCTGACAACCCATTTGGAGAAAATTATTTTTAGGATGTACACTTCTTCAACTTGATTTCTTACAGCTGACAACCCATTTGGAGAAAATTATTTTTAGGATGTACACTTCTTCAACTTGATTTCTTACAGCTGACATCCCATTTAGAAAAAACATCGTATGGGATGCCGAACATAACATTCTTAGCCAAAA
>JAEELL010000119.1 GCA_016282745.1 Lachnospiraceae bacterium
ATTTTCTTCACATGGGTTGTCGGATATAACTTTTGCAACAAAATTCCCTACCTTGCTTTTGAAAATAGTCCTTTAAGTAATGACTCAATTTTTAGAAAAAAACATTCCTATTATGCGAAACGGTTATTTTGAAAGCATCGTATATCCATTTCAAAATGTATAATGTATGAATAAAAATGTAACCTTGTCGGATTGGCGAACCGGCATGACAGAAAAAATAAGAATGTATGCATGAAACTAAAAATATATATTGCAATACATAAACAATATGTGTATAATAGCAAATAGAAGTAAGGGTACGTTGCAGAAAGAGTATTCATGCTTTTAGGTGCAAGGGTAGATATGTATGTATATAGTCATTCATGTTTGTAACCGGGCACAATATAAGAATCTGACAACACTTGGATTTTGTTTTATATCACGAAGCATATGACAGACTATAGATTGTTGTCGGCAACTATAATTTATTTTGATTAACCATATTTATGTTATTTGAGCGAGCCTTGAATATTTGAATCATACATTTCAATGGTTAATATTAACTTAAATACTTATATTATAATCTTAAACTAACTTAATAATTTTGCAGGAGCTTCCCTGTGTGAGGATGGCATCATTAATTCTTAAGGATTTTTGGTGTCATTCTTTATGTTTTTATGTTAAAATGACAAAGACTGTAGCTTTGACAGTCCCCTATTAATACGTGAATTAACAAAAGAAACAGGAGGAGGTCCTGGAATGAGAAATACAAAATTATTATTGATGGCTATTATGGCGGGTGTTTGTGCCATGCCACTTTGCGGATGTGAAAAGTCCAGCGAAACACAGGCTAACTTATGTGAATATCTTAAGTTTGACGGACAGGGCGGATATGCGGCGACTGTTCTTCAGGGAGAGTCGGTAGAATCTAAAGCCATAATCAGAGAAGATGGAAGTGTTTTTGTTGATATAGAGATGCTTCAGAAGTATATTGATGACAGATTCTATTTTGACAAAACAGAGAATTATATTTTATTTACTGATGCAACTCACACCATTACTTCATATGTTGGGGAAAATCAGTATGTTGAAAGAAAAGAAAAGCAGACTGTAGATTACACTATTTCCATGTTAGAGGGTGATATCTGTTACATCAACATGGAATATGTAAAGATGTTCTGCGATTTAAATTATAAATTATACAAGGCAGCGGGTAATAAACCGGAAAGACTTGTTATAAATGACTTCAAACCAATGAAATATACCGAAGCAAAGGCAAAAAAGAATAACAAGATGCGTGTCGATATGGATACTATGTCGGATATAGTTGTAGAAATTGACAAGGATGAATCTTTAAGAATCATTAAGGATGAGGGTGACTGGTACAGCGCACAGACCGAGGACGGATTCACAGGTTACGTACAGAAAAAGTACAACACAGCGGGTAAGAAGAAAAATGTCAATCCAAAGAATGATGATGAGACATACACACACACTGTTATGGAAGAAAAGGTGAAAATGGTATGGCATCAGGTTACAAACGTAAGTGCAAATGATACGCTTTCAAGCATGTCGGCAGACATGGCAGGAGTAAATGTTATTTCACCTACCTGGTATACAATGAAAGATGGCAAGGGCTCAATAGTAGATCTGTCTTCTTCAAATTATGTTAAGAAGGCTCATAATATGGGGTGCAAAGTGTGGCCGCTTGTTGATGATTTTTCAAAGGATTCAAACGGAAACAAGTATGTAGATACAGTTCTTGCCTCAACGACAGTGAGAGAAGAATTTGAAGACAATTTGATTAGTTCCTTACTAGCTTGTGGTGCTGATGGAGTAAATGTAGATTTTGAGTATATTTCAAAAGCTTATCAGGATGATTATCATCAGTTTTTAAGAGAGTTCTCAATTAAATGTAAGGAAAATTCCCTCACACTTTCAATTGACAATTACGTTCCGACAGAGTTTTCGGAATATTATGATATGAAACAGCAGGGAAAGCTTGCTGATTATGTAATTGTAATGAGTTACGATGAATATAATTCAGCCAGTGATGCCGCAGGTCCTGTTGCGTCATTGCCATTTGTTCAAAAGGCAGTCAGCGATACAGTTGACTTGGTGGGTGATGCAGGCAGAGTAATCATGGGCATACCTTTCTACACAAGAGTGTGGACAGAGACTCCTGAGGAATTTGCGGAAGACGGCGCAAAGATTATTGAGGACAGTGCCAACGGCAATTACGCTCTTAGCAGCAAGGCTGTGGGAATGGATACAGCAAAGGATATTTGCAAAAAGGCAAAAGTCACTCCTGAATGGAACGAAGAGATGGGCTGCGATTATGTTTATATTGAAAAAGAACATGGTAATACACAGATCTGGCTTGAAAATGCAAAGTCAATCCAAAAGAAAATTGACGTTGCAAATGAGTACGGTATCGGCGGATGCGGATGTTGGAAATTGGGATTTGAAACCAAGGATATCTGGGATGTTATAGATAGCTATGGAAGATAAGCTATATAAGCTATATAAGTTATATAAGTTATATAAGTTATCTTATTTCTGACGCGCATTCCGCAGCCGGAACGCCAAGAGCGTTCTTAAATGATAATAAGCAGGAAATTAGGTTGTTGATGATTATGACGAGAGAAGAAAAGTATATGAAGGAAGCTATAAAGCAGGCTAAGCGCGCCATGAAGATGAACGAAGTGCCGATTGGCTGTGTTATAGTTTATAATGACGAGATAATCGGTCGTGGTTACAACAGAAGAATGACGGACAAGAACACATTGTCCCATGCGGAACTTAACGCCATCAAGAAGGCCAGTAAGAAGATGGATGACTGGAGACTTGATGACTGTGAGATGTATGTGACTACAGAACCATGTCAGATGTGTGCCGGAGCTATTGTTCAGGCACGCATCAAAAAAGTATATATAGGATGTATGAATCCAAAGGCGGGATGTGCCGGCTCCATCATGAATCTGCTGGAAGTAGACGCTTTTAACCATCAGGTTGAGAGTGAAAAGGGAATTCTTGAGGAAGAGTGCAGTAACCTGTTAAAGGAATTTTTTAAGAAACTGAGAGGTTAGAAGAAATGAGAAAGAATGTAAAAGCATTGGCACTTGCTATGTCTGTATCACTTATGACGACAATGATGCCGGGAGCAGATATTCAGGCAGCAGC
>JAEELL010000120.1 GCA_016282745.1 Lachnospiraceae bacterium
AAAGATGCTTGAGGCTGACGGAATCAGAGCTCAGGTAATTAACATCCATACAATCAAACCGTTAGATGAAGATCTCATTGTTGAGGCAGCAAAGAAGACAGGTAAGATTGTTACAGTTGAGGAACATTCGGTAATCGGAGGACTTGGTTCGGCAGTAGCTGAGTGTCTTGCAGAAAAATATCCTGTTGGAGTTCACAAGATTGGTGTAAATGATGTATTCGGACATTCAGGCCCGGCAGTTGAGCTTATCAAAGAGTTTGGACTTGATGCTGAAGGAATTTATAAGAATATCAAGTCGATGTAATCATATAGTTGTGAGGTGACATATCCGTTTTATAAACAGATGTGTTGATAGATAAGTAATAAAATAATTATAAATAAATGAAAGATCATAGTATACGTTTGTTATTTACTATGATCTTTTATTTGTTTACACGATGAGGAAAAAGCCATAGCTGAAATAATGGCATTTGTGTTCTATTATCTACTTTCGTTAGGAATAGGACAATTTGCTAAAATGCTTGAGAGGAAATTAGTATGAATTTAGATTTTATTGAATTAAGTAATATAGAGATAAACGAGTTTTGTCGACTTGATAAAAGTACAAGTGAAAAAGAGTTTTATAATAAGAAAAAGATTCATTCTTTTACTGGATTATATTATAAGGAAGAAGATTTGTTCTTTGCTTTATATCCAACTGAATCTGGACCAATGATGTATTATGAAGGAAAAGAATACCCGCTATATAAAAGTTTGAGTATACATTTGGACAGGACAAATGATATAAGAAAATTTCAAATTGATGAGTACAAAATATTTATAAGTTATAGAACATCAAAATATATAGATTTTGATGTATGGTCCGAAGAAGAGGATGTTGATTTGTTTTATAAAATTTATAAAAACTACCAAAAAGACGAGTTTGTGCATAAATTCACAAAGAAATTTGAAGGTCAGGAATGAGATTTGATGAAAAAACATGTGAAGGACCGGGTGAAGGACCAGACGGGCAAATAGAGTATTGGTTTTGGAGGTCATATATTCTACTTTTGAGAGGTTTGAAATGTTGGAGATAATTATAGATAGAAAGAATTACAAATCATTTATCAATTATGCTATAGAAACTTGTGATTATATAAGTATGGTATTTATTAAAGATGATGATGATAAAACTAAATATATTCTTCAGGATAAATATTATATGTTTTCGGATTATATAATATCCAAAACAAATATAGGTTTTCATCCGGAAACAAATATCTTACTTGAAAATTGTGATTTAGTTGAGATTAAATGCAATAACACAATTAAATATATTTTTTATAATGCGGAAGATATACTTAGATGGAATGGCGAGGAATATCCAGGAGAATTGTGTTTTTATAGGGGGACGGATAAGTGGTTTACATATATTAGCCATGAAGAATTATCTTTTATACATAATGAAACTGAACAAGATATTATATTTTTTGAGAAGGAAAAAATAAAATATCTGTTTGGTTAGTTATTTAAGGGTAATAATGGGTGGAAAACTTATCTCGCTACAAGTGTATTTAGGGAAAAAATCGCGGGTTACACATTAAAAAATATGTAGCCTGCGATTTTTGTGTGCTTAAACGGATGATGAGTGGAATACTGAGATACAATCGCAAGAAAGTGCGAGTGTCTGTTGAAGGAAAGGGGCTATTGTGGTATTCTATATGAAATCTGTTAGTTGATGAGCGGATATAGAATGGGGGCAGTACTGTGCCGGAAAAGTAATGCCTGACTGTTACGGTAAGACGTTATGGAGGCTGTAAGTTGAAAGAGAAGATAAAAGAGATATTTACAAATATACAGCTTATGAGATTTTGGGCTATTAATAGGAACGGAAGGGCAAAACGTTATGGTATTTGAGACAAATAGACTGATTTTAAGAGAATATTTATTATTTTGATGGAGATAAGCTGGTAGAGCTTTAGTGGTTGGCAGAGCGGATAGGAAAGAATTATGATCAGAGAAGCAGATAAAAAAGATTTAGATGAAATATTACAGTTATACTTATATCTTCATGAGGAAGATATACCGGAAGATTCAGAGCATTTGAAAAATACGTGGGACAATATCATAAATGATGAAAATCACCATCTGATCGTATGTGAAGAGGATGATAAAATTGTGGCATCCTGCGTATGTGTGATTATTCCCAACCTTACCAGAAATGTTCGTCCATATGCGTTTATAGAAAATGTAGTGACACATAGAGACTACAGAAAGAAAGGTTATGCTACGGCATGTCTGAATTATGCGAAGCAGATTGCAGAGCAGAATCATTGTTATAAGATGATGTTGCTCACCGGTTCCAAGAAAGAAAGTACATTAAACTTTTACAGAAATGCAGGCTATAACAGTTCGGATAAGACGGCGTTTATTCAGTGGATTGATATGTGAGGTTGTGTAAGTTTAGAAAGACAGAAAGTGAGTTTTTTGATTTATGATAGGCAAGTTAAGAAATATGACGTCCATTTATATATTGAAAGATGATAAAGTGTTACTCTTATACAGGCAGGGAGGAAGAGTTGTAAATGATGTATGGACAGGATCTGCCGGAGGGCATTTTGAAGAATTTGAACTGAATGATGCAAAAGCATGTGTGTTAAGAGAAATGGATGAGGAGTTGGGACTGAAGGAAGATAATATAGAGAATTTATTCCTTAAATATGTTACCTTGAGGAGCACGAAAGGGGAAATAAGACAGAATTACTATTTTTTCGCAAAGCTTAAAGATGGAATGGATGATAAATTAGTCTCAAACGAAGGAAAATCTAAATGGTTTTCGCTCGCTGAAATAAAAGAATTGGAAATGCCATACACTGCAAAGTATGTTATGAATCATTACTGTTCGATTGGACAATTTTCGGATAAAACATATGCGGGTGTAGCCAATAAAAATGGAGTGAGTTTTTTAGAATTGACGGAATTCTGAGGATTTTTGATAAGGAGACGGTGTTATGGCTGTATCATATAAACGATTATGGAAATTATTAGTAGACAAAGAAATGAGCAAATCAGATCTGCGTAAAAAGGCAGAAATTGCCCCTAACACGATGACAAAGCTTCGCCGTGATGAAGAGGTGAGCCTTACGATTCTTAGCAAAATCTGCAAAACCTTACATGCAGATTTTGGAGATATCATAGAGTATGTGCCGGATGCAGAAATCTGGGATTTGTATAATGAAAGCAGAGAACTTTTGGGGAGAGACCATGTCAGGGGTGAACAACTGCCAATAGATGGATACCATTTGGTGGTGAGTGTGTGGATACGCAATTCCAAGGGCGAGTATCTGATCTCACAGCGTTCTGCAAACAGACCGACACATCCGCTGATGTGGGAATGCGTAGGCGGTTCGGTTGTAAAGGGAGAGGACAGCCTACAAGGAGCAATCAGAGAGGCAAAGGAAGAAGTCGGTGTGGATTTATCACCGGAAGATGGCCAGATGCTATTTACAAAGACCCGCAAAATCATCAATGGCAAAATCTTTAATGATATTATGGATGTGTGGCTGTTTGAATATGATGGAGAGGTTGATTTGAGAAATGCCACAACGGATGAAGTGACACAGGTTGCTTGGATGAACAGGGAACAGATAAAAGAATTGTTTGATGACAATATGTTTGTAAATACATTGGAATACTTTTTTACGGAAGTGGACAACAACCGGATTAATTAACTTTGAAATTCAAACAACAGTTAAACAGGAGCAAAACAAAATGGATATAAAATTAACAACGTTGTCCTTTAAGAATTATGAAGAAGTATTGGCATTAAAGCCAAGGGATAACCAAAAGACATATGTAGAAGATTGGGCAACTATTCTTGCGTTTGCATATATTGGAGTGGTTAACGGATTGGAGGGAGAATTGTGTATCATAACTTGTGATGATAAGCCTGTGGGGAGAGTTTTGATTGGAAAGATTGAAGTGGAACCACAAGAGCCAGAGGTGCTTCAAAAGTACGGACAGGTTTGGCGTGTTATGGGATTTTTCATCGATGAAAAATCCCAAGGAAAAGGAATTGGGAGTGAAGCATTAAAGTTGGTACTGAACAAAATCAGTAGCTTTCCAGATGGAAAGAAATATCCGATTGCGTTGGAAGTAGAAGAAGCAAATGAAAATGCAAAGCAACTGTATCAGAAGCTAGGATTTTACGATACCGGAGTACGCTACGGAGAAAGTTGTGCTTATGTGAAACTTCCGGAAGTAGTACTTTGATAAACGAGCAATTAAAAGAAAAATGGGGAGATAAATGAATACAGTTATAAACAGTTTTGTTGAAAAGGCAAAAGAAATCTTGCAGGATAATCTAGCTGGAGTATATCTACATGGTTCTGCTGTTATGGGATGCTATAATCCGACAAAGAGTGACATAGATTTGATTGTAGTGGTGAAGGATTCTATAGACGATAGTATCAAGAGAACCTTTATGGATATGGTGGTTGAATTAAACAGTTAGGGACCGGCTAAAGGAATTGAAATGAGTATTTTAAAACAACGTGCTTGTAAGCCATTTTTTTACCCTACTCCCTTTGAATTACATTTTTCTGTTGCACATCTTGATGGGTACAGAAAGAATCCTGATGATTATATTTCGAAAACGACGGTCGAGGATAACGACC
>JAEELL010000121.1 GCA_016282745.1 Lachnospiraceae bacterium
AACCTTTCTGCGGTATTTTATCACCATTATCAGATGGTAATAAAGCAGATATACTGAATGTGCATTATTATCCATTTTATCCATATAATCAGCCTCCTATCATCTTTTCGACTGATTATATTATACCACTATTTCCGTTATCGAACAAGTGTTCTTTTTCTGTTTTTTCATCTTTTTGCAATTCATCTCACCACCTGTAGATGAGGGAGAATTCTTGCTATAATTTGTTAAAAACTCTTGACGCAAGTTTAAACGTCAATCCACCAACCATGCATGCCAGTGTAAATGCACATATCAGTTCAATCAATATAACCTGCCATACAGGCAATATTCTTCCAAACATATAAAGTCCACCCTGAGCCTGTATTGTTCCCCAAACACTATTTATCCCTGACATCTTTTTTAATGTTTCACCTTCCACAACGTACACACTGTAAAAGACAAATGCCGGAACTGTAATCATTACAGTTATCAACGAGTAAATCATTCTCTGTAAAATACTATTCTTCATTGTTATTATCTCCTTCTATCACTTTTACAATTAGCGGCAACACTTCACTTTTTTTAATACCTAAGGCTGTTCCTATTTCAAGGTATAACGCGTTTTCTGCCATTTCCATATATTTCCTGTCTGTTGACGTCATTTGTTTCCCTTCTTCATTTCTTTTTGTTTTCCTAATATGTATATATTTTATGAGTTTTATCAACTCAAGACATTCATTAGAATTTATAGCTTTTCTATATATTTCTTCAATCTGCTTTTCATTTCCAACCTCTAATGGTTCAATACTTGGAATCATATGTATTAGTTCATCTGCCTCTTTCCTGTTCAAAACTTTTCTCATCTTCATATTTCCAAGTTCATATGGGACGTAAAATTTATTTTCATTATTTACTACAAACAAAACATAATATAACTTCCCTTTTGGAGCTCCCTCAAATGGCTCCTCTGTAATATCCTCAATAATACATACTCCGTTTTGTCCATAAATAACATAATCATCTTTGCTATACATCGCTATCTCCTCTCAAAAAAATAAAACGAGTAGCAAACTGGACTTACGCAACCAATGCTACTCGTTTCTATTATTTTATCATTTATTTTTTTAAATTTCATATGTAAATTATATACAAAATCACTTTGCTTATTGCCAATTATAATGATAAATATTACCACTATAATTCTTCAAAAAAATATATATACTTCTAATAATGAATTATTTAACTATTATAAAGTTACCATCAAAAGTTAATATGTGTAAGACTAAACAGATTACCTTATCATCACTCATCTTCTTTGTTAAACACATTTCCTGCCAACAAAAATAAAATTCCTGAACCACCAAGCAAACATGGCAAAATAAAATCTTGTGTCACTATAAACAGCAACACTCCTGCTACACTGCTCCTTTCCGTTTTTCTTTTTCTCTACATTTTTACTGGGTGTAGCGAAAAAGGACATGTACTCTTTTGTGCTATGTCCCTTTCAAATTTCAGATATAAATCTGTTAAATGTTGTCATTTTCTCAAATAGTTTTTAATGCAACCTACTCAGACAAAATCCCCTCTATTTCATCTGACAGCAAATTAATTGCCGAACAAAGATATGCATAACTTTCCATATTAACTTTCTTTATGTAGTTTACGCTTCTTGCACCTTTAAAACTGAGTTTTTCGTCCTTGAAAATATCGAAATCTTCTATTATTTTATAATCAGATTCGGTATATATACATGCCGCTAAATACAATACTTTACAGGCAATAAACGAAGCCTTTTCTCCGTTAAAGTTTTCATTATATATATGTCCTGCAATTCTGCGAATTCCATCTATGTAATAATTATATTCACTTTTAATTATTCCGCCTTTTGAAATAATACAGAGACAACTTCTGATTGTATCCTTAAGTACATCTTTCACTTCATAACTCATTCCACGATATCTTAATTCAACCAAAGCAATTTTCTTGTACACTTCGACCACATGCTTGTAATCTGCCATTTCTCCGGATAAAGTATAACAGTCAAATAGCTGCTTAATTATTTCTAATTCCTTGTCTTCTCCAAATCTCACACCGGTTGTATGTGGCGCGAAAGCTGTAAGTTTATCTCCCAATACACTGTCAACATCGGGTAATTTTACAAAAATGTCTTCACCTTCATTTATCAGAATATCATTTCTTATCTGCTTCTCAATAATATTGGCATAATTGTTATGCTCAAACAATATATCAAGCAAAATCACTAATGGTTTATTACTAATCGGGGAGTTATAAGTAAATTCATAATGTCTCTTCTCGATATTGTTTTTTCCTTTTCTAATATCTTCCTGTTGGCTAACAAATGGGAATAATTGTCCGGCTTTTTCGATAAACATATCAACATTTGTTCCCGGCTCAACTATAATATCAATGTCCGTTGATAATCTTCTTGGCTTATCAAGCAATAACATCAAGCAGGTCCCGCCTTTGAAGATAAACGGCATTCCAACCTTAGCAATCGCTTCAAGCAGTCCGAACGCATACACTGTTTTCTCCAATAAAGACGGATCATTTCCACTAATATCTCGTAATCGCTGAATGTTTTCCTTTGTGTAATTCTCTTTAGTTAGCACTCAAACCTCCCAAGTATTCTTTTACTATTTTTTCCTTATTTCTGCGTCTTGCATATCTTAACATTTTTGTCTTATCAATAATGTATCTTTGATATGCTGTTTCATATATTCTTTTCAATTCACTTTTACTGTAAAGATTTTCGAAGGATCTTTCTGCAACAATATCAACAAGCATTTTTTCTATACTCATTGCTCTTTTATTTTTTTCATTTTGTGGTGATTCCGTAGTTTGATTCAACACAACAATACAGTCCGGTTTCCAATATGAATCCCAATCACTTCTGTTTGGTCTTAACAAAACATCAGAATACTCTTCCTGTAAAAATCTAAATACAAACTCTGAAACATCTTTTTCGACCATAACAAAAAATGTATTTCTTGCTATCAGATGATTCAAAAACTCATTTAACTGTACACTCTCGAAACACGTAAAATCAATATATGGATATCTATCCTGTATCTTACTTATGATTTCAAGTGATTTATCATTAAAAGTCGGTACATAATATCCTGGCATATTTTTATCACTCGTCGTAATCTTATAAGCGTTTCTTTTCATTCGAATTAATAAGCCTTCCTTAACCATACTATTAATAACCCAATCAAATGATTTAAATGAGTAATCAGGTTTTGATTCTTTTAAAAATTCAAATATCTGTCGCCTACTATATATTTTATTTCGATCAACTTTTTGAATTACATCTACATACCACATTTCATATACCTCTTTTTCCAGTATATTATCCATTTAATTTGATTCTACCACAATCATATATTTTTTAATATATGATTTCGGCAATTTTTTATTTTTTTGCCAAAAACATATATTTCTATACTTAATACTACTGTGAAAATTATCACAAAAAAACTGAATTCAATTATATAAATTCAGTTTTTATTACACGAGGTTTGGATTGCCGGAATGACATTCAATTCTGCTGATAATCTTCTCATCAACACCGCTGTTATCCGTAAGCTACTTCTGTGTCAGGTTCATTTCCTTGCGAAGTTCGTAAAGTTTGTTTTCAAATACAATTTCGTTTTTCATATGACGTGTCCTCGTAGAATATTTGTAGAATGACCCGGTGCATTTAAAAAAGTGGGGTTGAATGAAAAAGTAAATTCCAACATATGAATTTCACTCCTGTTTTTCCAGCGTTGCCAGATTAAAACGTCGTCTATCTTCTCCCTCAACCAAAACAACAATATATGAATCTGTCACTTCCTCAATCTTGTCGCACCACTCTATATTATCGCCGTCTCGTCCTACTTCAATCCACTGAAGAGTATCGCAGTCATACATATATTCTTCAAAAGGATCTTGGAGATTGTATTTGATGATTCCACATCCGACTGTAATACAGAATCGCTCCTCAGGATCTATATATGCATCC
>JAEELL010000122.1 GCA_016282745.1 Lachnospiraceae bacterium
CCATAATACTAATTATCAACAACCTTTCTTTCAGACCGGCACTATATGGCGGTCTATTTTTCATACCTAAAACTCTAAATAAGAATATCTGATTTTTTTCTAAAAAAGTATTGACTTTTTATTTGCAGGCTTGCAGTAGACATAAGTCATACTTTTATATCAATAAAAGCTACGCTACAAGAAAGTTTTATATACTCTCACATCTTAGCATTTACAGCTATTTTCTAAAAACGTCTATCATTTGTCCATCTTCACATTTCCAGTTTGTCCATCCATTACTCGCAGCTCCGATAACAAACTGACTTGCAGCTGACGGAGAATTAAAAGACACATCATTTTGAAGCACTTCGTCCGCAATATTAGCCGAATTACGTAGGTCAATTATGTTGTCAGATAGTCCTGGACCAATCTTTGAACAAATTTCACTTCCGGATAACACAATATACTTTCCCGAAGCAACCTGCATTTTTGCTTTATATTTTTTGTTAGCTCTTTTAATCTTGCGATCTAAATAATAATATCCGTCAGGAACCACACATGAAATATCCCCTTCATCAATTTCGGAATAGTCATTATCTACAACATCTTTATACGTAATCAAATCAAAACCTATAGCATCAAGCATTTGCTTAACTTCTTCAAGGTATTCTTCACAATCTTCTTCATCACTTGCATTTGCCGTTCCGGAAGTCGTTAGTTTTGTTGTATTCTCATAGAATCCCAATTCGGTTATTAATTCATTTAAACTGTTTTCAAGATACTGAATTGTTCCGTCATTAAAAAATGTTCTTTCTCTAAATTGCGTAAGTACATAACAATATGTCCAATTAGCGAATTTATCTTCATGTGCTTTAGGTCTATGTTTCAATCCATTCTTTGATTTTCCAACATAAACAACATCCCTGCCGTTTTCGTTTTTCCCATATAAAATATAAACAATAAAAGGGTTATCTATTTTTACGGATTCTGTATTTCCAAACAAATTTTGATACGGAATTCTAAATACCAAAGTAGAACTGTTGGCCTTTGACACTTCAACTGATCTTCCGATGTATCTAATAACAAATTTTTTTTTTGACATACACCTCTCCTTTACTCATGCTTTTCCTCTTTGAATTTAAACTCAGTGTTTGACACTCCGTAGAATTTTTCAAAATAAGCCATCAATCTATCGATAACTCCTTTTTTCTTTTCAGCTCTGTCTCCACCTCCAAAACGTGAAACAGGAGGAAGAATCTTATCTATATCAGTTCCTGTTGTTTTTATTTCACCGTCTCTAAATGAATTTTCAATGTATTTCCTAGTTTCATCAGGTTTCAGATTTTCTGATTCAATTATCATAATCAGTTCGTTTTCCCTCTGTTCTGCAACGTATTCCTGCCATTCATTCAACACATCATCTACTTCATTTATTCCTGCAATAAAGTTTTCGATAAGAGCCTTCTTACTTCTAAGTTCAGGGCTTGCATCAATAGCTTTCTTGATAGTAATGAGAACTTCTTTATCCTCACCATGACTATCATGGTATTTTTTGACAAGCATTAGAATATAATCAATATTAATCTCTATCTGCTTTATCAACTCAATTTCAAATACAATGTCATCTATGATATCTGTACTCTCACCATTCTCACGTTTGTGCTTCCATTCATCACGCAAATCCTGATATCTTCCCAGATAATCCTGCAAGTCTCGTTCAGAGATAATCTCTTTACCTTCAAATTCATCAAACGCAACAAGAAGATTTCTCATTCTAAGAAGTGCACCAAATAAAGCTATAAAATCTTTCTGATTCTGCTCACCCATAATCTGTGGCTCCGATAACGGGAATTTTCCCATGAGTTCCTCAATCATATCTACGTATCCCGGCATACGTGTGCCATCTACGGATTCATATCCATAGTAATAGTCTTTAAAACTCTGCAAAAGAACAATTCCACCGGCATTTTTATCTCCAAACAGTGAAATCGCACTATCAACCCTTTTCTGCAAATTTCTAAAGCAAACAATATTACCAAATGTTTTAATACTATTTAGTATTCTGTTAGTTCTTGAAAATGCCTGTATCAATCCATGCATCTTAAGATTCTTATCTACCCAAAGGGTATTAAGCGTAGTTGCATCAAAACCGGTAAGGAACATATTTACAACAATAAGCAAATCTAATTCCTTATTCTTCATACGAAGCGACACATCTTTATAGTAATTTTGAAATCTGTCACCATCGGTACTGTAATTTGTTTTAAACATTTTGTTATAATCATCAATTGCATTTTCCAGAAAATCACGTGAATTCTGATCTAACGCTGATGTATCTTCTGAATTTTCTTCATCCAATATTCCATCTGCTTCCTCTTCATTTGCACCATAACTGTATATGGTTGCAATGCGAAGCTGCTTAGCAGGATTTTCCGCCATTTGTTTTTGGAATTCTTTGTAGTAGAGTTTTGCCATATCAACAGATGAAACTGCAAGTATTGAGTTAAATCCCGACAGTCTCTGTTTCTGTTTTATTTCTTCCACCTTACCGTTTGAAGCAGATGCTACCTCACCAATGTTCTTTAAAGCATTATAAACATATGTCTTATTTCCTCTATAGGTCTTCTGATCAAAATGTTCTAAGATGTATTTTGTTACAAGCTTAATTCTCTCCGGTGCCTGGTATGTCTTTTCACGATTAATATCCCAAACCATTTCATCTGTGATATCTTCTTCCATGTCCATAGTTTTAATATAATCAACACGGAATGGAAGTACATTTTTATCATTAATGGCATCCACAATTGTATATGTATGTAACTGGTCTCCAAATGTTTGAGCCGTCGTAAAGAACTTTGGATTTTTTACTGCTCCTGAGTTTGCAGCAAATATAGGTGTTCCTGTAAATCCAAAAATATGATACTTCTTAAAACTTTTTACAATTGCAGTATGCATATCCCCAAACTGTGATCTGTGGCATTCGTCAAATATAATTACAACATGCTTTCCGAATACATCATGTCCTGGATATTTCTTTATAAAAGTTGATAATTTCTGAATTGTCGTGATAATAATATGTGAATTTGAATCTTCTAACTGTTTCTTTAAAATCGCAGTATTACTGTTAGAATTAGCAGCTCCCTTTTCAAATCTGTCATACTCCTTCATTGTCTGATAATCCAAATCTTTACGGTCAACAACAAACAAAACTTTCTCTATATATGGCAGTTGAGATGCCAGTCTTGCCGATTTAAATGAAGTCAAAGTTTTTCCTGAACCTGTGGTATGCCAAATATAACCACCACCTGCAATATCACCATATTTTTTATAATTGTTGGCAATTTCAATTCTGTTAAGTATTCTTTCTGTAGCGGTAATCTGATAAGGACGCATAACAAGAAGCATTTCTTCTGCGGTAAAAATACAATACTTTGTTAAAATATTAAGTATCGTATGCTTCGCAAAAAAAGTCTTTGTAAAATCAATCAA
>JAEELL010000123.1 GCA_016282745.1 Lachnospiraceae bacterium
GTTATCCACGACGAGCCAAGCGAAAATCTGTGCTTGCACAGAGATTTTCACTTGGCGACCGTGTAATCACTGAGAAGTAGCGAAGTGGATTCGAAGTGATTACACAGAGTGGGTATCGAGTAGGAATCAGCCTACTCGATTGTATAAAGCGTTGCGTTAGTGATTGAATCACGAACGCAACGCTCTTTTTTTGCACAATTTACGGGAGAAAAGTAGGGCGTGACACCCCACAAGCGTAAAAAGGCGAAAGGGATGTAGGGAATTTCTTGTGAAAAAGTAACCTGCGGCATCCCAAGTGAAGAAATATCAAAAAGGGATGTAGGGAATTTCTTGTGAAAAAGTAACCTACGGCATCCCAGATGAAGAAATATCAAAAAGGGATGTCAGAAGTTTCTTGTGAAAAAGTAACCTACGGCATCCCAAGTGAAGAAATTTCAAAAAGGGATGCCAGAAGTTTCTTGTGAAAAAGTAACCTGCGGCATCCCAAATGAAGAAATATCAAAAGGGGATGTCAGAAGTTTCTTGTGAAAAAGTAACCTGCGGCATCCCAAATGAAGAAATATCAAAAGGGGATGTCAGAAGTTTCTTATGAAAAAGATACCTGCGGCATCCCAGATGAAGAAATATCAAAAAGGGATGTCAGAAGTTTCTTGTGAAAAAGTAACCTACGGCATCCCAAATGAAGAAATATCAAAAAGGGATGTCAGGAGTTTCTTCAATAATCTGATTTTATATTACTTCAGAGTGTTTATCAGTCCGTCGAGCATACGACTGTCGAATGGGTGCTGTGATGTTTCCATTGTTATAAAAAGATTATCGCCAAGTTTGTATCCCATACTAGACAGAATTTGAATTTTGCTGACGGCATTATCAGCATATTTTTCATTATTCATAAGTCCGAAATGTTCTAATATAATATTTCTTCTATTTGCTATATCTAACAAAGTAAAATCAGGATAGAAGATACCAATATCCGGAATATACAAAGGATATTCATATCGATATGGAATGCCTTCTTTGAAAAGCTTGTCTGCTATAATCTTTTCAGATTTTGAGCGCACTCTTTCACCGTTTTCAGTGAATATTTCCGGAGTATCATCATCAATTTCTTTTCTTGTATACACTTCGCTCGTCCAAAGTTTTTTATATTGTTCGTCAGTGATAATTGCTGAATTATAACTGTCAGGGTCGCTTGGATTCGTATCTTCAAAAAGATAAGAATCAATAATACGGCGTTTACCTTGACCTATTCTCTTGTACAACAACTCATAACTGTTATTGTTCATTTTATTGAGTAATCTGTTTATCAGTTTCAACTCGTCCATAGCGTATTTATTTGCTTTTGAAAAATAGTTGTATTTGACTATGTTCTTGGCTTTTTCTTTTTCTGATGCGTGTAAATAATGATACCCACCGTTGTGGGAAGAATTTTTCTTGTAAAATTGAAGCGAGTTGTGGTGGACAATGACTTTTACACTATATTGTTCGGAAGGTACTTTACGGGTTTTTCTTGCAGTTAGGGTAATTAATTCTTCTAATTTTCTTTTTTCTTTCATTAATTCTTTTTGTAATTTCATTCTTTATCTCCTTTTCATATGAATAGATTTAAAAATGTTTAGCTGAGTTAAAAATTATTATATCACAAAAACAATATAAAACAAACACAAACAGTATGTTGCAGTGAATGGCGAAATATGATTTCTGAATATTTTGTGTTGAAAAAGAATCGGAATATGATTTCTGAATAATTTGTATTAGAAAAGAAGCGGAATATGATTTCTGAATAATATTGTGTTGAAAAAGAAGCGAAATATGATTTCTGAATATTTTTTGTTAAAAAGAGACGAGATATGACCTATGACTTATGAATAATTTTTAGTTAAGAGGGAAATATAAAATATAAATAAAACCTCCGGTGTTTTGTTGCGATTTGTAGTTGATAGTTTTCACAAAGAATATGCATCGGTTATGAAGCAGAAGCTACTGATACAGAAATAGCGTCGAGAGTGTTCTTGAATAAAAAAGAAAGGTTAGGATGATATGAGAAATAATATGAGAAATAATATGAAAAGTAATATGCGGAACAAATTTATTGCATCTACAAGTTTATGTGTTGTAGGTTTTTTAGGGATTGTTTTTGCAACTTATTATACAAAGGATGATGGCGGAAATAAGATTGAACTTAAAAAGGTTGAGAAGGTAACTGTTGAGAACAGTGCTGCGCAAGAAGATTTTGCAAAAGAAGACGTTGCCAATGCCGCAGGAGCGGGAACTGATACAGAATTTAGCAATGTTGCCAATGCTGCAGGAGCGGGAAGCGATGCAAAAGATAATAATAATGATGGAAGTGATAATGATGTTGCAGTGGCAGGTGATATTATCCCGGGAAACATTACCGGTGGGGATAGCACATCCGATGGCGACAGAGAAGTATATCTGGATGAAGAGGATGAAACCACTCCATTCAGAGAGAAGACAGAAGAGAATCCAATCGAGGGTGAGGGAAATCTTAAAGGATTGTCAACAGAAGTAAATGCGGCAATTAATGCATTGTCTTTCAACAAGAAATCCAATTTATTATGGCCTGTGGAGGGAAATATTATTCTTGAATACAACATGGACAATACTATTTATTTTCCCACATTGAATGAGTACAAAACGAATCCTTCCATTGTCATTCAAAGCGAAGAGTTCGCGCCGGTGATAGCATCGGCAAAAGGTGTTGTTACAGAAATCGGTGAAAACGATGAGATTGGCGTGTATATAAAGACTGCGGTGGGAAATGATTACGAGATAACTTACGGACAGATTATAAATCCTACAGTTGAGGAAGGGCAGGTTGTGGATGCCGGGGATGTGATTGCATGCGTGAACAAGCCTACAAGATTTTATGAGAAGGAAGGTTACAATCTCAATTTTGCCGTTACGAAAAAAGGAAAGGCTGTCGATCCTATGAAGTATTTAACTGTAAATGAGTAACAGACAGAAAAAAGAAAAACAACAAAATGAATAGCAAGAATCAAAAAAATAAAAAACTTAGCAACAGAATGATAATAATTGATTAAATGACTAAATGAAGTAACAAAACTAAAAATCGATAATATACTATAAAATAGAACGTAGAAAAATTGCAGAGTGACTTTTCTACGACGAGCAATCGTTCAATAACATTTTATTGTCAACTGCTTTATATAGATATAGCCCGGTGTAGCTGTTTATTTCGGAGTACTATTCGAAAATGATAGTTGCATCGGGCTATTGTAATAATATTAATTGCAGATATTTCAAGTCACCAGGCAACCATCAGTCAGACATTAGGTAATTATCAGCCAGTTACCAGACAACCATCAGTCAGACATTAGGTAATTATCAGCCAGTTACCAGACAACCATCAGCCAGACATTAGGTAATTATCAGACAGTCACCAGGCAACCATCAGCCCAGCATTAGGTAATTATCAGCCAAAAATCAGCCAAAAATCAGTCAACCATCAGCCATATATTGACAATTATTTCCACCTTCAGTCTTGTAGTTATTACCTGATTGTTTTATAATTATAATATCATGTTGCGGATAATTCAGTATGGAAAACTGGGGAAAAAACAGTCTTCTTTAGGGACGTTAGAAAGGGGACGGAATATGGAAAAGAGCAGAAAACTTAAGTTGTTTCTTATTATTTTTTCTTCGTTGATTGTTGTTGCCATGGGCGTTATGGTAATAATCAGTATCGTTGAAAAAAGTTATAAGGATTCGGAATTCAAATTGGAGTACTCATACTCTGTTGACAATCAGTGGAAAGATAAGAATGGTAAGGAGGTTGACCTGACTGATTTGAAAGCTGTTCCTAAAAACGGAGACGGAACGCTTTCTATTTTTACCGAACTTTCAACGAAAGGAACGGAAGGAATTAATCTTATTTATCGAAGCGATGATTGCAGCACACAGTTGTATGCAGGAACAGAGCTGTTGTATGAAACTAATAGAGTTGAATCGATGCTTTATGACAAACCGATTGGTGTAAGGTGGAATCTGATTCGTATTGATAATGAGAATATGAATAAGAAGATTGAAATTAGAATCAAGCCTGCATACAGTGATAGGCCGGTTTATATTGACAGCACCTATGTTGGAGACAGAGCCAAACTTGTTCTTGATATTATAAATAACAACATCATCAATGTTTTGATTTGTTTTATCATGTTCATAATAAGCATTTTGTTGTTTGTTTATTCGTCTCTGACTACTATTTTTTCAAAAAGTATTACAGCTGAAAAGGACTACGGACTTGGATATCTGGCATTTTTTGCGTTTATTACGTCTGTTTGGGCTATGATTGAGACCAATACCTTGCAGCTTTTTGCAAAGGATTTGAATCTGATTGAGATAATATCCAAGATGCTTGTGCTCATTGCACCGGTTCCGCTGTTGTTCTTTATGGACAGTTGTTATGGCATTCTCAAATGGCTCGTAGTAAAGGTTATTATCGTATTAGACTTGATATACATATCAGTTGCCATTATTTTTCAAAGCTTTAAAATATATGATTTGGAGCAGACGATTTTTATTGTTTATGGATTTTACGGAATAATAGTATTACTTATTTTCGTCGTAATAATTTGCAACGTAAAGGTTGATAGCAAACAAAGAGATTATAAGGTGTATTTTTTGTTGCAACAGTTAGGATTTTTTTTCCTTGCAATTTCACTTATTGCTGATATGGTAAGAATGATTTTTGGATATACAACAGACAAGGCTGTGATTGCAAGAGGCGGCATTGTAGTGTTTTTGATGCTAATCTGCATAGGCAATGTTTATAGGATTATCAACGTTATTCAGTACGGAATGAAGACGGAGTTTGTCGGACAACTTGCGTATTCAGACGGACTCACGGAAGTGGGTAACAGAACAGCTTACGAAGAAAAACTCAAATCCATTGAGAACAGAAAAGAGGGCAAGTTTGGAATTGTAATGCTTGATGTAAATAACTTAAAGATTGTAAATGACAATTTTGGACACGAAATGGGTGATAAACTCATACGTTATGCATCTGATCTTATAAAGGACACCTTTGGCAAGATTGGAAAGGTCTACAGAATTGGTGGCGACGAATTTGCGGTTATTATATTTAATGCCAATCCACAGGAGAATTACAATATTTATGTGGAGGATTTCAAGGAGCAGATGGATGAACTGTACAAGAAGAATGAAGACGAACTTCCTATAGTTGTTGCCCATGGATTCTCATGGTGCGACCAACTCACTGAGAATGAGATTAAGCACACAGTAAAGAGAGCGGACGATATAATGTATGAGAATAAGAAGGAATTGAAGCTATTGTATCCTACATACCTGAAGGATTTTAGAAAGGGACATTTATAAGTAAGACCATATCATTAAAGTCTGGCAGTTTTGAGAGAACCATATCATTAAAGTCTGGCAGTTTTGAGCATAACCATATCATGAAGGCTTAGGCATTTTTGAATTAAAAACCATATTTGGAACGGAATATAAATATAATGGAAGAAATGCATTTTTAGGGGAGGTGCATAATGTGCTGGAAAGAAGGATTTTTAAAAGTTTAGTAGTATTTACATTGATTGCCTGTATGGTGTTCCCGTTTGGAATGCCGGGACGTATTATTGTGCGGGCGGCCACACCAATCTGTGATACATACAGTGGGATGAATATCAACGCTCAGAATTATGACAGATGGTCAGCCACCGTCAAGTCATATCTTGTTCCAATGTCTGACGGAAAGCTCATGAGAGTTCAGTACGGAGATAAGATTGGCGGAGTGTTGGTTGAGTATTACGACAAGTATTATAACTTTAAGAGCAAGAAGATTATTACAATGGAATTGCCGATATTTGGTGGATTTTTTGTCGCAAATGATTATTACGTTCTGCTCACGGGACAGGAGAACAGGAATCAGAATGAGGACACAAAAGTATATGAAGTTACCAAGTATGACAAGAACTGGAATAAGCTTGGAACAGACTGTATAAAGGGAGCGAACACAACAGTACCATTTGATGCAGGTTCTGCAAGAGGAGTTGTCTACAATAATCTGCTCTATATCAAGACATGCCATGAGATGTACAGCGGACATCAGGCCAATGTATCAATAGTATTCAATCTGGATACAAATAAGATTGTTGACTCTTACACAGATGTTATGAATACTTCATACGGATATGTAAGCCATTCTTTCAATCAGTTCGCAGGAATTTCTGACGACAAATTTGTATGTGTAGATCATGGAGATGCGTATCCAAGATCTATTCTGTTGACAAGATACAATGTTCTTGCATCGACCGGAAAGGTTACTCTTGGATATTCACAGAGATGTTCATTGACAGATGTTATGACATTTCCCGGAAATACAGGAGACAATGTTACCGGAGCGTCTGTTGGAGCTTTTGAGGTAACTGATACAAGTTTCCTTATAGCGGGAAATTCTGTAGTACAGGATGAATCTAACACGTCCCATAAGACACGAAACATATTTGTTGCTTCGGTAGATAAGTCTACAATGCAGGTTAATACAACCTGGCTCACATCATTTAAAGAAGGGGAGACAACCACGAGAACCCCTCATATGATTAAGATGGCAGATAACAAATATATCGTTATATGGTCGAGAGATTCTCTGGTATATTACACAACAGTGGACTCAACGGGCAAGAGACTGACAACAATCAGATCCTTTGAGGCAGAGTTGTCAGACTGCGTACCGGTTATCTACAACAAGAAAGTTGTCTGGTATACATGGCGTAACAATGTTAATACATTCTATGAGATAAGTGTTTCTAATCTCGCCAATACAACGGTCACACCTATTGAGAACGGACATCATTATGAGAGTCTCGGTGTGAGCAATGGTTATGCAGACCTTCACTGTACGGTTTGCGGACATGATGAGCACATGGCTGTCCCTACAAAGCAGTCGGTGTGGTGGAACACAGATGTCAATTCATGGAGCTACTCAAGTTGGGTAAGTGAATCCCAAAAGGTTGGAAATTATGTTCAGTGTTGGGTGACATTAGAACCCGATTCGGGAGTAAATACAGATATTTCTTTTGAGCCAAGTGACAAGTCGGCAATGCGCGTAGAGTATCTTTCTGATAACAAGGCAAAGATTACCATGCTAAAGGCAGGAACCTATTATCTTGCAGTGTATCCGACATATAATCCGGGAATTAAGGTTAACAAAAAGTTTGTTGTGACAGGACCGGGTATTGAACTGAACGGATTCCAGATAAGCAACATTAATAAAGGATTTAGAACTGTATATTCAATAGACAGCAGCATAGATGGAAAGACAGTGAAGAGCTCCGGAGTTATTTATTCAATTAACGGAGTTGATGATTCACAGATTCTATACAACAGCACAAATCAGGATGTAAAGAGCATAAAGAGTACTACATCCGGTAAACTTCAGACTAATTACTCCGGAACAGGAACCCAGCAAAGTTATGCAATGACGATGAAGTTTGGCAATGCAAAGTCCACGCTTTTCACTACAAAGTATAAAGTCAGGGCATATGCAGTTCTTAGCGATAATTCAGTCAAGTACAGTGATGTGTATGAATTGACCATATATAACATTGCAGACAGATTATACAAATACAAGATGATGGCTACCCAGGAGGGACATGAGTATCTGTATAATGAGATATTGACGAGAGTCAAAAGTAGTTACACTGCTGTAAGTTATACAAATGCAAATTATGGATTGTACAATTGATAGAGAAATATTTATAATGTGCCGCCCGGATCAATAAATATGAGATGGGCGGTTCATTATGGAATTGCAGAAACTGCAAAAACAGAAGAAATAAAGAAAAAATAAAAAACAAATATAAGAGAGGCAATATAATGGAAAAATATGTAATGGCATTAGACCAGGGGACTACAAGTTCAAGATGTATTTTATTTAATAAGAAGGGAGAGATAATCTGTCAGGAGAATGTTGAGTTTGAGCAGATTTATCCAAAGCCTGGCTGGGTTGAACACAATCCGGAGAAGATTTGGCTCTCACAGTATGAAGCAATGAAGCTGGTTATGGATAAGGCGAATGTTTCACCAAAGCAGATTGATTCAATAGGAATAACTAATCAGAGAGAAACAACAATTGTGTGGGATAAATATTCAGGAAAACCGATATACAATGCAATCGTGTGGCAGTGTAGAAGAACTGCGGATATTATTGACGGGCTGATTGAAAAGGGATTGTCAGACATGATAAAAGAAAAGACAGGTCTGCTTGCTGATGCATATTTTTCAGGAAGTAAGATAAAGTGGATTCTTGATAATGTGAAAGGCAGCAGGGAGCGTGCAAAGAACGGTGATTTGCTATTCGGGACTGTGGATACGTGGCTCATGTGGAAATTGAGTGGCGGAACAATTCATGCCACGGATTATACCAATGCTTCCAGAACAATGATTTTCAATATTCACGATTTGAAGTGGGATGGTGAACTGACAGAACTGCTTGATATTCCAATGGAGATGCTTCCACAGACAAAGCCTTCAAGTGGGTTGTTTGGTTATACGGATGAGACTGTTTTTGGAGCAAAGATTCCAATTTGCGGAGTGGCCGGAGACCAGCAGGCAGCACTTTTTGGACAGTGTTGTTTTGAGAAAGGTGACGTGAAAAACACATACGGTACAGGGTGCTTTCTTCTTATGAATACGGGAAAGGAACCGGTGAATTCTACCAACGGACTTCTCACCACAATTGCAGCCTCTGACAGTGATGATGTAGATTATGCACTAGAGGGAAGTGTATTTATTGCAGGAGCAGCTATTCAGTGGCTCAGAGATGAACTGAAGATTATAGACTATGCGCCACAGTCTGAGGATTATGCACTTAGAGTTGAAGACACGGATGGTGTGTATGTGGTTCCGGCATTCACGGGACTTGGTGCTCCATATTGGCAGCAGGATGCAAGAGGTATTATTGTCGGTCTGACAAGAGGCAGCGGCAAAGCTCAACTGATTCGTGCAACACTTGAGTCACTGGCATATCAGACATATGATGTTCTTATGGCAATGGAGCAGGATCTTGGAACAAAAATAAAAAATATAAAAGTAGACGGTGGAGCCAGTGCAAATGATTTCCTTCTTCAGTTCCAGTCCAACATTCTTAAAAAGAAAGTGAGCAGACCAATCGTCATTGAAACTACCGGTCTTGGTGCGGCATACCTTGCAGGCCTGGCATCCGGATACTGGAAAGACAAGCAGGAACTAAAGAACAACTTGAAGATAAGCAGAACATTTAGCAATACTATGGACGCAAAAGTTGTGGAAGAAAAAATCAAGGGATGGCATAGGGCGGTCAAGTGTGCGTTGGTTTATGCAGAGTATGATGCCGAATAATGACAGTTTTAGTTGAAAAAAGATAACAGATACTGAGTGATGAAGATTTATTAATAAAACTTATATTGGGTGATAAGATATTAGTTATTGCGTATTGTTTTCCGTGGGTGTAGAATGATAATTGCAAATTTGATGGGATGACGAACTAATGAGCAGCTCTTTAATTTGCTAACATTTTTTATTTAGGAGGTAGGCATATGCTAGTATTAAAAAACAGAACAAATAAGATTGCAGTATCTGCCATGTTTGCAGCACTTTGCTGTGTGGCAACAATGGTAATTAGAATTCCAACAATAGGAACTAACGGGTATGTGAATATTGGAGATGTTATCGTGCTTCTCTGTGGATGGTTAATCGGTGGTGCATACGGAATGATGGCAGCGGGAATCGGAGCAGGCCTTGCAGATTTGTTAGCAGGATACGCTCAGTATGTACCGGGGACATTTTTCATTAAAGCATTAATGGCACTTGTGGCATATTTAATAATCAAAGCCGCAATTGATAAAAATATAAACAGGACTATCGCATATATATTTAGCAGTATAGTTGCAGAAGCAGTTATGGTGATTGGTTATTTCCTTTATGAATCAGTTTTGCTTGGATACGGAATCGCCGCTGCGGCATCAATACCAAGTAATATCGTACAGGGAGGCACCTGTCTTGTAATAGGAGTTGTGTTAGTCAGATTGTTAGAGTCCAACAAGGCACTAAAGAGATTGAATGTTATCTGATAACAGAATAGTCAAATAATAATGAAAGTAATATTTACAATATAATAATTCGTGATAAAATAAACATGTGTAAAAGCATGTTTATTTGTTTATACAACATAAAATGTAAAAAGATTGCTTTTATGCATTTGATACCGTGAAACAATCCCGAAACAAGCGTAGCGGTTTCGGGATTATTGTAATTAAACAAATAATAATTGCTAATATATTTCGTAGGAGAGTTTCATTATGTATGAGGAAATAAAAAGTCAGGCAAAAGAAGTTGCAGTTGAGATAATTGAGAAGGCAGGACTTACTGAGGGACAGATATTGGTAGTCGGTTGTTCTTCCAGTGAAGTTTGCGGTGATGTGATTGGAACAAATTCCAACCTGGAAGTTGCCAAACAGTTATTTGCAGGTATTTACGAAGAGACATCGAAGAGAGGTATTTACCTTGCAGCACAGTGTTGTGAACATCTCAACAGAGCGATAGTTGTGGAAAAAGCAGCAGTACCTTTTGCTGAGTATGTCAATGTTGTTCCGCAGCCAAAGGCAGGCGGATCATTTGGAACCACTGCATACAAGACTTTCGCACAGCCGGTTATGGTTGAGGAGATTAAGGCTGATGCCGGAATTGACATTGGCGGAACTCTTATCGGAATGCATCTTAAGAAAGTTGCCGTTCCTGTAAAACTTACAAACCACAAAATCGGTGAGGCCAATGTACTTGCTGCCAGAACAAGGGCAAAGTTCATCGGCGGTGAGAGAGCAGTATACAATGAAGAGTTAATGTAAATAAGAGTTAATGTAAATAAAAGTTAATGTAAATAAGAATTAATAAAAATCAGGAAAGACTATTGCGCTAGATGTGATATATTGATATGCGCGATGGTCTTTTTTATGCTACTGTGTATTTAGAAAATCAATGAAGCAAAAGCAGCTGTGTTTTGGGGAAAACAAAAGAGATAAGAGATAATAACTGTATTTGATATAATTTTTGAAAAAAATAAAATAATGTGCAATTTTTTTTATAATTGCTTCGTTTACATAAATGAAATACAAAAACAAAAGAACAGAGCTTTTGAAAAGAGAAAAAGAAAGGGAAAGAGATAAACAAAAGGTCAGCACTTTTGAAAAATAAGACAGAAAAGAAAGACAATATAAAAAGAAAAAAGAAAAAGAAGAAAAAAGATATTTAACAATGGAGGAGTAAAAAATGAAGTTAAGAAAAGTATTAATCGGAGCATTATGTGTATGCATGTCAGCAGGTATGGTAACAGGTGTCAGCAGCGTGGAGACACAGGCGAAAGCAAAGAATGCTGTATATTTCAAATTGAATAAAGGAACACTTACTATTTATGGAAAAGGAAATATGCCAAGCAATATGAGCTTTACAGAAAACTTAAAAATAAAGAAAGTAGTAGTAAAAAAAGGAGTGAAGACTATTTCAAACAGTGCTTTTTACGGATGCAAAAATCTTAAATCAGTCAAGTTACCTTCAACTGTAACAAAGATTGGGAGCTGTGCTTTTTATTCTACAAATATTAAAAAAGTAACTATTCCAAAGAGTGTTAAAAAAATAGGTTGGAAAGCTTTTTCAGAAATTGAAAATATGGAATATGTAAAGCTGCCGGGTAATGTTAAACTGGTAGATTTTGATGGTGAGTTTGATCCTCAAGTGTTTATGTCAAAGGTTGATACAGTTGAATTTTCAACAAATGTTTCAAAAAAATTATTTAATAAGTTTGATACAAAGAATTATATTGTTAGCGAGAATGATCCTAAGTATAAGAGTATTGACGGTGTAATTTATACAAAAGACGGCAGCGAAGTTGTTGTTCTTCCATCCAAAGAAAAAATTGAAATAGCAGAAGGTTGTACAACATTTAATATCAATTCACTTTTTTGGGGACAGTATTGTGGTGATGATGTGTGGTTTATGCCACAGGCATGTGTCAAAGAAATTGTATTGCCTAATTCGGTTACAAAAGTTGAACAGAAAAAACTTAAAAAATATGTTAATTATACAGAACAGTTATATTACGGTTATTTAGAAAAAATAGTATTAAAAAATAAAAATGTTGAAAAGACAGGAATCGATTATTATACAAAGAATTTCTGCATGGAATATGTAAGTAACGCTTCAGGAGATGATTATTTAAAGATGGGCGACAAGGAAAAACTTTGGGACCTTTGAGACAAATCATAAATAATTATAACAAATGTGAAATGATGAAAATTTGGAGGTTTATAACGTGAAAACAGGAAAGATGACAATTGGAGCTTTATGCTTGAGTTTGACTATTGCTGCGGGTGCATTTGCTACAAATGTATCTGCAGTAACAGATAAGGAATTTAATGAAAGCCAGTTCAAAGGAGTAAAGATAACAGCACAGAATTTTCCGGACAGTGCAGTAAGAAAGTCATTATCAAAATATGATACAAATAAGGACGGATTGTTTAGTCTGTACGAGCAGGCAAATATCAGAGATGATATTGGAGATGAAAAATTAAGCATAAAAACATCGAAGAAAACAATTAATTTAAAAGGAATTTCAAAACTTAATAATGTTAAATGGTTTGAATTATGTTCAAATAAGAAAAACAAATTAAAAGTTAAGAACTTCAGTGAATTAAAGAAATGTGGTGTAGAATTACTTACATTTACTAACTGTAATATTAGTAAACTTGATATTTCGAATATGAAAAAACTTAAAACAATTAATGTATATTCAGACACAGAGGATTATTATTCAAATATTAAGCAGCTTACAATCAGTAATAACCCAAAATTGAAGACTGTGGATATTAAAACAGACAAGGTTAAATTTGTAAAATGTCCGAAGCTAAAAAAAATATATTTGCACAATGCTAAGACAGCAGATATTAGTAAACTTTCAAAATTATCATCATTATTTATAGACAGTAAAAAACTTACTAATATCAATTTGAAGAAAAATAAGGGATTACAATCACTGGATTTAAATACTGAAAATCTGAAGAGTATTGATCTGAGTAAGAATGCCAAATTGAAAGATGTTCGTTTCGACGATTGCAAAAAATTGGAGAAAATAAAGTTTGTAAATAAAAAAGCTCTTAAAGAAATGACGGCGTATAGATGTGATAACCTTAAAGAGGTGGATATTGAAAATAATCCGGCGTTAGAGGATCTAGATATAGCTAAAGGAAAAAGTGAGATTAGCGCTGTTGTCAAAAATAATAGCGTGCTTAAGACTTTATTAATAGAAGATGTAAAAATTAATAAACTTGACTTGGCAGCTAATGATAATATAGAAAGAGTTTTTCTGATGAATGACGGTCTTACTGAATTAAAACTTGGAAACCTTCCTAAGTTAACGGATTTGAACTGCAGTGGAAATGAAATTACAAATCTTGATTTGAGTGGATATAGTAACCTGACTTCATTAATATGTGATAGCAATAAAATTGAAAAAATGAATCTGAGTAATAATGCTAAACTAAAGGAAGTTTATTGTGTAAAGAACAAGCTTAATGAGTTAGACCTGAGTGGACTTTCAGAATTGGAAAATCTGTGCTGTGGTGAAAATAAAATTGAAAAATTGGATTTTAGTAAAAATACAAAAATTTCAGAGGTTAATGCAGAGTCCTGCGGACTTAAGAAAATTGTTTTTCCGCTTAATGCTAAAATGACTAATTTGAATTTGAAGAATAATAACATTGAACAGATTGATTTATCTAATATTCTTGAACTTTATACATTGAAGATAAAAAATAATCCAATTAAAATAGTGAATCTTCCTTCAAACTTAAAGATTTCTGATGTAGAAAGTAGCACAGATCAGAAAGTGACAGGAAAAGAAGCAAGATACAATAATACATATTCAGAAGAAGATGGAGATACTCTGGTTTGGTATTATAACTAAATTATAAAATAAAGATATTTGGGGGTAGGATTATGAGATTAAAAAAATTATTAATTGGGGCATTATGTGTATGTATGACAATGGGAGTTGCAAGTAGTGTCAACAGTTTCGATACATATGCTAAAACAAAAAAAGGTGTATATTTTCAGATGAAAAAAGGCACTATGACAATTTACGGAAAAGGCGATATGCCATCAAATATGACATTTAAAAATAACAAGAAAATTAAAAAGGTTGTAGTTAAGAAGGGAGTCAAATCCATTTCTGACAGTGCATTTGCAGGTTGCAAAAACATTAAATCAATATCACTGCCTACAGGATTAGAGAAGATAGGGTCACATGCTTTTAGTTTAGCTAAAGTAGAAAAAATAACAATTCCAAAAACAACGAAAATAATGGGAACATATGCGTTTGGAGGCTGTAATAATTTAAAATATGTCAAAATGCCGGGTATAATTAAAGTGGATGAGGAGTCTGTGGATGATGAATGTGCGGTGACTTTTTTCCCAAAGGTAGAAACAGTAGAGTTTACAACAAAGCTGTCCCTTAAAACATGTAAATATATAAGAACAGAAAATTATATCGTAAGCGAGAAAGATAAGAAATATGCCAGTGGCAATGGAGTAATCTATGCTAAAAAAACTGGGCAGGTGTCTGTATTGCCGGCAAGAGAAGTTGTTGAGGTTCCGGAGGGATGTACATCATTTTCAATCAGAACTATTTTATACGGAGAGTACCTTGGTGATGATGATTGGTTTATACCACAGAAAGGGATTAAAGAAATAGTATTACCAAAATCATTGACAACTTTGGAACAAGAGGGATTTACAAGTCTGATGCTTGAACAATTTAGCTTTATTGGACTGAAAAAGATAACATTAAAGAGCGATAATGTTGGACAGGATGGAATTACATTTTTTACAACAAAACTTCCGTTTGTTTTCGTAAATACCGGTAAAGGATCAGGTACATTAGAAGTTGGACAGGGAGTAGATTTTTGGGATAATTATTGATTATTATGGAAGAAATTAGTGAATAACCAATACAGTGAATAATCAAAAAACAGGTGCCACGGCACCTGTTTTTCTTATATAGAAAAATTATAACTGATTATTTGTTCTGTAAGTAGTTGTCAATGCTCTCAGCTGCCTGCTTACCAGCACCCATTGCAAGAATAACTGTATTTGATAAAATTTTTGAAAAAAATAAAATAATGTGCAATTTTTTTTATAATTGCTTCGTTTACATATATGAAAGACAAATACAAAAGGTCAGCGCTTTTGATGCAATAGAAAAAGAAAAAAAGATATTCAATAACGGAGGAGTAAAAAATGAAGTTAAGAAAAGTATCAATCGGAGCTTTATGTTTGAGTTTGACTATTGCTGCGGGTGCATTTGCTACAAATGTATCTGCAGTAACAGATAAGGAATTTAATGAAAGCCAGTTCAAAGGAGTAAAGATAACAGCACAGAATTTTCCGGACAGTGCTGTAAGAAAGTCATTATCAAAATATGACACAAATAAGGATGGATTGTTTAGCCTGTATGAGCAGGAGAATGTCGATAATATTGAATGCAATATTAAAGAATATTATGGTGAGAAAACCTTATGTTTATATACAAAGAATAAAACAATCGACTTAAGGGGTGTTTCAAAGCTTAAAAAAGTTAAACAATTGGAAATACGAACAAAAAAGAGTAGCAAATTGAAAATTAAGAACTTCAGCGAAGTAAACAAGATGCGTATTGAAAATCTTGTGTTTTCTAACTGTAAAATTAGTAAACTTGATATTTCAAATATGAAAAAACTTAAGTCGGTTGAAACATATACACTTTCGAAATATGGAGAAATCGATCAGCTTACAATTGGCAATAATCCAAAATTGAATTATGCGAATCTCAAAGTTGGAAAGGTTAAATTTACCAATTGTCCAAAGTTGAATAAGCTATTATTGTATAATGCTAAGACAGCAGATGTCAGTAAACTTACAAAATTGACCTCATTAAGGCTTGAAAGTGATAAGATTAGTAATATCAATTTGGAGAAGAATAAAAAACTAAAAGATATTAGTTTAATAACTAAAAATTTGAAGAGCATTGATTTGAGTAAGAATGCAAAATTGGAAGAGGTCAATATTGGTGATTGTAAAATATTGGCGAAAATAGAGCTCGTAAATAAAAAGGCTCTTAAAGAAGTAAGATTATACAGATGTGATAACCTTAAAGAGGCAGATGTAGAGAATAACCCTGAGTTAAAACTATTAGATATTACAGAAGGAAAGAGTGCTATTAATGCTGTTGTCAAAAATAACAAAAAACTTAGGACTTTGGCAATAGAAGAAGTAAAAATTAATAAATTTGACCTGTCTTCTAATGACAATTTGGAGCGAGTTTTCCTGAGTAAGGCTTGCCTGACAGAATTGAAACTTGGAAACCTTCCAAAGTTAAAGGAATTGGACTGCAGTGGAAATGAAATTACAAATCTGGATTTGAGTGGATACGGTAACCTGATTTCATTAAAATGTGGTAGTAATAAAATTGAAAAATTGAATCTGGGTAATAATGCTAAACTAAAAGAAGTTTATTGTGAAAATAACAAGCTTAGTGAATTAGACCTTAGCAAACTATCTTATTTAGAAGAACTGTATTGTTATGATAATAATATTGAAAAATTGGACTTAACTAATAATCGATGGATTTCAGATGTTGATGCACATTCTTGCGGGCTTAAGACAATTTTATTGCCATTTAGAGCAAAGATGTATTGTTTAAACTTAAATAATAATAACATTGAACAGATTGATTTATCTAATATACTTGAACTTTATACATTGAAGATAAAAAATAATCCAATTAAAACATTGGATCTTCCTTCAGATCTGAAAATTAGTGATATTGACTGTAATACAGATTTACAAGTGACAGGAAAAAAAGAAACAAGTAGAAACATATATTTAGATGAAGGTGTGGAGATATTGACTTTGTATTATCAATAATAAAAATAATTGTCTGGAACAGTAATTAAGATATTATTTGAGGAGGAGTTTGACATGAAAACAGGAAAGATGACAATTGGAGCTTTATGCTTGAGTTTGACTATTGCAGCAGGTGTATTTGCTATAGACGTATCTGCAATTACGGATAAAAAATTAAATGAAAGCCAGTTCAAAGGAGTAAAGATAACGGCACAGAATTTTCCGGACAGTGAAGTAAGAAGATCACTTGCGAGAATTGATAAAGATAATGATGGTGTTCTAAGTCAGTATGAGCAGGAAAATATCAACAATTATGAATGGAATAGCAATGGTAGCTTTGAAAATGATTTTTATTCATACTGTTACTTGTGTATAACGACAACGAAAAATGCTATCGATCTGAGAGGTCTCTCAAAACTAAAATATGTTACAAGGTTAGAATTGCGTACTGACAAGGAACGCAAATTAAAAGTTAAGAATTTCAGCGAAGTAAATAAAATGAATGTTGATGGACTTGTATTTACTAAATGCAAAATTAATAAACTTGATATTTCTAATGCGAAAAAACTTAATTTTATTAAGGTTACATGTTCATCTGAAGCTGGATTTTCTACAAAAATCAGCAACCTTACAATTAATAATAACCCTGAATTGGTGCAGGTGAGCATCATAGTTGACAAGGTTAAAATTGACAATTGTAAAAAATTGGAGAGGCTATATTTTGACAGTACTAAGAAAGTAGATTTAAGTAAGCTTACAAAATTGTCAGCATTATCTATAAAAGGTGACAATTTTGATAATATCAATCTAACTAAGAATAAGGAACTGCAAATGCTGGATGTATGCGCTGATAATCTGAAGAATATTGATTTGAGCAAGAATGCCAAATTGCAATCTGTTAGTTTCGATAAATGCAAAAAATTGGAGAAAATAAAGTTGGTAAATAAAAAGTCACTTAGGGAAGTAAATGTGAGTGGGTGTAAAAAACTAAAAGAGGTAGATGTTGAAAAGAACCCCGATTTAGAGGAATTGACGATATCAGAAGGAAGCAACAAACTTAGTGTTGTTGTGAAAAATAATAAAAATCTTTATACGCTGGAATTAAAGAATGTTAAATATAAGAAACTTGACTTGTCAGGTAATGAGAGATTGGGAGTGTTGAACTTAGAAAATGATGGTCTTAAAGAGTTGAAACTGGGAAGACTTCCGGCGTTATGGTATTTGAAGTGTAATGATAATGAACTTAAAAAACTGGATCTGAGTGGATATAATAAATTACATGTCTTAATATGTGATAATAATAAAATAAAAAAACTGAATTTGAGTAAAAATAAAAAGGTAGGATCGGTTAGTTGTAAAAACAACAGGATTAGTAAGTTAGACTGTAGTAAACTTTCAAAGTTGGATGAACTAAAATGTGATGGAAATAATATTGAAAAATTGGATTTGAGTAATAATTCTAAAATTAAATATGTTTCTGCAGAATCTTGCGGACTTAAGACAATTGTTTTTCCGTATGATGCTGAAATGCAAGATTTAAATTTGAAGAATAATAATATTGAACAGATTGATTTGTCTAATATACTTGAGCTTCCTGCATTAAATATATATAATAATCCTATTAAAATATTAGATGTGCCTTTAACATTGAAGATTAGTAAGATTAGTGGCAATAGAGATTTGCAAGTGACAGGACAAAGAGAGATAAGAGAATTCACACTTTCAAGGGAAGATGGAAAGACTCTGTATTTTGATTGTGAATAAAAAAATGAAAAATGTGCAATAAATTAGTGAATAACCAATACAGTGAATAATCAAAAAACAGGTGCCACGGCACCTGTTTTTCTTATATAGAAAAAATATAACTGATTATTTGTTCTGTAAGTAGTTGTCAATGCTCTCAGCTGCCTGCTTACCAGCACCCATTGCAAGAATAACTGTTGCGGCTCCTGTTACGGCATCACCACCTGCATAGATTCCTTCTCTAGTTGTCTGAAGTGTATCTTCGTTAACAACGAGACATCCACGCTTGTTAGCCTCAAGACCTTCTGTAGTAGATCTGATAAGTGGGTTTGGTGAAGTACCGATTGACATGATTACTGTATCAACGTCAAGTAAGAAGTTGCTTCCTTCTTTTTCGATTGGACGTCTTCTTCCTGAAGCGTCAGGCTCACCGAGTTCCATCTCGATACATTCCATCTTAGAAACACGACCTTCTTCGTCGCCGATTAACTTAACCGGGTTGTTAAGGTTCTTGAAGATGATTCCCTCTTCGATTGCGTGATGGATTTCTTCTTTTCTTGCAGGCATTTCTTCCATACCACGACGGTAAACAATGTATACATTTTCTGCACCAAGACGCTTAGCTGTTCTTGCTGCATCCATTGCTACGTTACCACCACCGACAACTGCTACGCTCTTGCTCTTCATAACAGGTGTGTCATATTCAGGAAGGTAAGCCTTCATGAGGTTTGCACGTGTAAGGTATTCGTTTGCAGAATAAACACCGATTAATGCTTCACCTTCGATTCCCATGAATGAAGGAAGACCTGCACCTGAACCTACGAAACATGCTTTGTAACCCATGTCAAAAATTTCATCTATAGAGAGAACCTTACCGATAACCATGTTAGTCTTGATTTCAACACCAAGGTTTGTAAGGTTGTCAATTTCTTTCTGAACGATAGCTTTTGGAAGTCTGAACTCAGGAATACCGTAAACCAAAACACCACCTGCTTTGTGGAATGCTTCGAAGATTGTAACTTCGTATCCCTTCTTTGCAAGATCGGCAGCACATGTAAGTCCTGAAGGACCTGCACCTACAACAGCAACTTTGATTCCGTTGCTCTCAGGCTTTGTAGCAGCAGCGTGGCTGTTAGCCATGTGGTAATCAGCACAGAATCTCTCAAGTCTTCCGATAGCAACAGGCTCGCCCTTGATACCGCGAACACAGTTACCTTCACACTGTGACTCCTGTGGACAAACACGTCCGCATACAGCAGGAAGTCCGTTTGTGCTTGTGATAATCTCGTAAGCTTTCTCAAATTCGCCTGCAGCAACTTGCTCAACGAATTCAGGAATTCTAACATTTACAGGACATCCGTTTACACATGGTTTGTGTTTGCAGTTGAGACAACGTGTAGCTTCTTCGATTGCCATCTCTGCTGTGTAGCCCATGGCAACTTCTTCAAAATTTTTATTTCTTACATTTGGTTCCTGCTCAGGCATTGGAACCTTTGTTAATGACATATTTGGCATTACTGTGCACCTCCTGTAACTGCATCTGCAGCTTTGTACATACGGCAGTTTTCTCTGTCGTGAGTTTCCTTTGTTCTGTAAGTAGAGTTACGTTTCATAAGTTCATCGTAATCTACCTGATGTCCGTCAAAGTCAGGACCGTCAACACATGCAAACTTAATCTCACCGCCTACAGTAACACGGCATCCACCGCACATACCTGTTCCATCTATCATAATAGGATTTAAAGAAACTAATGTCTTAATGTTGTATGGCTTAGTTACAGCAGAAACGAACTTCATCATTGGTACAGGACCGATAGCGATAACTAAATCATAGTTGTTACCTGCATCGATAAGGCTCTGGAGTTTGTTGGTAACAAATCCTTTCTCGCCGTATGTACCATCATCTGTTGTAATGTAAAGGTTGTCACATACTTCTTTAAATTCATCTTCAAGGATAACGATGTCTTTGCTTCTGAAACCGGCAATAACATCAACGTGTGCACCATTCTTGAAAAGAGCTTTTGCTGATGGGAATGCGATAGCATTACCAACACCACCACCGATTACACATACGTTCTTGTATCCGTCTAACTCAGTAGCTGTTCCGAGAGGTCCAACGAAATCTAAAATAGCGTCGCCTTCGTTTAACTGAGAAAGAACCATTGTAGATCTTCCTACAATCTGGAAAATAATAGTAACCGCACCTGTTTCAGGATTAGTATCTGAAATAGTGAGAGGTACTCTTTCGCCGTACTCATCTACTCTGAAGATAATGAACTGTCCGGCTTTTGCTTTCTTTGCAATGAAAGGTGCCTCAATGTCCATAAGACAAACATTTTCATTAAGCTGTTTTTTTCTTAAAATCTTATACATATGACTCTCCTTAATAATATGAAATATCAAAAACGTTGATTTTTGACGTCATTACGTTTCAGTATAGCACATCGTTAAAAAATTAGCAATTATGTGCATTATTTTTTATTTTATCAAGATTTATATGCGGATTCGAGCCGTTTGACCGTATAATTACTTAATAATAAAAGGTTGAATAATTACCGTAAAATGAATGGCAGAATAGTTATTAAAAATTCCGGTGGATTTCTTTTTTTTGAAACACTTTTTTTAATAGTTAAAGTGTGTTAAAATTTATAACGGCGGTTAAGAGCGGACTACAATAGAATATAAAAAGACGAAAGGGTTTTTAAGGAGAGGTTTATGAGAAAGTTTAAAAAAGTCGTAGCACTTGCTATGTCTGCAACTTTGTTAGTTTCAAGTCTTGGCATTATGCCACCGACAAAATTTACAAAGACGGTTCAGGCTGCGGGAATTGATAATTCGGCATTTTTGAAAGCAAGCGGTAAGGTATTAAAGAATAACTACGGTAATGGTAATGTTGTTTATTTGAGAGGAACTAATGCAGGAAGTTTATCGGTTCAGGAGCATTGGATGTGTACATTTAAGTGGACACAGAATGTTAAGGATCAGAGTGATATCTGGAGAGTGCTTACTCAGAGATTTGGCGCAGATAATGCAAGAACATTGGTAAGACATTATATGGACAGTTTTTGGACAACTGCAGATTTTGACAGATGTGCAGATATGGGACTCAACGTTATCAGATTGCCACTTTGGTACAGAGACTTTGTTGATGCCAACGGAAACTGGTACAGCGATTGTTGGAATTACGTTGACTGGTTTGTATCAGAAGCGGCAAAGAGAGGTATTTATACTATTATAGATATGCACGGTGCCTACGGTTCACAGAATGGTAGCGATCATTCCGGAGTGGATGGACAGGACTACAAAGAATCTGCTTCCCAGTTTTTCTTTGGTGGAAATGCAGCATCAAATCAGGAAAAGTATTATCAGATGTGGGAAAAGATTGCTGAACATTTCAGAGAAAATGCAGCGGTTGCCGGATATGATCTCTTGAATGAACCTTACTGTACTTACAGATACAGTTCAAGCGTTGGAGAAGATCAGCTCCACAGCATTCTTTATAATGTGTACGACAGAGTATATGACAGAATCAGAGCAAAGGATCCTGACCATCTTATCATCATGGAGGCAACTTGGGATTCCTGGGATCTTCCTAATCCAAACGATTACGGATGGTCAAACGTTATGTACGAGTATCATCAGTATGAGTACAGCAATTATAATAATGAAGATAACAAACAGATAACTAGTCTTCAGAACAAGATTAACAATATATTTGCAATGAATCACAACGTGCCAAGTTACATGGGCGAGTTCAATATGTTCAATAGTGATGCAGCTTGGGATACAGCTTTGCAGATGCTCAACAACAATGGCATCAACTGGACTACATGGACATACAAGGCAAAAGAGTCAAATGACAACTGGGGACTTTGGAAATACTCAGGAGAAGAAGTTGATCTTGAGAATGATTCATACGACACAATTTATAATAAATGGAGTGGAGTAACTTCAAAATATGAAAATACATACATTACAAATGTATTGAAGAGATACGTTTCAGGAACTGTGTCAGGTCCCGGAACTGATTACTCAAATATTCAGGCAGGACAGTACTATCTTCAGGTTACAGGTAACGACGGAGCTAAGGTGGTATGTGCTGACGATGGCGGCAACAATCCACTTATTGCAAACAGAGATACATGTGGTGGAGCATGGGAGACTCTCGAAGTAATTAACAATAATGATGGAACTATCGCATTCAAATCAATGGCAAACAACAAATACGTTTGTGCGGTTATTGATGAGGAGAACCAGCTTCTTCCACGAAGTGAGCAAATTAGTGATTGGGAAAAGTTCAGAGTGGTTCACATCCAGGGTAACCAGTATGGTATATATGCTTGTGCCAATGGCAAATATGTAACCGCTGATTTTAACAACGGCGGTGTGTTAAAAGCAACAAGTGGTTCGGTGGCAGGTTCATGGGAGGCATTTACATTCAACAAGATTGGTGGACAGGAGCCAACACAAGCGCCAACACAAGCACCAACACAAGCACCAACAGAGAAACCTACAGAGAAACCAAGTGAAACAACTCCTGAGAATCCTACAGACGGATATTCAAATTCTGTTACTAACAATTGGGTTTATGCAGGAAACTGGGGATGCTATTTTGGAGACTGGAACGGTTCAGCCAGCGGAAGATATTATACATATCCAAACTATGCATTCTATACTCTCGAGGTAAATCAGACAAATAAAGGAGCTGACTGGTTGGTACAGGCTAGTTATGAAGCTGATGTAACTCCGGGCAAAAAATACCAGTTTATTGTTGATGTAACATCAAATAAGAATGCTTCAATTGGAATTAAGGAAGATAATTCAAATAGTCAGGATGCACAGGTGTATTATAATGTAAGTGCGAATTCTAAGATTGAATTGCAAGGCGTATACACTATTAATTCAGACCAGAACAAGATGAAGATAATGTTTGAACTTGGTCGTGGAGTTGATGCAGGAACAAAATTGACATTTGACAATGTGAGAATACTCGAGGTGTTTGAGCAGCATCCGTCAGAACAGCCGACAACAGTGGCACCGACAACATCAGCACCGGAGCAGCCAACATGGAACGGTGATTATTCAGCCCTTTCATGGACAAGAATTGGTAACTCTGATTACTATGTTGCAGCAGGTGGCAATGAGTTTGGATTCGAACTTCTTGAGGCACAGGCAGAGGCATTACATATTGTTCCGGATGTTGCAAAAGGAACAAAGCCAATCTGGCCTGATTATTCTAATGCAACATTAAACGGTGTAGCATTTGCACAACCTGCAGGTGCAGGAATTATGCTCCCATACACAAGCCTTCCACAGGGATATTCGGTATTCAAGGCCAACAGTGCGGTAGACGGACATGCATTTGAAATCATAGTAAGAAACGACAAGAAGGAAGAGCCAACAGAAGCACCTACTGAGGCACCAACAGAGGCACCAACAGAAAAGCCAACAGAGGCGCCAACAGAGAAGCCAACCGAGGCACCAACAGAGGCACCAACCGAAGCGCCAACAGAAGCACCAACAGAGACGCCGACAGAAAGACAGGAAGCTTCAATCAGAATCGAGGGCTATCAGATTAATACAGAATATGAAGGCCACAGAGTAGTATATGTAGTTGATGATCCAAACAACGAAGTTGTGGAGGTCGGTATGATTTACGGACTTGCAGATTATGCAAATCCGGAAGATATGTACAAAGGTAGCAATGCATCTGATATATATTCGTATGCAGCAACAGAGGCCGGAAAGGTTGAATATAATCTTGAATCAGACACAGCACAGGCATA
>JAEELL010000124.1 GCA_016282745.1 Lachnospiraceae bacterium
AAGCAGGATAAGGATTATTTGTGCAACATAAAAGTTGCATAATAGACAGATGTAAGATACAATTGGGAAAACAAATCGGAAGGAATTATTATATCTAGGAGTTCTCCAACCTTTCCCAACTGACAGTAAATTTACTCTATCATAGTTACAAAATTTTGTTTACACATTTTTGCAAATATTGTATTATAAAGAAGAACATGAAAAATAGTGATTATGTGATAGTGAGAGGTCGGGTAAAAATTAGTTGATTATAATTTTTATTGGACTTTTTTCTTTGAATTAGTGAATATTTTGGCTGAAGATTAAAGGAGAAAAAATGGAAACAGCAATTATTTTTAATGTTATTACGCTACTTGGAGGAGTAGGAATGTTCCTATATGGAATGAGTCTTATGGGAAGTTCCCTGGAAAAACTTGCCGGAGGCAAACTGGAAAAGGTTTTAGAGAGACTTACCACCAGTGATAAGAAAGGCGTTGGAGCAATAAAGGGATGGAGTCTTGGTCTTGGTGTAACGGCCATTATCCAAAGTTCAGCGGCAACAACGATTATGCTTATCGGTTTTGTTAACGCAGGAATTATGACATTAATGCAGGCAATTCCGGTAGTGTTTGGTGCAAACGTTGGTTCAACAGCAACAGCTATTCTTCTTAGTTTGGAAGATTTAAAATCAGGAGCCGGCGGCAGTAGTGTGATTTTACAGTTTATTTCACCAACAACATTTGCTCCTATTTTTATAGGAATAGGCGCATTTATTATGATGTTTGCAAAGAACAAAACAGCAAAAGATGCATCTGGAATTCTTGTGGGACTCGGTATTCTGTTTGTTGGAATGAAGAATATGGAAAATGTTTTTGAACCACTTAGAGATTCAGAGAAAGTAATCCATATGTTTTCAACATTATCTAACCCATTGTATGGAGTGTTACTTGGACTTGTTATTACAGCTATTATTCAAAGTTCATCTGCTTCGGTAGGTATTCTTCAGGCATTAGCGGCAACCACCGGTATGGCACCGGCAGTTGCGTTTCCTGTTATCGTTGGACAGAACATTGGAAAGTGTATGACAATCCTTCTTGGAGGACTTGGTGCCAACAAAAAGGCAAAGCGAGTATCGTTCAGTTACCTGTTTTTTAATGTATTTGGTGCTGTATTCTGGATGATTGTTGTATATATACTTGTTTTCATTTTTAAGCCTGATTTTTGGGTGACAAAGTATGAAAACAGAACTTTTATAGCAGCTATTCATATTGGATTTAACTTCTTGACAAGTTTGATGATGTTGCCGTTTTCTTCACAGATGGCAAATCTTACAGGTAAGATTATCGGAAAAGATGAAGAGAGCAAGAGCGATTCTGAATTTAAAAAATTGGATGATATGCTTCTCAATACGCCAACTATCGCGTTGGAGCAGTGTGAGAAAGTAATGAATTCAATGGTTGAAACAGTTTATGAAAACTATAAGATTGCAATGGAACTTTTCGAGAAACCTGATGAAGAAAAAGTCGAGGTTCTTAACGAGAACGAATCATTTATAGATAAGTGCGAAACAGTTCTGAGCAGATATACATTGAAAGTTAATACAAAGCGACTTACAAAAGATGAGCGAAGAGTAGTGTCAAAGATTCTTAACTCAATCAGTGACTTTGAAAGAATAGGTGACAGATGTATTAACATATACTTCTCAGGAGAAGCAAAAAATGACAAGGGAATACATTTTTCTGAGGAGGGAATTAAGGAAGCAAAGGCCATTATCGAAGCAATGGATACATTGCTCAATGTGACAATGGAATCCTTCAGAAATAATGATACTGTTTTGGCTGCCAGAATTGAACCGATGAAAAGAGCTGTTGGTGTGATGGCAGATACAATAAAGGATCAGCATATTGAGCGTTTAGAGGCAGGAAAATGTAACGTTGAGGCAGGTATTGCACTTCTTGATCTGGTAGGTAACATTGAACGTATGGCGAGTCACTGCGGTAACGTTGCTTTGCACATTGTTAAGCGAGTTAACAGTTATGACGAGTTTGACGATATGCACGGGCATGCTATGGATAGACGAAGTGAGGAATACAAAGCACTGTATCAGTACTATCTGAATCAGTTCGTAGATCCAATTAAGAAATCATAATTCAAAATAATTCAAAATAATTCAAAATAATCAATAATATTTAGGATAATCAATGATTTTTGATACTTCTTAATTGTATGTATTTATGTATGTATGTATTTATGTATTTATGTATTTATTTATTTATTTATTTATTTTGGACTTTGTATTTTCACATTTTTGTGATATACCCATATAAGAGTGGCTTGAATGGATGGAGAATAATAATTCTCTACAAGCCTGATACAAGGGGAAAAGTATAAAAAAGGAGAGTAAAGATGAAGGAAAAGAAACTAATTATAGGATTGACAGCGATAATTGTGTTAGTAATCGCAGTAGTTGTTATAGTAAAGACAACAAGTAATAATACAACTTCAAAAACCGGTGATGCAAAAACAACTCAGAGTGGAGAGACAGAGAGTAATTTCTGGGATGATGTTCAGGTATTTGAAGATGGTGATAAGGTGGTTGAGACTGTTACAGACAAAGACGGTAATGTTGAGACAGATGCAAATGGTGAGGCAGTTACAAGAATCGTAGATAAGAGCTCAACACAGGTGTCAGATGACAATGCAGATACTTCTGACAAAGATGACAAAAAGTCAGATAAAAAGGACAAAAAAGATAAAAAAGATAAAAAAGACAACAAAGATGATACCAATAAAGATAATGGTGACAGCAAGGATGAGACAAAGACAGAGGATAAGCCGGATATTGATGGTGGGGATTTACAGGTTATAGAAGAGAGTTATGTTGCTCCAACTGATGCAAATGGAGAAACAGTTTCTGAAGCATATCCGGGAGAGGCTGACGGGTGGTCACCTATCGTATCTCCGGATGAATTGGGAAACTAATTATTGAATTAGAATATTGAATGTAATTATTATGGGGGCTGTTGCAACATTTGTTAGAATGTTTTGTAACAGCCCCAAGTTTTAAACCAATGGAAGGGACTTGGTAATATGAAAAAGGTAGTCGTTGGGCTTTCTGGAGGAGTAGACTCATCAGTAACTGCATATCTGCTGAAGAAACAGGGATATGAAGTGATTGGCGTAACAATGCAGATACCAAAAGAAGGAAATTCTGACAAAGTTGAGGAAGGTTATAACGCGGATATACTGGATGCCAATAGTATTGCTGATTATTTAGGAATTAAAACATATGTTGTCGACAAAAGAAAAGAATTTGATGAAATTGTAATAAAGTATTTCATAGATTCCTACAATAACGGAAGAACTCCTAATCCATGCATTATGTGCAATCCAATGATAAAATGGAATGCCATGATGGAAGTGGCTGACAAAGTTGGAGCTGACTATGTTGCGACAGGTCATTATGCAAATGTTGTACAATTACCTAATGGAAGATACACTCTTTTAAATGCTAAAAATGAAAAGAAAGATCAGACATACGCACTTTTCAGATTGTCTCAGGAGCAGCTTGCAAGAACAATTATGCCCCTTGGCAGGTTCGGATCAAAAGATCAGATAAGGGAAATAGCAAAAGAAGCAGGCATAATCGTTGCGGACAAAAAAGACAGTCAGGATATGTGTTTTATTCCGGATGGAAGATACGCAAACTATATCAGAAAACGCACAGGTAAAAGAGCAGTTCCGGGAAATATTCTGCTTCAGGATGGAACAGTAGTAGGAAGGCATAAAGGTATTATCTTTTATACTGTAGGTCAGCGAAAAGGAATAAAGTTAGATCTTGGAAGAAAGATGTTTGTAAAGGATATCAGGCCTGAGAGTGATGAAGTCGTTATAGCACCAATCGATGATTTGTACAGAACTGATGTGATTGCGAATAATATTAATTACATGGGTATAGACAGTATACCAAAGGATTTAAGAGCTTTTGCAAAGATCAGATACAGTCATGAAGGGGCTTATTGTACAGCAAATATCACAGAAGATGGATTGCTTAAATGTACATTTGACAGTCCACAGAGAGCGATTACAAAAGGACAGGGACTTGTGCTTTATGACGACGAAGGTCATATTCTTTGCGGGGGCGAAATTATAGCCGGTGGCGAAACCTGATTTTACAGGAATATGCTGCGATATATAAATAATGGTATCAGAGTATACTGTAATTAATAAGTTAATAATAACGGTGCGCGATACAATTTATGAATAATTGTAATAGGGCATACTGTGATTAGGAAATGTAACAATAACAGAATTATACCAAGATGTATAAAAAAATATCGGGAGGGGTTTATGTCAGATATTATATCTGTAAATGACAGAATTGATAATTTAAGAAATGAAATGAAAAAATCAGGTGTTGATATTTATATAGTACCAACATCTGATTTTCATATGTCTGAATATGTGAGTGAATATTTTCAATGTAGAAAGTATTTAAGCGGATTTACCGGATCTGCCGGTACTTTGATAGTAACCGGGAAAGAGGCATATCTTTATACTGACGGACGATATTTTATTCAGGCAAAAGAGGAACTTGAGGGAAGTTCCATTACCCTTATGAGAATGGGGGATGCCGGCGTAAAGAAAGAAGAAGAACTGATTGATGAGATTTGCAAAGATGGTGGTGTCATTGGATTTGACGGAAGAGTAGTAAGCGACATATATGGAAAGAAAATATATGATATTGCAGAAAAACACGGCGGAAGAGTAATATATGACAAAGATTTGGCGGGCCTTGTATGGAAAGAGAGACCTGCATTAGAATTTGGCCCAATATACAGTTTAGAGGAAAAGTATACCGGTGAGAGTTTTGAGAGCAAGATTGAAAGAGTAAGGAAAAAAATGGAAGAAAGTAATACGTCCTCTTATGTACTGACCTCACTTGACGATCAGGCATGGCTTTATAATCTTAGAGGAAGCGATATAAAATGTAATCCGGTATTTTTGTCATACTCAATAATCACACCGGATGAGGTCGTTATTTATGCAGGAAGCGATATTCCGAAAGAATTGACAGATAATATGCAGATAAAAATCATGCAGAAAACTTATCACTCATTTTATGATGATCTGTCAAAGATTACGGGAAAAGTAATGGTTGATTTGTCTGCCTCAAACTATCTTGTTTCAAGAATGCTGTCAGGTGCAGAGATAGTAGATGTTGAAAATCCAACAAAGAGAATGAAGGCGGTAAAGAATAAGACAGAACTTGAAAATATCAGAAAATGCCACGTTTGGGATGGTGTGGCAGTGACTAAATTTATGTACTGGCTGAAAAATAATGTGGGACAAAAGACAATAACTGAAATAAGTGCAGCAGATTATCTTGAAGAATTAAGAAGAGAACAGGGGCCGTTAAAGGACCTGAGTTTTGAAACTATAAGCGCTTATGGGCCAAATGCAGCAATGATGCATTACAGTGCAGATGAAAAGTGTAACGTGGAATTGAAACCTGAGGGAATGTATCTTGTTGATTCCGGAGGACAGTATTTTGAGGGGACTACAGACATCACAAGAACCATTATTCTTGGACCTGTGACTGAGGAAATGAAGAAACACTTTACCCTGGTTGCAAAGGGAATGCTGAATCTTATGAACGCAGTGTTTTTATATGGCTGCACGGGAACAAATCTTGATATTCTTGCAAGAGGAGCACTGTGGAAAGAAAAAACTGATTATAAGTGTGGAACAGGTCATGGGGTCGGATACATGTTAAATGTACATGAAGGCCCAAATAATTTCAGGTGGAGAGAACCACAAAACAGCAGAGACAAATGTGTTCTTGAGGCGGGAATGGTTACTACCGATGAACCCGGAGTATATATTGAGGGAGAGTACGGAATCAGAACTGAGAATGAACTGATTTGTGTCGAATTGGAAGAAAATGAATATGGTAAATTTATGGGCTTTGAAACTGTTACTTTTGCACCGATAGATTTGGACGGTATCGACAAAAAATATCTTGAAGAATCAGATGTGAAAATGCTTAACGATTATCACAGATTAGTTTGGGAAAAGGTGTCACCTTATCTAAATGAAGACGAAAGAGTGTGGCTTAAAGGTTACACAAAGGAGATATAGTTATTTCCGGAATGGAAGATTAGAAGGTAAGTGTTTCATAATAATTTTCGTGCATTTACTGTGTATGACAGCATAGTAAAAAATCAAGTGGTAATAGTGCATAAAATGTTGTATAAAAATGGTAAAAATGTGCATAATATAGAATAATTTGCAAAAAATAAACAGGCCAAGCCTTTACATGACAGTAATTAATCTGTATAATTATAATTCGGTATAGTTTAGTTACTTAAAATACCATATTTTTTGACATAATAATTCAAAAAAATGTCAGAAAAATACCGGTTACAAGCAATTGTGACATTACATGAAGAAGGGAATTGACTCATGGAAAATAAGGACTTTTTAGAAAAAATAGCTAAGCTTGTGGAATTAGGAAAAAAGAAGAATAATGTTTTGGATGTAAAGGATATTACTACGTTCTTTAAAGATACTCCACTCGAGGCAGATCAGTTGGAAGAGGTTTATAAGTATTTAGAAACACAGAAGATTGATGTATTTACGATTAATGCAGGAAAGGCTGATGACGATTTTATTCCTGAACCTGATGATGATTTTGTTGTAGGTGATGAGGAAGAAGAAGTTATCCTTGATGCTGTTGACCTGTTAGAGGGAGTTGGAACAGAAGATCCTGTTCGTATGTATCTCAAAGAGATAGGTACAGTACCTCTTCTTTCAGCAGACGAAGAATTAGAACTTGCAAAACGTAAAGCTGACGGTGATGAAGAAGCTAAGCAGAAACTTATAGAGGCAAACTTACGTCTGGTTGTAAGTATTGCAAAGAGATATACGGGAAGAGGAATGAGTTTCCTTGACCTTGTTCAGGAAGGTAATCTTGGACTTATTAAAGGTGTTGAGAAGTTTGATTATGAAAAGGGATATAAACTGAGTACATATGCGACATGGTGGATTAGACAGTCAGTTACAAGAGCTCTTGCAGATCATGCCAGAACAATTCGTGTTCCTGTACACATGGTTGAAACAATCAACAGAATGTCTAAGATGCAGAGAAAACTTACTCTTGAACTTGGATATGAACCATCGACACAGGAACTTGCAAAAGCTCTTGATATGTCAGAGGAGAAGGTTCTCGAGATAATGCAGATAGCAAGAGAACCGGCTTCTCTTGAAACACCAATCGGTGAGGAAGATGATTCAAACCTTGGCGATTTTGTTGCAGACAACAACACTGTAACACCTGAAGCAAATATCGAATCAGTTATGTTGCGTGAGCATATTGATACACTTCTTGAAGATTTAAAAGAGAGAGAAAGAGAAGTTATTATCTTGAGATTTGGTCTCAGAGACGGACATCCAAGAACTCTTGAGGAAGTTGGTAAGGAATTCAAGGTTACAAGAGAGCGTATAAGACAGATTGAAGCAAAAGCTCTCAGAAAACTTAGAAATCCTGTCAGAAGTAAGAAGATAAAAGACTTTTTAAATAATTAATAATAATTAGTATCAAATAACAAAAAAACGAACATGTATGTGCATGTTCGTTTTTTTGTTATTGCATCCGGGATAAATCAAGTGAAAATCTGATTTTCTTACAAATCAAGAAGTTTATCAATTGCTGTCTGAAGTGAAGGGTATCTGCGGTACTGTCTTATTACATCTCCTTCGTGGGGAGATACATAAAAAGGTTCTCCACCATCATAACCGAATGCCTCCATGACATTAGGAATTTTGTAAATTTCACATAGAACAAATAATGCGTCAATACTTGGCTGAGATCTGCCATTCTCCCAACCGTATAAAGTTTTTTCGGCTACAAACAGAGACCTTTCCTGCATTAAGACCAAAACATCCTTAACGGAATAATTATTTAGTTTTCTATATTTTTTTAACAGTTCTGATATATCCTTGCGTTCAAAATCTGATATGTTATTGATATTTGCTTTTTCCATCTAAAACCTCAAAATGTTGAAAAAAAAAATGTTGCTCATTGCAATCTTATATTAGAAAAATGAGCATAGTCAATCAAATCTCAAATGATAAGAAAAAAAGTAATTGTTCTTACAATCTAAGAATTATTTCTGTGGTGTCAAAAATGTTAAGTAATGCAAAAATGAAACCGGTGATAATATGACTTTTTTACGTGTATTGCACAGAAATAATGCAATTTAAGAAAAAAATAAGAAATAATCAACAATAAATTGTTTTTATAAGTGTAATATTATGGTATACTTTTTCACGTGAAGATATTAAAAACAAAAATGAGGAGGGCGAAAGATGAGCGAGAATAATAATGTGACTACAGAAGAATCTGAAGCTATAAATAAAACAGAAAATATGTATGAGGAGATGGAGTCTGTATCCAAAGCACAGACTGAATCTGATAATCAGGATGAAGCTAAAACAGATAGTGAGGAAGACAAAGGTAAATTTGACCTAAAAAAGGAAATTATTTCTTGGGTTGCCATTTTTGTGATTGCGATTGCGGCAGCAGCATTTTTGGATAACTTTATTATAATCAATGCAAATGTACCAAGCGGATCGATGGAGAATACAATAATGACCGGTGACAGAATGATTGGTAACAGGCTTGCATATATCAAAAAAGGTCCTGAAAGAGGAGACGTTGTAATATTCAAGTTTCCTGACGACGAAACAGAGAATTTCGTAAAGAGAGTTATCGGACTTCCAGGAGAGAATGTAGCAATCAGAGACGGACATGTATACATAGATGGCAACGATACACCATTAGAAGAGCCATATCTTCCTGAGGAATGGCTGAACGCGAATGATGGATTGTCTTTTGATGTTCCTGCAGACAGTTATTTTGTTATGGGAGATAACAGAAATATCTCTAACGATGCAAGATTCTGGAAGAATTCCTATGTAAACAAAAAGAAGATTATTGCAAAAGCGGTTGTGGTATATTGGCCATTTAAAGATGCAGGAGTAATTGACAGTGCAGATTACAGCATTGATAAATAATAATCTAACTGTTCAACAATTTTAAAACCTAATTTATTATAAAGTGAAAAAGCAGCAGCATTTTCTTTCGATACATGAAGGAGAATGCTGTTTTTCATTGAGCAAAGATCATTTATCATGTATCGTACGAGTAGTGAACCGTATTTTTGATTTCTGTATTCTTCATAAATAAGAATGTCGTGAATGGAAGCAGCCTGTGAATCCAAGAAAGCAGTTCCTTCTCCCAAAATTCGACTACCATCAGTAGTGGATAATGTGTATGAAATCTCATTTTCCGACAGATTTTTGTTGATAATCAGAGGGTCAGAGTCAAAAAATGATTCCGCTAGCGGCTCAAATACAGAACTGTCATTTAAACCATCGGATTCGTATTTCATCATGATTTCTGTATTGTGGTACTGATAGTCAAAATGCTTTATAAAAGATATTAGTTTTGCGTCAGATGGGGAACATGATACGTAGATGTCATAGCCCTCATAATCGTCTGCAAATAATTTGTACATGGATTTGAAAATCCCCATTCCTTCAAATTCAGGAAGAACAAATGCGCATATTTCTATTGAATCTCCAAGTGAATATGTTGAGAGAAAACCAACCGTCAAATCATCTGTTTTTGCGATATACATCGAAGGAAGACAATCAGAACTATCAGAAGTAACACTATCTGAATAAGCGCCATCAGAAGATAGTTTATCATAAGAGAATTCATCCGCACTTGATAAGCAAAAATCGTCAAAGAAAAATGAGTGTGAAAAATAGTCATTTGAATTACAAAGCTCTGCTATTTTTTTGCATGTATCAACAATGGTATTATCAAAAGTGAATAAACGTTGTATAACAATATTTTCAACTACTATTTTGCTCATAGTTGTATCCCTCCACAAAAAATATCTCAGGCCAAAAAGAATCACACTTCTAAACGCGGATTCGAGTTGGCATTGCTGAAAGGCTGAATAGTTACTAATATAATAAAAGTATACATGATATTGTTTATGAATTACAAATAAAATGATATAATAATGCAGGTTGGTTATGACCGGTTTAATCATAATAGAATAAATAATAGCAGATTAGAAGAAGTGAAAATACAGTATTGTAACAATAGCAAAATGCAACATTTGGATAATTACAAAATGCCGGATCATAAGAATAGTATAATTAGGGAGAATTAATTATGGAGAATCTGATATACAGTCTTAATGCAACTGTACCCGTATTTGCAATAATTGTATTCGGGTACATATTGAAGAAAAAAGAATTTATAAATGAAGAATTTATCAAGGTATCAAACAGACTGAATTTTAGAATTACATTGCCATTGCTTCTGATTCAGGATCTCATGGCAATGGATTTTAAGGCACAGTTTAAGATGAAGTATGTAGCCTATTGTGCTTTGGTGACAACAGCATGTTTTGTTGTAATATGGATTGGAGCAAAGCTGTTTATAAAAGATAAATCAGTGATTGCCGAATTTGTTCAGGGCTCCTTTAGAGGAAGTGCAGCAGTACTTGGAACTGCATTTGTTTTGAATATTTACGGGGATACCGGAATGGTACCTATGATGATAATCGGAGCTGTTCCTTTGTACAATATTTTCTCTGTTATTGTATTGCAGATGGAATCGCCAATGCATAAAAGGAACACCAATAAGGCAATGGTCAGACAAATCAGAAATGACAATATCAAAATGAGTCTTATCGGAATAGTAACAAATCCAATCATAATAGGTATTGTTATAGGAGTGGCGCTTTCGCTTCTCGAGGTTGATTTTCCGGTTATGATGGATAACACTATAAGTACTCTTGCAAAAATAACAACCCCCCTTGCATTAATTGCCATCGGAGGTTCATTTGAATTTGGAAAAGCCATTGAGAAGATAGGACCTGCGGTAACAGGTTCATTCATAAAACTTGCAGGACAGGCAATAATTTTTCTGCCTCTGGCAGTATGGCTTGGTTTCAGAGATAAGGAACTGATGGCTATCGTAATTATGCTTGGTTCGCCTACTACGCCAAGCTGCTTTATCATGGCAAAAGGCGCGGGCTGCGATGGCATTCTAACGTCCAGCATGGTTGTTATAAGTACTTTGTTTTCAGCCATAACGATAACAACGATTATTTTTGTTCTAAGATCCTTGGGATATGTATAAGAATAAAAGGAACAAATAAAGGAGATAACAATGAAAGAGAGCAAACTGTTAGAAAGAAATGAGATAGATGTAAAAGATACCTGGCGCTTGGAGGATATGTTTGAGTCAGATGAAGCCTGGGAGAATGAATATGAAACTACAAAAAATGCATTAAAGCAGGTTGTAGATTATGCGGAAAAGATTTCACAGAGTCCGGATAATCTGCTTTCATGTCTGAAACTGGTTGATAAGGTTGGAAACAGCGTTGAAAGATTATATGTTTATTCGAATCAGAGATATCACCAGGATATGAGTGTTTCAAAGTATCAGGAATATGCCGGAAAGGCAGAGACTCTGTTCATGGAATTTGGAAGTAATACTTCATTCATAGAACCTGAGATTCTTGAGATGGATGATGCTGTTATTAATGAGTGGCTTGAGATGGTGAGCCTTTCAAATTATAAAAGATTTCTTTCAGAAATACTAAGAAAAAAAGAGCATACTCTCGATAAAAAAACAGAGGAGATACTTGCCAAGAGCAGAAGAATAGCACAGGCTGCGGACAATATTTATACCATGTTTAACGGAGCAGATATTGATTTTCCCGTTGTGACTGACAATGAAGGAAAAGAGATTAAACTGACTCACGGCAATTTTGTACCAATTCAGACAGGTACGGACAGGGTATTAAGAGAACGTGCATTTAAGGCGTTCTATGGAACCTATGACAAGATGAAGAATACTCTTGCCGCCACATTTAATGCAAACGTATCTCAGGCAGTATTTTATGCCGATGTCAGGCATTATAATTCAACCAGGGAAATGTATCTGAACGGAAGTAACATTCCTGAAGAAGTCTATGATAATCTTATTGATACAGTTCATAGGAACATGGATTTGATGTACAGATATGTAGCTCTCAGAAAGAAGATGCTTGGTGTTGACGAACTGCACATGTATGATGTGTATGTGCCGATAGTTGACGTCCCTGACAGATATATTCCTTTTGAGGAGGCAAAAGAAATTGTTGCCGAAGGTCTTTCGGTTATGGGAGAAGATTACATCAGGACACTTAGAGAGGGATTTGATAACCGATGGATTGATGTGTATGAGAACAAAGGAAAGAAGAGCGGAGCGTACTCATGGGGAGCCTATGGTACCCATCCATATGTGCTGTTAAATTATCAGGGAAATCTCGATCATGTATTTACGCTGGCACACGAGATGGGACATGCACTTCACAGTTACTATTCAAACAAAAATCAGAAATACATTAATGCTGATTACAGAATATTTGTGGCTGAGGTTGCGTCAATCTGCAACGAGGCGCTTCTCATCAGACATATGATAAATAAGACTGAAGACAAAAAAGAAAAAGCCTACCTGATAAATCATTTCCTTGAGCAGTTCAAGGGAACACTTTACAGACAGACTATGTTTGCCGAATTTGAAAAAATAACTCACAGAAAAGTTGAAGAGGGAGAGACTCTCACAAGCGAATCTCTGAGCAATATATATTACGAATTGAATAAACTGTATTTTGGTGAAGAGATGATATCCGATGAAGAGATAGCACTTGAGTGGGCAAGAATTCCACATTTCTATTCACCATTTTATGTATATCAGTACGCCACAGGATTGTCGGCAGCTATTGCCCTCTCCGCAAAGATTCTGCGCGAAGGTGAAAGCGGCGTAAATGATTACATGAAGTTTTTGACAGGCGGCTGCACAAAAGATCCCATAGACCTTTTGAAAATGGCAGGAGTTGATATGACAACTCCTAAGCCGGTGGAAGACGCCTTACAGTTATTCAAAGAGTTGCTTGATGAAATGGAGCAGCTCACATTATCTTAAGGCTATAATCATTCCGAGCGGAATAGTAAACAGTGACATGGCAGTTGTGATAAATACTGATTTTGCTGCAATTGATTCGTCGTGCTCAAAATCAGTAGTGAACAACACAGCTGTGTTTCCGACAGGCATAAGTAGCATCATCATAGTTACGCCATAAACAAGTTCGTCCTTAATAAGTAAACGACAAACCGGTATAAGCAAAAGTGGAAGAGCTACCTGCTTGATAATGGAAAATACATATACATAAACGTCATTGAATATATCCTTCAAATCTATTGTAGCGAGTGTTGAACCAATGATAATCATTGCAAGTGCAGGAGTTATGCCACCGATAGTTGAAACAGTATCCTCGATAACAGGTGGAAAATGAACTCCCGTAACATAGATAAGCAATGCCAAAATCGAGCAAATAATTCCCGGCGAGATTAATTTCTTTAAGTTCATTGATGACTCAGTATCTGAGCCTCGGTTAATAATGAGAATACCGTAAGAATAGCATCCGAGATTGAAGATGATATTTACAATTCCCGCATAGAATACGGCAGTAGGTCCGTAAATGGCATTCAAAATCGGAAATCCCATAAAGCCTACATTTGAAAAAATATACATAAAATGATAGACACCGACAGACCCTTTCGAAGGTTTTATAACCAAAGTTAAGATGTATCCAACCAAAGGAAGCAGTGTGTACATTGCTATTGATATTATGAATACAGTTATAACATTCTTCGCATCCGGTGGTGTCTCAAGAGCAAGAACGGAACTAATCATCATTGCAGGTGTAGTTCCGTTTATTATCAGTTTTGAACCACGTCTGTTGAAATTACTGTCAAGAATTCCAAACTTATTTAAGATATATCCAAAACATAACACTATAAAGAGTACAATCAGCTGGTTTATTAAAACAAAAATATCCATTATTAATCTCCCATCATAAATGAATTTGATAAAATGTAAAATTATAAACAGCAATATAATTTCCAACAAAAATCTTGTCACAAATTAACCAAAAATTATTTTAGACAATTCTAAAAGAAAGGTCAATGGCAGACAGTAAAATGAATGTTGTTTGAGATTTTGTTTTATGCTAGAATAGCAAAGTAACTACGCAGATAGCTGCATTCCAAAATAGGAGTTTTAAATAATGATTGAAAAAATAAAAGGTGCCATTTTTGATTTGGATGGAACGCTACTTGATTCAATGTGGGTATGGACTGAGATAGATAAAAGATTTCTTGGCGACAGGAATTTAGAAGTGCCCTTTGATTATTTGGAGGCGATAGCACCTCTTGGAGCAAGAAAGGCAGCGGAGTACACTATTGAGAGATTTGGACTCAACGAAAAAGTCGAAGATATTATGGGCGAATGGTTCGATATGGCAATGGGAGCTTATGAGAATGAAGTTGTTTGCAAACCTTATGCCATAGAGTATCTGAACTATTTAAAAGACAAAAACATAAAACTTGGAGTTGCGACTTCTTCAGACAGAAAACTGATTATTCCTGCTCTTACAAGAAACGGAATAATAGATATGTTTGATACTATAGTAACTGTGGATCAGGTTGAGAGGGGAAAAGGCTTCCCTGATATATATGAAAAAGCAGCCAAAGATATGGGACTTTCCAGTGACCAGTGCGTAGTATACGAGGATATACTGGCAGGAATCAAGGGTGCTAAGATGGGAGGATTTATGACCATAGGTGTATATGAAGACCACTCAACATACGAGCATCCTGAGATGAAAAAGTTAGCAGACAGATTCATAATGAACTTTAAGGAACTGTATTAGTTCCAAAATAAATAATGAGATTTGAGGAACTGTTTTAGTTTCAAAAATGATGATATTTACAAAATGATTATAAAATATTAATAAATATGTAAATTAATTACTATAAATAATAATATGGCGGAGTGCAAAAATCCGTGATTGAAAAAACGAGACAAAGGAGAATGAGTAATGATTAATCCAACAGCAATATTTAAAATTAAGGCAGCATGGGAAAGATTTTCAGCAAATCATCCAAAGTTTATGCCATTTTTGTCTGCAGTAGGACAGAAAGGAGTTGTAGAGGGAACAATAATTGAAATATCGGTTACTTCTCCTGAGGGCGAAACAATAGCCACAAACGTAAAGATAACAGCTTCAGATTTGGAATTATTTGAAGAATTAAAGGGACTTAATAGCTAGTTGTAATACATAAAAATAAGACTATTTGAAAGTATGTAAACATCCTTTCTCCATATTCTTGTTTTATGTGCATGGCTGAATTTTATAAAAATACGATAAAAAGTTGTTAAAACATAAGGAAATGTTGTATACTATAAGTTACAAGACATCGTTTTTGATAGGGAAATATGAAAAATAAGGAAAGAGGTAACGGACATGATTTACGGTTTGACTGCAAGATCTGTTTGGAAGAGTTTTTCTCAAAACTATCAGTACGAACTTGCAAAGATATTGCATCTGACTACGGCAGACGATATTGTAGCAAGATCAATGCCAAAGTACAAAGAGATAGTAGCAAAGATTGAGGAAATAAAAGAAGGTGGTTTTTATTTAAATGAGATATTGGTTGCAGCAGTAATGGCAAGCATATACATGACTTTGGATGAAAAGCCGCCGATTGAGAAGATGATAGAAATCAACAAGAAGGTTGCACTTAAGAATAAGACTATGCAGAGATTGGCGATTTCTGAAAAGAAGTATACTCCGGATGGACAGAAAAAGATTGCAAAAGAGGCTGAGAAGAGTATGACAAAGACCAATCCATATGATTGGAAGTACACATATGAGGCTGGTGAGAGTTGCCACAAGTATTCTATTTATTATCACCAGTGCGGAGTTGTTCACTTATACAAAGAACTTGGAATTGAGGAACTGATACCGGCTATGTGTTGCCTTGATTATCAGAGAGCCAATATGAACAATACACTTTTTACAAGAGAATCTACTATTGCAGAAGGTGCGGAGGTATGTGATTGTCACTTCAATCATGATCCAAGATAGAGAAATAATATGTTATTTATAAAGGGACTGTTGTGTGCAGCCCCTTTAATTTTATTAGAGGTAAAATATGAACCAAATCAGGAACTGTTTGCAAAAGTGAAAGCTGAAAGCGGTCAAAAAATTGAAGTCCATGAGCATTTCTTTTTGCAGATGGTTTTAGAGTATCTTGGAATTGACATGTTGTAAAGACGTATAGTAGAATACTTATTGTGTGCGCATATGCGTGGTACTAATTGAAAATTAGGAGGAATATACAATGAATTACGATGAATTGGCAGAAGTGCTATTTCCTGAAATAACTACTTCAAGAGAAGATATCGAGAACATGTTCCCGGACAGAAATTTACCTGAAGGAGCAAAGGTAACAAGAATCGGACCTAGCCCAACAGGTTTTGTTCATTTGGGAAATTTATATAATGCAATTATCGGTGAAAGACTTGCTCATCAGTCAAACGGTGTTTTTTATTTACGCATAGAAGATACTGATAACAAGAGAGAAGTTGAGGGAGCTGTAGATACAGTTATCAACGCAATGAAATATTTCAACGTTGAGTTTGACGAAGGTGCCGTTTCTGACGGAGACAATGGAAACTATGGCCCATACAGACAGAGACAGCGTAAGAATATCTACCAGACATTTGCAAAATGGCTTACAACTCAGGGAAAGACATATCCATGTTTCCTTACAGAGGAAGAACTTACAGCTATTAGAGAAAAGCAGATTGCTGATAAGTTGGATATAGGTATTTACGGTGAGTTTGCAGAAAAAAACAGAAATCTTACAATAGATGAAATTAAGGCAAAGATTGCAGCAGGAGAACCATGGGTACTCAGATACAAAGGTATTAAGACAGATGAATATATTTCTGTTGATGATGCAATCAGAGGAAAACTTGAAATGCCAAGAAACTTCCTTGATTTTGTAATGCTTAAGAGCGATGGAATTCCTACATATCATTTTGCTCACGTAGTAGACGATCATCTTATGAAGTCAACACATGTTATTCGTGGTGAGGAGTGGATTTCTTCATTGCCTATCCATGTAGAATTGTTCAATGCTTTGGGATGGAAGTTGCCAATCTATTGTCACACAGCTACATTGATGAAGATTGACGGAAACAGCAAGCGAAAGCTTTCAAAGAGAAAAGATCCTGAACTTGCCTTGGCTTATTATCAGGAAGAGGGTATTTCTCAGGATGCTGTTTGGGAGTTCTTATTGACAGTATTAAACTCAAACTACGAAGAGTGGAGAATCGAGAATCCTACAAAAGACTATTTAGAGTTTGAATACTCATTGGACAAAATGTCAAATTCAGGATGCTTGGTTGATTTAGATAAGCTTCATGATGTTTCAAAGAATGTTATTGCAAGAATGGATGCAGATACAGTTTATGAGAAGTGGCATGAGTGGTGTGTTGAATACAACAAATCATTTGCAGAACTTATTGAAAAATATAAGGACAGAACACTTGGCGCTTTAAGAATCGGCAGAGGTGGAGAGAAGCCAAGAAGAGACTTGGTAAACTGGAAACAGGCATGTGAATTTATGAAATTCTACTATGATGAATTATTTGTTGTGGAAGATGACATGAATGAGCAGTCAGATCCTGAAACAATCAAGGCATTCTTCAACAAATATATGGAAATGTACGACCACAGCTTTGATCAGTCTGAATGGTTTGGCATGGTTAAGCAGATCACGGAAGAGCTTGGTTTTGCTGTAAGACCAAAGGACTTCAAGAAGAATCCTGATATGTATAAGGGAAGCATTGTACAGACTACAAATATGCTTAGAATTGCACTTACAGGAAGATCAAATGCACCGGATGTCTGGGAAGTTTCACAGGTTTTAGGTGAAGATATTGTAAGAGAAAGAATTTCAAAATGGTGTTAGTCTTTCGTAAGGTTTACGAAAGACAGTCACAAATATAGCAAGGGCGTTGCGTCAGTAATAATAAATTACTGACGCAACGCCCCTTGAAGTTCAGAAAATTTTCTTTTTTCACAAGGATGTAATCTGTGTTATATGTAGAGACCGCAAAGATACCAATTTTATGATTAGCAAGAATACCTGACAGTTTTGACAAAATCCCAATCAAGGAAAAGTCCACTGCCTATGAAAAGAATAACATTTCCCTAAATATGTATTAATCAATTATAATAGTTCTATCTATTTTACTCATTTCAAAAGGTTGGTATTATTATCCTTGTAGAAAGCGCTTATACAATAAAAAAATAAGATAATAATTGAAAGGACAATAATATGAACAGAGATATTTTTATTAGAAATTTAACAGATGATAAAATTGTAATGAACCCAACAGGAAGAAATGCCGACGAGCTTTCCGTGGAAGAATTTGAAAAAAACTACGAAGCGTTTTTTGATATGATCTTCCAGATTGCCGATACGGATATTTCTTCTGTAACAGGATATGGAGAGTTTAATGAAGATAATAAGGCACCATATTCTTCCGTAGAGGAGTTTATTAAAGAAACATTTAATGAGAACAATGAAGGTTATTGGAAAAACTGGAAAGACATGTTTGAAACAACATTCCTGAAGAAGGAGTATTTCGAAGAAGTGTTGGGAAAGGCATTGCAGTATGCACCGTTTTGTGAAGGAGAACGATATCTGGTAAATAACAATACATTCTTCAGCTATATGGTTGTTAACGAAGATGGAAAGGCTTATTGTACAGATTGGGGCAGAGCAGGAATCATGGACTATATGATGGACTTTGCGATTCTTGATCTGAACAAACCTTACCTTCTTGTTCCGGAAAAATTATATGAATATGCCAAGAAGAAAAACATTGAGATTCAGAACTTCAAGGAACGATTCTTGTGTATGGCATATTTTAAGGGACTTGATACATTAAGATGGCATGCGTCAATCGATGACATTACATCTTGTAAATCG